>CAZJQP010000010.1:0-83477 GCA_964548225.1 uncultured Blastocatellaceae bacterium | reverse complement strand
GTGTCAAAACGCTCAACCATCAACACACTCCTTAACAGTCGTGTTTCTGCCCTTGCTTTCTAAACACTCAACTCAAATCTGCTCTAGAATTTGAAAACTCGAATTTAGGTTTTTTTAACCACGAAATTACACGAAACGGCACGAAACAACAAGAAACTAGGCAAATTTCGTGTTGTTTCGTGTTAATTCGCGGTTAAATTTTTAGTCTTATTTGAGCTTGAACACAGCTTTTTAAAAATTATGAAAAAGACGACAATGAAATTTACGACGCTATTTTTGCTTTTAGCATTTTTAATTCAAACGGCTTCGGCGCAATTTGATTCTGAAATCAACCAAAAGATTCGCAATGAAGGAAAAAACAATTCGCAGATTATGAAAACTCTGCAAGTTTTAACCGATATTTACGGACCGCGTCTAACAGGTTCGCCGAATCTCAAAGCCGCCGGAGAATGGGCGGCAAACCGTATGAAAACTTGGGGATTCGATGAAGCGCGGCTCGAACCTTGGGACTTTGGCAATGTCGGTTGGGTGAATGAACGTGCTTCGGGATTTATTACCGCGCCGGTGAAAGATTCGCTGGTTTTTGAGGTTCTGGCGTGGACACCAAGCACACGCCTCGTTGCCCGCGGACAAGTATTTCAGATTATTTTGCCTGAGCGTCCGACGCAGGAAGAATTGACCGCTTATTTTGACTCAATCAAAACAAAAGTGCGCGGCAAAATGCTTTTGATGGGCAAACCTGCCGTAATTCCCGTCAACATCAATCCGCAACCGAAACGTCTGAGCGATGAAGTGGTCAAACAACGTCTGAATCCGAACGCCACACCGCAACCTTTTCCGACACCGCAACCAACGCCGACACCAAAGCAAGGACAACTGAGTTTTCAACAAATCAACGAACAGCTCAATAAATTTATTCTGACCAGCGGCGCACTCGTCCGCATCAACGACGCGGGACGCGAACACGGACAAATCCGCGCCTTTAGCGGCGGCAATTACGACGTTAAAAAAGCCATTCCGACGGTCGTGATGCGAAACGAAGATTTCGGACGCATTGCACGAATTATGGCAGACGGCACGCCCGTTTCATTGGAGTTCGACATCCGCAACAAAATCTATCCCGAAGGCAAAACTTCCTACAACACCATCGGCGAAATCACGGGAACGGACAAAAAAGACGAAGTAATTATGCTCGGCGGACATCTCGATGCTTGGCATTCGGCGACGGGCGCGACGGATAACGCCGTCGGTTGTGCGATTATGATGGAAGCCGCAAGAATCTTAAAAGCCCTCGGCGTGAAACCGCGTCGGACAATCCGCGTTGCGCTTTGGTCGGGCGAAGAACAAGGACTTTTAGGTTCGCAAGCCTACGTCAAGCAACATTTCGGTTCGTTTGAAACGCCGAAACCGTTTTACGAAAAATTCGGTGGCTATTTCAACATTGATTCCGGCACAGGCAAAGCACGCGGAATGAGCGTTTTCGGTCCGACAGAAGCCGCCGACATCTTGCGCGAATCCGTCAAACCGTTTGAAGATTTGGGCATCTTGGGCGCAATCAACACCCGAAGCCGCGGACTCGGCGGCTCAGACCACACATCGTTCAACAACGCCGGACTGCCCGGCATCGGCGTTTTCCAAGACCCGATTGAATACGGTTCGCACACTTGGCACACGAATTTAGATACTTACGAGCGCGTTATCGAAGACGACGTAAAGAGTTCGGCAATCATCATCGCCGCCGCAGTTTATAATCTCGCAATGCGCGACGAACTTCTGCCGCGCTACCCGAAAGATGCAATGCCGAAATTGCCGACAAATTAAAGTGTTCGGAGTTCAACCTTTAAGTAATCGGACAGATTTATTTTTAAGATGAAACCACGAAAATACACGGAAACGCACGAAACAGATTGATTCTTTTCGTGCGTTTTTGTGTATTTTCGTGGTAAAAAAAAAATGAATTGTAGTTTGGAAGTCGCTTCGTCAAGGCTTGACTTTTTTGTAAAACAGGCGTAAAAAACACTTGAACAATTATAACAAACGGCATTGATGTTGCGGTATTTATGTGAATGCTTGCTGAAACATTTTCCACAAAATGATTTCGGACAAAATAATTGTTAATATCCGTTCACCGACGGACGCTGTGATTTTACAACCAATAAAATAAAAGGAGAAATTTATGCCAACCGAAAACAACCCGAAAAAACAATACGAATCAGGACACCCGAAAACGCTCGAATCTTGGAACAAACTAATTGCTCAAAGCGAAATGCTCGACCAACCGAAACTCAATCCGCCCGATGATTTGAAGCTCAATGCAATAAAAGATTTCCGCGACGAATGCACCGGATTGCAAACAACCGTCGGAAATTCACGCGCCGATTGGCGGACAATCGCGCTCGACCGCGCCACCGACATTGACCGTTTCGATTCGCTTGCCGCCGAAGCCATTGCCGCCTTTGAAGGACGCGGTGCAAGCCGTGAAAAAGCCAAAGACGCTCGCAGTTATCTCAAAAAATTGCAAGGCAAACGCGCCAAAGCCAAAAAAGTCGAACTCGATGAAAACGGCAATCCGATTCTTGATTTAACGGACAAAGGCATCTCCGCCGCGCAAACCAGCAGTGCCGCCAAGATTTCGACAATGTATGAATTAATTGACTATCTCGAAGCGCAACCCGAATACGCCTCCGTTACCAAACCCGCCCTGCTCATTGCCGCAATGCGCTCCTTCGTTGACGACACCCAAACCAAACACACCGCCTCAATCAACGCCGTCGCCCGACTCTCCACCGACCGCGCCAACCGCAACAAACGCTTCTACCTCGACACCGACTCAATCCACGAACGCGCCCGCCGCTTCAAACAACTAGTCGGCGCAGAATACGGCTTCAAAAGCCCCGAATACCAAGCCGTCAAAGCCATCCCGTTCCATAAACCGAAATTGTAATTAACAAAAAATTATTAAGATTTTTACATTTTTGTAATTTGATTCTGTCTTTAGTTCAAAATTGGAGAGACCATAATGAAAAAAGTTATCAACAGCGAGCGGAATTTTATCTATTCGGAGACTCAAAGCGATTTTGTTTTCAATATTGTTAAGCAAATTGCTTTGGTAAGCGGTTTAATTGTCGTTTGCTTTATTTTAACCGTTCATAGTCAACCTTGTTCTAATAATCGTCAAAACTCCGGCGCGGGCGTTTGCAACGGAATAGGTGTTAGCGAACCTAAAGTATTTGATAATCGTTCGCTGATGATAATGCTCGAAGAATTGGACAGACAACTTCAAAGTATCAGGGTAATTGACCAAACTACTCTTAATGCCAATCTCGGATTAGCTCAAGGCGCACAAAGCCGCGATGTGGCACGCTCGTTGGAGTTTGGGACAATTCCTATTCCCGGTGTAACCACAAAACAAACTCTGAATGGAAGCGGTGAGTTGACCGTCAGCGAACAAAATACGACTCAGCCCGGACTTGCGGGCAAAACGCCGACTCTTCCCGATTTGATAACTTCTCCTTCATATCAACCAAGATTCGGAATCAATTCGGAAGACTTATTAACTCAACAGATTGACCTGACATACAAAATATTTAATCTGCGAATGCTACTTGAAAGGTCAATTTCCGACCGCTTACGAACGGATGTCGGAAGCATTTTAAGAACAATTCCTTCCACAAGTTTTGTTAATGACGGTGGCGAAATCAAAGTTACAGCTACTGCACACGGATTTCCGACCGGCTTAAGAGGCAGATTTACTTCTGACGGCATACTGCCCAAAGGAATGAGCGCAACTGATGATTACTATATTATTCGGATTGATGCCAATACTTTTAAAATTGCCAAATCCTATGAAGACGCATTATACGGACGCGCCATAAGATTTGACACCAATGCCGGAACGGGCAACCATACCTTCGCGTCCGAAGGCGGAAGCGGCGCACGTCTGCAAACCGTTGTTGGGTTAAATGTTTCGCTCGACCCGCCAAAAGACAGCAAAGATATGGCGGCGTTTGTCGAATTGACCGTAAAAACTCAAGACGGCAAGCCGGTTTCGGTAGTGGCTCTGATGCCGCAGGAAAAAACTTATAATACGTCGGCACTCAGCACCAAATCCAATGCCTTCGGCGGTTCGGCGGTGTTCAAGGTTTTCACGCTCGGTTATTCGGAAAGAAGACGCGGGCAAACTTTTTATCTGTATCAGGACGCGGACACAATTACCTATCAAAAGATGCCACCAACCGACAAAGCAGATTTAAGTGGGCAAAGTCCGACTTTCGGTTGGCAATTTCGTCCGGTTCTCGGTCGCCGTTCGGTTTCGCCCGGAATGCGGCAGGTTTTCGCCGTTCTTTCACTTGACCGAAGCGACACTTTCGATATTAAAGACTTATCCAAATTAAATGTCGAAATTAAAACTTATTGGAGAAAATATGACCGAAAAACCTTAACCGTCTATGATGACGAAAGAAACGCCAAAAATTTCACTTCATCCGCTTCAGTTCCAACCACGAGCAGATTTCAAGAGAGTCTGAGACCGAAAGTCAAAAACGTAAGTTGGTTTGCGCTGGATGATAAAAACGGCATTCTTTCGGTCGAAGGCGAGAATTTTTTCAGCGGCACAAATGTTCTGGTCGGAAACAGCGTTTTCACTAATCCGACAAACGGACTAATCATCAAATCCGACCAAAGTCTGCAAATCCGCACGACGATAGACGCTTTTGTAGGAAGTGAAATTGTCCTCAATGGCAGATACGGAAACAGCACTGCGATTGTTATGCCAAGTAAAAATCCGGCTGTAAGCGGCGTTGTCTTGTATGAACTTTCGGTTGCTCCAATATCGGATAAATCCAGCAGAATCGTCTTGAAGTTAAAAAATAAATCTCTCAATTTATTAAATTCTACCCAAACCGAAAGCGATAACACTGCGGCGATGTTAAAAAATACTAATTTAGGAAATCTGACAGTAGATAATATACAGAGTCAGCAATTTCCACCGTTCGTTTTAGTAAAAAATACGGCTTTTACGGCGAAAGACGCAATGCAGGAATTTGGTTGTAAAGTTCAGTTTTTTCAAAATAACGGAACGCTTCTCACAACCGACGGAGCGGCGGTTGCCGCTGACCAAAGCAATACCTTTTTTACCAAAAAATGCCTGATGGTGATAGTTGACGTTCCTTCCGCCTTGCTTAAAGAAGACACGGCAATTTCATTCAGAATCCCGCTGATGGGAACTGATTGGTTTGCTACAAAAGGTTTATATTTTGATTCGCAGGCGACTGTAAAATTAGTCAAGGCGGCTGATATTACCGGTGTCGGAAGTCGCTATTGGATTAGCGGAACTAATCTGGACAAACTCACGATTTTGCCAAGCGGCGGAATAACCATTACCCCGACCGTCAGCACCGAAAATTTTATCGAATTTCAATTAACAACCGACGAAATAAAAATAATAAAAAGCATTGTTCTACAAAAGAATAGCGGCGAACGGATTGTTTTGGAACTGCCCGACGCTTTACCGAAAGGAGACCCGCCAAAGATTACCGAAACATTGCCGTCGCAGGTTTTTGTTAATGCCAGTAAAACGATTGTTTTCAAAGGAATGAATTTAAAGAATGCTAAACAAGCGTTGTTTGAAGGAAAAGAACTGCAAATTATCAAAAATACGGATACGGAAATAACTGTTTTGCTGACTAGAGACGTAACCAAATCGGCGGGCGAAGTGGAAATTTTATTCAAATATGACAACAACATTTTCGCCACCGGAAGGATAATGATTTTAGAAGCACCAAAATAGTCGAAATAATAAGTTTCAGGAGCAAATATTATGGCAAAAAAAATACTTGAAAATGGCAACTTGATTATGCGGGAGATTGAAAAAGTTCTCGCCAAACACGGTTTCGCAGGACAAAAATTAACCAAATTCAGCGTTACCCCGATAACCGCCGAATCGGTAACGGATACGATTACGAACTGTCCGCCAAACTATCATATAGAAACGGTATGTCGAACGGTCAACGGAGTTACTACTTGTAAAGAAGAATGTGTAAAGAATAATCCGTAAAAACTATTCTTAAATATTTTCAGTTTAGTGAGAAATCATCCGCCTTGCGTGATATGGCTTCCGGTTTGCGTAACAATATCACCGTGTCTTGTGAAATCGTTTCCGCAATATGTGAAATTACATCCGCAAGACGTGATAATTAATCCGTAGCTTGTGATATTCAATGCACTTTCTGTGCAACTAAATCCGCAACTTGTGATAATCTTTCCCCGATTTGTGCTAAGGCAACCCGACTTTGTGATAATGCTTCCCGAACTTGTGAGAAGGTTTCCGCAAGGTGTGATAATGTTTCCCGAACTTGTTTTAACATCAGTTTAATCAACAAATAGCAGAAACACATCCGACAATGGCAGAAACACGACCGTGAGGGAGTGTGTTAGATTCGCCGATTTGACACACTTGCTTATGCATGTGTTTCTGCCTTTAGTCTTTGTAGATTTCAACGACGGCTTTGCCTTCGGTGTTGATGTAGGCGCGATACATTCCTTCGGAGTTGAAGGAGATTGCCATATTTCCAAACTTGTCCATAGCGATAATTCCGCCGTCGCCGCCGAGGTTTTGGAGCTTGGTTTTGATAACTTGGTCGGCGGCGGGTTGGATTGGCATTGCGCGGTATTCCATCAGCGCGGAAACATCGCGGGCAACGCCCAAACGGATGAAATATTCGCCCCAACCTGTGGCGGAAACGGCGCAAGTGTTGTTATTTGCAAAAGTTCCTGCGCCGATAATCGGGACATCGCCGACGCGCCCGAACTTTTTGTAGGTCATTCCGCCCGTCGAAGTTCCGGCGGCAAGATTGCCTTTGTCATCTAACGCAACCGCGCCGACTGTGCCATATTTTTCAGCCTTTTCGACTTCAAATTCAGCGTTTTCACTTTTTCCTTTTTCCTTTTTACTTTTTACTTTTTCTTTTTCGCGCTTGATGATTTGTTGTAATTGATCCCAACGCTCTTGCGTCCAAAAGTATTTTTCTTTAACCAATTCGATGCCGATGGTTTTGGCAAATTTTTCCGCGCCGTCGCCAATCATCATAACGTGCGGCGACTTCTCCATCACGCCGCGTGCAAGGCTTATCGGGTTTTTGACGCGATGAAGTCCGGCAACCGCGCCCGCTTTGAGGTTTGAGCCGTCCATAATCGCGGCATCAAGCTCGTTTTTGCCGTCCGCCGTGAAAACCGCGCCCTTTCCGGCGTTGAAAAGCGGTGAATCTTCGAGGATTTTGATGGCAATCTCAACCGCATCAAGCGAAGATTTGCCCGCTTGCAAGGCTTTGTAGCCCGCAAACAAGGCTTCTTCGAGTTTGTCTTTGTATTCCTTTTCTTTTTCGGGAGTTAAACTGCCGCGTTTGATAACGCCCGCGCCGCCGTGAATCATAAATCCAAGCCGCGGACTTTGCGGCGATTGAAGCTGTTTGACTTCTCCGAAACCTCCTCTTTGCGCGAAGCACGGAACGGTTAAAAAAAGAACAATAAGCAGAAATGATACGATTTTTTTCATAATATTCTCCGAAAATTTGGCAAGATTTCACCAAAAGATTATCATAAAACCGCAATGATAGAAACTTTTTTTGACGGACGTTTGATAATTAAAACCGGAAGAATCGAAGAAGAAGACGCAGACGCGATTGTCAATGCCGCAAATTCGACTTTGCTCGGCGGCGGCGGCGTTGACGGCGCAATTCATAAGGCAGGCGGCGAACAAATCTTGCGCGAATGCGAAGAAATTCGCCGCACACGCTTTCCGAAAGGTTTGCCGACAGGTTTGGCGGTTATCACAAGCGGCGGAAATCTGAAAGCACGCTTTGTAATTCACACCGTCGGACCGATTTACGGGATTGATAAACAAAATGAAGCTGAATTGTTGGCAAATTGTTATCGCAATTCCCTGCTTTTAGCGGTTGAAAACAGATTGGAAACGATTGCTTTTCCGTCAATTTCGACGGGCGCATTCGGTTATCCTAAACACGAAGCCGCAAGGGTTTCTTCGCAAGCCGTAAAAGATTTTTTAAATACGAATGAACAGATAAAAGAAGTTCGATTAGTCTTTTTTTCCGACTCAGATGCGAAAATGTTTTTGAAACACACGGCTTTTTAATTTGCTACTCGGCGTTTGATGTTTTATAGTTTTTCTCATTGCATTTGCCGGCAAAACCAAAACACAAAAAAATAGATTTATGAAGGAGATTTCATCCGCTTCGGATAGTATTATGCAGACGGCAGTTGGCTTACAGAAAAACGAAAATTATCGAAAAGACTTTTATTTCAAACGCAATTTACCTGAACAACTCGAATCACTCGAAACAATTTCGTGGAATTATTTCTGGTCTTGGCAACCCGAAGGCATTAACCTTTGGCGCGAATTAGACTCGGCGTTGTGGGAAAAATGTGAGCAAAACCCGCGTGTTTTGTTGAAGAAAATCAGTTCCCTGCGTTTGTGGCAAAAGGCAGCCGACATTGATTATGTCGAAAAAGTAAATAAATTTGCTGAAAAATTTGCCGAATACTCCAAGCATTCGCCCGATACTTTCGGAAAACTGACAGCCGAAAACCCCGTCGCATACTTTTGCGCCGAATACGGCGTGCATAATTGTTTGCCGATTTATTCCGGCGGACTCGGAATTCTCGCGGGCGATCATCTGAAATCTGCCAGCGATTTAAATGTTCCGCTCGTTGCCGTCGGGCTTTTTTACAGACACGGATATTTTCGTCAAACGATTTTGCACGACGGTTGGCAACGCGAACATTACAACGATTTATTTGAATCGGAACACGCCGTTCAGCCTGTTTTAAATGATTCGGGCGAACGGATTTTGATTTCGGTGAACATTCGCGGGCGCGAAGTTTTTGCTCAAGCGTGGCTCGCTCAAATCGGGCGTATTTCGCTTTATTTGCTCGACACGAACATCGCCGAAAACAATGAAATTGATCGCTTGATTACAGGTTATCTTTACGGCGGAAACGAAGAAACGCGCATTGTGCAAGAACAAATTCTAGGCATCGGCGGCGTTCGCCTTTTGCGAAAATTAGGCGTTAAACCTTCGGTCTTTCATCTTAACGAAGGACATTCGGCGTTTTTGACTTTGGAACTTGCGCGTGAATTTCTCGCCGAAAATGAAACGGCAGATTTTAATGAAGCAATAAACGCGACACGCGAAAAATGTGTTTTTACAACGCACACGCCCGTTGCCGCCGGCAACGACAATTTCCCGCCTGATTTGCTCGAAAAATGTTTCGATGCTGAATTTTTCAATCAACTGAAAATCTCGAAAAACGATTTGTTTGCACTCGGACGCACGAATCCTGATGACCAACTCGAATGGTTCGGAATGACACCGTTGGCGATGCGTCTGACGCGCTCAGCAAACGGTGTGAGCGCAAAACACGGCGAAGTTTCGCGTGAATTGTGGCTGAAAATGTTTCCCGAAGGAACGCTTACGGAAGAAGTCCCGATTAAGCACATTACGAACGGTGTTCACGCGCCGACGTGGGTTGCGCCGGTGTTTCAAAGACTTTATGAAAAAAATATCGGTGCAAATTGGCTTGCACTGACGCGCAATGAAACCGCATGGCGCGAAGCAATCGAACGAATTCCCGACGCGGAAATTTGGAACGCGCACTTGCTTTTAAAAAATCTTCTCGTTGCATTTATCCGCCACAAAACTTTCTCGAAAGAAACAGGTTTGCACGACACGATTAACGAACACGAAGACACGCGAAAACTTTTTTCGCCCGATGTTTTGACTATCGGTTTTGCGCGTCGCGTGGCGGCTTACAAGCGTTGGAATTTGCTTTTAACCGACTTAGATAGACTTTTACAATTGATAACGGACACAGAAAAACCCGTTCAATTCGTCTTTGCCGGAAAAGCACATCCGCAAGACAACAAAGCCAAACTTTTACTGCAAAATTTAATGAGCCTGCAAAATGAAGATTGGCAAAGCCGCGCCGTTTTTATTGAAGATTACGACCAAGAAGTGGCACGTTATCTTGTTCAAGGAGTTGACGTTTGGCTCAATGTTCCGCGCCGTCCTTTGGAAGCCAGCGGCACGAGCGGACAAAAAGCAGGGATGAACGGCGGACTTAATTTATCAATTCTCGATGGTTGGTGGATTGAAGGTTACAACGGCGAAAATGGTTTTGCAATCGGCGATTTTAGCGAAGACGAAGATGAAATTATGGACGCAAACGATGCCGAATCGCTTTATGAAATCCTTGAAAATCAAGTTATTAAAGATTTTTACGAACGCGATGAAAACGGTTTTCAAACGCGCTGGATTCGCCGAATGAAAGACGCTTTGGCAACTCTAACGCCGCAGTTTTCAAGCGACAGAATGCTGAAAGATTACATCGAAAAAATTTATTTAGTTGAGAACTGAGAGCTGAAAGCAAAATAAATCTCAGTTCACGGTTCTCAGTTCAAAATCGTGGCAGATATTCAATTTAACACCGGCGTAATTCGCCCCGTCGAATGCTATAAAGAGGCTTGGGAGTTGGTCAAAAATCAGTTTTGGCTTCTGCTGGTCATTGTTATTGTCGGCGGAGCAATCGCCGCATTTTCGATGTATATTCTGCTCGGTGCAATGGTTTGCGGAATTTTTTACTCTTATCTGCGCGTAATTGATGGCAAGGATTTTAAGTTTGAAGACCTTTTCAAAGGTTTCGGATTTTGGTTGCCGGGTTTGGTTGTCGGAATATTTTTTATCGTTCCGATGTTTATGTTATACGCACTGATTTATATTCCGCCGCTCGTTGCCATCACGACAAATCCGAATATTACACAAGACGAGCTTCTGAAAATTATCAGCGCAAGTCTTGCAGTTGACTTTATTTTTACAATTTTTATGGTTTGTCTGCACACACTTTTAATGTTTTCGTTTCCGTTGGTTGTTGACCGAAAATTGTCGGCATTTCAAGCGATGAAAACAAGTGCGAAAGCGGTTTGGGCAAATCTGAGCGGTGTTGCCGGACTTTGGGGACTCGGGTTTTTAATGAGTTTAGCCGGAATTTTAGTGTTTTGCATCGGCATTTATCTGGCTGTTCCGATAATGATTGGGGCAAATCTTTTGGCTTACAGAAAAGTTTTTCCGGCATCCGAAATTTAATCTTTATGGCAAATATTATCGAACTCGATTCGGCTGAAAATCTCGAAAATCTTTTTGCGAAATCTTTTGATGCGCCCGTTTTGCTTTTCAAACACAGCGTAACCTGCCCGATTAGCACCAATGTTTTTTCGGAAGTCGCCGAATTGAACGCGGAAATAAATCTCGTAATCGTGCAAAAAGCGCGGAATATTTCAAATCTTATCGCCGAAAAAACGGGCATTCGCCACGAATCGCCGCAAGCCATCGTTTTGCACGAGAGTCAAGCAATTTATCACGCCTCGCATTATGATATTACGGCGGAAGATTTGGCTTCGTTAATCGTTAAGAATTAATCGTTTTTGTTACCGATTTGCGACTGGCAATTTACAAATTTATGATTGACCCGATTCAAATTTCAGAAAATTCCGAGCGCGAAATCTCCATTAAATGGTCGGACGATGCAGAAACTTCGCATTTTGCGCCTCAACTTCGCCGCGCTTGTCCGTGCGCTTCGTGCGTTAATGAATGGACAGGCGAAAAAATTCTGAAAGATTCATCCGTTCCCGAAGAATTAACATTTTCCGATATGCAATTAGTCGGACGCTACGCCCTGAATTTTCGCTTTTCAGATGGACACGACACCGGAATTTTCACTTTCAAATACTTACGCGAATTGTCCGAAAAGAAAATTTGACACACCGAAAAATCATTTTTCCGTGCGGCGAAATATAAATCGTTTGCAGATTTGGTTTATAATAATCAAGGTTTTCAATAAACAATATGCAGGAAAGAGATATTTTTGACGAGCGACAGGAAACGAAAAAGGCAAATTACAGTTGCCCTTTCTGCCGCGAACGCGCCGATTACGACATTCGCTGGCTGAAACGAACTAAAAAACGCAACGCGCCCGGACGTTTGAATGAACATGACCGCGCACGGTTTGAAAAATCGCGTGATTATATGGTGCGTGTTGACGATATGTTGATGTGCAAGAATCAAAGATGCCGTCGGCGTTTTGAAATTCCGTCCTCACAAACTGTTGTTTTTATTTGAGAAGGCTGTTATTCTTAAACTATGTAAAATCAAGGAGATAAAGATATGATTTCAGGAAAAGATTTAGAATTTTACGAAAAAGAAACACCGCCCGACGAAGAAATCAAGGATTTTATGGATGAAGAAATTGCTCACGCACCGCAAGCCCCGCAAGAGCTTCTCGAACGTCTTCACGAACATAATTCAACATCGCCTGCGGATTCAGGAGGCGATATTGATGCCGAATGGGAATCGGCAAACGACGACGGTGCGGAAGCCGTTTTCGGTCATAACCCAACGCCCGACCAATCAGACGTTGAAGAAAATGCTCACGCTTACGGAATCAATTTTGAAGACAACGAACCACTCGACTTGCTCGAAAAAATGGAAAAACGCGACCGCGACCGTTACGAATTAGACGAAAACTCCAAACGCGGCGATTCGATTTGAAGCAAGCCAAATTTTCGGAATCATCGAAAGTTTTTGCATCGTTGTCGTGTGCGCGCGTTTGATAAAAACATTGTAATTTTGCCGCTCGATTTCGCCTAAAATTCGCCCGTAAATGCGCGAAGCCAGCAAAACCGTAAAGCGCGAATCTTTTTCAAGAAGTGCGATTCCCTTTTCGCCTTCCGCATAGTAATTTCGAGCGCGTTCGATTTGAAATTTCATCATCTCACGGAAATTTTCATTAAATTTATTTGCAAAAATCTGTTCTTCCGAGATTTCAAATCTGCTTAAATCTTCCTGCGGCAGATAAATCCGATTCTTCGCGGCATCTTCTTTGACATCGCGCAAAATATTCGTGAGTTGCATTGCAATTCCCATTTTTTCGGCATATTCCAACGCTTTTTTATCGGAATATCCAAGTATTTCCGACGACATCAAACCGACTGTCGAAGCTACGCGATAGCAATAAACATAAAGCTCTTCAAAAGTTTCATAGCGTTTTATCGTCGTGTCCATCAAAACGCCTTCAACCAATTCAAGCGGCAGATTTTGCGGGATTTTATACGTTTGCAATAGGTCTTCCCAAGCAATAAAAACTAAATCTTGGTCTTTGGTTTGTAATTTGTAATCGGCAATTTGTAATTCTTTTGCGTCTTTGCGTCTTTGCGTCTTTGCGTTAAAAACTTCTTCTAAATTCGCTTTCCATTTTTCCACTGCTTCAATCGCCTTTGTTTCATCTTCGCTTTCGTCAATTTCATCATCAACCGCACGGCAAAAAGCATAAATCGGATAAACAGCTCGACGTTTATGTTTCGGCAAAAATTTCGCCGCAAAATAGAAACTCTTAGCGTGAAGTTTGGTGATGCTTTCGCAATATTTGTAGGCTTTTTCGAGTTCGGTCATTTATTGATTTTCGAGCCAGCTTTCAAATTCAAGCAAAATTTCAAATTGGTCGGAATTTTCCAAACGATTGAGAAAATCAGTCAAAATGTCGGCTGATAAAATCGGCAACGCTTGACTTTTTTTAGTTTCAAAGTAAGTTTCGTTTTCGAGACGATAAATCTTCAATTTTTCACCATCGTAAAGCCAAAATTCAGGAACTTGAAGCGCGGAATAAATTGAAAACTTATCAAGCGAATCGTGGTGAATATCAACTTCGACAACAACATCGGGCGGCACATCGCGCGAAAAATCAATCGAAGACTTGCGGGCAACAGCTTCTGCATTTTGAATATAAAAGCAGCAATCCGGCTCAGAACCACGATTTTTGCGCGATAATTTCATCGTCATTGAACCGAAATGTAAAATTTTAATTCTAAGTTTCAGACTCAAAACCGTCGTCAGCATTTCAAAAAAGCGAACGAATTTTTCGTGCCGAATTGATAAAGTCATAATTTTGATAATTTCTCCATCGTAACTAATTCGCAAACCGCTTGCTTCGCCGACTTCTTCGAGAATTTCTTTATAATCTTCAAATGTTTGTCCGCGCAAAATCAGTTCGCTTCCGGCAGGAAATGTCGAAATCATTTCGTAATAATTTATTGCTGTTGCTGTTGTCATAATCTTTTACACTTTTCTTTCCGCCAAATAATCGGTCAGTTGAATCAAACAACTTCTCGCTTCGGAAGGCAAAAAATTATCAACCAAGATTCGTTTGGCTTCTTCGACAGTTTGATTTAACTGGCGTTGAGCAGAAGATTTACCTTGTTCAATGGCGAAAGTTTTCTGATTTTCGCTAAAGATTTCGCCATCTTCGTCCAAATCAATCAAATCGTCCGAAAGCTGATAAGCATCGCCGAGAAGTTCGGCAAAGCGCGAAAGCGTTACCAAATCCAAATGACTTGCGCCTGCCAAAATCGCGCCGACTCGAAGCGAAAGTCGCATCAATGCCGAAGTTTTCAGATTTCTGACCGCTTCAAATTCAGTATTCGCGCTGTTTCCTGCGCCTTTTGCTAACGCCAAATCAACCGATTGTCCGCCGAGCATTCCGCTTGCGCCGATACATTCGACCAATTCGGCGTGTGCTTGCATTGCGCGTTCCGGCAAATTTGCGTGATTGACAAAAACGAGCGCGTAAGACGCATTCAAAAACCCGATTGCCACCAAAACTGCCAAACCTTCGCCGAATTTTTCGTGCAGAGAAGTTTTCCCGCGCCGCTCACTGGCGTTGTCCATACACGGCAAATCGTCAAAAATCAGCGAAGAAGTATGAATAAATTCGCCGGCAACCGCTGCCGGCAAAACCATTTCCGCCTTTGCGCCGAAAAGTTCCGCGCCAAGCAAAGTCAAAACCGGACGCAATCTTTTTCCGCCCGAAAACAAAGCATATTCAACCGCTTCATTAAACTTAGTTTCAATCTTCGGCGGCGCAAGCGGCAAAAATTCGCGCAAAGATTTCTCTATATTCGGGCGATGCCGTTCCACATATTGCCAGAGTTCTTTATTTTCTTCAGTCATCTTCGAGTGTTTGTTTGTAAAATTCTCTCGCACGTTCGGCTAATTTGTTTGAAACCGTTACACGAAACGGATGTTTGGCGATAAAACTTGGTAATTTCACGACTTTTGCGCCGAGTTTTTCTAAATTTTCGGCGATTTTTTCATCCGAAAATTCCGCCGTGCCGAATTTTTCGCAAGCACGTTTGAACGCGCCGCGCAATCTGTCCAATGCCAATTCTCTTTCTGCCAAAACCTTTTTGCGCGACTGAAATTCGCCGAGCGCAAACAGCAAAATGCTTTCGATATGAGCATTTTCTGTCTGTTCTTCAAAAAGTTTCGGCTGAGTTGTCATCAAACGAATTTTAGCACAAATCAATTAAATGTCAGAAGATTCTTTAACACAACGACGCAAAGATTTTTTATTTTTTCTTTCTCTGCGCCTTTGCGTCTTTGCGCCTTTGCGTTAAAATTTTTCTAAAATTATGGCAGACAAAAAGTATCGAATCGGGCTTGGCGTGTCGGGCGGCATTGCGGCATATAAAGCAATTGAGGTTTTACGGCTTCTGCAAAAAGCAAACTGCGAGGTTCGTGTCGCAATGACAAAACACGCGACGGAATTTATCCAACCGTTGACTTTTCGTGCTTTGACGCAAAATTATGTTTTGGTTGACGATTATGACGCGAATAATCCTGATCCGATTGCTCATATCAATTTTTCGCAAAATATTGATTTGCTTTTAATTGTTCCCGCAACCGCAAATATTTTAGCGAAATTTGCCAACGGCATTGCCAATGATTTTTTGTCTTCAACTTACCTCGCCGCAAACGCGCCCGTGATGGTTGCGCCCGCGATGAATGTTACGATGTGGAATCATCCGGCGACGCAAAGAAATATCAATCAATTAAAATCGGATGGCGTTCTTTTCGTCGAACCGATTGCGGGCGAATTGGCTTGCAAAACCGTCGGCACGGGGAAATTGGAAGACGTTGAGAACATCGCGGCGCAAGCCTTAAAACTTTTGGTTTCTGGTTTCTCGTTTCAAGTTTCTAGTGGAAAACCAGAAACCAGAAACCAGAAACCAGAAACTCAAGATTTGAACGAAGAGAAAATCTTGATAACTGTTGGAGGAACACGCGAAGCGATTGATCCGGTGAGGTTTATTTCAAATCATTCGTCGGGAAAAATGGGCTTTGCGGTGGCGGAAGCGGCGCAGAAAAGAGGCGCGAAAGTTACGGTCGTTTGCGGCGCAGTTTCGGCTGAACCGCCGGAAAATGTTGAAATTATCAAAGCAATTTCCGCTGAAGAAATGTTTCAAGCGGTGATGAAAAATCTTTCCGATTCGACAATTTTTATCGGCGCGGCGGCGGTTGCCGATTATCGTCCGAAAAATGTCGCAGACGCGAAAATCAAGAAAACCAATCAAGATACGCTTATTTTGGAACTCGAAAAAACGAAAGATATTTTATCGAATGTTTCGGTAAATCGGCACGAAAATCTTTTAGTTGTCGGATTTGCGGCGGAAACTAATGATGTCAAAAGTTATGCAAAATCGAAACTTGAGCGCAAAAATTTGGATATGATTGTCGCCAATGATGTCAGTCAAAAAAATATCGGTTTCGGCTCAGACGACAACGCTGCAACGATTCTCACCCGCGAAAACGAAACCGATTTGCCTCTGATGTCAAAGCGCGAATTGGCTGACAAAATTTTAGATGAAGTGTTAAGATTAAGGGGCAATTTATAAATTTTGAAAGATTGTCATTTTGCGGATGAAACTTATCAAATATTAATTATCAAATTTCAACTAACTTTTTAGATTGTAAGCGTTTAGGTTCTAAAAAATAATTGGTAATTGATAAATTGTTTCGCCTCTCAAAAATAAATGAACCGAGAATTTTCGACAATTTTGGCTGATGTAAAAGAGCAAATCTTGTATTTGCAAGAACTTGGCGTGGAAAATTTGAGTGTTGAATTGCCTGAATTTGATATTTCAAAGTTCAAGGTTCAAAGTTTAAAGTCTGAAATTCCGCGTGAGAAATTAGAAAAATTTGTTCCGACCGAAGGAATTTTAAGAAGCATCGCGTCGGAAAAGCCGAAAGCTGCGGACACAAATCAAACGCGCCAAAGTCTTTTGGAATCGTCAAAATTATCGCGTTTGCCGAGTTTGGGGAAACGTCCGACGACCTTTTCAAATGATTATTTAAACCAACCGAAAGAAGAAATGCCACAGAAAAAAGTTACCGAAAATTTAAGCGAATCGCTGTTTGGCGATATGACGCAAACTTTGCCCGATTCGGGCGAAACGATTGAGGAAATTCGCGCCGAAATAGGCGATTGCAAACGCTGTCAGCTTTGCGAAGGTCGGACGAAAATTGTTCACAGCACGGGAAATCGGCAAGCAAATTTGATGATTATCGGCGAAGCCCCGGGCGCAGATGAAGACCAAAAAGGCGAGCCGTTTGTTGGACGCGCCGGACAACTTTTGACAAAGATTATCGAAGGCATTCAGCTTAAACGCGAAGATGTTTTTATCGGCAATATCAATCGTTGTCGTCCACCGCAAAATCGTGCGCCTCTGCCCGATGAAACTGCCGCTTGCAAGCCGTTTTTAATGCGCGAAATTGCTGTCGTCAAGCCGAAAGTCATTATCGTGCTTGGCAATACGGCGATGAAAAATCTGCTCGACACGAAAGAAGGAATCACCCGATTACGCGGGATTTTTCAAGATTATTACGGCGTAAAAGTAATGCCGACGTTTCATCCGGCTTATCTTTTGCGCGACCCGTCGAAAAAACGCGAAGTCTGGGAAGATATGAAAAAAGTGCGCGATTATTTGAATTCATTGAAGTAAATTTTATGCAAAACTCCCTGTTCGATAATAATTTGCCGTCTGATGAATTGGTTGATGAGATAAACCAAGAACTTTTGGAGAAAGGCAAACAGCTTTTTCCCGAACGGTTTTTTATTTTCGGGACGGGCAAAATTGATGCAGAAGTTTTAATTGTCGGCGAATCGCCCGGACTTCCCGACGCTGATTCGGAAAAACCTTTTATGGGTCCGGTCGGCGATTTGTTAGTGAAGATTTTGAGTTCGATTGGTCTGAAACGCGATGATGTTTATTTGACAAATGTGGTGAAATTTATTTCTGCCGGAGATGAATTAACGCCGGAGATTTTGAAATTTTTTACACCGTTTTTAATTCGGGAAATTTTGGCGATAAAGCCGAAACTCATTATTTCGCTTGGAAATACGCCAACGAAAGCACTTTTGAACACGAAGAAATCCATCACGCAGATGCGCGGCGAATTTTATGATTTTCACGGCATAAAATTGATGCCAACTTTTAATCCTGCATATCTGCTCCGCGATGCCACGAAAAAGCGCGAGGTTTGGGAAGATATGAAAATGGTTCGCGCTTTTTTGGCGACTGTTTAAAATTTTAACCGACTTTGGTTTTGTTACGTTTAATGACCATAATCGCCAAAACCAAACACGCGGCGGCGAAAAATATCACGGACATTCCCATTCCGACTCGTGACCAACTCGGCACAAATGTTGCGAACAAAAAACACGCTAAAGATGCGACCAAAAAAACTGCCGATTCTATCCCGAATTTTTGCATAAAGCCTCCTTTTGATTGTCTTTCCATTTTACAACTTTTTTTCCTTATTCGGAAGTTCATTTTCGGCTCAATTCGGTTATTATTTTTCTATGACAAACAAACCCGAAGTCGTTTCGACTGAAGAAATCTACAAAGGAAAGGTGTTTGACCTTTTGGAGACAACAATCCGCGAAGACGCAATCGAATACAAACGCGAAATTATCAAACACAACGGAAGCGCAGTAATCGTTCCGGTTTTTGAAGATTTGACCGTTGCGCTCGTGCGGCAATATCGCCAAGCCGCCGAAAAATATCTTTTGGAAATTCCTGCCGGAACTTTAGAAATCGGCGAATCGCCGGAAATCGGCGCGGCGCGTGAAGTTGAGGAAGAAATCGGTTTTCGTGCCGGAAAAATTGAAAAACTCACTGAGTTTTATGTTTCGCCCGGTTTTTTGACAGAGAAAATGTATGTTTTTTTGGCAACGAATTTTATCGAAACCGCGCAAAATCTCGATGAAGACGAAGCAATTTCGATTGAAAAATTTTCGTTTCCCGAACTCTACGAAAAAATCCGCAATGGTGAAATCCAGGACGCAAAATCTATGGTTAGTCTTATTTTAGCAGGTGCGAAATTTGGCATTTCCTTCTAAAACTCAATTACGGCTTGACCTTGAAAACTTAATTCGTTATTCTATCAGTTCGCTTTTTTTGCGAAAATTTTATATTTTCAGGTAATTATGACTACTTATTTTCCAAGCGGAAAGGGTTTGGCGGAAAACCGTAAATGGTTTGTCGTTGACGCGAATGGTAAAACGGTCGGACGTTTGGCAACGGAAGTTGCGCGAATTCTATCCGGCAAAAATAACCCGAATTGGACACCGTTTCTTGATATGGGCGATCACGTTGTTGTGATTAACGCCCGCCACGCGATTTTTAAAGGTTCAAAGAATGACCAAAAAATGTATCGCTATCACACGCTTTATCCGGGTGGATTGAAAGAAACAAGTGTTAAAGATATGCAAGCCAACAAACCCGAACGCATTATCGAATTGGCAGTTAAAGGTATGCTTCCGAAAACCAAACTCGGCAAAGCAATGGCAAAAAAATTAAAAGTTTATGCTGATGGCGACCATCGCCACACCGCGCAAAAACCGGAAGTTATAGAAATTGAAACAAAGTAGATGTCAGATATTAGATGTCAGATTCTATTTCAAAATGACATCGAACATCTGACATCTGACATCTTAAAATAAATATGGCAGATATTCAGTATTACGGAACAGGTCGCAGAAAAACTTCGACGGCGCGGGTTTATCTTCGTCCCGGAAATGGAAATTTTACGGTAAATCGCCGAAATTTTGAAAATTATTTTCCTAATGAAGCATTGCGAATGATTATTTTTCAACCGCTTCGTCTAACAGATACAGCAAAAAAATTCGATATTTTAGTAAATGTTGCGGGTGGCGGAACAGCCGGACAAGCCGGTGCGGTGCGCCACGGAATTACCCGTGCATTGCTTGAATACAATGTGGATTTGCGCTCGATTCTGAAAAAAGCCGGACTCGTTACACGCGATCCGCGTCGGAAAGAACGCAAGAAATACGGACAAAAAGGAGCGCGTGCGCGTTTCCAATTCTCGAAAAGATAGTTTTATTCGGATTTTGGTCTTTGGATTTCGGCTTTTGCTAAAACCAAAGACCAAAATCCAAAGACCATCGCTGAAATTTATTGGTTTATCAAACAATTTCAGCGAATACAAAAACCAATAAGTTAAGGAGATTTTAAATTTTGGCAACAGTTACGATGAAAGAACTTCTCGAAGCAGGAGTTCACTTTGGACACCAAGTTCGCCGTTGGAATCCGAAAATGAAAGAATACATTTTCGGTGAACGCAACGGCATTTATATTATTGACCTTCAAAAAACACAGAAACTTTTCCGCGATGCGCTGAATTACGTTCAGGAAGCCGTTACGGAAAAGCCGAATATGAAAGTTTTGTTCGTCGGCACGAAACGTCAAGCGCAAGATGCGATCAAAGAAGAAGCTGAGCGTTGCGGACAATATTACATTAATAACCGTTGGCTTGGCGGATTGATGACGAATTTTCAAACTGTGCAACAATCGGTCAAGAAAATGAAAGACATCGAAGCGATGAAAGAAGATGGTCGCTTTGAAAAGCTGACGAAAAAAGAACGTCTTGGGCTTGATAAACAACACGAAGGTTTGATGAAAAACCTTGCGGGCATCAGAGATATGACAAAATTGCCCGATATGCTGTTTATTATTGACGTTCGTAAAGAAGATATTGCCGTGGCTGAAGCCAATCGTTTGAATATTCCGATTGTGGCAGTAGTTGATACAAACTGTTCACCTGAAGGAATTACGCAAGTTATTCCGGGTAATGATGACGCATTGCGAGCAATTCGTCTGTTCTCATCGCGCATTGCTGATGCAATTTTAGAAGGTCAAAACGTTGGCACCGAAGGCACAGGATTTGCGCCTGCAACTTCGGACGAAACCGTTGAAACGCCTTCTGAACCAGCAGTCGAAGAAACAAACGAAGTTGTAGCGGAGAATGCCGTTGAAGAACCCGTTGCGGCGGAAGAACCTGCGGCAGAAGCAATACAAGAAGTTGCCCAAGAGGAAAAAACGGAAGCAACCGCATAACATTTAATTTTATATCTTGAAAGCGTAGTTCCGGTTGTTTTTTGTTAAAACGGGCTACGCTTTTTTATAAGATAATTTAAGAAACAAAATATTTGGAGTAGATTATGGCAGAAATTACAGCAAGCGCAGTTAAAGCTCTGCGCGAAAAAACGGGTGCGGGAATGATGGAATGCAAAGCCGCTTTGGTTGAAGCCAATGGTAATGAAGCAGAAGCCGTTGAAGTTCTTCGCAAAAAAGGAGCGGCGACCGCTATTAAAAAGGGCGACCGTGTAACATCGGAAGGCGCAGTTGGTTCTTATATTCATATGGGCGGAAAAGTCGGCGTAATAGTCGAGATTAACTGTGAAAGTGATTTCGTTTCACGCGGCGAAGAATTTCAACAACTCGTCAAAGATGTTGCAATGCACATTGCAGCAACTGATCCGCAATATCTGAATCGCAAGGAGGTTCCGGCAGAAATTCTCGACAAAGAACGCGAAATCTTGCTTGAACAACTGAAAAATGACCCGAAGAACGCGAACAAACCCGAAGATGTGATTAACAAAATCATTGATGGTCGTTTGAACAAATACTACGAAGAAAATGTTTTGCTCGACCAAGCATTTGTTAAAGACCCGTCGAAAACGATTGACGAATTGGTCAAAGAAAAAATCGCTTCGATTAAAGAAAACATCTCGATTCGCCGTTACACACGCTACAAAATGGGCGAAGGCATCGAGAAAAAACAAGACGATTTCGCCGCCGAAGTCGCTTCAATGGTTGGATAAAATAGATGTCAGATGTCAGATGTCGGTTAAGACCAACATCTGACATCTGACATTTGACATCTCAAAAAATGAAACCTGCATACAAACGCATTTTGCTGAAACTTTCGGGCGAGGCTCTGATGGGCGAGCAAAATTACGGCATTGACACGAAAGTTGCCGAATCCGTTGCTCAAGAAATCAAAGCCGTTCACGCGCTCGGCGTTGAGATTGCAATTGTCGTCGGTGGCGGCAACATTTTTCGCGGCGTTTCAAAATCAGCGGGCAATATGGATCGCGGAAGCGCAGATTATATCGGAATGTTAGCAACCGTAATGAATGCCGTTGTTCTGCAAGATGCACTTGAAAAACAAGATGTTTATACGCGAGTGATGTCCGCAGTTGATATTCCACAGCTTGCCGAACCTTTCATCCGCCGCCGTGCCGAACGACATCTTGAAAAAAAGCGTGTGGTTATCTTCGCCGCCGGAACAGGTAACCCTTATTTTACGACAGACTCAGCCGCCGCGCTTCGTGCGCTTGAAATCAAAGCGGAAGTCATCTTCAAAGCAACCAAAGTCAACGGAATCTATTCAGCCGATCCGATGATTTTTCTCGAAGCCGAAAAATTTGATAAAATCACTTATCAAGAAGTTCTCGAAAAACAATTAAAAGTTATGGACACTTCGGCAATTTCGCTTTGTATGGACAATAATCTGCCGATTATGGTTTTCAATATGAAAGAATCCGGCAATATTATGAAAGCCGTTTGCGGTGATTTAACGATTGGAACGCTCGTAACCGTAGGCGATAAAAAACAAACTGCATAATAAAATTTTAGAGGAAAATATGAGTGTAGATACAGTTTTGAAAGAAACAAAACCAAAAATGGAATTGATCGTCGAAGATTTAAAGCGTAAATTGGCGAATGTTCGCACGGGACGTGCAACCGTCGGTTTGCTTGATGATATTAAGGTTGATTATTACGGCACGCCGACACCTTTGAGTCAGATGGCTTCGGTTAATGTTCCCGAACCGCAGATGTTGACCGTTCAGCCTTGGGACGCAACGCAGATTTCGGCGATTGAAAAGGCGATAAATCAAGCGAATTTGGGTTTTAATCCGTCAAACGACGGGAAGCTGATTCGTCTGGCGATTCCTGCATTAAACGAAGAACGCCGCCGACAAATGGCGAAACAAGTTCACGAAATCGCCGAAGAACATAAAGTCGCCGTTCGTAATATTCGTCATCATTCAAACGACAGTTTGAAAAAAATGCTCAAAGATAAAGCTATCGGGGAAGACGACGAGCGTTACGGTTTAGAAGAAGTGCAAAAATTAACCAACATTCATACAAGCAAAATTGACGAGCTTGCGAAGAATAAAGAGCAGGAAATTATGAATGTATAGATTGTAATTCATTCAAACAAAAAGGCGAATCGGCAAGTTAAAACTTCCCTTTCGCCTTTTAATTTTACCTTTCTGCAAATCAAAATAAGTAAGTGGACAAAATCACTTTTCACTAAAACTGCTCTAAAATAATTGATAATTGTCGTGTCAATACAGGGCAATTTATTCATTATCAATTATTTCGGAGATTTTTACCTTTTTTATTTGTGTCCGACTAATTATTTTTCTGCAAAACAAACATACTTTGCTGCGAAACTTCACACTATTATTTTTTGAAAAAAATAAAGGATTGAGATAAAATCATTATATTTGCATCTCAACCCTTTATTTTGAAGCTTTGCGATAAATTATTTCATAGTAAAAACATCGTCTGCAACTTCGCTATTAACCAAAATTTCCTTCGCCTTAAAATCCGAATACATTGTAAGTTGACCCAGTTCAAATCTTTGAGCATAGCGTTCGGGAACAATTACACCTTCGACATTGCGGACTTTATCTATTTCAACAGAAGTTGTAATATTTCTTTCGCCAAATGTGTAGCTTGATTCATAACTTTTGACTTGCGCCGTTTTTTCATCCAAGAAAAAATCCGTGTAATAACCTTCGGGCGACGTTATGCGAAAACCGAGTTTTTTGTTTTTGCCCTCCGCCAAACCTGCAACCGTGTAGCCTTTTTCCTCGATTTTCGGCAAAAGCGGCAAACCAAGACGATTTATCGGCGGCAAAGTAAAATTCGGGACTGATGAAAATGTATTTTCACCGTCATAGACTTGTTTGAACGGCTGAAAAGGATTGGTAATCTCAAGCCGATACTTTTCGCCTGACAAAATTTGCACGAAAGTCGCCGGAATGACCTGAGAAGGTGAGCCTGAAATATCCGCCGAACCACGCACGATTAAAGTTTTCATTCCTTTGAACTTATCGCCGCCGTGTGCCGCGAGCGCGGCTTTGGCAAGTTCCATCGGCGTTGAAGTTTTTGAAATCGTTATGCTAACAGGTGTAGTTTCCATTTTCTTTTCGTCTTTTTTCTGAGCAAAAACACTAATCGCAAATGCAAAAATCAGTAGTAAAATCGAATATTTTCTCATATTTTTTTAGAATTAACAGAGTTTCTTACTTCTTTGATGCTTAAATATACGAAAAAGAATGTCAAAAAGTTTAATTTGTTCGGGGTTATGCATTTATGCGTGAAAAAAGTCGCCAGACTAAGCAGGCGACTTCCTTCATAAATGCGTAACTCTAAACATTAGAAACTAAATCGGAGTTGCAGTTCAACACGGCGATTACCGCTGTTTGAGCCGCCACCGCCAAAAAATCCGAAGCCACCGGCAGTTGAAGTTGATTGCCCGAAGCGAAGCGAATTCAAAACCCCGACGGGTGTATTTTGATTATTGGTGTTGAAAAGATTGTTGACGTTCAATCCGAATGTCAAGTTATACGGACTGTTACCGCCGCCGCCGCCGCCAAACATTCCGCCCATTCCGCCACCGCCGCCGCCGCCGCGATTTCCACCGCCACCGCCCATACCGACGGGAATTCCGCCACCCTGACGATTACCGCCGCCTTGTGTTTGCTGTGTGTTGGCAGTTGTGCTTTTTTCGCCGCCGAATCCGAATGTCTTGCTAAGATTCAGATTAACAACAAAATACGAAGGACCTCTGCCGTAGTTACGCGGAATCGTGGCATTCACATCTGAAACTCCCGAAAGACTGCACCACGAATTGGTCAAACCAAGCTGCAAACAACGTGCATTCAGTTGTGCGAAGGTCGGTCTTTCCGTGAAAAGCAAATCACCGTTAGTGTCAGGAAAGCCGGACGTAATATTAAACGGTCTTCCCGAAGATGCAATGATAAACGGGCTGACGCGAATATTCCAAGGCATCGTTATCGAACCGCCAATAAAAAAATTATGGCGAACATCAAGTAAAGAATTTCCGTATTCGTTGCTCAAATCGTAACTATAAGCCGGAAAACTTCCTGCACCGTCCGAATCGCTTTTCGCAAATCCGAGCCGATAATTTCCGAACAACGTTAATTTGTTACTGATTAATGTGCGGAAATTAAAAATTATTTGCTGTTGATTCAAAACGCCGGTTGATTCATATTGATTGACTGCACCGAGTGCCGGATTCGGGCGCAATGCACCAACGCAATTTGTCGGCGTAACACAAATCGGTGCATTCACGTTGCGCGAACGAAGCAAATTATTCGTTCTTGAGCCGATATAGAAAATCGTTGCCGTTGTTTTGTAAGGCAATTGACGTTCGATTCCGAGTGCGTATTGCATCGTGTAAGGCGTTTGAAGTTCGTCGGAAACTTGGCGAATCGTGTTTGAAAGCGGTGATGCAGCACCAATCTGCGCCGCTGTCGGAACATTCGTTACACCGTTTAATGTAAAAATCGGTTGCCCTAATAATGCAATCGCTGACGGAGTAGTTCCATTGACGACATAATTTAATTGCTGTGTGCCATCGAAACGAATAGATTGCAAAGTCAGATTCTCGCTGAATCGGTCATAAAAAACACCGAAACCGCCACGAAAAACCGTCTTTGGCTGACGCGCTCCACCCGCGCCGGGCGACCACGCAAAACTGAAACGCGGTGAAAAATTTGAATTGTCGCTAATGTTCGTTTGGTTTTCGTAGCGCAAACCGAAACCGAGCGTCAAAGCCGGGCTGATGCGCCAGTCGTCGGAGATAAACAAACCGACATCATATTGTGAAACGTCCGCAAGCGGAGTTCCTGCCGTCAAATTAAACTGCGACGGATTATAGCGCGGATCAACTGCCCCCAAAAGTTTGGCACGATATTGCTCAATTGCCGAAACAAAACCATCACCATTGACATCAAACGGGTCGTTCACGCTTGATGTTCCTTGAAAAATAAATGTGCCTCCAAAACCTGATTCAGAACGATCTTTGAGCGACACTCCGCGAAGTCGAACGCCGAATTTTACGGAATGTTCATTCTTTTTGCCAAGTGTCGTAGTGGTATAGTTTTGTAATTCCCAATTTTGAGAACGGTTGTAATTCAAACCGATTTGCGCTCCGCCGCCGATAAAAGCGGACGAAACATTTATGGTCGGAATTGTGTTATCGCCTTCTTGTTGACGATTTCTGTATTCGTAAGAAAAGCGCGTTTCATTAATCGTTTTAGCATTAACAATCGCCGTTTCGGTCAAACGAATTTCGTGTTCCGTGTTGGTTGATTCCGAGGCACGGCTCAACAAACTCAGATCACCGATTCCTTGATTGTCCGCCGTCGAGCGTGAAAAACTGTATCGTGCAACCAAGGTATTTGTCTCATTTAACTGATAATCAATTCGCGGTCCGATGGAAAATCGTCGAGTCGGCACTGTATATTCTTCACGAAACTGCACGATATTCAAAGCGTTATCAAGCACCAACGCATTAACTACCGCGACATTGTCAACCTCGCGGTTGCTAATGTCAAAGAAGAAAGAAGATTTGTTTTTTACAAGCGGTCCGGAGACGCTTCCGCCATAAAATCTCGTCTGGCTTGAAGCACGATTTGCCGCAAAAGGATTGCGCGAATTCAGGCTTTCGTCGTTAAAATTAAAAAATGCCTGACCGCGTAATTTGTCCGAACCGGGTTTGGTTAAAATTTCAATTCTGCCAAAACCGAGCCGATCATATTCCGCCGAAAACGGATTTTGGTTGATGCGAATTTCACGAATCGAATCCTTCGGTGGAATTCTGCCGCCGGTGAAACCGTCAATGTAAATTTGTCCGCCGTTTGGACCCGAAGAAGGTCCGGCAAGTGCTTGCAGAGCGGCTTCGAGTTCGTCTGGATCATCGGGCAAAGCGTTTAATTCCTGTGCGGTTAAAACAGTTGCACTCAAATTTCGGTCGGAATCTGTGTTCACGCCGTCGCCAACGCTGACATCAACTTTTTCGGTAACGGCTTCGACCGTCATCGCAATTATTAGTTCTTCCCGTTGCCCTGCTGTAATATTGACTTCGGTATTTTCATAAAGCGCAAATTTCGGCGCGGCAACGCGAACCGTATATTTGCCGGGCGCAAGCCCGTTAATCGTAAATGCTCCCGCTGAATTCGTCGTTGTGCTTTTTTCTTTATTGGTTGAATCAACCGCTATCACGGTTGCACCGACAACAACTGCACCGAGCGAATCATAAACTTGTCCGGTTAAACTCCCGTTCGACTGAGCGAATACCGCCGAATTTATTAATAAAATAGTAAATATAAATGCTAATAAGTTTTTCATGATTTTTAGAGTCCCAAATCCCAAATCTCAAATCCAATGTTGTTATCTGTTGACTTGGAGTTTGAGATTTGGGGCTTATTTTTTATGGAGTTCCCGCGCCGTCAAGTCCGGGAATCGAGAAATTTGAATTAACGCCGCCGCCTTGCCGATTTCCGCCGCCGCCCGACATCTGAGCAACTTTTTGAAAAGGCTCAACGCCAGCCATTAATTTAACTACGGTAAAACGATCTGCTGTTTGGGTTTTCAAACTTGAAACGCCAATTAAATCGCCAACCTTCAAATCTGCAATGGTGATTGGCGTTAAACGCTCGAAAATATCACCGCCGCCGCGGTTCATTCCGCCGCCGCCCTGCATTTGATTAGGATTTTGCTGAGTCGGGGTTTGTTGATTTCCCTGTTGTGTCGGCGGGCGCATTACATTTCCGCCACCGTTTGCCTGCATCATTTGCATCTGCGCCATTCTTTCAGCCATTTCAGGCGGAAATTTTTTCAAAAGCGAATTGTTATTTACAACAATCACGACATCCTTCTTCGTTTGCAAATCTTTAACCGTGATTTCGCCTTTTTCAACATTGATTGCCGTAATGTTTCCCTTGACCTGCGGAAATGCCCCGGTCAGGATTTTTTCGGCTTTAAAGGTTGCTCCGTCCGCACTTTTGTCGCCAACTGCATTGAGCGAATCGCCGACTGTAATTTGGCTGAAATCGCCTGTATTGGCATCTTTGAAGTTTGCCGAATCTTGAGCAAAACGCAGAAATTTCGCATCGGCATTTGGTGTAATCACGACATTTGCACTCATTAATCCGTCAGATTTAATTGTAATTTCTTTGGTTTGCTGATTGATTGCCGTAACTCTTCCGCTAATTCCGCGAGTGCGCCATTCTTGATCTTTTTGCTGTTTTTGGGCGATGTCGGATTTGCTTAAAATATAGACGGCTTTGGCAGGCATCGTTTTTTTATCATCCGCTACCAAGCCGGTAATTAAAACCTTGTCGCCAACTCCGACTTCTGCGAGGTTGGACGCAACCGCCGCCTTCAAGACCGGATTTTCCGGCGGAACACGCTTGTATTCGGTTGTTGACGATAGTATTGCATCAATTGCGCCATCCGTCGTTTTCAAAGTAATCTTTGAATCGCTAATTGCAGTAACTTCGCCGCTAGCCAGATTTTGTTTAATACCTTGCGCCATTGCCGAAACCGCAAATGCACCGAACACAAACAAAGTTGATAGAAATATTTTTCTCATTACAAATTTTCTCTCTTTTGATTTTAGAATCTCTATATTTTATTTTATGCAAACTGCAAGATTACGTTTGCTTTTTTATAGATACTCTATAAAGACGTAGATTATACAAGAAAAGTTTCTCGGAAAATGTAAAGATTTGTAAGTAAAAAGTAAATAAATGCACACTCCTACCTAATTATTATTTTCCAAAGGAATTGTTAGTGGTGCGAGCGGTGAAAACTAAACCGATGCTGGCAGAAAAAAGTGTCAAAAGGGCGATTGTCCAAATATATGGAATTGAAAGCAGAACCGTCCAAAAAATTACACCGATAAACAGCGCACTCGTTTCGGATTGGTGCTTTTCGGGGAGAAATTGCTTTTGCAAGATTTTCCCGACCGTCATTTGAAGCGCGGCGCGTCCGAAAACGTAGCCGAAAACTAATAACAAAAACGCCATCAACCCCACAATCGCGCTTAAATAATCGGGTAAAAAATTTAATCCGGCAATCACGCCGAAAATGGTCAATAAAAAGCCGAAAAAACCGATGGCAAAAACCTTGAGCGCGGAAAGCCGGAAACGTGCGACGGCACGGCTGATTGCGCCCGGCGCGATAGTGGTCAGCGCAAGCGAGATGATAAACCAAAAAAGAATCGAAAGAAGTCTTTGAACCAGAAACGACCACGAAAGCGAAGGCGAAAGAATCTGCGCCGGATTACTGGCAAAATCGCGCAATTCCTGTTCAAACATCGCCAACATCACGGTTTCTTTGCCTTCGTTGCGAAGCGGAGTTTGACTTTCGGCGCGATAAGTTCCGCCGAAAACAATTACATCGCCACCGATAAACGCGCCTTCTTTTTGAACGATGTTTCCGCCGATTGTTGCTACATCACCTTCGACTCTGCCGCGAATTTCGATGTCGCCACCGAATGATAAAACACCTTTGGCTTCTTTTTCGATGATTACTTTTTTACCGAAAGAATATATTTCTTGTCCTTTGGCATCGCCGACATTGAGCGTTTTTTGGTCTTCGGAAAGCGAAACATTTTGGGAAAAAACAGCAGTGGCAACACACAAAATAAAAACAAATCCCCAAAGAATTTGTCCAAAGGGGATTTGTAATTTTATCGGGAAAATTGTTTGCGATGCCGTATTAATCACTTTTTTTCACTTGAGCTTTTCAGCACAGAATTAATCTGTCTTTTTATACGCACTCAATTAAAAAATCGTTTCAATTTATCAAGTTTTATGCCCGATTAAATCGAATTACGAGCCGTGAAACCGTAATCAGAGAAAAAATGAAAAAAATCAAAAGAAAAATTATTGAGACAATCGAATTTGAAACAAATGGACTGCTCAACGAACGCAAAATTACCGCGAAACCGACCGCCAAATCGTAAATTAGATGAAAAACCAATCCGGCGACAGCAAAAATTTGTTCTCCGAATTGCTTAAATGTCGCCAAAACTGCTTCGGTTTCCGCACCGAACCAAATCAAAAGCGGCAAAAACAATGCCGCGCATATAAAAAAAGCATTTCGTCTTTCCTGCGGGCGGCGCAAACCACTGACGTTTGATTCGGCTTTGGCAACAACAATTTTTGTAAAATCTTTGGGAAGAGAAACTTCCCCTTCCGTTAAAAGCGTGGAATCCAACGCGCACAGTAATTTTTTCTGCTCGTTTAGTTCTTCGTTGCAAACGGAACAAACCGCAAAGTGCATTTCAAGCTTGATTTCGCGGCGCGGTGAGATTTCACCATCGAGATACGCGGCAATTTCCTCACGCGGACAAATTTCGTTTGATTGTGCAGTTTGCAGTTTCATTTTTTGCGCGGAAACAGGCACGAAGTTAAGTGTGAAATTTTTGACACACTTAACTTCGTGCGAACTTCTGAAAAAAATTACTTAATAAACTTAATCGTCAAAGGATATTCCCAAAATTCACCGTTATTAGCTTTGATTCCGCCGATAATCGGAAACACGACTCCCATAATTAAAACAGCTATAACTCCAAGAATTCCGATAATAACTAACGACAAAATGCCACTAACCAGCAAATAAATAAACGACGAAATAAGCCAATTCGTTACCATTTTGCCGTGTGCATCAAGTGCGGGCATTTTGTCTTTGTTCATTTGCCAAAGCACAATCGGGGCGACAATTCCACCGAACGGAATTATGACGTTCAAAAGTTGCGACAAATGTAAAAACAAGCCCATTTGTTTTTCGTCGGGCGTTTGCAAAGACATATTTCCTTGCGGTTGCATATTATACATAAATTTAATTTTCTCCTTTTTTAACTTTGGTCTTTGGTTTTCGGACTTAGTTTTTTCAAAAACCGAAGTCCAAAACTATTAGATTAAATTCCCGTAAAACCGCGCTCGACAAAAATCTCGCGCATCATCTCACGCGCACGGAACAGACGATTTTTGACCGTTCCGAGCGGCAAATTTGTAATTTCGGCAATCTCGTCGTAACTTAAATCCTGCGAATGCCTGAGCAAAATCAATTCACGATAAACCGTTGGAAGGCAACGCACAACCGATTCAATTTCCGTGCGCCATTCGCTTCGTTCGCGTTCTTGTTCGGGAGTCGGGTTCGGGCTTTCGATTTGAATTTGATAACTTCCGTCGGCGTTTTCGGCTTCGATGCTTGTTTGAATCACCGAATTTCGGCGCATATAATCAATCGCCGCGTTATGCGCGATTCGATAAAGCCACGTCGAAAATTTGTAATCGGAACTGTAACGCGAAAGAGAATTATAGACTTTGATAAAAACTTCTTGCGTTACATCGAGCGAAGCATCGTAATTATTGAGCATCCGATAAACATAATTCGTAATCGGACGCTGATAACGTCGAACGAGTTCTTCAAAACCGTCTTCGCGCCCGCTGATTGCATTAACAATCAGTTCGCCATCCGTCAAATTTTTTATTTTTTCCAACGCGATTGCTTGTGTCGTCATGATGCTTTGGTTATACGGTTTTATTCGGTTTCCGGTTTCAAGTTTCTATTTATTTATTTTCAACCAGAAACTTGAAACCGTCAAACTAGAAACCATAAGAAGCGAGTCCGGCAGGTGCGGCAAGATCGTCAAAACTTAACTCTTGCACTGGCAAATTCAAGCCGACATCTTCGGGGCGCAAAATTTCTAAGGCTTCGCCGAGTGCTTCCGAGGCAATTTCAGTAAGTTTGGCAGGTGCAAAATTTTTGCCAACGAGCAATAATCTTTCGAGAAAATTTGCCTCAGATGCACCGCCCAAACGGTCGCGGTAAAACATCAAAAGCCGATAAATTTCATCATCGCGTTCGTTTTCCGTGCAAGTTACACTGCGAATGACAACTGGTTCATCCCCACGAAGCAAAAGCGCGGTAAATCCATCGGATTGCGAACTTATCAAAAGCGAATCGGTGTCTGCGCTTGCGCCCGAAAGCCATTTGGCTTCGCTGACCGCACGCGGCATAATCAATCCGGCTCGCCAACCTTTGCGCTCGAAAATCGTTTCGTATTCGTCAATGACGGCAAGTTTGACCGCAGTTGCAAAGTAGCGCGATTTGCCATTTGCGTCAGGAGAAATTTTGCGACTCGAAACGCGCATTTCTCCCGCAGAAACGCCGAAGACGTTTTCTGCTTTCCAATCAAAAACTTCGGCAAACTCGTTTTTCGAAGCCGGTTCGGTTTCCATCGTCAGAATCGCCGTCCGCGCTGTGTTGCTCGGCAAAGAAACCGACCAACGCTTTTGACCTTGCAGACCTGATTTGATAACAGCTTCATCGAGAAACGCCAACATTTCTTGGGCGTTCGCAATATTTCTATCGGTAAAACTCGGCGTAAGCAAATTTGTCGGCAAGCCGATAGTCGCCGCCTGACGAATGCCGAAACGTCCGCGTCCTTCTTTTTTCAAAGCCAACGCGGTCAAACTGTCGCGTTCAAGTCCAAGTGCGGCTTTAGGAAAATTAGGTTGTGTAAGTGATGAAAACATATTTCGATTTTCGATTTTCGATTTTTGGATTTGTCCGATTGAAGCAGTTTTCGTTTCAATATCTTGCAAGCAATCGCAGATTGAGAATCACAAATATCAATATTCCGAATATTTCTTGCCGTTTGAATCTTCGCCATCTGCGCGACTTTTGACGTTTATCAAGCCTTGACCATTTTCGTTTGAGTTTGGGTCATCGCCGAATTTTTCGTCCCACTCGGCTTTTTCGAGAATCGGATCAATAGGTATTTCGGAAAGGTATTTGCCTTCTTTGAGTTTTTCCAGATTTTCCGGCAATTTACCTTTGTCGGCAGCGTATTGATCAATTTGCCGCCGCATTTGCCAGAGATTTTCTTCCAAAACTCTCTCACGCGCATACTGCACACTGCGCTGATAAGTCGGCAAAGCGACCGAAAGCAAAATGACGATGATAAACATACCAATCATCAATTCAAGAAGCGAAAATCCTTTTTGATTGTAAATATTTTTTCTCATCTTCTCTTTTTCTCCTTTACCAGTCACTATATTTCTCTCCATTAAAGGCTTCTTCATCCGATTTGGAGCGGACATCGAAAACATTTATGCCGTCCCAACTGCCATCGTCTTTCGCTTGATATGATGATTGTAAAACCCAATCTTTTTCGCCTGTCATCGGGTCAATCGGAATTTCGCGCAAATAGATTTTACTAACTTCTTTGCTCTCGCCCGATTCAGTAGCATTTCCGTTAAAAACACCACCTCTCGATGTTGTATCCAAACCTCGCTGTCTGACTTTTACGCCTTCAACCAAAATTTCCAAAGTTGGCGGATAACGGTCGAGATTAAGAGTATCGAAAATTTCGCAATCATCAATCACAACACGACTGCGCGGATCAGGCGGAATATTTTGACCGGGAATAGCTTGATTCCCGCTTGATTGTGCGCCGTTCGCACAAGCCCCAATCGTGTCGCGCCTGAATTCGTCAATCGCGTTTCGCATCAATGCCAGCGATTCACGCAAACGCGATTCTTTTTGCCGTTTAATGGCGTTTTGCGAAAGCGGAATCGTTCCCATCACCAAAATTGACAAAACTGCCAGAGTGATAATTAGCTCTAAAAGGCTAAAGCCGATTTGCGATTTGCGATTTGCGATTTGCGATTTTACTTTTAACTGCATAGGTTTTCTGCGGAAACGCGCACGAAGTAAGTCTGTTTATGTCAATGTAAAACACGCTTACTTTGTGCGCGTTTCTGCACTTTAAAACTTGACCGCAAAATTTTTCCCGTCTGCCGTTAAGAAGTTCAAAATATCGCCCTCAAACGCAATTTGCGGTTTACCATCGGCAAGTGCTTCGATTTCAATATACGCCAAAACGCCCGAACTGTTTTGTGCCGTATCTTTCGGCGGAGCAAGCGAAACATACATTTTTCCGCCTTCATTGATAAACGGCAAAGCCATTTTTTGCGCCATTTCGCCGCCGAACACATCGCCATATGCAACTGAACGAACGGCAACTTTGTCCTTGTCAAATTTCAAACCGAGAACTGCGGAACGAAACGCGCTCGCGCTTCTGACCATAATTGCAAGGCGCGTTTTTTCGCCTTTTTTCATTTCCGAAAGCGTCGGTAAAATCTGCAATTCAGCAAGCAAACCGTTTGATGCTTTGTTTTCTTGCACTGTTGCTGAATTATCTTGCGTTTGAACGCTCGTGTCCGAAGTTTGATTCAGCGTCAATGTTTTAACACTCGTGTCAATCGGATTCAGATTATTTTTGACCGCGCCGGAAACTTCGTTTGACGTAGTTTTTTCTGTCTGTTCATTTTTAATTTCCGTGTTATCCTTCGTATTTACCGAAGCAGTTTCAGTTGTTTTCGTATAAGTCGGCGTTTCATCAACTTTTCGGTCTTCAAGCTGAACAACCGAATCGGTCGGATTTTTACGCGCTAAAGCAACTTGCTCATCAATTTCTTCTTGAATAATCATTGCTTCCAAGTTACTGCTCGTCGGCTGAACCTGGCTTCCTGTCGGACGTTCGATTAAATCATCCGGCAAAATTGATGGTGCGCGAATGACTTTCGGCGTAATTGCAATAACGATGTCAACTTGACGATTGTTTTTCGAAGGCGCAGTAAAAAGTCTGCCGATAATCGGAATTAATCCTAAAAGCGGCAAGCCCGAACGTCCTTCGCTTTGTGTGTTTTGTGCAACGCTGGCAAGAAGCAAAGTTTTATTGTTTTGAACCCGCGCCGTGCCTTTAATCGTGCGTTCGGTGAAAACGGGATTGTCCGAAAGTTCGCCGGCAACGTCTTTCGATTCGATTTCCATATCAACCTGCACATCTTGATTCGGGAAAACAATCGGCTTAAATTTCAAAGTCAAACCGACTTGTTCATATTGCGTTACGTTTGACACAACGCCGCCGTTTGAAGTCGTGCCGCCGGTTACGAATTGTGCGCTTCTTACCGGAACGCGCTGACCGATTCGCGCCGATGAATCTTGATTGTTAAAAGCGTGTATCTGCGTCGAAGCAATCAATTTCGTGTTCGATTTCGATTGCAGAGCAACAATGTTGCTGACCGGCAAACCGAGTGCGATGCTGGCGGCACTAGCTCCCGGAAACGGCAGATTATTCGTTATATTTTGGGTTGTTCCGCCCAAAACGTAAGGCAGATTTATGCCGCCGAGATTGTTAAGATTCGCATTGTCGCCCGTCGCAATACCGATTTGGTTTCCGAATTGGAGCAAATCCGACTTGTTGACTTCATAAATCGCTACATCCATCACGACTTCGGCGCGATCTTTGTCCAGAGCCTTAATCAAACTTTCGATAATTTTGATGTTTTCCGTCGTATCGCGGACGGTTATGCTGTTGGTTGATTTGTCAATCAGCGGCGGTGAAGGTGATCTGCCTTGTTGCGGTGGAATCGCGGTTTGGAGAACTTTCGCAACGTCGTCGGGGTTTGCGTTTGAAAGATAAAATGTCCGCAAAACCATCTGTTGAAAGAACGGTCGGCGGTCGTTTATCGCTACAAAAATCGTCCGTGGTCCGACACGCTGAAAGAAAAGATTTTCCTGTAAAAAAATATAATCCAAAGCCTTTGCCGCCGTAACCTGATTCAATCTGATAGTTAATTTGCGGCTTTTGAGTTGAGTTGCGCTTTGCGCGTCAAACAAAACATTCAAGTCCAAAGATTCGGCATATTCGCGGATAACCAACATTAAATCGGCTTCGGTTTTGATAACATCAGTCAATTTATCCATCTTTTGCGAAACGCGGAAATTGGGCGGCAGATTTGTCGGTGAGTATTTTGTATCAACGAGTTTCACACCATCTTTGTTTTGAGTTTGCGCGGAAGTATTGCCCGTGCCGTTTAGAACTTCCTTCTGCAATCTGACCATTCTTTCCATTTCGGCTTTGGCAAGCTCGTTTGTCGGGTCGTAGCCGTAAGCCTTGCGAAACGAGATATATGCACCTGCATAATCTTTTTCATTGGCTTGTGTTGCGCCTTTTTTCATATACATTTGCGAGGCATTAAAAAGCGCACGAACCAAATGAAGCCGATATTCGCTATTTTTCGGACTTTTCGCTACTGCCATCACAAATTGCTCAACGGCTTTGTCCCATTCCTCAGCAACTTCGGCTAGAATTCCTTCTTTGAAAAACTTCTTCCCGTCGTCCATTGTAACGGCAAGCGTCGCCACCGGCATTAACAAAGAAATGAGCAAAAGCAGAGAAATAGAAAAACGTATGTATGCAGTTTTTTTCATAATTTTAGGTTTTATGTTCAGGTTCAGATGGAATCTGTGTCCGCAAATTTACACGCGACCACAAATCTAAAGTTTCAAAAGTTTCCTTCAAGCGCAAGAACAAGAACATTTTACAACAATTTGAACAATGAGATAAAGCAGTTTCTACCGAAAGAGAGATTATTTCAAAAATATTTGCCGCCCGCACAAAACAGGCAGCGGATGCAAGATTATATTCGGCGAACGTAAAAAATCACACGAAAACAATTCAAATGCTTCGTGAATTTTTGCGTTAATTTGTGGTTTCATTATAAAAATTTATAACCGGCAACTTGGGTTATCTTAAGTATTCTACCAAAGAGAGTTTTCTCTACACTTTTATTGAACCAGCTCAAAGCAAAATCCACACCCGTTAATTTTGCCTTTTACTTTTTACTTTTAATTTTCTGTTTCGAGTTGTTTTCTGATTTCTTCCTCCATTTTCGCCGATTCCAAGGCAAGCGGAAGCTGTTGACTTTGAGCGGAAAGTTTTTTGAGGGCGAGTTCGGTTTCGGAAAAATTTGTGCCGTGTTTGGCGGCGCGTTCAATCATCATTAGACGATTTTCCGATTCGGTGAGCATTTCTTCAGCTTCGGCTCTGATACGATTTAATTTTTTAAGGTCTTCATCAAGTTCTTTTTGAAAATTTTCGATATTTTCCGTTCGCGCATATTTTAATTTGCCCAACCGACGATTTACGAGCATCATTTCTTGTTTGACCGATTTTGCAATTCGTGTCGAAGTCAAACGCGCCGCCAATGTTTCACGGAAAGCATCGCCGAGAAGTAAATTTTTAGTTTCGATTTCCTTTAATGAACGCTTTTCCGCTCCGGTCAATTCGTGCATAAACCATTGAACTTCACTTGCTTTTATACCATCAATAGCCAGACGTTCGCGCAAATCTTTGAGCCATTTCGACCGATACATCATCAAACCGCCGGAAGCAATTAAGCCGAAGATAAAACCGCCGATTACCGATAAAATCAGAGGTAAAATCCAAACCGGACTTCCAATAATCGTTAAAACCAAGAAAATAATTGCCGGAATCAACGGCAAAACAAACGGAAAACTCACCGCTCCGATTTTCAGGGCTTTGTCCTTCATCAAATCTTTTCTGGTTGCCTCGTATCGCGGCTGTAATGCATTCATCTTTACCGATTTACAATACAAACTCTGCAAACTTAAATCAAATTTGTGCATCAATTATTGTGAAAAAGTAAAAAATGAAAAGGTGAAAACGTGAAAGGGTAAAAAATTTCAATTATTTATCGCAAATCAGCTTTAATGATTTTTCACTTTTTCACATAATCACATAAAATTGTAAGCGTATGTCAAATTTTAAGATTATCAAGATTTTAGCCTTAACCATTCTTTTTGGGGCAGTAGTATTTGCCCAATCAAAACCAAAGGTGCGAACCGTTACGATTCCAATTTCGATTAAATCGGATAAACCGCAAAAAGAAGTGCAATCGGAAGAATTTATTGAAGTCGGCGACATAATTGTAAAGGAAGACGGTAAGGAGCAACAGATTTTATCCATCAAAAGCGTTAGCAACACACCACTTTCGTTAGCGATTTTGATTCAAGACGATTTGACATCAAACGTCAATTTACAACTTGAAAAAATTGCTGAGTTTATCCGGCTATTGCCAAAGGGATCGCGTGTGATGATTGGCTATTTGCGCGGTGGAAATTTGCAAACCCGACAAAAATTTACCGATGATTTGGAAAAAGCGGCTAAATCATTAAGAATTGTTGCCGGACGCGGCGCGACTTCGGGAAATCCTTTTTCAGCTATTGAAAGCGCACTTGGAAAGTTTGACGCATTGCCCACCGGACGACGCGCCATTTTGTTGGTTTCAGATGGTTTAGATATTACAAACGGAACTGATTTCGCTTCGACAATTCAAAGCATCGAACTTGACCGCGCAATTCTTAAAGCTCAGCGCAAGGGCATCGCCGTCTATTCCTTTTGGAACGCCGCAACTAATACCGAAAGCGGAAACTCAATTTTAATTTCCGGCGGACAAGGCGCACTCAGCCGGCTTTCCGACGAAACAGGCGGACGTGCTTTTTTTCAAGGAAATATCTCACCGATTTCTTTTGAACCGTTTTTTAAGGATTTAACAAATTCGCTAAACCGCCAATTTGCAATAACTTACCTTTCAACAAATATGAAAAAAGGTTTTCACAAAGTTCAAGTTTTAAGCACGAACGAAGAAGTTAAAATCGAACACCCGAAAGGCTATTATTACCGATAAATTAATTTACGGTTATAACAAATTCAGTTGCTTGTGTTTAGGCAAAGTCTTCCTTAAAGCGTGAAAAATTGCGTGGATTTTGATGAAATAATTGCTTTGATTTATTTTACCTTTGATTTCTTCAATGTTCACTTTTAAAGTTAATCAATTTTCAGACCGCAAACTGAACAAACGCGAACGTTTTCTTTAATCAAGAAACCAATCCAAAATAAAGGAAAGAAAAAAATCAAGAGCGCGGCAAATGTAATCCAACCGCCTGTCGAAATTCTTCTGTCAAAACGCGGCATCATTGTTGTTGCACATCGCGGGCAATGAAAATTGTAAGCAAGGTTGTGATGTTGCTGATGCACAAGAGGTTGCGGTTGTGGCATCATTGGCGGCATTTGCGGAATCGGAGGCGGAAGCGGTTTTACTTGATTTGCCTGTCGTTGTCTGTTTTCATTGATTTGAAATTCGTCCGTCTTCCAAAGATATGGGCGCGGTGGTGAATATTCAAAATTTCCGCCGGGTTGCTGAGGTTGTTGCGGAATAAATTTCGTTCCGCAAAAACGGCAAAAATTACTCTGATTCGTGTTGATTTGACCGCAATTCTGACATTGATTCATATTTTTAATTTGGTTTTCGGGCTTTGTCGTTTAGTCTTTGATTTGTTCTAAATCCGAAGACCAAACCCCAAATACCACTCTTAAAAACGAATCATATCAAAAAAAGTTCTTTAATCAAACACGATTTTTTCCCCTGATTTGATTGCTTGATAAACCGATTCGACAAGCTCGACGGATTTATAACCGTCAAAAGCCGTTACGGGCGGTTCTTTGCCTTCGAGAATCGAATCAATAAACGCTTTGTCTTCTTGCAGATAACCCCATTTTTCGTTTTTTTCGAGCATCTGACACCAATAAGTATCAAAATTGTGAGTTTTATGGTCAAAGCCTTTTGAATCAAAAAGCCTTTCCATTTCTTCGGTAATTATCGTCCGATGATGACAAAAAACTTCCATCCGCTCAAACGGAAAATGCCAACTTGCGTCCGAACTCGATGCAAAAGTGCAATGAAAACCGTTTTTGAATTTGAAAATACAAGAAAATTCGTCCAATTCAGGATATTCGTGTTGCGAGCCGTAAGCAGAAAATTCCGAGATTTCGCCGAATTGAAATCGCATCATATCAAAAAGATGAATCGTTGTTTCATACAAAAATCCGCCCGTTACATTCACATCGCCCGTCCAGACAGGATTTTTCAACTCGCCGCGATTCATCTTGATATGCGCCGAATGCGGTTCGTCTTCCGACAACAATTCTTTCAAACGCACATAAACCGGCGCGTATCGGCGATTGTGTCCGACTTGAAAAACTTTCGACGAATTATTCGCCACGTCGAGCAATTTCTTCGCGTTTTCGATGCCGATTGCAAAAGGCTTTTCGCAAAAAACGTGCTTTTCGTGCAAAACTGCGTCCGAAGCGATTTCGACGTGAGTTTTATTCGGCGTTGTTACCAAAACCGCATCACAATTTTCAAATAATTCCTCACGCGAACGGCAAACTTTTCCGCCGATTGCCTTCGCTGTTCGTTCAGCTTTTTCCGGCACGACATCAAATAGCGCAGAAACTTCCGTCCGCGAATCTTGCGAATAAATCTGTCCGTGAACACTGCCGATGTAGCCTGTTCCGATAATTCCGATTTTGACTTTTTCCATAAAACGTAAAACAGACTGTTAGTCTGTTTGAACAGGCTAACAGCCTGTTCTACGGTCATTAAATTTCAACAAATAAAACACCGCCCGCTGTTAATCCACTGACTAAATCACCAAAATTTCGTGAATTCATTTTTTCAAATTGCTTTTGCGGAATCATTAAAAATCGCCACTCTGTTCCGCTCAAAAGTGTTGCATCTTCGCACCATTTTTCGGCTCTAGCGTTTTTGTATTGCACGTCTAAATCCTCTCGTCCTTTGGTTTCAAGCAGCCAATGGATTCCGTTTTCGTCAATGGCAACAAAATCAGGTTCGTAAAAACGTAAATTTGTTTCGCTGTCCAGATATTCGATGCAAAGTTTGGTTGGCAAATTTCCGAGATTGGCAAAAGTTTTAATATCTTTTGATTCGTCTAAAAAACGAGCAAAATTTTGCTCAAAATCATTTCCGCAAGGTGTTAGATTGAACAGAGTTTTTTTGGCTTCGACAACTTTGCTCGAATGCGGAAACGGCGGCGTTTCGGACAAAAGCGTTTTTTCGTCAAATAAAAACGGTTTGTGTTCATCAACGATTCGCGGACGCAGAAGTTTGAGAAAAACTTTTTCGGTTGAAACTAAAACACGAGATTCATTTAAGGCTTGCAGAACTGCGGGCGAATCTAATTTTACTTCTTTGCCGAATAATTTTTCGCGTAGAAACTGTTCGATTTTCGGCGTGAGAATTGAGAATGATGTAGGTAATTTTAAACTTTGAGCGATAACTTGCGAATAAAAAGAAATGACTTCACCCGAAGTTTGGGCTTGCGGCATTTGAAATTCGCGGGAAATTATTACTTCATCGGAAATTACATCGCGTCCTTCGTAGGTAAATGATTGACTGATTTCAACATCTGCATCCAAAGACATCGGAAAGCGAAGTTGGATTTTGCCAATGTCCAAATCTTCGATAATTTGGCGAACTTCTTTTAATCGTTCAATTCGCGGACTGATTTTCGGAATCGTGATTTCAAAATCTTCAATTCGTTCTTCTAAAACTTGGATTGTGTTAATTTTAAGCCGTGTTTTCTTTTTGCCGAAGTCGAAAGTATCGAGTTTGATGCCTTCTTGTTTTTCCAAATCTTCGACAATCTGCATAAAATTTGCGTTGCCGATGATGTCAACATTTTCCCTGTAACCTGTTTGTCCACGAAACATCAAACGCAATCCGCGTCCAATTGCTTGTTCGGGTAAAATGTTCGCCCGTGAACTATACGCACGCAATCCGGCGACAACCGTAACATTATTAACATCCCAACCTTCGCGGAGCATCAAAACCGAAACGATGCAGTTTATCGGACTTTTATCATCGTCAACCTCACGCGAAGCAACGCGGGCTTTTTCTAAATCTTTTTTGGAAATTTCGCCGCTTCTGTCGGTATGAATGACCAAAAGTTTATCATCGGAAAATTGGTCAGGATATTTGGTGCGAAGCCACAACGAAACATCGTCGGCTTCTTTGGTATCGCCGAGCATAAAAAACAAAACAGGTTTCTTTTTCAAATCTTTCAGTTCCGAAACATATTCGAGCCAGCGTTCAACGGCTGCTACTAAATATGCTTCAAAACGAATCGAGGCTTTATCGCTATGAACTTCGGTTATTCCGTGTGGAACGCCTTTTAACGGACGTTTGACGATGTTATCAATAATTGCTTGTTTGAGCGGATAATCAAAAATTGTCCACGAAAAAAGCGTTCCGTCAGATTGTCGCGGTGTGGCGGAAAAATCAAGTTGTGCTGATAAATTGCATTGTTTGCCTAGATTTACAATCGTTTCGTTCCAAACAATCGCATCATCGTTGGTGTGATGCGCTTCATCGTTTAAGACTAAACAATTTCCGCGTTTAATGATTCTTTCGAGAAATTTTTCGTCTGTTTGCAGACTTTTTTGCGGAACGCTGCCGAGTAAATCGTCTATCGGATTTGTTGGCGTTGCGTCCGTTTCACGCTCGTAAAGTTGTTGAATATTGGTTAGATATAATGCACCTTCGCTGTTGGTTCGCTCGCCGTCGCCGCGAACATAAACATCAAAATCCCAAAAGATTCGGAAATCGGGCGGAATTATTGGGTCAGTTTGAAAAACTCTGCCTGATTCAAAATCCATTTTCAGACGTTCCAAAACAATAATGTTTGGGGCAATTAACAGAAAAGTGTTGGCGTATTCTTCGCCTTCGCCACAAGCAGAGTTGAAAAATTGCCAGGCGATTGCTAACGCCATAACTTTTGTTTTGCCCGAACCTGTTGCCATTTTCAGAGCGTAGCGGGCAAAATTGTCATTTTCAGGAAATTGTAAAAGCTGTCCGTTGTGATATTCGACCAATAAATCTTTGCGTCTTCTAATCTTTTTAACTTCAAATAAATAAATCAGAGTTTCGATTGCCTCGCGTTGGGCTTCGTAGTATTCAAATTTTCTGCCATCGGCGGTGCGGTGTTCTTCCTTAAACCAAAAGTTCAAAAGTCTTTCGGTGGTTTTGGTAATTCCGTTAAAACCTGATTCTCGCCACGCTTGAACTTCTTTGCGGATTTTGGGGACACAAATTGCGGTGCGTCCTTCTTCGCCAATGTCGAGCAGAGGCATTTGTGCGGTTGATTGAGATGTTTTTTTCGGCATATTTATAATGTAAAACAGACTGTTAGTCTGTTTCGCCGCCAGCGAAGCGCGGCGGCTGGACAGGCTAACAGCCTGTCCTACGTTTTTGATAACCAATTCCATTGCCAATCTTGCCAATTTTTGACGAGACCGGCTTTGACCGGATTGTTTAGAACATATTTGACAATTCGACCAAATTCTTCTTCATTTCTAACTTCGTGGTCATAGCTTTCCACTTCCCAAAATTGACCTTGGCGATTCAAAATTTTGTTGGCTTCGTGGGCGGTATAACCTTTCAACGATTGCATAATTTCGCCTAAAGTCGGTTCGGAACTTTCAAACTTCAACGGATTTGAATATTGAACTTCGGTTAATGACCGCTCATTCAAAAATGGAGTAAAGACAACGTGAACGTGATTGGACATAACGCAGAAACAGTGCAATTTATAAACTTTTCCGTCCCGATATTTCAAACTTTCCGCTACCGAATTTGCGACATTTTCATCTTTTAGCCAAACCGTTCCTGATTGTTCACGATGCAAAACATCTTCAAATTTGGCAAACCAACGCCGATTAAATTCTAAAAACGCTTCCTTTTGATTTTGCGTAATTTCGGCATTTCTTGCGAGTCTTTCCTGTTCTTTTTCTAACCAAATTTTTTCCTGCTTCCATTTTTCAATGACGCTTTTCGGGATTGAACCTGCAAGTCGAAAAGTTACAAAAAGCGTTGCTCCCGGCGAATGAATATGCGGCAATTTGCGTCTGTAATATTGCTTGTATTCCATATCTAATATAAAACAGGCTAACAGCCTGTTTTACCGTAAGGCAGACTGTTAGTCTGCCTTCGCCGCCGCGCTTCGCTAGCGGCTGAACAGGCTAACAGCCTGTTCTACACTTTAATCGTAAAACAGACTGTTAGTCTGTTTTTTCTCTGAACAGGCTAACAGCCTGTTCTACACTTTAATCGTAAAACAGATTGTTAGTCTGTTTTTTCTCTGAACAGGCTAACAGCCTGTTTTACGTTTTATTCTACCTCAATTTCCAGCGTTTTCGTCGTATCATTTCCCAAAATATCAATCACTTTTATTTGGATTGTGTATTTTCCGCTTTCCGTATATGTATGCGTCCGCGAGGTTTCGAGTTTTTTATTTTTCCTTGTCCGATACGATTGCCATTGGTTGTGGAAAGTATCGCCTTTGAAATCGAAATCTATTGCCCAATAATCAATCCACGCTTTCCAATCGGTGATTTTTGCGCGAATTTCCTGCGGAACGTAATCAAGCGGAGCGATAAAATTGGTCAGTTCGACGGTTAAATCTTTCTTTTTGATTTTGGTATTGACGAATAACGCGGCGAGTTCAAAAAATTGGATGTCGCCTTGTTCGACGGCTTTTTTCTCTAAAACTTCGCGGGGAATTTGCAGAAAACGCATATCTACGCCGGCTTCTTTGGCTTGTTGTTTGGCTATTTCGTTGATTTCAAACGAAAATTCCCACGCCAGCACGTCAATTCCCGAATTTTCGGCGACTTGCAGATTTTTTCGCCATTCCAAGATTATCGCTTTGACATCGCCGAGCGTAACGGGCGAATCAACTGCTCCGATATGCACCACGCGACCTTGTTTGATGCCGTGCAGCCACGCAAAATTTGTCAACGGTTGAGCATTGTAAAGTTCCAGAATAAAGCGGTTATACGCATCAATCCGAGCCGTGGCGTTTTCGCCGAACTCGTCTTTTTGCCACGCTTGGCGTTCATATTTGCCGAGATTTTGCACGACAAACGGCTTAACATCGGCAATCGAAAGCAGACGTTTGCGAGCCGTATGAATCGCAAAACGCCCAAGGTCGCAGGTTATCCAACGCCGTCCGAGTTTTTCCGCGACTGCCGCCGTTGTTCCCGAACCGCAAAAACAATCCAACACCAAATCATCTGCGTTTGATGACGCTTTGATGATTCGCTCAAGCAAGGCTTCGGGTTTTTGGGTGGCGTATGTTTCTCTTTCTTCAGAAAAAGTTCCAATTGGAGCTAAATCATTCCAAAGATTTTCAACGGCTCTACCTTTATCAATATCAAGATAATGTTTGTAAACTGGATATTTTGATGTCGGAGTTATTTTTGCTTCTCCTTGTTCAATTAAACGGTCAAGTTTGGATTGTGCATAAGTTTTCATTGGATTCCATTTGAAACGTCTTCCTTGCTCATCAACTTTGTCATATCTTTTTAATGCACCTTCACTTAATTCGATAAATTGCTTATTAAAAATATATTTTTCAGACTTTCTATAATATAAAATAGAATCAGTATTTACAGGATATTTATTTGACAATGTTTTACTGCTTCCACTATTAAAAGTTCTTCTCCAAACAATTTCATTTATAAAATTATCGTATCCAAAAATTTCATCCAAAACCGCTTTCGCATAATGCCCGACGTGCCAATCGAGATGAACATAAATACTGCCTGTTTCGTGGAGCAGTTCACGCAGAACGAGAGCCGTTTCGTAAAACCATTGCAGATAAGAATCAAGCCCTTTGCCCCAAGTGTCGCGGTAAGCCTTTTGTTCGATAATGCTCGGTTCTTTGGTAAATTGCTCGCCTTCAACCTCCACCTGAAACGAAAAATTCGCCCCTGTATCAAATGGCGGGTCAATATAAATCAGATTAACTTTGCCCGCAAATTCATTGAGCAAAGATGGCAAAACATATCGTTTATCGCCCCAAATCAAACGATTCCGCCAATCTGCCTGCGACGCGGCGGCAAACATATTGCGCTGACGCTCCTGAACAGATTCGTTAATCGTCTCAACGGTTTGAAACGGCAAATTAACCTTCAACGGAGCTTTTCGCTTCCCATTCGCGTCATATTTTCCTTCCCAACTTAATTCAACAGCCATAATGAGATCGTAAAATAGACTGTTAGTCTGTTTTTGTCTGAACAGGCTAACAGCCTGTTCTACGACATTGTAAAACAGACTGTTAGTCTGTTTTCTTTGAACAGGCTAACAGCCTGTTCTACGACATTGTAAAACAGACTGTTAGTCTGTTTTCTTTGAACAGGCTAACAGCCTGTTCTACATTTACCAACTTCCGCCTGCCGCTAAATTCTCTAATTCTAAAACTTCAATCGTTGCCTTTCGCGCTTTGCGGGCGACTTCAAACGGATTTTCGTTCCAATATTCGGGGCGAAAAATTTCGATTGAAACCATTCGGTCGTAACCGATTTTGTCGAAATGCGCTTTTATTTCCTTGATCGGTAAAATTCCTGTTCCCGGATAAAGCCGATGCGCGTCCGTCAAATCTTCTTTCGGCAGATTTTCCGCGTCGTTGATGTGAAAAATGAAAAGTTTTTCAGGTTTCATCGAATCAATCGCTTCAAAAGTCGAATTTCCGGCGTAGAAATGAAATGTATCGAGAACATTGCCGATGTTTTTGCGATTTACCGTTTCGACGATTTTGTTACACAAATCGAGCGTTTGAACCGAACAATCCGTTTGCCCCAAAAACTCGAAAGCCAATGAAACATTATGTTTTTCGGCAATGTCGCCGAGTTCGTTCAAAACTTTGACCGATTCATCAATGATTTCCGCTTCGGTTGCGTTTTCGGGCAATTTACCCGGCACGACAACAATATATGGACAACCGATTTCACCTGCAATCGTTGAAAGTTCTTCGGTTTCAAGTTTTATTTGTTCGTAATCGGCTTCATCGCGGAACGTGATATGTTCGATTGAATTTATCGAATACGGCTCTAAACTGTTTTCTTTCAGCAGTTTGTTTAAATCTTCAACCGTTTTTGTTTTCAAAAATTCGCGCAATTTTGCCGCCCAAATTTCGATTAAATCAAAACCGGCTTCACTCGCGGCTTTGATGTCTGTTTCCAAATCGGCGTGCATCGTCGTCGCGCCGTTTAATGCTATTTTCATTTTTTTTAAGTAAAACAGACTGTTAGTCTGTTCAAACAGGCTAACAGCCTGTTTTACGATTTATTTTCTTTTTACAATCACTAAAGTTATATCGTCGTTGGCGGGCGCAGTTTGGGTAAAATTCGAGAGTGCGTTTTCAACTTTATCGCGTATGCCTGCCGCCGAACGATGGATGTTTTTGCTGACAACGGCTTTTAGCCTGTCCATTCCAAACTCCTCTTCTTTTAAGTTATTGGCTTCGGAAACACCATCCGAATAAACAATTAGTGCATCACCCGAATTTAATTGAATTTTTCCGATTTCGTATTCTGCCATCGGAATTAAACCGAGAGGAAAACCCCCGGATTCGAGTTGTTCAACCTGTCCGTTTGCTCGTCCAACCAGCGGCGGATTATGCCCGGCGTTGATATAACTCAAAATACCTGTTTGTGGTTCGAGTTCAGCGGCGAAAAGAGTTACAAAACGGTTAGTCGGTGTGTTCTCCGCCAAATATTTATTGACCGAAACAACTGTTTGAGCTAAGGGTGTTTTTGCTGTAATCTGTGCGTGAATCGCGGCGTGGAGCGATGACATCAGAAGCGCGGCGGCTGTTCCCTTACCGGAAACGTCGCCAAGCGCAATCATCATTTTGCCTTCTGGAAGTTTAATAAAATCATAGTAATCGCCACCGATTTCATAGCAGGAAAAGGAAATTCCTTGAAATTCATAATTTTCCATCTGCGGAGGCGAACTTGGTTGAAAACTTTGTTGAATCTCAGTAGCAAATGCCAATTCGCTTTTGATTCTTTCTTTCTCGAATCTCTCTTCGAGAAGTTTTGCGTTTTCCACACGAATCGAAGCAACCGAAGCAAGTGTCGTTAAAATATTCAGATGTTCTTCGCTGAACGTTGCCGTTCCGGTTGGAGCATCTGCATAAATCAATCCGAAAATATTACTTTCCGAAACGCTTAGCGGCACAGCCAAAACCGAGCGAATATCGAGCAATGCCATCGTTTGGCTGGCAAATCGAGGATCGTGTTGGGCATCTGCAGTCAAAACCGATTTGCCGTTTTGCAACACTTCTTCCATAACGAGCGAACTGATGCGAACTTCTTCAACGGTATCATTTTTGCCTCGTTGCCGCGCCACCATAATTTTCATTTCGCCGCTTACTTCGTCCTTCAACATAATCACGCAACGGTCGGCGGGAACTGCTTCAAAAACAAGCGAGGCAACTTGATTAAGCGTTTCATCCAGACCGCTCGACGAGAGCAATGCAACTCCGACTTTTGAAATCAAACCCAGAAGCTCTGTGCGCGAAGAAAATTGTGAATCAATTATTTCAGAAGTCGGTGTTCTACGATGATTAAAAGAAATCGTCATCGAAGGATCGAGAGCTTGTGTGCTGTCCGTAATTAAAGTCGCGTTTTTGTTTTGGGACAGGCGTTCGTCATCAAACAAAATCGAGGTTTCGCCGATTTGAATTTCTCCGCCGGCAATTAGCGGAATCGGCATCGAAACAATCTGCCCGTTGTATCTTGTGCCGTTTGCCGAGCCTAAATCTTGCAACCAATAACTTTCGCCTTCTTTGCGAACTTCCGCGTGCAAACGCGAAGCGAAAGCATCGGGAATACAAACATCCGAACGCGCCGAACGCCCAATTGTCGTCCGAAGTCGAACCAAAGGATAAACATCAACCGGATGATCTGAACTTTTTACAATTAATTGCGGCATATCATTTAGAAAATGAGAAACTCGGAAGACGTGAACGAGAAATTTTCTCTGAAGTTTATCAAATCCGTCTTTCCTCTCCTTCTCACTTGCTCATTTGCTCGATTTCTCCTTTTCTCGTTTTGCGCCCGTAAATCACTTCGGTTCCGGCAATAAAATCGTGCAGTGCGCGACCTTTTGAATTAAAAATTGAAATAAAAAAACCGAGTCCGCCGGATAAAACTGTCAATGGATAACCAATAAAATGCCGAAGCAAAAGATTGACCAATGAAGGCGCATTTCCGTCTTTTTTAACTACTCGCAGTCCGGTTAAAATTTTTCCCAAACTCTGCCCGACAAGCAACGGTAAAATCAAGAAGTTAGTTAAAATCAATAGAACGAAAATAATCCAACCGATGTTCGTTATATCGTTATTTAAAATCTTTGTCGGGTCATTTCCCGTATTTCGATAAATTAAAAGACTAGCCACCGGAATCATAATTAAAAGTATGTAATCAATCATAATCGCACCGCACCGCAATGAAAACGGAGCTTTCAAGCGTTCAGCATCGAAATTTACGATGATTTTTTCAGGTTTGATTCGTTTTGAGGGCAATCTTGTTTCTGCTTTCGCACTCATAATATATTTAGGGTTTAGAATTTAGGTTCGGGATTTAGGATTTAGAGTTTAGGGTTCAAAAGAATTATCCTAAATCCTAAATCCTAAATTTTATCCGACTAAAAAACTCATTGTCGTATCACCGATTTTTATTTTATCTCCATTAGTCAAAATGTGTGGTTGGTGCGGCAAAAGTCGCACGTTATCGCTCAAAGCCGGAAGTAAAATCGTTCCGTTTGATGAGCCGAGGTCTTCGACCATATAATTATTTCCTTCGCGCCAAACTCTGGCATGACGACGTGAAATTTTGGTCTGCGGATCGAATTTCGATAAATCTACTTCGGGAAAAATGTTCGACATCGGATCGCGTCTGCCGATAATATTCGTGTCTTTATCAAGCGAAAAAATAGGCGCACTAATTTCTCCCGTTGTTAAAAGTGTCAATTTCGCCGTTGGCGCGGAAATACCGAATGATGCCGCCTGTTGTTGTCCGTGAATTGGTTGTTGCGATCCGCAAAACGCACAGAAAACATCAGAAGCAATAATCCGTTGACCGCAAAAACCGCAGAAAACGTAACCATTTGCCAAACCAACTGCCTCAGTTTCGGAAATACCGTAAGTAAGTCTTCCGGCTTTCAAATTTTCAAGATGCTCTTCCAAAACCCGTTTCATTTCCGCCGCTGACGAAAATCGTTTGTCGGCTGTGTATTCGACCGATTGCATCAGGATTTTTTCCATCTGATCGGAAAGTGCCGAATTTATTTGTCTCGGGCGTGGATTTTTCTGAAAATCGAAAATCAAAAGCGGATTGCTTTGCGGGTCTGCTCCCGTTAAAAGATGAAACATTGTCGAACCCAAACTGTAAATATCCGAACGTGATTCGACATTGCCGCTAAAAAGTTCCGGCGGCGCGTAACCCATTGTGCCGACAGCCGTAACTCCTTTTTCTTCTTTATTTATCCAACGCGCAATGCCAAAATCAATCAACATCAAACGACCCGAATTGCCATCAATCATCACATTTGCGGGCTTCAAATCCCGATACACAATCGAAGGTTCGTGGCTGTGTAAATAATGCAAAACGTCCGCAATTTGAATCGCCCATTCGGTAACGGTTTTTTCGTCAATTTTTCCTTCCGCCGAGGCGCGAAGCCTTCCGGCAAGGTCGCCGCCGGAAATATATTTCATCACAAGATAAAACCGCGCTTCTTTTTCGTCAAAGAAATAATCGTAAATTGTCGGAATCGCCGCGTGTTCGAGTGATGTCAAAAGCATTGATTCGCGTTTGAAGTCGGCAATTGCCTTTTCTTGCTGAATTTCTTCGATGTAAGACTGCACCATTTCCTTCACGGCACGAAGCACACCGCCAAGATTTTTGTCCGAGGCAAGATAAACCGCACCCATTCCGCCGCCGCCGATTTTGCGAACAATTTCGTAGCGATTATTCAAAATTGTGCCTTCATTCAGAGGTTTTAATTTGGCAGCCTTTTTTCCGTCAGTGTTCTCTGCATCGCTAATGGGAGTTGTGTAAGAACGGCTTTCTTTGCTCACCTCGCCGGAAACGCTTGCAGCTTCGGCTTCGGTTACTTTTTGCTCAAAATCACCTGCCGGTTTTTCGGTTTGAACGATTTGAACCGAATCAAAAATAGCATCATTTTTCGGCGGCTCGAACATTTCCAATTCTTCCTGCGGTTTTGAAATGGCTTCGATTTCAGGTTGAGTTTCAACTATTTCTTCTTGATTTTCTTCAGTTTTTTCCGTTGTTTGAGATTCAAACTTTTTAACTTCTTCAACCGAACCGCTGTCGCTGATTTCGGTTTCAAGTAAATCTTCTGATTCAACAAATTCTTGCGTTTGCGGCTTATCAAATTGATTAATGTCAATTTCCTCAAGAATTTTTTCGAGTTTTTGCGAGGGATGAATTTGAGTAGCAACATTATCTTGGTCAGATTTTTGTGCTTCACCATTGTCAGAATCAGAATCGGCTTTGGTTTCAACAGGAAAATTTGAGCTTAAAGACTCAATTATCGCCGGATTATCAGCCGACATCAAAGTTTCGGCTTGTGAAACGTCTTCGGCTTCAACTGCATTTTCGATTTTTTCTTGACCAAATTCAAAATCTTTGTCGGCATCGAATTTATAATCTGCTGAATCATCAACAGGTGTAAAATCGTCAAAATTCTCTTGCGGGTTTGAAGTTTCAGTGTTTTGCGTTTCGATAGTTTCGTTTTTTTCATCAACGTCGTTAAAATCTATGACTTCGGGTTCATTATTCTCCGGCAATATAGTTTCTTCGACAATTTTTTCTTCATCAAGATTTGACGCTTCGGGTAATTCGGTTTCTTCGTCAATCGGTTTTAAAATTTGAATATGCGTCGGTTCGGGCAATTCGGAAACGTCGTCAGAAACAGAGGTTTCATTTTTGTTTTCTTCATCAGTTAAAACAGGCTGCGAAACAATTTCATCTGAGATTATTTCCGCCGGAATTTCGACCGATTCGGTTTTCATATCAATATTTTCTTCTGTCTTATGATTTGAAAATTCGCCCGTTGACTTGTTGATTTCAGGTAAAGGTTCGGAAATTTCAGGTAAGGGCGCAGGAATATCAACCGGTCGAGGTGTTTCAGGGTGCGAATCCTTTACCTCAGCCGGAATTTCGATTGAATCAACGCTTTTGATAACGACGGTTTTTTCCATCGAAATATCATCGTTGCCTTCAACAGCAACGGGTTTTAAAGAAATTCCGCAATAGGGACAAAAAACATCAATTTCAGCGATTTTTTCGCCGCATTCATAACAATATGCCATTTTTTTGGTTTATGATCTTTGATTTTTGACCTTTGACTTTTTTCTTCAAAAGTCAAAGGTCAAAAATCAAAAGTCTAATCGTTTATATAGAATCGCAAAAATGTTTTGCCGACGATGATTTCGTCGCCATCGTTTAAAATATTGGGATTACCGGGAATTAAACGCCTGCCGCGATTAATAAAAGTTCCGTTGGTCGAGCCTAGATCCTCGATAAAATATTTGACTCCGTTTTCACAGCGAATTCTTGCGTGTCGGCGCGAAACTTTGGCTTCCGGGTCGTAAGCGTCCAAATCAACATCGGGAAAAATGCCGTTGTCCGCGTCCCAACGCCCGATATTCGATTCTTCGGAAGTTAAAGTAAATTCCGTGCCGACGGCTTCACCGCGTTCGACAATCAATGTCGCGTGAACACCACGCGGTTTGTCCGAATTTCCGGGCTTTATTTCGTCTGCATTACTTTCATCAAAATTTATGGGAATCCCGACAGACGTAACTTGAGCAAATTCCGGCGTTTCCGCGCTATGTGATTGCAATGGCGGAATTGCCACATAATTTTTCAATGCGCCGCCACATTCATCGCAAAATTGCGAGCCGTCAAGATTTTCCGTTCCGCAAGTCTGACACTTTATCATTTTAGTATTCGATTTTTGCAGAAACAAGAACGAATTTCAGGCAAATTCTTCAAACCAATCCGTAAAAATTTCTACAATTTTATTATTTAGTGCGTAACAAAAGATTTCAAACTAGAATATTTTACCTTGATTTCCAATTTTCGTAAATGCTAAACATAACCTTTGCAATAGACAAATGGTGCTTTGTAAAATTATTTCTTTATGTCTTAAATCAAGAATGGTTTTTGAAACTATTTCCTGATTTATGACGTAGTTCATTTTTCAGACGCAAGGCGCATTTCGATTTTGCGTATATTTTTATTCAATCACTAATAATCGAGGAAAAAAACGAATGGCTGTAAGCCGCAAAGGAAAATTCATCATTGCCGGAAGTGTTGTTGCTTTACTGGTATTAATTACTGTCGCAAGTGTTTTTATGTCGCGCACAGACACGCCTGAAGTAACGGTTGTGAAAATCGAAACGCGCAAAGAACTACGTTCGACCGTTACCGCTTCGGGCGAAATTCGTCCGATTCAGTTTATCAATTTAACCAGCGAAGTGCAGGGACGAATTGAAGAAATTTACGTTTCGGAAGGCGACCGCGTAACACAAGGACAACAGCTTGTGCGGCTCGACCCAACACAACTCCAATCAAATACCGACGCACAATTGGCTCAATATCAAGCAACACAAAACGATGTTCAATCGTCGCGTTCGCAAGTTCAAGGGGCGCAAAATCAATATTCTCAGGCACAACAAGGTTTAATTGCTTCGCAACAACAAGTTGATACTTCAATTCAACAATTAAACACGGCACGGCAAAACGTCGAAACTCAGAAAACGAATGTTGATCGCGCCCAGACTGAGGTTGATCGCGCCCAAGTCGAAGTTAACGCCGCAAATCGCGAGTTAAAACGCTCAACCGAATTATTGGAAAGCGGTGTTATTTCACGGCTGGAATATGACCAAGCAAAAGACCGTGTAGAAAACTCTCAAGTTTCCTTAAGAAATGCACAGGCGGCTTTGCGAACCGCAAATTCTAATTTAAAGTCAGCTCAAATTGGTGTAAATGAAGCTGAATCGCGTGTCAAAGAAGCCCGCGTTCGTGTAAATCAACAACAAGTTACAGTCAATGATGCGCGACGCGGAATTGATACGGCTACCATCAATTCGCGTTCGAGCGAATTTCGCGCAGATCAACAAATGGCATTGCTCACGGGACAAAAAACGCAACGCGATAAAACTCTGCAACTTGCGCCGATTAACGGCGTTATTGCCGATATTCCTTCAAAAGTCGGAACATTTGCGGTTGCCGGACTTTCGACTACACCGCTTTTGACAATTGCGGATATGTCAACGATTAACGTCGAAGTCAAGATTGATGAAACTGAAATTGATAAAGTTGCCGTCGGGCAACCCGCAAAAATCAAAGTTGACGCATTCGGCGAAAAAGAAATTGCGGGCGAAGTTATTCAAAAAACACCGCTTGCAGTCGGCAAATCGCAAACCAGCGGCGGGCTTTCGACCAATATTAATGTGCAAGAAGCCAAGGAATTCCGCGTCGTCATTCAAATCAAAGACGCACCCGACGAAATCAAAGAAGGTCTGCGCCCCGGAATGAGTGCAACGGCTGTAATTACAACCAAAACTGCTGAAAATCTGGTCGCCGTCCCGCTTCAATCGGTTATCGAGAAGAAACCGGAAGCATCGCCTTCCCCGACAATACAAGGCGATTTGCAAACGCCTACAGAGAAACCCAAAACCATTAAAGGTGTCTATATTCTTGAGGGAAACAAAGCTAAATTTGTTGAAGTTACAACCGGAATTACAGGCGAATCCGACATTCAAATTACCAGTAGCTTAAGCGAAGGACAAGAAGTTATTACCGGTCCCAGTCGGATTTTGAATACGTTAAAAGAAGGCACAGTCGTCAAAAAACAGACGAAAAAAGAAGGCGAGAGTTCACCTAAATAAAAGTTCAGAATTACGCCTTTGTGCTTAAAAATGCGAGCCAAGCGAATATGGTTTCAAGCATAAAGGCATAGCTCTGAACAAAAAAAGCAATGTATAGATTTATGGACGATGAAAAACTAACCGCAACAAACGGTGATTCTAAGATTGAACCAAAAGGCGATTCGCTGATAATGATGCGGAATATTTGGAAAACCTATCAAATGGGAACAGAAACACTTCACGCCTTGCGCGATGTTTCTTTTGATGTAAAAAAAGGGGAATATCTTGCTATCATCGGTCCATCAGGCTCAGGAAAATCTACCTTGATGAATTTAATCGGTTGTTTAGATTCCCCAAGTCAAGGAAAATATTGGATCAATGGCAATCAAGTCGCCGAAATGTCTGATGACGAACTTGCACTAATCCGCAACAAAGAAATCGGTTTCGTTTTTCAAACATTCAATCTGTTGGCGCGGGCAACTGCGCTTCATAATGTTGAATTACCTTTGATTTATGCCGGAATGAGTGCGGCGGAACGACACGAAAAAGCCCAATCTGCGCTTGCATCGGTTGAACTGGGCGACCGCGTTTCGCATCGCCCGAACGAGCTTTCCGGCGGTCAACGTCAGCGTGTTGCAATTGCGCGGGCGTTGGTTAATCATCCTTCGATTCTGCTTGCCGACGAACCGACCGGCGCACTCGACAGCAAAACGAGCATTGAAATCATGGCACTTTTCGAGCGTCTTCACGCCGAAGGAAATACAATTATCATCGTTACACACGAACACGAAGTCGCTGAACGCGCCCACCGCGTTATCACCATCCGCGACGGCGAAATCGAAAAAGATGAACGAATAAAGTAAGTAAAGTAAAGTAAAAAGTAAAAATGAGTGAAAATTTGCCGGGTTATGTTTCGATTGTCTTCATTTTGACGACCTTTTTAACGCTCGGCTTTTTGTTTCGGGCAATTCGTGATGCGGTGGCTGATACTGTTTCCGGCAAAATTGTTGTTTTTCTGATAACTTTCTGGATTTTCTTTCAAGGTATTTTCGCGCTTTACGGTTTTTACAAATTAACACCGACAAATTTGCCTTTATTCGGCGTTCTGCCGACTATTTTGCTCATTATTTCGCTTTACGTTTTCGCCCGCAAAAGTTTTATTGAGCCGCTCTCACTAAGAACTTTGACACTTCTTCACATAATCCGTATTCCGGTCGAAATTGTTATTTTTTGGCTTTCTTTAAATCAATTAATGCCGAAAATTATGACTTTTGAAGGCTGGAATTTCGATATATTGTCAGGAATTACTGCACCGATTGTCGCGTGGTTTGCTTTTCGCGGGGGCAAAATCAATCGTCCCATTTTGATTGTGTGGAACATTCTTGCGCTTTTGCTTCTCGTTAATATTGTTTCGATTGCCGTCCTTTCCTTGCCCACGCCGATTCAAAAACTCGGCTTTGACCAGCCGAATGTCGCCGTGCTTTATTTTCCGTTTATCTGGCTTCCAACGATTGTCGTCCCGATTGTGCTTTTCAGCCATCTTGCAAGCCTTTGGCAGTTGCTGTTCAAAAAATAATATTAGCCCGTAAAGTTTTGTAAAAACAGGCTTCTAATCTATTTTGAAATAACCAAAATTCTGTGAATCGCGTATAATTTTATTATGAAACTGTTTTCCGCAATTTCATTATTTGCAGAATCTTTTAGACTCTCTCTAATGAGTTTGCGGAGTCATAAATTACGCACTTTTCTGACGCTTTTGGGAGTTATCGTCGGCGTAACTTCAGTCATCGCCGTGATGACAATTATCAGCGGTTTAGATCAAACCGTTTCAAACGCCTTTTCTTCACAAGGCTCAACCGCTTTCAGCGTTTCAAAACGCCCCCTGGTCATCACTTCGCGTGAAGATTTTATCAAATATAACAAAAGAAAAGACGTTACGAGAGAAGATGCCGATGCGATAAAGCGTCTTTGCCGAAGCTGTTGGCGCGTCGGGATGGCGGTCAATGGAATGGGTTTGGTAAAATTCGGCGACAAACGCTCGGAGGGCGTTTCGGTTCGCGGACTGACGCTTCCAATGTTTGATATTGAAAATGTTACTATTCAAACAGGAAGAATTTGGACGGAAAACGAAGGAAACGCGGGCAGAAACGTCTGTGTAATCGGCACGGACATTATCGAAAATCTTTTTGACAATCGTGCGCCCGAAACGGTTGTCGGCGAAGACATAAGGGTTGACGGAATTCCTTACAAAATTCTCGGTGTGGCGACTCCGTTTGGGAAAGTTTTAGGAGTTTCACGCGATAATTTTGTTTATATTCCTTTTCAATCGGCGCAAAAAATGTTCGGCTCACGCGATTCGATAACGGTTCACATACAAGTTGAAAACTCCGATTTGTTTGAAACTGCCAAAGACGAAACCCGAGTAATTATGCGAAACCGGCGCGGAATAATATCATCAGACGATGACGACGGCGTTTCCATCGAATCTCAGGACGCATTTATTGGTATTTACAAAAACGCGACTTCCGGCATTTATTTCGCAACCTTTGGCGTGGCAATCGTTTCGCTGGTTGTCGGCGGAATTGTAGTGATGAACATTATGCTCGTTTCCGTTACCGAAAGAACAAAAGAAATCGGCTTGCGAAAAGCCGTCGGCGCACGCCAACGCGATATTTTACAGCAATTTTTGATTGAAGCCGTAACGGTAACAATCATCGGTGGTGCAATCGGTGTGGCGACCGGTTATGGTTTAGCTTTTTTACTTGCGATGGCGATGGGCTTTCCGGTTTTGATGAGCATTCAATCCGCCGTTTTAGGTGTAACTGTTTCTTCTGTCGTCGGCTTAATCAGCGGACTTTATCCGGCGTGGCGAGCTTCGAAATTAAATCCTATCGAGGCGATGAGAAATGAATGAAGGGGTTTGCGATTTGAAATTTGAAATCTTTGATTTATTTCTACGCAGAGATTCTCGTTTTCACCGAAAAACTTCGAACCCTAGTCAATCGCAAATTGCAAATCTTAAATAAAATGACTTTCGATGACTTAAAAGAATCGGCAATAATGGCTTTGGAAACTTTGCGGGAGAATAAATTACGCTCAATTTTGACAATTCTGGGCGTAACGGTCGGTGTTTTGACGGTTCTTTCGATGGTTTCGATAATTCAGGGGTTGAATAAAACTTTTGCCGAACAAATCGAATCACTTGGCTCAAACACGATTTTCGTTTCCAAATTTAATCCGAGTTTCGGTCGTCAACCCGGACAAGAAGAACGTCAGCGCAAGGAATTAACGCTCGAAGATGCTGATGCTATCCGCGAAGAAGCAAAATCCGTTGTCGGCGTTTCGCCGCTTCAACGAAAGATTGCCGAAACGATTCGTTACAAGGAAAAACAAACCGACACGCCGATTTTGATTGGTGCAACGCCGTATTATGAATTTACGCATTCGCAATACATCGGCTACGGACGTTTTTTGAGTGATGCGGATGTTCGTGAACGCTCAAACGTCGTTGTGCTTGGGCGCGATGTCGTCAAAGCCTTGTTTGAAGCGGAAGACCCGATTGATAAGGAAATAAAAATTGCCGGAACGCCTTTTCGGGTTATCGGCGTGATGGAAACACTCGGCTCTTTTTTTGGTCAATCTCGTGATAATTCCGTTTTCGTCCCAATTACAACTTACCGAAAATATTATCCCGAACTAAATCCGCCGGAAACAATTTTTATTATAATCATTCGTCCTCGAACCCGCGCCGAAGTGCAAAGCGCGATGGACGAAATCCGCGATATTCTTCGCCGGCGGCGGCAAATCCCGTTTGGAGAACCTGATAATTTCGGAATTTCTTCGCAAGACGCTCTGCTCGATATTTACAATCAACTAACCGGCGCAACATATCTCGTGCTGACTGCAATCTCGGCAGTTGCATTGATGATTGGCGGCATTGGCGTAATGAACATAATGCTCGTTTCCGTAACCGAACGCACCAAAGAAATCGGCATTCGCAAAGCCGTCGGCGCGACTAAAATCAGCATTCTTTCGCAATTTTTGATTGAAGCAGTGATTCTGACCGGCATCGGCGGTCTCATCGGACTTATTTTGGGCGAATTACTCAGTCTTTTGATAAATACATATTCACCGCTTCCCGCCTTTATACCGTTTTGGGCAATCTTGGTCGGGATTTTCGTTTCCGTCTCCGTTGGCATTATTTTCGGACTCTATCCGGCTTGGAAAGCCTCAAATCTTAATCCGATTGACGCTTTGCGTTATGAATAAAAATAACTTTTTTTCGGCATTTGCGTATCAATAAACGATTCTCTAACATTAAAATTAATGAATTTTTCCGAAACCCTAAAACTCGCCTTTGCTTCGATTTGGTCGCATAAACTCCGTTCTTTTTTAACGCTTCTCGGAATGATTTTTGCAGTCGCGGCATTTATGCTTGTGCTATCGGTTTTGCAAGGTTTCAGTGCTTACGTTGATGAAAAGTTGGCAGGAATCGGCTCGAATTCTTTTACGATTCGGCGGTTTAGTTTCGATGATTTTAAAGATACCGATTCAATCGCCGCCGCCCAACGCCGAAACAAAGAATTGACTTTTGAAGAACTCGAATTTATTAAAGAACGCGCCCAATTGATTGATAAAATCGGTGCAAAAGCTCTCCCGAATATCCGCGAAGTTAAACGCGGCAACGAAGTCATCAAAGATATTCGTATCGAAGGCGCAGAGCCGGTAATTGCCGAAATCGAAAAACTCGACATCGCCGAAGGGCGTTTCTTTACAAACCCCGAAAACAATAATTCGATGCGTGTCTGCTATATTGGCGCGGACGTAGCAAACAAACTTTTTCCGCAGGGCGGCGCGGTCGGCGGCGAAATCACGATTCAAGGAATTCCTTATCGTGTTATCGGCGTGCAAACCGCCAAAGGAACGATTTTTGGTCAGCCGCAGGATAGCTTTGTTTGGTTTCCGATAAAAACTTACGGCGCAAATTTCGGTGGTCTGCGCGGAAGCCGTGGTATTTTTTTTGTCGCCAGCGCAAAATCCGACAAATTGTTTAACGATGCCGTTGAAGAAGCGCGTGGACTTATGCGAATCAAACGCAAACTTCCCTTCGGCGAAAAAGACAATTTCGGAATCTTAACGCCGGATGCAATTTCCAAATTGATTAGCGGCATAACCGGACCTGTAGCAACTGTTATTTTAATTGTTCCGACAATCGCTTTAGTCGTTGGCGCAATCGTCATTATGAATATTATGCTTGTTGCGGTTACGGAAAGAACTAAAGAAATCGGCATCCGCAAAAGTTTGGGAGCGCGTCAGGCAGATATTCTCCGACAATTTCTTTTTGAATCCGGGACGCTTGCTCTTCTCGGCGGAATTATCGGTTTGATTATTGCCCAAATTCTGGCTTTCATTGTAACAATAACCACCGGAATTCCAACAAAAATTCCGATTTGGGCAATATTTTTGGCAATCGGCGTTTCCGGCGGAATCGGTATTATGGCAGGACTTTTTCCGGCGTGGAAAGCCGCAAGACTCGATCCGATTGAAGCCTTACGGCACGAATAATTTATGAAATTTATCGGCAGTTCATTTTACGAAAATCTCAAAATGGCGTTTGACACTTTGCGGAATAATAAACTGCGCTCGTTTTTGACGATTATCGGCGTGGTTATCGGCGTGATAACCGTAATGCTTATATCATCAATTATCAGCGGCATTAACGTCGCCGTTGAAAAACAGGTCGAATCATTCGGAACGCGCTCGATTTTTCTCTACAAAATGGACATCGGCATTCGCACCAGCGCACCGACACGCGAAGAACGTATGCGGAAACCTCTAACGATGGAAGATGCTGATGCAATAAGCAATTTGAAATCAATCGAAGTCGCTGTCCCGTTTTTGGATATTTCCAACAATTTTTTCGGGCAAAAAATCAACGTAACGGGCAAAAACGGCAAAACATCATCATCTGTTCAATTAAACGGAACTTTGCCCGAAATTGAGAAAACTACAACGGAAGTTTTACTTGAGGGACGTTGGTTTTCGCAAAGCGAATCGGACGAAAAAGCAAATGTTTGTCTAATTGGCGATTTTGTCCGCGAAAGCTATTTTCCGTTCGACAATCCTATCGGACAAACAATTGAAATCGGCGGCACGGAGTTTAGAATTATCGGGCTACTCCAAAAACGCGAACAACTTTTCGGCGGCGGCGGCGGAAATAACGACCAATCAAACGTGATTTATATGCCGATGGGCGCGGCGTTGAAACTGAAACCTAATGCCGATGATTTATTTATTCTCGCCGTCGCCCGCGAAGGACAACTCGATAAAGCCAAAGACGACGTGCAGGATTTGTTACGAATTCGCCGCAATGTGAAATACGGAGAGAAAAATAATTTTGCGATGGAAACCGCCGCGAGTTTAATCGAACAATTCGGCGCAATTACAAGCGGTGTTTTTATTGCAATGATTGTAATTTCTTCAATCGGTTTGATGATTGGCGGACTCGGCGTAATGAATATTATGCTTGTCTCGGTTACGGAAAGAACACGCGAAATCGGCATCCGCAAAGCAATCGGCGCACGCCAAAGCGATATTCTTTTGCAATTTTTAATCGAAGCCGCGACCTTAACCGGATTCGGCGGACTCGTCGGACTTCTTATCGGCTGGCTTTTGACACTTCTTGTAAAAATGATTATGCCGTCTTACGTCCCGCTTTGGGCACCAATTGCCGGATTCTGTGCAAGCGTTGGAATCGGTTTGATTTTCGGACTTTTCCCTGCTTGGAAAGCCGCCCGGCTTGATCCCATTGAATCGCTTCGATATGAGTGAGAAGTTAGAAATAAGGGAAAAAGAAGCTGAAACGATTTCAGCTAAAGCTAATGACACATCAGCCGAAGATGATACAGTATCATCTTCGGCTGATGCTTTATCATCTCAAGAAAATGCTTCATCATCTTCGGCTGATGCTCCATCATCTTGGGTTGATGAAGCATCATCTTGGGTTGATGAAGTATTTTCTTCGGCTGATGAAGCATCATCTTTAGCTAATGAAGCATCATCTTGGGTTGATGCTTCATCATCTTTGGCTGATGAAGCATCATCTTCGGCTGAAATGTCATCATCTTCGGCGGATGTTTCGTCAAACAGGGAAAATCATATATTAAAAGCCTAATGTGCAACTCTTTTTCCCTTATTCTGCCCTTCAGAATCAATCAACCTAAAAATCCCGAAAATGCCCAAGACATAAAAGCACCGAACAAAACAATCACAAAGAAAATTGTCAAAGTCGCCGACCAAGCAATTGTCGGCGTAACTTTTTCTCCGGTGTTTTTCAAGCCTGTTGCGTTCATCCAAAGCCAATAAAACATTAGCAAACTCAACGAACTCAAAATAGTGAACAACACAGGATTTGTTGCAGGATTAAACAAAAATCCGAGGTTGTCTTGCACAAGCGTTGATTGACCTAAAATAGGATGAATATCCGTCGGGTCTTTGACAAATAAAATTATCGTGCCAATAACGAACCGAATCACCGCAATCGGAAAAGTCGCATAAATCGCCGCCGAAAATGCTTGCCAATAATTAATTTGTCCACCCATTGCCAACGCGAAGATAAAAAAAACTGCCGCGAGAAAGGCATACAGAAAAACTTGCCCCACAAAACTGTTGACGGCTTGACCGGCGCGTAAAATTGGATTTTTATTTTGTTCGAGCGCATCCGCACGTCCGATTTCAATTTGTTTCCGGGCTTCTTCATTATTCGCCAACATCGGCATTTCGAGAGTTTTATCAATGGTGTAATTCGTAATTCTTTCGGGCGTAAGCCGCATCATAAACAAATTAAGAAATACTGTGGACATCAACCACATTATCAAAAGTGCGGTAAGCCAACGCGGATGTCGCCGCAAATTTTGAAAAACTTCGGTCGGACTAAGAAAAATATTAACCAGACTTTCAGGCGTTGACATTCGCGCCACTTCGCCCGTGTCGGGTTTCGGTATAAAACTCAATCCGACAATCAAAACGCCCAAAAGAATCAACACAACTCCCGTCGAAGTCAAACTCGGAACAACTTTTAGAACGCTTAAAATAATAAGCAAAACACCGGCAACTGCCGCAATTATTCCACCAATACGATTCATAATTTCCTCTTGATTTTTGAAATAAATAGAACGAAATAAATTACGATTTCAAAAAATCATTTGTTTCACAAAGTTTTGATTTCCAACTTCAGTTGGCGCAAATGCGAGTGTTGCCAAGCGTTTGTTTGAGCTAACAAAATTCTAATCAAATCAAAAAAACACAATCGCTTCACACGCGGTTTGCCAACTAATTTTGCAACTCAGAACTTTCGTAACCTTCGGCGCGGATGCACGCGGCGAAATGATTCGGTTCGAGTTCACGTAATTCCGGTTCGATTCGGGCGCAATCTTCAATCGCCCACGGACAGCGGGTTCGGAAACGACAACCCGAAGGCGGATTTATCGGTGTCGGAACGTCGCCTTGAAGCACGATGCGCTCTCGTTTTTGTTTCGGGTCAGGCTGAGGAATCGCCGACAATAACGCTTTTGTATATGGATGAAGCGGATTTTCGTATAATTCTTTCGCCTCGGCAATTTCAACAATTTTGCCGAGATACATTACCGCAACGCGCTGAGAAATATGTTCGACAACTGCTAAACCGTGCGAAATAAACAAATAAGTCAAACCGAATTCTTCCTGTAAATCCTGCAAAAGATTAACGACTTGAGCTTGCACGGAAACGTCTAAAGCCGAAACAGGTTCGTCGCAAATAATCAATTTCGGATTGAGCGCAAGCGCACGCGCAATGCCGAGCCGTTGCCGCTGTCCTCCCGAAAATTCGTGCGGATAACGAAACATATAATTCGGGTCAAGCCCGACTTTTTTTAACAAATCCGCCACGCGCTCTTTTTGCTCCGATTTATTGCCGATACCGTGAATTTTCAAAGGTTCGGACACAATCGAAAGAATCGAAAGACGCGGATTCAGACTTGCATATGGGTCTTGAAAAATAATCTGCATTTCGCGCCTAAGTGCTTGCATTTGCTTGTTCGGCAAACCGATTATATTCTGATTTTCAAATCGAACTTCCCCGCTCGTCGGTTCATAAAGCCGCAAAATACAACGCCCGACCGTAGATTTTCCGCAACCCGATTCACCAACCAAGCCAAGCGTTTCGCCCGCCAAAATGTTAAACGAAATATCATCAACCGCCCGCACAACGTCGTCTGAATCTTCGACCGCGAAATGCTTGACGAGATTTTTTATTTCAACGAGTTTTGATTTCTGCGTTTTTACTGCGCTATTTTCCATTCTTTTTCTCAACTAATTTCAGAGGCGTGTTATTCAACTTCAAACAAATCATCTTCAGCGAAATTTTGCATTATAACCGAGTTCAATTCAACAATATCATTATATTCACATTTGATTTTCGATTTTTCATCAAAAGCCAAACATTCGGCTTCCGTCATTATTTTTTGGCGATTGCTTGACTCATTTTCTCGAACTCCAATCATCTTTAATTACCGCAAACCGCTCGTGGTCGCGCCATTTGCCGTCGATTTTCAAATATTTGCGCGAAAAACCTTCTTTTGTGAAACCGCAACTCTTTAATACGGCGATTGACGGCAGATTTTCGGGTTGAACATTGGCTTCGATGCGGTGAAGTTTCAGATTTTTGAATGCGTGGCGCAAAATCAAACCGACGGCTTCCGTCATCAAACCTTTTCCCGTAAATTTTTCAAATAAATAATAACCTAAATATGCGTTTTGAAACGACTTGCGGAAAATTTGCGAAAGATTTATCGCCCCGCAAATCGCGTTGTTTTGGATTTGGCAAATCAAAAGATTTTCGTTAGTTTCGCTTTTATTGGCGGCAATATAATTTTCAAAATTTTCTAAGATCAATGGCGGATTGACCAAGCCGCGATGAAATTTTCGACTTGATTTTGCCAAAGCGGAAAACTCCGCAAAATCTTCAATTGTCGGATAACGCAGATAAAGTTTTGTGCTTCGCAATTTCAAATTTTCGTTTTTCATCATACAAGACACATCGAACTTTGACATCGTTTGCTAATTCGTAAAGGGGAATCGTGCCGGAAACGCAAATTTCCATTTTGTGTTCGCAACGCGGCGCAAAATGACAACCGTTTGGTAGATTTGTCGGACTCGGCACAGTTCCTTCGATTGTTTGCAGACGCGAAACTTTTTCGATGTCATGGGCGGTCAGTTTCGGAACTGATTTCAAAAGCCCTTGTGTGTAAGGATGTTTCGGTTTTTCAAAAATTTCGTCAACGCCCGATTCTTCAACGATTTTTCCTGTATACATCACACAAACTCTGTCTGCAACTTCAGCGACAACGCCTAAATCGTGCGTAATCAACAAAACGGCTAGTTTTCTTGTTTGACGCAATTCATTCAATAATTCCAAAATTTGTGCTTGAATCGTAACATCCAAAGCGGTTGTCGGTTCGTCGGCAATCAGCAATTCGGGATTGCAAGCCAAAGCCATCGCAATCATTACACGCTGGCGCATTCCACCCGAAAGTTGATGCGGATAATCATTGACGCGGCGTTCAGGCGAAGGAATGGAAACCTCTTTCATTGCTTCAATCGCCGCGTTCCAAGCCTGTTTTTTATCGAGATTTCGATGCAATCTCAAGGCTTCGGCAATTTGTTCGCCAACCGTATAAACCGGATTAAGTGAGGTCATCGGGTCTTGAAAAATCATCGAAATATCATCGCCGCGAATCTCGCGCATTCTTTCTACACTTGCGGTTGTAAGTTCCTCGCCTTTAAATTTTATAGAGCCGCCGACAATTTTTCCCGGTTCGGAAATCAAACGCATCACTGACAACGCCGTAATTGATTTTCCGCAACCGGACTCGCCAACCAAACCCAATAATTCGCCTTCATTGACATAAAAACTCACGTCATTGACAGCCTTCACCAATCCGGCGCGTGTCGGAAAATGCGTTTCCAAATTTTTAACTTCAAGCAAATGAGTCATAAATTTATTTTCTATGATGCGTGCAACCTATTTTATCGCTTTTTCTTCAAACAGATGTTATCATTTTTTGAGAAAATATCTATTTTCCGCATTCATTATTCTAGGAGATTTTTGTAGTGAAAAAAAGTTCGCTTTCATTGTTCAGTATTCTTTTAATTTTCGCATTATTTTCTACTGCTATTCCGCAAACTGCCGGTGATAGTGGAAAGACACCGACAAAAAATCAGGTTAATTCCAAAACCAACGGTTCAAATTCAGTAACAGCTGAAAAAATCGAGCAAGATATGGCTGAGGCTTTAACGATTATTGAGGATAATTATGTAGATGCCAAAACACTCGATTACAACGAGCTTTTCAAATCTTCGATAGAAACGATGCTGCACACGCTCGATCCGCATTCGAATTATTTTGATGCGAAAGAGTTTGAAGAATTTCGCACCGAACAATCGGCGCAATACTTCGGCATCGGCGCAACCATCGGCGAATTGCGCGATAAAGACGGCAAAACCATTGCCACATACATCAAAGCGACTTTTCAAGACGCGCCGGCAAATCGTGCAGGTTTGGAATACGGCGACAAAATTCTTGAAGTCAACGGTAAATCTATGCTCGGCATTCCGCAACGCGATGTCAGCAGTAACTTGCGCGGACCACGCGGAACTTTGGCGAAAGTTACGGTTGAAAAAGGCAACGGCAAAAAACAAACCGTCGAAATTATCCGCGATGCGATTCCGCAACCTTCGATTCCCGAAGTTTATATGATTCGTCCCGGAGTCGGTTATATTGCGATGACAACCGGATTTTACCAAACTACGGCAAACGAATTCCGCGAAGCAATGAAGCAATTAAAAGCCGCCGGAATGACACAACTCGTGGTTGATTTGCGCGGCAACGGCGGCGGATTGGTGCGTGAAGCAAATGCGATTGCCAATATTTTTCTTGCCCGCGACCAAGTTGTTTTAACGCAAAAAGGCAGATATGAAGGCGCAAACCAAGTTTATAAATCAAGCAATGCAACTCCCGACCAAACCCCGATTGTGATGTTGGTCAATCGCGGTTCGGCTTCGGCTTCGGAGATTTTGGCGGGCGCATTGCAAGACCACGACCGCGCTTTGATTGTCGGTGAAAACACATTCGGCAAAGGTTTGGTTCAGCTTCCCTTTCCGCTCGAATACGGTTCAATGCTGCTTTTGACGATTGCCAAATACGAAACGCCTTCGGGCAGATTGATTCAGCGCGATTACACCAGTGGCAGTCTTTACGATTATTACACCAACGGCGGAAGTTTGCGCGATGAAAACACGACGCGCAAACCGAACGGACAAGAAAGCAAAACCGACACGGGCAGAACAGTTTATGGCGGCGGCGGAATTATGCCTGATGAAACCATTAAACAATCAACGATTACTGCCGAACGCGGACGAATTCAATCTAAATTGCTCGACCCGATTTTCGCATTTGCGCTTGATGTTGAAGCAGGACGCATTGCCGGATTTGACGCTTTTCAAACTAATCGTCCGATTACTTTTGATTACAACATCAAGAAAACGGATTTTCAGATAACCGAACCGCTTTGGCAGGCATTCAAAAAATTCGCGGCGGAAAAATATAAAATCCAACCCGCGCAAGCTGATAAAGAGCGTGAGTTTATTGAAAGAACTTTACGAACTGAATTTGTGATGGCGGCTTACGGAGTTCAAACTTCTCAACAAGTTTTTAATGAATTCGATCCGCAGTTAAACCGCGCTATTGAATTGATGCCGCAAGCCAAACAACTCGCACAGGAAGCCGCGAAGAAAACTAACGCGGGTTTGAATAAATAGTCAACAAAAGGAGTTTCATCCGGCATTTGAAACTCCCTTTTTATTTTAAATTTATGAAAAACAAATATTTATTTACATTAATTTTAATTCTTTGCGGCTCGATTTTCACATTCGGGCAAGACAGGGTGCAAATAGACGATGACCAATCTTATTTGGTTCTTTCGACGAAAAAAATCTCGACGATGGAAAAAGAACTCGATGAAGTTGCCGCCAAAGGTTTTCGAGTTTTATACGGCGCACCGACACAGCAATATGATATGTCAATTTTGCTCAAGCGCGTCCAACTTGAAGGCGGCGCACCTTTTACTTACAAAGTTTTGGCGACATCGCGTTTGAAAACAATGGAAAAAGAGATGAACGACATCGCCAAACAAGGCTTTAAACTTCTGCCTCGCACGATTATTTTCAAACAAGGATTTATCACAGCCGAGTTAGTAATGTTGATGGAACGCGCCCCGAAATCCAATAAAACTTACGAATATAAATTAGTGCAAGGACGCAAAGAAACTAAAGTTCACAAAGAAATTGAATTAGGTGAAAAAGATGGATTTTATCCGGTAACGATGATAGTTTTAGGTGAAAATGTTGTGGTTTTGGAAAAAGAAATTGCCACAAACTGAATTTTGATTTTTTTTGTAAAAATGAGGTGTATTTCCAAGCGGAAATGCACCTCATTTTTTTCAGATTAATTTTCAAGACATCAGCCAAACAACCAAATAATAAATACCAAAACCCGCACCTGCGAGCAATAAAAGTGCGACAAAAATCGCTAATCCGACAATAATTTTAAATTTACGATAACGCTTTTCGTCCGGCGGCGAAAGCTGATTTTGCGGAAAATACGGCGGTGGTCTATTCATTTCTTTTGTGGTCTTTGGCTTTTGAGCTTTGGACTTTGGTTATTTCAAACTTAACATTTTCGATTTCTCTAATCAACCAAAAGACAAAGACCGCAGTGTCTTAGAGCAGATTTTGATTGAATGTATTGTAACTATAGTTCGGGTTGCGGCGATAAATTTGTGATATGCGGGTGTCTTTTGGTGGTTATAAATCTTAGAATCTGCTTTAACACTCTAAAAAGCCTGATGATTTCAAGCGGTTTATCAATTATCCATTATCAATTATCCATTATATTTTGAGGGTTTTAAGCGTAACCCGCGACAATTTAATGGATAATTGGTATTTGATAATTGATAATGCCGTGCTTTGTTTCCTAAACAGATTGAGTTTTAACAAATTAGGACTATAAATAATAACTAACCTTATGCAGTTTAGCCTTTCAGCCCTCGTAAGGTGAGAAAATAAATCTACAGTCTCCGCAGAATGACTCTGCACGTCTGCACAATGACTCTGCACGTCTGCAGAATGACTCTGCACGTCCGCAAACTGACTTTGCACGTCTGCAAACTGACTTTGCGCGTCTGCAAAATGACTTTGCACGCTTGCAGAATGACTTTGCACGCTTGCAGAATGACTCTGCAGACGTGCAAAGTCATTCTGCAGAAGAAAATAATGAGTCTGCCGGACGATAATGGCAGGTTTTGATTGATAATACTTGATTAAATCTTCAGTTTTTGGGCTTTGAGTTGTTGCTCTGTCATTCAAAAATCAAAAACCCAAAACTTAACGCGGCAAAGGCTGTTCCAAATTTGCCAAACCATAACCCAAAACTGCCATCAGAGAACCGTTTTCTTGTAATTCTTTAGGATTAACTTTGTCGAAAGTATCGGCTTCGGTATGGTGATAATTAAAATATGTTCGGGTATCAAACCAAGGTCCGAAAGACGGAACACCTTTTGCGGTCAAAGTGCTGATGTCGGAACTCGCGCTTGCTTGAACGTCAATTTGCCCCGAACTTTGGCTTCGCAAAATGTCGGCGAGCGGTTGCAGAAACGGCACGGCTTCACGTTTTCCGGCGAAAATGAATCCGAGTGGATGGCTTGCGCCCAAATCGGCTTCGATTGCGGCAAAATGCTTTTCTATATTAGCTTCATTGGCGTAAGTTGTTGCGCCGACAAAACCGTTTTCTTCATTCATAAAAGCCACGACGCGAATCGTCCGTTTCGGCTTTAGTTTTAATTGTTTAATTAAATACGGAACTTGCATTGCCGCCGCTACGCCGACCGCATCGTCCAATGCACCCGTGCCTAAATCCCACGAATCGAGATGTCCGCCGACAACGACAATTTCGTCCGGCTTTTCGCTTCCCTTCAAATCGGCGATAACATTATAACTTGTCGTATTCGGCAAAGTTTTCGGTGTTAAAACGAGTTTCATTTTAACTTTTCCCGCTTTCGCCAGATAAGCAATCAATTCCGCATCTTCAAAAGCAACCGCCGCCGCCGGAATTTTTTGAACTTTATCGTCATAACGCATCGCGCCGGTATGTGCGATGCGATTTTGCGAACCACCGGCTGAACGCACCAAAACACCGACTGCGCCCAATCTTCCCGCCGCAATCGCACCGCCGCCGCGATATTGTGCAACTTGCCCGTAAGCCGCGCCCGCCTGATTTAAATCAGCCAGAGTTTTATCGAATTTAACATTGAAAAGAACAATTTTCCCTTCAATTTTTTCGCGCCCTAATTTATTCAACTCATCGAAACTTTCAACCACTACAATTTCGGCTAACAATCCTTTTTCATCGGTAGCAACGCTTCCGCCAAGCGCAGTAAGCACAATTTTTTGAAAGCCGCCGTCCGCCATTCCTGCAAATTCAATCAATTCTCCGCGCTCCTCCCCACGAACCCAATGCGGAACATCGAGTTTTTGTAACTGCACGTCCAAACCGAGTTTTCGCATTTCGTCCGCGACATACTGCACGGCGCGTTCCGCCTGTTTCGAACCGGTCAAACGCGCTCCGATATTGTTGCAAAGATAAGCGGTTTGCCGATAAGCATAATCACTGCTTAAAGCCGCTTGCTGTATCTGCTTGAGTTCCTTCAATGTTTGTTCGCTGTAAAGTTGCGGTGTCGGCAAAGAAGTTTGGGCAAAAGCGGAGATTGCGGTCAAGATAAAAAGCAAAAGCGGGAAATAAATTTTCATAAAAATATCTTAGCCGAAAATTTCCGACTTCCAAAATTCTATGCGATAATACGCACGTTAATTCAAAGATTCAGAGTTACGCTTCAAGGCGTGTAGCGATTTATGCCCACACGCTTTAAAGCGTAACTCTGAGTATAAACTATGCTTCGAGTTCCCTGTCTATTACTCGTTTTATTGCTGTCAATTATAAATTTATTGGCGCAAGAATACGGTTTTGACGTTTGGACGACCGCTGAAGGTTTGCCGCAGAACACCGTCAACGATTTGGCGCAAACGCCGGACGGTTATTTGTGGCTGGCGACGTTTGACGGACTGGCGCGGTTTGACGGCGTGCGGTTTGTGATTTTTGATAGAAGCAATTCGAAAGGTATTGTCAATAATCGGTTTTCCAAAATTTTTGCCGATAAAGACGGCGCAGTTTGGGCGGCGACGGAAAACGGTGTGTTAACGATTTATCGTGAAGGCGAATTTACGTCTTATTCAACGCCCGAAGGTTTGCGCGAAAAAATTATTGCGATTGCGGCGGACGCGGAAGGCAAGGCACGGATTGAAACGAGCGAAAATTATTATTATCTCGAAGACGGCAAATTTACACTCGCACCCGACCAAAAAAAGCGCGGCGAACAGACGGTTTATTTCGGAAAGTCCGGTGCGAAATGGATTTTAACAACAACTGAAGTTTCATGCCACAAAGACGGAATCGTTACGCGCTATCCTTTGCAAATTGATTCCGTTTCGCTTTTAGATACGAATTACGGATTAACTTTTGAAGACAGCCGCGGCGCGTTGTGGCTCACGTTAAATTCTCCGCTAACTTATAAACTTTATCGGCTTCAAGACGGTGCGATAACGGTTTTTACCGACAAGGAAATACCGGAGTTGAAGGAAATTTTTCCGGCTGTCGAAGAACAAGACGGAAACCTTTGGTTTGTTTTTGCAACAACTGTTAAGAAAGACGCTTCGCTGACTTTCGTGCAGTTTAAGGACGGTATTTTTCGTCGTTGGCAATTTGCGGAATTTAACACAATCACCGACGTAATGATTGACCGTGAAGGAAATTTTTGGTTGGGAACTTATCAAGGCTTAAAGCGTTTCCGGCGGCAGTTTATCACTATTTTATCCGAAAAAGACGGACTTTTGAGCAATGAAATTTATCCGCTTTTGCAGATGGACGGCGGTGATATTTTTATCGGCTCAATAAAAGGCGTAAATCGTTACCGGGACGGAAAAATTACGGATTTAGGATTGAAATTTTCCAATCCAAACAAGGCATTTTTAATTCGCGGTTTGTGGGAAGATGAACAAAAACGGCTTTGGATCGGTTCTTTCAACGGTTCGGGGCGCGTGGAAAACGATTCGCTGAAAGTTATAAATCCGGTCGGCGCAACCGATTTTACCGCCGACCGCAACGGAAATCTTTGGATGGCAACCGAAAGCGGTTTGTTCAAATTCAAAGACGAAAAGCAAATTGCCCGCTACACCGTCGAAAACGGTTTACCGCATAACGAAGTCATCACCGTTCACGAAGATAAAAAAGGAAATATTTGGATCGGAACTTTCGATGGCTTGGCAATGTTGTCAGAACAGTCTGCATTAGCCGGCTGGTCGGGTGATGGAAAAGAAATTTCTCAATTAACGCTCAACAGCCCACTAACGCAAGCTGCTCTGACATTCAATCACATCGAAAATTCTCCGAAAGGTTTTGTTCGTTATATTTACGAAGACGCAGACGGCGTGTTGTGGTTCGGGACTTACGGCGACGGGCTTGTGAGATATAAAGACGGCAAGTTTTTTAATTATCGCGTTGAACACGGACTTTTCAATAACGGCGTTTTTGCGATTTTGGAAGATGAGCGCGGCAATTTTTGGATGTCGTCAAATCGCGGGATTCATCGCGTGAACAAGCAGGAGTTAAATGATTTTGCCGATAACAAAATACCGAAAATCAACAGCGTTTCTTACGATGAATCTGACGGAATGCTCTACGCCGAATGCAACGGCGGGAGGCTTCCTTCGGCGATTAAAACCAAGGACGGCAAATTTTGGTTTCCGACAATGGGCGGTGTGGCAATTGTTGACCCGAACGCTGAGACCGTCAACGCCAATCCGCCGCCGACAATTATCGAAGACATTTCGATTGACCGAAAATCCGTTGAAAAACTTCAATCCGAAATCGAATTACAGCCGAATCAAACATCACTCGAAATTCATTACACGGGTTTGAGTTTGATAAAGTCCAATCAGATTAGGTTTCGTTATCGGCTCGAAGGTTTCGAGGAAAATTGGGTTGAAGCCGGAACGCGGCGCGAGGCAAGTTATTCTTACTTACCCGATGGCGAATATACTTTTCGCGTGATTGCGGCAAATGCCAACGGCGTTTGGAATACGGAAGGCGCGAGTGTGAAAATCGTCGTGCATCCGGTTTTTTATCAAACTTGGTGGTTTTTGACGTTGGCGATTTTGGCAGTTGCGCTGGTTGTTTGGCTGATTTATCACAATCGCGTTTCGCAGTTGAGAAAAATTGCCGAAGCGAAAAGCGATTTTTCAAAGCGTTTGATTGAATCACAGGAAGCCGAGCGCAAACGAATCGCGGCGGAATTGCACGACGGTTTGGGGCAGAGTTTGGCAATAATTTCAAACCGCGCGGCGATGGGCAAAAATAAAAAAAACGAGCCGGAAAGCGTCTTTCGGGAATTTGACGAAATCTCGAAAGACGCGCTTGAAGCATTAGACGAAGTGCAGGAAATCACCGCCAAACTTCATCCGCGCTATCTGGAGCGTCTGGGTTTGACGAAGGCTTTGAAAACGATGTTCGTGAAGATTACGGGGGTTTTGGAATTTAATTATGAGATTGATGCGATTGACGGCGTGTTTCCGAAAGACGCAGAGATCAACGTCTATCGAATCGTGCAGGAATCACTCAACAACATCATCAAACATTCCAATGCGGCAGAAGCCGAAATTAAGATTAAAAAGTTTGCCGACAGAGTTTTAATTTCAATCAAAGACGACGGGCGCGGCTTTGATGTGAGCAACGTCAAACCGAGCGGCACAGGGCTTGGAATTGTCGGATTAAAGGAACGCACGGCAATAATCGGTGGCACAATCTCGATAAATTCGAGCGTGGGAAACGGGACGGAAATCAGGATAAGTTTGCCTGTGAATAAATAAAAAGAAATGAACCAAATAACCATCATCATCGCTGACGACCATCCGATTGTGCGGCAGGGGTTGCGGCAGGCGATTGAAACCGAAACAGATATAACGATTGTCGCCGAAACCGAAAACGGGCAAGCGGCACTTGAAGCAATCGTAAAATTTGCTCCGCAGATTGCCGTTCTCGATATTGATATGCCCGAAATGGACGGTTTTGCGGTTGCCCGCGCCGTCGGTGCAAAAAAACTCGAAACCGAAATAATTTTTCTGACAATTCACCAAGACGAGATAATGTTCAACGAAGCGATTGACCTCGGCGCGAAAGGTTTTGTTTTGAAACAGAGTGCGCTCGAAGAAATTATCAACTGCATTAAAACCGTCGCCAAAAGCCAACATTATGCGAGTCCTTCGCTAACCAATTTTCTCATCAACCGCCAACGCCGTTCGTTAAATTTGGGCGAAGAAAAAGTAACTATCAAAGACCTGACGCGCTCGGAAAAACGCATTTTGAAAATGATTGCCGACGACCGCACGACCAAAGAAATCGCCGACGAACTCTTTATCAGCCCGACAACGGTCGAAAAACACCGCGCCAACATCTGCCGCAAACTCGAACTCAAAGGCAGTTACGCCTTGCTTCGTTTTGCGCTCAAACATAAATCGGAATTGCATTGAATGGAATGCAAACGTCCCCGCTTGCGTTCCAGTCCGTTCAAAAAATGTGCAGATTGGCAAAAAGTTTGTGCAGATGCTTTACCGATGAGTGCAGAGGCTTTACCGATGATGTAAGTTGCATTACCGACGAGCGCAGACGTTTTACCGACGAGTGCAGAGCCGTTACCGATTGGTGCAGATTGATTACCGATTGGTGCAGAGGCTTTACCGATGATTTGAGCGTGATTACCGACAATCTAAAATCCAAAATACTTGCTACCAAGTATAAAAATACTTGGAAACCGCAATATCCGCATTGTTCAAACTGCAATATTCTTTTAATCAATGAAAGCGTTAATTGTCGAAGACAACGCCAAGATGCGGCGAATGTTGGCTGATTTTATCGGGCATAAATTTGAAAAGATTTATGAATGCTCCGATGGAAATCAGGCTCTTTTGCTTTATGCAGAGCATCTGCCCGATTGGGTTTTGATGGATTGGCAGTTGGCGGAAACAGACGGGCTTTCCGCCACGCGCAAAATTATTGCCCAATTTCCGAAGGCGCAGATTTGTATGGTTACAACCTTTAACAGCGAAGATTTGCGACAAGAAGCATTTGCGGCGGGCGTGTGCGAATTTGTTTTGAAACGAAATTTGGCTGAACTTGAACTGATTTTAGTTAGCTAGGTTATTTGAGATGAGAAAAAAATGGAGATAAAAAAATGAAAAAGACAACAAGATTATTGGCGATTTTTGCCCTGATTGGGATAGTTTTCGGAGGAATGTTTCCGGCATCGGCGAATGCTCAGACCGTCCAACAAACGAAGGACGCATCGGAAAATACAAGCACTATCGTAGAGGAAATAACAAATATTCAAGGTTTTGACGCGGGAAATCCGGCTCTTTTCGCTTTTGCCGGTAAGCTCGGAAAGGCTTTGAAAGTCGGCGGCGCGGCTTTGGGTTTGTTAGACGTTATCCTAGAACTTGCAAAACAAGACAGTCCGACTATCGAACAGGAAATTTTAACGTCTGTGGAAAAAGCCAACAATAAACTGGACGGCATTGACCAAAAGTTGGATCAAAAATTTGAAGAACTCAAGGCTGAAATGGCAAAAAATACTGCCTACATAAACTTAACATCGGCAGGTAAAGACATTGATGCCGAGTTTCTGCGTTGGACATCAAATAAACTTAAGTTACGTCAAAATCCGAATACAATGAGACCAGAATATCTCGATGCGGATACGGTTTTCAGAAGTGCCGGCGCGGTGGCTAATGTTTGCAAAGGTCCGAATAATAACAGCGATTCAATTTACAACAGCGTCGCTCGCGCAAATAAAAACAGTTATGCCACACTCCCGTTACTTCACGTCAGCATTTCAAACAAACTTTATAAAGCAGGAGTTTTGGGTGCTTACCAAAGGTATCGCGCTTCTTACCTGACCAAACTTTTGGAGATTACAAAAGGAACCGAACGTCCCGGTCAAAGGGAAAATCAAATTGCTGAAATTGAAAGGAATCCGAACATTCCTTCAGGTCAAACCATTCCTTTTGAATTCCTTCGCAATCAATATCTACGCGAGGCTAAACGCCAAGTTGCCACAGAAATGGAACCTTTGGTCAACCTGTGATAAAGCGTTCACCGACGCTGTAACAAAATATTCTGATCCTAATAGTGTTAATCAATCGGCAAAAAGTGTGGTTGAAAATGAATTTTTAACCAAAAGCGGTATCGAATTCAAAGGAATCAATTTAGAAAAACTCCCTTTGCTTTTGACTGAGTCTGACTCTCGGATCTACACACAGGGAAAAGGTCTGGCTTTTGAATTATTCGGAGACGGCACCTGGAATCCGACTGTCGGAGGCGGAAAGTTTGCCGCCGCAATCGGTAAAAGATTGGAGGAATTATTCCCCGGCTACGGTTTTGTCGTAATCGCCTATACCAACTTTAAGAATCCCTATCCCGCTAGTATAGCAAACCGTTGCGACGCACCAACACCAATCAGATGGGATACCGGCAACGCATTCGGTAATGCAGTCAAAAAGCCGTTAATTTGGAGCGATATTCTGGTTGACGGACCGCTTCGGAAGTGTTCCGGCACAGCAGACCAATACTCTTTTAATCTGATAGTTTCCGGTTTTCATCTTGCGACAAATAATAATGCCACTACCAAAGATTGGTTAAAGTCTCAAAATGCCAATTCAAAAAGTATGTTCATGCTCTATAACTCACTTCTTTCGAGAGATTCACAAGAATTTGGTAAGGCATCGCTCTCTACCGTCAACAACACTTTGAATCCAAATGTAGTTTCGGTATTTGCCGCTCTGCCTGATTTTGTCGGCAGTAGAAGGGGTGTGCCTTATTACTATCTCTATCAGTCAAAATTTCCCGACATGGTTTCCTATATGGGGTATAACAGCGGAATGTTTTACGTTGTTATGCCAAAGTCTTTATGATTCATATATTGCGGGAGTTTAATCAGTCCGAATTTTCGAGTTGATTAAACTCCTTTAGAGAAATAATAAGGACGAAGCGATTGTGCGATGAGATTTTCTTGAGTCGCACAGTCGCTTCGTCTCTTTGCCGCATTTATGGCATAATATTTCTGCTATTTCGATTCAAATTTTGGATAAATCTATGAAAAAACTATTTTCCGTTATATTACTTTGTGCAGTTTTTGCATTGAGCGCGTTGGCGCAAACTTTTACATTTGACCAAATGTTGAAAATGCGGCGTGTCGGCGATCCGCAGCTTTCGCCTGACGGTAAGACGATTGCTTTTACCATCGGCGATGTTGATAAAGCCGCAAATCGGACGCTGACACAGATTTACACAATGTCAGCTGATGGCGGCAATTTGAAACAAATTACCAAAGAAACAAAATCGAGTTCGTCCCCGCGCTGGTCGCCCGACGGCAAAAAAATTGCCTTCACAACCGGTGGGCAAATTTGGGTTATGGATGCAGATGGTGGTGATAAAAAACAAGTTACGACAATTTCAACAGGCGCGGGAAATCCGGTCTGGTCGCCAAACGGTGATTGGATTGCATTTAATTCCGAAGTTTATCCGAATTGCAAAGATGATGCTTGCAACAAAGCCGAAGACGAAAAAAACGAAAACTCGAAAGTCAAAGCGATTGTCGCCGAACGCTTGCTCTATCGGCATTGGGTTGAATGGCGCGACAAAAAACGAACGCACGTTTTCATCATTTCGAGCAAGGGCGGAGTCGCCACGGATTTAACGCCCGGTGATTTCGATTCGCCGCCTTACGCCGCCGGAACGGGCGTTGATTATGCTTTTTCGCCCGATTCAAGGGAAATTGCTTTTTTAAGAAATCCCGATAAAATCGAAGCAATTTCGACAAACAGTGATATTTACATTGCAAATTTCGCAAATCTCGGCAACGAAAGTTCGGTAAAAAACATTACCGTTACAAACAAAGGTTACGACGTTTCGCCTGTTTATACGCCGGACGGCAAATATATTTTGTATCGTTCGCAAGAAACACCGGGTTTTGAAGCCGACCGTTGGCGAATTATGCGCTACAACCGCGCAACCGGAGAAACGAAGGAATTAACCATCGGTTTTGACCAGCAAGCCGACGATATGACACTTTCTCCCGACGGCAAAACTGTTTATTTTACCGCAAATACACGAGGCAAAGAACCGATTTACAGTGTTCCGCTTGAACCGAATTTTAATCTGCGAATTGCGACGCACGTTAAAATGATTCGCAACGACGGTTTTTTCACTAACATTTCAATTTTGCCCGACGGAAACAATTTTATCGGTGTTTCGAGTTCGATGAACGCACCTGCCGAAATCTATAAAATTCCGATGAGCGGCGCGATGACTAATTTGAGTAAGGCAAATCAGCCAACAAATTTGATGAAAGGCGAAGATGTTGATTGGGTTGGCGGAATGGGCGCGAAGGTTCACGGATTTTTGCTCAAACCGATGAATTTCGATGCGTCGAAAAAATATCCGATGATTGTTTTGATTCACGGCGGACCGCAAGGCGCGTGGAACGACAGTTGGGGCTATCGCTGGAATCCGCAAATGTATGCCAATGCCGGTTACATTGTCTTTATGCCGAATCCGCGAGGTTCGACGGGTTACGGACAAAAATTTGTCAACGAAATTTCGGGCGATTGGGGCGGCAAAGTTTTTGACGACATCAAAAACGGTGTGGCGGAAGTTTTGAAGAAAAATTCTTACATTGACAAAGAACGAATCGGCGCGGCGGGCGCGAGCTACGGCGGTTATATGGTTGATTGGATTCTTGGACACAACGACGACATCCGCTTCAAATTTAAGGCACTCGTTTCGCACGCCGGAGTTTATAATCTCGAAAGTATGGCGGCAACAACGGAAGAACTTTGGTTTCCGATTTACGAATTCAAAGGAATGCCTTGGCAAAACAAAACAAATTACGAACGCTGGTCGCCGCACAAATTCGCCGCCAAATTCAAAACGCCGACTCTTGTAACGCAAGGCGAACTCGATTATCGTGTTCCGGTTGACCAAAGTTTGCAATTATTTACGGCTTTACAGTTAAACGGAACGGATTCAAAACTCATTGTCTTTCCCGACGAAGGACACTGGATTTTGAAACCACAGAATTCCGAATTTTTCTATAAAAATGTTTTGGATTGGTTCGGAAAATACTTAAAACCATAAGTTGAAGAAAAGCGGAAATTCAAAGTTTTGGAATTTCCGCTTTTTTATTGTCCGTTTTTTTGAAAAAAAATCGCATTTATTTTTAGAACTATTTTGTTTGAGGAGGATTTTATCTAATGTCCCATTTAATAAGTGAAGACGCAATCGCATTTCAGCCGGGTGATGCGACTGTAAAAAGCGGATTTGAAAGTTACCACAGCGATAGTTTCGCTAATTTACGAAAGTATTATTACGCTGTTTTAATGCACGGAGGTAAAACCTCTGCTGATGCGTTTTGCGGCGACGATCCTTTTAAGTTTGCGACAGTCTTAAAGAAATATCACGAATCTTACGGTAAAGGCAGAGCGATTTTACTCATTTCTTGTATGGTTGGCTGGGCTTTTGCCAGACCTTTAGCGAGGGCAATTCAAATTCCGGTTCTTTCAGCAACATCGTATGTAAGTTTTGCGCTCGAAATTAAAGGAGGCGTTACCAAAAGCGGTCTCAAAGCTCTGGACTCAGACGACATAAAAGCTCACGGACGTTCCGGCGATAAATTCCGCGATGAATGGATTTTCTTTCATCCGAATGGACAACGTGATGTTTTGCCGGGCGGAAATTTTTTAGACGAAAATGAAGCGATTCTAAAAGCAAAAACTTATGTCAAAGTTTAGAGATTCATTAGGGCTATTGCAAAGTCGGAGGAAACGGATTTTACTTCTCACATATCACCTTTCACTTATCACTTATTCCGAAGATAATTGCCTTGACATTCGGAATAAGTGATAAGTGAAAGGTGATATGTGAGAGATGAGCGTGTCGTGCGCCGGTTCTAAAGATTTTCGACGACTTTGCAAGCCCCTAAGAGATTCATAATATTAAGCTCCCATTTTTGCTTTTGTAAGGCTCAAAAAGTTATACTTTCTCTTTTATTTTAAGGAGTCAGAAAGTAAAAGAGTGAGTCTTACAATATTTCAAAACGAACTACGCAAAAAAGTTATCGAATTTGCCAAAGCGACTTTCGATATTGAATTAAATCAAATCGCCGCCGAAGTTCCGCCGCGCACGGAACTCGGCGACCTTGCGTTTCCGGTTGCCTTTGAACTCGCCAAACAAATCAAACAACAAACGGGCGAAAAGCAAAATCCGCGCAATATTGCCGAACAACTAAAAACATCTCTTGAAACATTCAATTTTGTCGAAAAAGTTGAAGTTGCGGGCGCGGGTTATCTCAATGTTTTTTATAATCGCGCCAAATTTTTGCAAGAAAATCTTTCGGCTGAAGTTTTGCCCAAATTAGGCGAATCAAATAATTTAGAATCACCAAAAATCTGCGTCGAACACACTTCGGTCAATCCAAACAAAGCCGTGCATATCGGACACGCTCGAAATTCGGTGCTGGGCGATACCTTTGTGCGAATTTTAAGGGCAAACGGCAAGCGCGTTGAAGTCCAAAACTATATTGATAACACCGGCGTTCAGGTCGCCGATGTCGTCGTCGGATTTGTTTATTTGCGAAAAATGAATCTCGCAAATATCAAAGAGTTAGACGCAAATCTGACGATTCCGTTCGATTATTATTGTTGGGATTTATACACCGAAGTCGGTAAATTTTACGCCGAACAGGAAGAAAATTTGAAATTTCGCGCCGATACTTTGCACGAATTGGAAAAAGGCGAAGGCAAAATTTACGAACTTGCCGATTATGTTGCCACGCGCAATGTCGAATGTATCTTAAAATCAATGGAACGGCTCGACATTCGCTACGATTTGCTTCCGCGTGAGAGCGAAATTTTGCACTTGAAATTTTGGGCAAAAGCGTTTGAATTGATGAAAAATTTGGGCGTAATTTATCTCGAAACCGAAGGAAAAAACGCAGGCTGTTGGGTGATGCCTTTCGATTCGCATTCAGGCACGGACGAACACGATGCCGACAAAATTTTAGTTAAATCCAATGGAATTGTAACTTACACAGGCAAAGACATCGCTTATCAGCTTTGGAAATTGGGGGAACTTGATTTGGATTTTTATTATAAACTTTTTTCGACTTACGCGGACGGTAAGGAAGTTTGGATAACGACTGACGAGCCGCAAAAAGTTCCGATGACGTTTGCCACTCAGCCACCGCCTTTCGGACACGGCGAAACGGTTTATAACGTCATTGACACGCGCCAATCTTATCCGCAAGAAGTTGTCAAAAAAGGTGTGGCGACAATTTTGCCCCAAAAAGGCGAAGCGGCAAGCGTTCATTTGAACTATGAAATGGTTGCCCTTTCGGTTTCGGCGGCGGAAGAACTCGGTTTGAATTTGACCGAAGAAGACAAAAAACGTCCGTTTATCGAAATGTCCGGACGCAAAGGTTGGGGAGTGAAAGCCGATGATTTTATCACTCTTTTAGAAGAAAAAGCATTTGCGGAAGTTTCGACGAGAAATCCCGATTTTTCGCCCGAAAAGCAAAATCTTATCGCGCATCAAATCGCCGTCGGTGCGTTGCGTTATTTTCTTTTGAAATTCACGAAAAATACTTTGATTGTTTTCGATTTCAAAGAAGCCCTATCGTTTGAAGGCGAAACCGGCGTTTATTGCCAAAACGCGGCGGTCAGATTTAATTCGATTTTCAAAAAATTGGAAGAAAACGCGCTCGAAACTGCGAAAAAAATCGTTTCAGAAAACGCAGAAAAAGTTTCCGAAATTTTTGCTTCCGAAATCGGAAACGATATTTGGTCTCTGACGGCTTTGGCTTCGCGGCTCGAAGAAACAATCGCACAAGCCGCTTTTGCAACCGAACCGGCAATTCTGGCGAAATATAATTTTAACTTGTCAAAAGCAATGCACTTGTTTCATCACAATCATCGCATTATGAAGGAAGAAAACGCCGTCAAACGCGCAGTTTTGATTGTGATTGCCGATTTAACGCGCCGTGCTTTGACCGCAAGTTTGGCGACAATGGGCATCGAAGTTCCCGAAAGAATGTGATTCGATTTCGGATTTTGGATTTGAAATTTCGGATTGGCAGGCGGTTTGCTATATTTGTTTTTTGTTGAGAGATTTGCTCTTTTTAGGTTGATTTTGTTGGCAATTTGCGAAAATCGGATGCAGATTGCGAAAAAATTTTATGTTAATTGTGATGAAGTCCAACGCGACTGTCGAAGATATTCGCCGCGTTGAAGAAGTTATCGAGAAATTGGGTTTTCGTCCGCACGTTATGCCGGGCGAATCACGCACTGCGGTTGGAGTTACGGGAAATCCGGGCGCGATTGACCCGACGCATTTTGAAAATCTTTCGGGTGTGGCTGAGGCAATTCGCGTTACAAAACCTTATAAACTTATTTCAAAAACGCTTCGTCCCGAAAAATCTGTTATAAAAGTGGGAAACTCCACGATCGGCGGCAACGAATTAGCAATTATTGCCGGACCTTGTGCCGTTGAAACAGTCGAACAAGTTTTTTCCGCCGCCGAAGCTGTTGCGGCAAGCGGCGCAAAATTCTTCCGCGGCGGCGCATTCAAACCGCGAACTTCGCCTTACGCTTTTCAAGGCAAAGGCGAAGACGGCTTGAAAATTCTCGCCGAAGTGCGCGAGCAATTCGGTTTGAATATTATAACCGAAGCGATGGACGAACGCGGCGTTGATTTGGTTGAAAAATACGGCGACTGCATTCAAATCGGCGCACGAAATATGCAGAATTTTTCGCTTTTGAAATACGTCGGACAGACGCGCAAACCCGTTTTGCTCAAACGCGGTTTGTCAGCGACTTTGGACGAATTTCTGCTCGCCGCCGAATACATTATGGCGGAAGGAAATTATGAAGTAATTCTTTGCGAACGCGGCATCAGAACTTTTGGAAATCACGCTCGAAATACGATGGATTTGTCGGTCGTTCCGGCAGTTCAAAAAATGACACATTTGCCGATAATCGTTGATCCGTCGCACGGCACAGGCAGAAATTATATGGTCAATCCGCTCGCCCGCGCCGGCGTTGCCGTTGGCGCAGACGGTTTGATTATCGAAATTCATCCGTGTCCCGAAGAAGCCTTATGCGATGGCGCACAAGCCTTAACTTTGGCGCAATATTCTGAACTTTACGCGCAAGTTCAGGCTATTCACGAAATTTTAGCAAAAGAAGAAATGGCGATTGCTTTGGCTTAAAGTGTCGAGTTTTAGCGAAAGTTTTTTATTCAAATTTAACTAACGTCAGTTCGGGATAAGAAAAACCGACTGGAGCGCAAGCGTCCCGCTTGCAA
>CAZJQP010000009.1:0-87971 GCA_964548225.1 uncultured Blastocatellaceae bacterium | reverse complement strand
ACGCTTACTCCGTGCGCGTTTCCGCATTGATCGGAAAGCCTTTTTATCGTTTTTCTTTTTCAAAAAATCACTTGTTCAAGATATGCTCTCAAATCTTTCAGTGTAGTGTCCGGCGAAAGAAAAGCAAGATAATTATCAGGTCTAAGCAAAACCTGAAAAGGTTTATTTGTCCCGAAAAGTTCTTCAACGTGCGGATAGAGCGGAATGACGTGAAAATCAATTAAATCGTTATAGTCCTTTTTGATTTCATCTTGTATCGTTTGATAATCGCTCTCACCGTCGGAAAAAATCAGCAGATGAAATTTAGGTTGCCGCAGACGGTCAAAAATGCTTTCACCTTCTACCAGAAAATACGGCATTCGGTCTCCGGCTTTGACTTCAAAATTTTGATCGTTTTCGTGTCGGCTCAAAGCGTGATTTTGGTAATTGATACCGATTTGCGAAAGACGGCTGAAAAATTCTTTTCTAACCGCTTCAATATTCAATGCTTTTCCCATTAGACGCGGGAAAAGATATGTGCGAATCAGATTCAAAAACCAATCTTCGCCCGCCAGAAAGTTGAACATCCGGTCGGTGGTTTTCAAAAGATTTCCGGCATTTTCGAAACGCTCCGAATTGTAGCTGTCCAGAATTTTTTCATCGGCGTTGCCCCGCAAAACAAAAGCTAATTTCCACGCCAGATTGTAACCGTCCTGAATGCCTGTGTTCATTCCTTGTCCGCCCGCAGGTGTGTGAACGTGTGCCGAATCGCCCGCTAAAAAGCATCTGCCTTGACGAAAATTTTCAACGCGGCGCGTATGGACTTTGTAAGTTGAAAACCAACGAACATCGGAAATATCGAGTTCGAGTTTGGCTTCTACATTGATTCTTTGTTCGATTTCTTCATACAAAATTTCGCCTTCGTCTTTGGCAAATTCTTCGGGAAATGAACCGACAACTCGGTAACGGTTTTCGCCCGGCATCGGAAAAAGCGCAACGATGGAATTTTTGCCCAGACAAAGCTGAAGTGCATCGTGCGAAAATTTCCAATCAACCCGCGCATCTGCAACATAAAAAATCCGTTCAAAAGTGTTGCCCTCAAACTTCAATCCGAGTTGGTGGCGGACAGGACTTTTTGCACCGTCGCAACCGACTAAATATTTTGCTTCGACGATGAAAGTTTCACCGTTAATGTTTTTAATATTTGCCGTTACGCCTGTTTCGTCTTGCGAAAAACTTTCCAATTCGGTTTGCCACAAAACATCGTGTCCGTGTTCCAAAACATAATCGTAAAGCAGACGTTCATTTTTGCTTTGTTCGAGAACAAGCATATACGGATACTGGCTCAAGCCGTGTCCGACGCTTGCCAAATCTACTTCGCCTTTTATTTCGCCGCCTTCCAAAAAACGTGCTTTTCTCGTAATTGCGCCTTGTTGCACGGCTTCTTGAGCTAAACCCAACTGTTCGTAAATTTCCAAAGTCCGTGCGTGAACACCCAACGCTTTAGAATGCGTTGTGATAGTTTCTTTTTTGTCAATGATGACAAAATCCACTCCATAACGAATAAATTGACAAGCCAATGAAAGCCCCGTCGGACCTCCGCCGATGATGATTACTTCCGTTTTGATTTTCGTATTCATAAATTTATCCTCAAAAAATTAAATTATAATTGCATCGTTAAAATTCGCCGTCCAAAAGAATTAAATCAAGCATTTTCAGAGCGGAGAGTGTTGCTATGCTGCCTTGTTACACTTTGCTTCAAGACAATTTTAGAGTAATAAAACAAATATGTAATTAAATGTCCCGAAAGACACATTTTGAAGGTGTATTCTGAATAAATCATAGATTTTTTGAAAAATTGCCATTTATCAGGTTGGGGTGTAGACTAAAACTCAATAACATTGCGGTTTCCGGCAGATAAATAGATGAAACGATGTCCAGATTGTAATCAGGTTTATTCCGATGATACCTTGAATTTCTGTTTTGAGGACAGAACTCCGCTTGTAACTCATTATCGGGACAGTCAATTTTATGATTTACAGGCGGAAACTCTATTGTCGCAACGCCCATCTCCGCTTCAAATTTCCAAAATAAAATCAGATCAGCCAAGCAGTTTTGAGAAGAACTTGCCATCTCTCAAGCAGAATGATTGGACGAGCCAAAGATTGGCAACCAAACTTTATGTTCCGAAAGCTCGTTCAAATTTTGTTTATCGCCAGAGATTGATAGATCGTTTGAATGAAGGCGGAAAAAATAAACTGACTTTAGTTTGTGCGCCTGCCGGATTCGGTAAAACTTCTGTTCTTGCATCGTGGCTCAAACAGACGGAAATTCCTGCGGCTTGGGTTTCGCTCGACGCTGAAGACAATGAACCGGCACGTTTTTTGGATTATCTGATTGGCGCATTACAAACCGTTGATAATAATTTGGGCGCGACGGCTTCCGATCTTTTGCAGTCTTCACATCCGTTGCCGTTGAAACCGGCTCTCAGCGGTTTGATAAATGAAATTGCCGAGCTTGAAAATGATTTTGTCCTTGTTTTGGACGATTATCACCTGGTTCACGAACTCGAAATTCACGAATCAATTGCTTTTTTTCTCGAACATCTTCCGCAACAAGCGCATTTGATAATTGCCAGCCGCAACGATTTGCCGTTTCCTGTAGCACGCCTGCGAGCAAAAGGCGAGATGACTGAAATCCGCGCCGCCGATTTGCGTTTTGACACCGATGAAAGCTCGATTTTTCTTAACGAATTGATGGATTTAGATCTTTCATCAGAAGACATCGGAAGATTGGAAAATCGCACAGAAGGTTGGATTACAGGATTGCAACTTTCTGCCCTGAGTCTCCAAGGGCGTAAAAATAAATCGGATTTAATCAGCGAATTTGCCGGAAACGATCGTTTCATTCTTGATTATTTGGTTGAAGAAGTTTTGAATAGCCAACCACCAAATGTCCAAGATTTTCTGCTTCAAACTGCTGTTCTAAATCGGCTGTCGGGCGATTTGTGCAATGCGTTGACGGAAAAAACAGACGGACAGATGATGCTCGAACAACTCGAAAGAGCAAATTTGTTTCTTTTTCCGCTCGACAACAAAGCCGAATGGTTTCGCTATCATCATCTTTTTGCAGACTTTCTACGTTTCAAATTTAAGCAGAAACAGCCTGACAAAATTTTGGAACTTCAAACGAAAGCAAGTCTTTGGTGCGAAAAAAACGATTTGACAGAAGAATCCATCGGCTACGCTTTGGCGGCGGAAGATTGGGAACGCGCCTTAAGTTTGCTTGAGCCGATTGGTTATCAATTTGTTTCACTTGGCAAATTTGAAAGATTAAAACGCTGGATTGAGGACATTCCCGAATATGCACTGAAAACTCGTCCGATGTTGTGTTTTTGGTATATTCCGACTTTGCTTTACAAAGATGAGTTTGAAAAAGCCGAAAAATATTTGCAAATTATCGAGACCTCAGAACCGGAAGAAGTTAGAAATAATTTGTTGAGTTCAGTTTGGGCATCGCGCTGTTTTATGGCGGTTGCTTGCGGTAATTTGACTAAAGCGATGCAACTTAGTCAAAAATCCTTTGATTTATTGCCGCCGAACGATGTTATACAATTTGCCGTTGCCACGCATACACGAGTCGCATATACGTTTTTGCAAGGAGATATGACGCAGAGTGAACAGACTTTGCTCGAGGCACTTCCCAACTACCGCCAAGCCAAACATTTCCTTTTTGAAACTTGGGCGCGAACATATTTGGGGTTTGTTTGTGCGATGCAAGGACGTTTGCAGGAAGGCGCGGAAGAACTGCAAAGCGTAATTAAATTTGCCAAAGAAAATATTCCGAAGCGTCCCGACCCGCAAATTTATCCAAATAGTTTTTTATGCGATATTTACCGCGAACGGAACGAACTCGAAACGGCAAAATTCTATCTTGAGGAAGCCTTGAAACTGATCAATCAAACGGGACGGGTAATTTATATGGTTCTCGACCTGCAAAATCTGAAAAGTTTGATTTTAATGTTGGAGCAATGCGGCGATACGGAACAATCTCAAAAAATACTCGAAAGCGGATTAAAACAAGTTACGAAATATCAAAATGAAACGGTTATCAAACAAATAAATGCCTTAGCTGCGTTTATTAATTTACGGCGTGGTGATATTGCTTTTACTGATAATTGGGCAAAAAATAGCGGACTTAGTGCGGACGACACTCCCGACTATCAAAGCGAACCGGCACATTTGACCTTTGCCCGTTGGCTGATAGCGCGGGAGAAACCGGAACAAGCCTCAGTTTTATTAAGTCGTTTGCAAAGTTCGGCTGAAGAAGGCAAACGCCAACGTATTGTCCTTGAAACTATGATTCTGCAATCTATCGCACAAAAAAACTCCGGTGATGAAAATAAAGCCGTTGAAATAATCGAAAAAGCCGTAAAATTCGGGGAATCTGAAAATTTCATTCGCAGTTTTACCGATGAAGGCGAAACGGTCTATGATTTGCTTCAAATAATTCTCAAAAAACGCGGGAAAATATGGGGAAATGAATCGCCGCGACTGCTAAATTATGTTCTGACGCTCATTAAATCTTTCGGCGAGAATGATGTTCCAAAACCGATTTCCGCTGTTTCAAATCAAGCCGAAGATTTGCCTTGGTGGTATCGAAACGATCCTTTGAGTGAGCGCGAGATTGAGGTTTTGGCTTTGGTCGCACAAGGATTTTCAAATCAGCAAATCGGCAACAAACTTTTCATCGCCGCCGGAACTGTCAAACGCCATATCAATAATATTTACAGCAAGTTAGACGTTCACAGCCGCGTCCAAGCTATCGAACTCGCTCGCAAATTCGGAATAATCTAAAATCAATCCAAAATCGAAAATTCAAAATGTATCTTTCGGGACATCACATTACACCTGCCGAAATTCTAAATTTTGATTATGTTTCATCTGATTGAAACACAGAGGAATTTAGAAATGGAAAGAGAAAATCAACTTGAAAAAGGTTTTTGTGAAATAAAGGTTAAAGGCAAACTCGAACCGCATTGGGAAGAATGGTTTGACTCGATGAATATCAAAGTCGAATCGGATTCGACCATAATTTCGGGTTTTATCGCCGACCAATCGGCTTTGCAAGGTGTGATGGAAAAGATTTCGATGTTTGGTTTGGCAATAATTTCTATCAAATACAACGAAAACAACATAAAATTGACGGATTAGATAAAAGTTTGTGTTATCGGCGGCAATAAACTCAAAGCGCAAACTTTTCTTTTCAATTTTTATCTGTTAAAATCTGCCTTTTGTTTGAAGAAACGAAATAAAGGCAAAATAGTGATAGAGATTATTTCAACTGAAAACGCGCCGGGCGCAATCGGACCATATTCGCAAGCTGTAAAAGCGGGCGGAATGATTTTTTGTTCAGGGCAAATTCCGATTGATATTTCAACCGGCGAATTTGTTTCAAACGATGTTTCGGAGCAAACCGAACAAGTTTTAAAGAATTTATCGGCAGTATTGGAAGCGGCGGGAAGCAGTTTGAATAAAGTCGTGAAAACAACCGTATTTCTTGCTGATATGAACGATTTCGCAGCAATGAATGAAATTTACGCAAAATATTTCAGCGAAAACAAACCGGCTCGCGCAACGGTTCAAGCGGCGCGTTTGCCGCGGGATGCGCGAGTCGAGATTGATTGCATAGCTTTAATTTAGTTTCTGGTTTCTGGTTTCAAGTTTCTGGTTGGGAAAACCTCTTTTAACCAGAAACCAGAAACCAGAAACTAAAAAAAGCCAAGCGCGAAAAAAAATCTCACGCTTGGCAACCATTTTAACGAGTTAAATCTCAAAGATTTACACAGCTTTGACAATTTTGCCGGATTTAATACAGCGCGTGCAAACTTTCGCGCGTCCGTTGCTTCCCGAAGGAAGTTGAACGCGGATAGATTGCAGATTCGGATTAAAGCGGCGACGGGTTTTGTTGTTAGCGTGTGAAACATTGTTTCCGAATTGCGGACCTTTGCCGCAGACATCGCATCGTTTAGCCATAATAATTAAAGTGCCTCCAAAGTAAATATAATAACGAGGTATAAAATTGAGTTTGTAATTTGCAAACTCAAAAACTAGATTTATAACAAATATTTTAAGGTTTAGTCAAGTAATGATAGATACAGTTAATTTTGAAGGAGTAAAAGCCATAGTGCGAAATACTAAAAACAGTCTTGCGTTGATCGCTTTTTTTGCGTTTGCCGCATTTATTTTAACGGGTTGCGGTGGCGGCGGTAGCGCAAATAATTCAACCGGCAGCGTTGACCCGAATGAAACAGCCGCAACGGTCAACGGAAAAGCAATTACGATGCAGGATGTTGACCGCGCCGTGAAACAACAAGCACAGGGGCAGGAAGCGAAACTCTCGCCGCTCGAACTTGCAGCGGCACGTCTTCAAGTTTTGGAGCAGTTGATTCAACAAGAAGTTTTGTTCCAAAAAGCGGAAAAAGATGCAAAAGTCCCGACTGAAGAAGAAATCACGGCGGAATTGAACAAACGCAAGACGGAAAGCGGTTTATCGGTTGAAAAATTTCAAGAACAGATGACGCTTGCCGGAATGGATGAAAAAGCCTTGCGCGATAACATCAAAAAAGGTTTGGCGATTAACAATTTGGTCGAAAAAATAACGAGCCGGATTGAACCGCCGAAAGATGCTGAAATCGAAGCGTTTTACAAAGGCAATCCCGAATTGTTCGTCAGAAAACGTGGTGTTCGCCTTGCGGCAATCGTAGTTGATCCGGCAAATCGAGGCGAAGGCGATAAAACGACGGATGAAAATTCGACGAATTTGATAATGAAGGAATTGCTCGGCAAACTCCAACAACCCGGCAGTGATTTTCAGGCTTTGGTCAACGAATACAGCGAGGACCCAAGCAAATTTCAAGGCGGAGAAGTCGGTTATTTTTCGGAAGAACAGTTAAAACAAAGCTATCCGCAACTTGCTGAAGGTTTTATGAATCCGCAATTTGCCGTCGGAAAATTCACGAATCCCGTGCCGATTGAAGGCAAATTTTTCGTGTTTAAGTTGATGGAAAGAGTCGAAAAAGACGAAAATTTAACACTTGAAACTCCGAAAGTTCGTGAACAAGTTACCAAAAGTTTAATTGACAACCGCAAACAACTTTTGAGCCAATCTTACGCGGCGCAAGCGATGAACGAAGCCAAAATCGAAAACTTTTTGGCAAAGAAAATCGTTGATAATCCGAATGAATTAAGTGGTGCGCGTCCTGCTCCGACAGGCAACACAAACGCAAACACCAATACGGCGGCGGCAAATACAAATGCGAACACCAACGCAAACACCAATGCTAATGTAAAAGCGGATAATAAAGCCACGAACACGGCAAACGCTAATACAAAAGCCAATAAATAGGTAAAGAGCGAAAAAAAAGGTGAGAACTGAGAAGTGAGAACTGAGAAACGTGAAATTCTCAGTTCTCACTTCTCAGTTCTCACCTTAAAATTTTTATGCTTTTCAGACTTTCGGACATCAATAAATCTTACAGCGGACACGAGATTTTGCGCGGCGTTACGTTTCAGGTAAATCCGAACGAAAAAATCGGTTTTGTCGGGCGCAACGGTGCAGGCAAAACGACGGTTTTTCGGCTGATTACAGGCGAAGAAACGGCTGATTCAGGCGATTTTATAAAAATAAACAATCTGAAAATCGGTCTGCTTCAACAGCACGTTGATTTTTCGGAAAACGAAACCGTGCATACATCCGCACTTTCGGCTTTTCAAAAAATTCACGACATTGAAGCCGAAATGCGGCGGCTTGAAAAGCAGATGGAGCGCGACGTTTCCGACGAGATTTTGATGAAATACGCCGATTTGCAAACAGAATTTGAATTGGAAGACGGTTTCAGCTATGCCGCGAAAGCTGAAGCGATTTTGCTTGGACTCGGATTTTCAAAAGAAACTTGGAATCACGAAACAAAAACGCTTTCGGGCGGACAGAAAAATCGTTTGGGTTTAGCCAGACTTTTGCTTTCAAACACGGACGTTTTGTTATTGGACGAGCCGACCAATCATTTGGACGTGGAAGCCGTTGAATGGTTGGAGAATTTCTTAAAAAATTACGATAAAACCTTTGTTCTCATTAGCCACGACCGATATTTTTTAGATCGGACGACCAATAAAATCATCGAAATTGCAAACGGCAAGACCTTTTCTTATAAGGGAAATTATTCAGATTTTCTCATCGAGCGCGAAGAACGCCGCGAACAACAGCGGCGCGAATTTGAAAATCAGCAAGCGTTTATCGCCAAGACGGAAGAATTTGTCCGCAAAAATCTTGAAGGTCAAAAGACGAAACAAGCGAAATCCCGCCGCAATATGCTTCAACGAATGGAGCGTATCGAATCGGTTGAATCTGACAAGCCGAGCGGAAATTTTAATCTCAAAAAGGTCGAACGCGCCGGACAGAATGTTCTCACGGTTGAAGATTTAGCGATTGGATACGGCGAAAAAGTTTTGGCAAAAGATATAAATTTTACTTTGAATCGCGGCGAATGTTTAGGCATTATCGGCGGAAACGGGACGGGAAAAACGACGTTTCTGAAAACCGTTTTGGGAAATATTCGTGAAATTTCGGGTAAAATTATTTGGGGAACAAAAACTGACATCGGCTATTATTCGCAAAATTTGGAAGATTTAGAACCGCGCAATGAAGTTATTCAAGAACTCCGCCGCGTCGCACCGCTCGCAGAAAACGGTGAATTGCGTTCATTTTTAGCGCGATTTTTATTTTCGGGCGAAGATGTTTTCAAATCGGTGAAAGACCTTTCCGGCGGCGAAAAGGGAAGATTGGCGTTGGCGAAATTGATTTATTCAAACAAAAATGTGTTGATTTTGGACGAACCGACCAATCATCTCGACATTCCTTCACGCGAAGCCCTCGAAGACGCACTCGACGCATATCAAGGCACAATCATCACCGTCAGCCACGATAGATTTTTTCTCGACAAAATTGCGACACAGATTTTTTCATTTGAAACGGACAGCAACGTCGAAATTTACGACGGCAATTACAGCGAATTTCACGAATGGAAATTGAGGAGAGGAGAAGAGGAGAAAGCGAAAAAGGGAGAAAACTATCTCGAACCGTCATCGAAAATCGAAGACCAAAGACCAAAGACCAAAGACCAGTTTTCAAAGAATCAACTTCAAAAAATCGAAAACCGCATCCGTGAAATCGAAACGGAGATTCCGGCTTTGGAAGAAAATTTGGCAAAACTCACGTTTGAAATGAGCTTGCCGGAAATTGCTTCAAACCACGCAAAACTCACGGAAACCAACGAAAAATATCAAAAGACCGAGCAAAAAATTCAGACGCTTTATGACGAGTGGGAGAAGTTAGCAGAAGAATTGGTTTAGTTTCTACAAACCTTGCCGCGTAATCGGAATATCGCCGTTTGCGCCGAACGCAAAGCCGAAAAATGTTGTGAAATTTGAACTGCTTCGCAAGACAAACCATTCGCCGGTTGCGGGGCGGAAAATGGCGATGTCGGTTTTGCCGTCTTTGTCGTAATCGCCCGGCACGGGTTTGTCGGTCGGCGTGCCGAATTGGGCGGCGAAAACCGTGTTGTCCGAACTTCTTTGAAACCAAAATTGTCCCGGATTCGGACGGTAAATTGCCAAATCGTTGCGCCCGTCGCCGTCAAAATCGCCGTCGAGCGGAATGTCGCCGTTTGCACCGAAGGCGAAGATTTGCGTTGTGTTGTCGGAACTTCTGAGGACAAACCAATTTGTCGTCGTCGGGCGATAAACGCCAAAATCCGCAAAGCCATCGCCGTCAAAATCGCCGCTTTGCGACGGCGATGGGTCTAAATTGAGCCGCGCCAGCGAAACAATTTCGTTGTTAAAAGTTCCGCCGAAAACGAGGACTTTTCCGCCGCTCAATATTTCGAGCGAACTCGGCGTTTCGTCCAAGTTCGCCTGCACTCTGACGATTGAATAGCCGTTTGTGCCGAAGCTCGTATCCGCGCTTCCGTTGGCGTTGTAGCGGTTGACCAGCAAACCGGCGGTGTCGCCATTACCGTTGATAAAGGTTTGCGATGCCGTCAGAATTTTGCCGTCGGCTTGAATTTTCAACCCTGAAACGATTTCCTGCGTTGTAAAAGGCAAGTCGTTGGTAACTTTGCCGTCGCCGTCAAACGATGTGTCGAGAATGCCACTTGAAAAATATCTCGCCATTGAGGCGATAGTAAAGCCATTGCTGCTGCCTGCCGCGATAATTTTTCCGTCCGGCAAAAGGGCGACTTTCGTTGCCGAGTCATTGGCAAAAATATCGGTTGTCGCCAGACCGTCAAGATTGAACGAAGTGTCGAAACTGCCGTTCGTATTCAAACGGCAAAGCGCGTAGTCGTTGCCAATCGAAGTATCGCCCACGCCGATTATTTTCCCATCCGGCTGAATTGTAAGGTCTGATAAACGGTCGGTTCCGCCGAAATTAACGATAACTTTTCCGTCGGTGTCAAAGGTCGTGTCGAGCGAGCCGTTCGGATTGTAACGGGCAAATCCGAAATTGCTGTTCGGTTGCGTGCTGCCGCCGACCACTATTTTTCCATCGGTTTGCAGACCGACTCCAAAAGCGCGGTCTGTGCCGCCCGAAAAATCCGTGGTAACGATGCCGTCGGTGTCGAAACTCGTATCGAACGAGCCGTTCGGGTTGAGCCGCACAACGGCAAAATTGATATTACCCGATTCACTTGTTTCACCGACCATAATGATTTTTCCGTCCGGCTGGAGAGCGACTGCATAAACAGCACTTGACGTGCCGCCGAAAGTTCCGGTGCGAATGCCGTCCGAGTCAAAAGTTGGGTCGAGCGCACCGTTCGGAAGATAGCGGACAACGAAAAATCCGCCGGATGTCAATCCGCCAATCGCAATAATTTTCCCGTCCGGCTGAACTGTAATAGCTCGCGGATTAACCGATACTCCCACGTTTGTCGCAACTTTGCCGTCCGAATCAAACACGCCGTCCAACGCGCCGGGACTTGCGGCAAAGCCGGAAACTGCTGTAAAAACTACCAAGAACATTAAATTTATAACTCTTTTTTTCATTGAAATTTCTCCTGTTCGGTTCACGTCGCTTATTCAACCAACCGCCACGGTTTCGGGAAAATGCGCCAGTTGCCGTTGATGTTCACCACGCCGTCGTAGCGCATACCCGTTGTTTCACCGGGTTTGACAAATTTAACTTCGTAAATTTTCATACCCGGTTTAATGTGCGGCGCAATTTTCTTCCAGCCTCCGGCGAAATTCATCTCCGCCGTTTTCGTCCAATTTATTACCTCGTCGCTTTTTAAGGAATAAATTTTGACTTCGGTTCGTTCGGCATTGCCGGGGACAATCACCATTTGTCCGCCTTCCCAAGCCGGGTCATAAACGGAAGCCGCTTTGGTTGCTAAATCCGACTTAAAAAAGGCTTCATAATCGGATTTGCTTGGGCGAAGCTGTTTGCTCAACGCCGCGTGGTCTGCGCCGGATTTAACAAATTCTTTGAAAAAAATAGCCGCTCCTTCGTCCGTGTCGGGAAACTTTCCTTGAGTTTCCGATTTTGTTTCCGGTTTTGCTTCCGAATTAGTTTTCGTGTCGTTTGCCCGACATCCCAATAAAACAAATCCGACCACCGCCAATATTAAAAATAAATTCGCATAATTTCTTTTCATCTTATTTCTCCTTTTCGCTTCAAATTTTGAAAAACAAACGCCGCCTTACTAACGACTGACAAATTTTCAAAAAATATGTCGCTCGAACATTAAAGAATTGCGGCAGATGAGCAGATGCCCGCTTGCCGTTTCAATCGAATGAATCGCGCCGCGTTCAATCAACACGAACAATTCCCGTGCATTTTTGCTCGAATGTGTTACCGCTAAATCCAAATTGAGCATCTCCACTTCATTGCCGCATTCGGAGCAGAATCCGTAAATTTTCTCGTGTCCGTGGCGGACGATAAAAATCTCGTGCGTTTCGGTGGTGATTAAATATTTCTTTGCTTTTTGCGTCATTTGTTTTACAATCGGCTTTACAGACGGAAACACATTTTTTTGGCAAGAAACCGCTCCCGCCCGTTAAGCCGCGCCACGCGCATTTGCGTCGCTGATTGGAATTTAAAAGAGAAGCGGAAAAAAGTCTTGAACTTTTTCTCCTTTATTTCTCCAATGCTTTCAAACAGAGTTTATGAATAGTGAAATCAATAACTTACGCGAATTCGGAAAGTTTCGGCTCGATGCGAAAAAGAAGGTTTTGTGGTGCGAAAATGAAACCGTCAATCTGCAATTAAAGGAAATCGAACTGCTCTGCGTTTTGACCGAAAACGGCGGCGAAGTCATTACGAAAGACGAACTTTTGCAGAGAGTTTGGGCGGATTCGTTTGTCGAAGAAAGCAATCTTTCGCGGCATATTTACCGTATTCGGAAAATTTTTAAGGAACACGGCGAAGCGGAAGATTTGATTAAAACCGTGCCGCGGCGCGGTTATCGGTTCACGGGTGAAATTAAGGCAAACGGCAACGATTTAATCATCGAAAAGCATTCGATTTCGCGCACTTTGATTGAAGAACTCGAAACTTCCGACGCGCCGCAATTCAAAAAAGTTTCGGCAAGACGCTATCTGATTCCGACTGCGCTTTTAGCCGTTATTTTGACGACCGCTTTCGGGTTTTATTTTTACAAACGCAATTCGTCGAACACACGGCAAATAAAATCAATCGCCGTTCTGCCCCTCAAATCCTTTATGGGGACGGACGACGAAGAATTGCGTTGGCAGATGACCGATTTTTTGATTACGAAACTCGGCAAACTGCCCGATGTTTCGGTGCGTCCGACGGCTTCGGTTTTGCGATTTGCCAAAAGCGAGCAGAGCATTTTTGAAATCGGCAAAAAACTCGAAGTCGAAGCCGTTTTGGACGGCAGAATTCAGCGCGAAGGCGACACGCTTCGCATTACTCTGCAACTCGTTTCAGTCGAAAGCGGCGAACAGATTTGGTCGGAAGTTTTTGACGGACGAAGTAATCAAATCTTGAATTTGCAAGACCGCATTTCTGCAAAAGTTTTGGATTCACTCAATCAAAACCGCCAACAAAACATCGAAATCGCCCAACGCCCGACGCAAAACGAAGAGGCTTACGAAGCATATCTAAAAGCCAGATATTTCGGGCGCAGAAGCGAAGGTCAATCTTTGCGAAAATCGCTCGAACTGTTTGAAACCGCCGTTCGTCTTGACCCGAATTTTGCCGAAGGCTATGCCGGAATTGCCGATGTTCGGTATCGGCTTTTTATGAACAATTTCAATTCTTCGGTCGAAGATGTTGAAAAGGCAAAAGCCAACATCCAAAAGGCTCTGTCGCTCAAACCGGAGTTGGTCGAGCCTTTGCTGACGCTCGGACAAATCCAAACGACTTACGATTGGGATTGGGCAAAGGCGGAGGAAACGTGGAAAAAAATACTCGAAATCGAGCCGCAATTAGCCGCCGCGAGAATGCGTTACGGAATGCTTTTGATGTTTCTGAGCCGCTTTGACGAAGCGCAAGCCCAAATGGAGGAAGCCATCCGTCTCGACCCGACTCACCCGTCGCATTACGCCAATCTCGGCACGGTTTATTTTTGCAGAAAAGATTTCGCCAAAGCGGAGGAGTTTTACAAAAAAGCCCTCGAACTCGATGAAAATTGGGTTTTTTCGCATTGGTATCTTTCCCGAATGGCGTGGCTTCAAGGGCGCAAAAGCGAATCGCTGAAATATGTCGTCAGCGGTTCGCGCATCAACGGGCAAAACGAATTTGCCGCGCAGGTTGAAGAAAAATCCAAAACCCAAACGCCCGAAGAAGTTACCCGTTTTATTATTGAAGTATGGTCAAAAAACGCCGACAGCTATCCATCGGTTGCCAACCGCGCAATGTATATCGGCGACCGCGAAACGGCTTTGACTTACTTGGAAAAATCCTTCACGGCGCGAAACCCTTGGCTCGTGATGATTGCCGCCTCGCCCGAATTTGAAGCACTGCGAAATGAACCGCGTTATCAAGAACTTCTGCGGAAAATGAATTTGTGAAAAATGGTAACTGATTAGGTTTTTGACTGGAGCGCAAGCGTCCCGCTTGCAAACGCCGCGCTTTTCAGCGGTGTAACGGCGTTTGCTCACCCAAAACTTCCAAATAATCCGAGTCTTTTTCGCGCTCTCGCGCTCATTGCAAGCGGGGACGCTTGCGCTCCAGTCTTATTTTATGGAGTCGGCGGATTTTCGGGTTCGTCCGGTTCTTGTTTGCGCCGGATGTGGCTTGCGGTGAGCCATTCGGCGAGTTTTTGCGGGTTGTTGCGGTAATGATTTTTGATAACGCGGTCGAGTTCCTTGCGCGTGGCAAGCGTTGCGCGGAGAGCGTCTTCGGCTTCGGCGGTTGCGCCTACGCCTTCACGCTTGCCGTCCGCTTGCTCCTGCGACGCAAGACGATAACCCGCGACTTTTGCGGACAGAGCCGTAAAAAATGCCCTCTTCAAAGCGTATTCGTCAAATTTAGACTCGTGCGCCACCGCATCTGCCGCAAAAGATTCGGCGAATTGGATGATTTGGTCGTAGGTCAAGCTCCCACGCGGCAAAACAAACGTATTCTGAAAATCGGGATAACGGTTTGCAATCAGCCGCGCCGACTGCGCGACAAGGCGGATGTCGGCTTCGATTTCATCAATCCGCGCCACTTTGCTCCGCGTCCCGCTCACACCCGCGCCCAAAGCCGAAGCCGACGTAATTCCCGCCGCATTAAGCCGCAAAATATTAGTCTTATTCGCCTCAAACAACACAACCGTATAAGGCACTTCCACCGCAAGCTGAGGATTTGCCTCGCCATAAAAATCAATCCGAATCGCCGCATCGAGAATATTTCTTTTTCTATCACTCATAAAAAAAATCTCCTTTAGATTGTTCAAAAATAAACCGTCAACAGTCGGATGACAAGGAAATTTCAGCCAATCCCGTTGCCGTGTGTCAAATTTTATACACCTTTTTACCAATTTTTTCAAGAGAAAATTAAGTATGTGGACAGTTTTAATTTATAACTCACATTACACGATTTAGCCTCGTTCACGAGGCTTACCGCCGTAGGCGGCAGATAGCCGCGTCCATTTATGGCGCGGTCAGTCGAGCGACGAGATTTTTAGGGCGTTTTAACGTCCTTTTCTTATGCTTGAGCCGTGATTAGCTTCAAAATCTGAGCTAAAGCGCAAGAAAAGAACGTTAAAACGCCCTTTGGTTTTATCCGCAATCCTGACCGCGCCGTGAACGGACGCGGCTATCTGCCGCCTACGGCGGTAAGCCCGATAAATCGGGCTAGGTTTCTTTTCTTGCGTAAAGTGAGTTAATATCATTGAGTTGGTAAAATACTGACGATCTTGATGATAAAATCAATCAGAAACTAAACTCATCAAATACTTCGTCAAAATTCGGCTTTTATCCGATAAATTAACCGAAGGTATTTAAGAATGAGTCATTTAAAAATTCCGTTCAATTTATTAAGCAGAATTTAATTCGGTTCAATACAAAGTAGGGCATTTCGTGGTGAAATCGAAAGCCTTAAAGTTTAGGAGAAAAAATGAAACTAGCTCGAATCACTTTCTTGTTTTTATTTTTGACAGGAGTTTTGGCTTTTGTCGGTGTTCAAGATGCGAAATCCCAAGAAAAAATGTCTTGTGTTGTAGGAAAGAGCCTTATTAAAGTTTACACAGAACCAAACGGGCGTGTTGTTAGTAAACTGAAGAAAGGCACAAAAGTCTTTTGGGAAGACGAATTAGGTGGAGATGGAACTTCTTGGGCTAAAATTAGTGTTCTTCGCAAAGGAAGATATGTAACTTTGGGCTGGGTAGTTTTTGGTTACGGTTCTCTTAAATGTAACTGGTAAACTAGCGAATGTTGAAAGTTACGAGGATTTTCAAAAGCTATAAATTAAAGTTGCGTGAAGGCGGAAACACGTCCAACAAGTTATTAGGCGTAAGGGCGAAACAGCTACTTTCTTATCAGCGTCGTTCGTTATCTTTAACTTGTGTGGCGGCGGTTTCGCCCCACGTCAACGCCGGCGTTAGCCGCTTCTTGAAAAAGACGAACGGATTGGAATAAAAAATTAAGCAGAGCATCTGCAAAAAATTGGAGGAGTTTGAAAATGATTAAAGGTAACGGAATCTTGCCGAAGATTATTATTGGTGTTGTCGGGCTTATTACGGGAAGTGTCTTAACTTCCTTTTTAATTACAAAAACAGAAGCGCAAACATCTTTGAAATATAGTTATTTTCATTTCAGAGCAGGTTCTTGCAATCAAAAAGGAGACCAAGGCGTTATTGATTTGCGAAATGGTAATTCTTGGTGTGTGCCGAGAGGTTCAGGTGCGCCTGTATTTGAAGGCACATTAAACTTAAGTGCCATTTCGGAACGTCCGCCAACAGAGCGTTAAATTTAATCGAAGGCGTGTGCATAATTCGGTCGTGTAGCAAATTGAATTTAGGAAGATCGCGTTTTAAGCAAGTCAGAAAGACTTGTTTTTGCGGCTTTGCCGCCCGATGTGCGGCGATGGCTTCGCCTCGCCGGACACGATTTAACAAAAACTCCGGCGAAAGGCTACGCCTTGAGCCGTGCGCGAAGGTGAGGCGAAGCCTCAAAATCAGGGAAAGCCTGTCGGAAAGGCAGAGCCTTTCCGCACATCGGGCGGCAAAGCCGCATAGAATCAAGATCGTTTTTGTGAGTTGATGCTTGGAATTTATCGGCAAGCATTTGGTATTTATCATCCGAACGCCGGTATTTATGAAAAAAAACGGGTCAGCGGCGTTCGATAAGCGGTATTTATCGTCAAAACATCGGTCAGCGCGAAAAAAAACGGGTCAGCGTGGATTGAACGGCGGTCAGCGAGAGTTTGAAAGCGGTTTTTGTCGGTCGGGCGTTGGTTTTTGAAGAAAATAGCCACAAAAGAACATAAAAAAACACGAAATTATTGTTTGATTTCGTGTTTTTTCGTGTCGTTTCGTGGTTGGAAGAATAAATTGTCTAATCTCAGCCTTCGACGCGATAGTTTGGAGCTTCTTTGGTGATAATTACGTCGTGAACGTGCGATTCCCTGAGTCCGGCGGAGGTGATGCGGATAAATTTTGCGTTTGTCTGCATTTCGGCGATATTTTTGCAACCCGTGTAGCCCATTCCGCTCTTCAAACCGCCAACTAATTGCGTAACCATATCGGCGAGCGTGCCTTTGTATGCCACGCGCCCTTCGATGCCTTCCGGCACATATTTTGAATCGGCAACCGTGCCTTCTTGCGAATATCTGTCGGACGAACCTTTCTTCATCGCGCCGATTGAACCCATTCCGCGATAAGATTTAAAATTGCGCCCTTGATAAAGAATCACTTCGCCCGGAGCTTCTTCCGTCCCCGCAAAAAGCGAACCAATCATCACCGAATCCGCGCCCGCAACGATTGCTTTGGCGACATCGCCCGAATATTTAATTCCGCCGTCCGCAATCACGGGAACGCCCGTGCCTTTCGCCGCATTGACGCAATCAAATATCGCCGTAATCTGCGGAACACCCGCGCCCGTAACGACTCGCGTGGTGCAAATCGAACCGGGACCAATCCCGACTTTGATTGCGTCAACTCCGGCATCAATCAACGCTTTCGCGGCTTCCGACGTGGCAATGTTTCCGGCAATAATCTCGATGTCGGAGAAATTTGCTTTAACTTTTCGCACAGCTTCAATCACGCGGCTCGAATGTCCGTGCGCGGTGTCTATGACGATGGCATCAACGCGAGATTCGATGAGTGCGGCGGCGCGTTCGAGAAAATCGCCCGTCGCGCCGATTGCCGCCGCGCATCGAAGCCGTCCGAGATTGTCTTTCGCCGCAAACGGATATTTTATCGCTTTTTGGATGTCTTTGACCGTGATTAAGCCTTTCAGATGTCCGTCGTCGTCGGTAACAAGGAGTTTTTCGATGCGGTGCTTCTGTAATTTGACTTTCGCCTCGTCCAGCGTCGTCCCGACGGGAACTGTAACGAGCGGTTGCGGTGTCATAACTTCGGAAACGGGTATGTCGAAGCGCGTTTCAAATCTGAGGTCGCGGTTGGTGATAATGCCAACCAGAAACCCGTTTTCATCAACCACCGGAACGCCTGAGATTTTATAATGCTCCATTATACCCAACGCTTCCGAGACAATCGCGGTATCACGAATCGTTACGGGATTGACAATCATTCCGCTTTCCGAGCGTTTGACTTTATCAACTTCTTCCGCTTGTTGCGCGATTGAAAAGTTTTTATGAATCACGCCAATCCCACCTTGTTGCGCCAGCGCGATTGCCAGATTTGCTTCCGTAACCGTGTCCATCGCCGACGAACACAGCGGAATATTCAGATGGATATTTCGTGAAAATTTTGTGGCGACATTTGTTTCGCTCGGCAATATATCCGAATACGCCGGAACTAATAAAACGTCGTCAAATGTTAAGCCTTCTTTGATTTCTTCGATTTTCATATTATTTAGTCTTTGGTTTTTTGGCTTTGGTTTTTGATTTTTTCAACAAATCCCAAAAACCGAAATAAAAATAAAGCCCGCATTTATCTTGCGGGCGTGTTTTCGCTCTCGGTTTTTATCAATATAAATTTCAGCTTTTCGTAAAGCCGCATACTTTTTTTCTAACGCGCCGCATTTGTGTTTGCACTCGGCGTTGTGCCGGACGAAACTTGTCCGCTTTGCAAAATTTCGGCGATGTTGGTTTTGTTGATTTCAAAAAGAACATTGCTGCCTTTTTTCGGCGGATTCGGAGCGGTTATTTGTTTGCCGTTAATTTTTAATTCCACTTTGTCAGACGTAAAACCGCCGTAATACGAGATTTTAACGCTCGTCTGCGGATTCAAAACGAGCGGTTCGCCGTTGACGAGTTTGCTTTCCTGTTTTCCGCCATCCGTCCAATAAGTTACGGAAATTGCTTCAGCTAAATTCTTTAGTTCGACGCTGATTTTGTCCGTTGGCGGAAGTGTTTGCGAAACATTCGCATTAGCATTTGAATTTGAATTTGCTACACTGTTTGCATTGTTCGTATTAGTATTCGCAACCGTCTGATTTTGCTCCGATTGCAAATAATTGACCAATGTTAAAATGCCCCACGTCATCAAACCCAAAATAATAACAGCGAAAACTATCGTCATCAAATTAGACGAATTAGCGCGTTCGTCCGTCAAAACTTCCGGTTTGTAGGTTTTCGGTTCATCCGAAACAGGCATTTCCTGCGAAGCCATCAAATTCAAATAATCTTGCAAAGCCTCTTGTTCATCAACGCCGACGTATTTGGCAAACGATTTGACGAAACCTTTATTAAAAATCCCGCCGGGCAAAATTCGGTAATCGTTGTTTTCAATTGATTCGATATAAAGCGGCGAGATACGGGTCTGTTCGGCAACTTCAGCTATAGTTGCACCCCGCGCTTCTCTTGCCTGTTGCAATTTTTCGCCAAGTGTTAATGACATTTGTTTTATTTTTCAAGCCGCTCAGAGGGCAAAAAACGGAAAGCGGTCTTAAACTTGAAATATAGCTTTGTTTTGCTGAAAATGTCAATATATTGAAAGTGAAAAAGTGGAAAAGTGGAAAAGTGAAAAAGTATATTCGAACAAAAATTACAAAAACTTTTCCACTTTTCCACTTTTCCACTTTTCCACTTTGGAAAGTCTTATATTAAAATCGGAAAAGCATAAATCTCGGAGAGGAATAAATAATGAGTTTAGAAGCACTCGGAATGGTTGAAACCAAAGGATTCATTGGCGCGGTCGAAGCGGCTGACGCGATGGTTAAAGCGGCAAATGTTACGCTTGTCGGCAAAGAATATATCGGCGCAGGCTACGTTACGATTTTCGTGCGCGGTGATGTCGGCGCAGTTAAAGCGGCAACGGACGCAGGTGCGGCGGCGGCACGGCGCGTGGGCGAATTGATTTCGGTTCACGTCATTCCGCGTCCGCACGGCGAAGTCGAAAGAGTTCTGCCGAAAGGCGGTGCAGTCGGTTTTTCACCGGACGAAAAAGCTATTGGCGGCGGTTCGAGCCGACAACTCGGCGAAGGTGATGCCGGCGGCGCAATCTCGGCGAATGACAGAAGCAAAACGAGAAATAAGTAATTTAAGATTTAAGATTTAAGATTGATTATGTTAATTCGTTGAATCTTAAATCTTGAATCCTAATCTTAAACTTAACCCCAATGCCCGAAGACAAAGACCTGATTTCGCAACAAGAAGCGCGTGATGCCGTGGAAGCGGCACATTTAGCGTGGTTTTCGGTTGCGAAATTTGACCAAAATAAAATTGATAAAATCTGCGGTGCGATGGCAAACGTCGCACTTGCGGAATCAATGCGTCTTGGACAGATGGCGAATGAAGAAACAGGTTTCGGCAAGGCGGAAGACAAGCGCGAAAAAAATCGTTTTGCAGCGGAGGATGTTTGGAATCATTTTAAGGATTTGAAAACCGTCGGGGTGATTGCCGATAAAGGAAATATTGTTGAAATTGCCAGCCCGCGCGGAGTTGTCGCGGCAATTATTCCTTCGACAAATCCAACTTCGACGGCGATTTTCAAAATTATTATTTCAATAAAATCGCGCAACACCATTGTTCTTTCGCCGCATCCTTCAGCCGCACGTTGTATTGCAGAAACGGCGCGGATAATGAAAGAAGTTGCCGTCAAAGAAGGTTTGCCGCCCGACGCGATTCAATGTTTGACGACTTCCGCACTCGAAGGCACGGAAACGCTGATGAAACACAAGAAAACCGCTGTTATTTTGGCAACGGGCGGAATCGGCTTGGTTCGTGCGGCATATTCGTCGGGCAAACCGGCATTCGGCGTTGGTCCCGGAAATGTTCCTTGTTTTATCGAACGGACAGCAAATATAGAAAAAGCGGTCAGCGATATTTTGACCGGAACTTGTTTTGATAATGGCACAATTTGCGCTTCGGAGCAAGCAGTTGTTTGCGATGCGCCAATCGTTTCTGAGGTTCGTGAACAATTTAAGAAACAAGGCGGACACTTTCTAAACGAAACGGAAGCTGAAAAAGTCGGCAAAATTTTAATTACCGACCAAAGAACTTTGAACGCAAAGATTGTCGGGAAATCTGCCGAATATATTGCTAATCTCGCGGGAATTTCCGTTCCGAACGGCACGAGATGTCTTCTAGCCGATTGCGGCGGAGTCGGGCGTGATTTTCCATGGTCGTTTGAAAAACTTTCGCCGACACTGGCATTTTTTGTCGTTGACGGCATCGAAGCCGGCGCAAACAAATGCGAAGAAATTCTGCAATTCGGCGGAATGGGACACACCGCCGGAATGCACACGCAAAACCGTGATGCAGCAATTCGATACGGCGCACAGATGCCTGCGTCACGCATAATTATCAATTCGCCAACGACGCACGGCGCAATCGGATTTTCGACGGAGTTGTCGCCTTCGATGACTTTGGGGTGCGGTTCGTGGGGCGGAAATGTAACAAGCGACAATGTTTCGCCAATTCATTTGATGGATGTAAAGCGTGTTGCTTTTGGCGTTAAAGCAGTAAGCAGTCAGCAGTCAGTAGTCGGCAGTCAGCAGTTAGCAGTCAGCAGTCCTGTTAAAGATCAAAGACCAAAACGTGCAGAAATTGCCGCGATTGTTGATAAGTTTTTAAGTCAAAAATTATCGGAATCATCTGTGGCGGCTGAAATTGTAAAGACCGAAGACCAAAAAACAAAGACCGAAAGCCCCGTGAAAACAATTATTCACGAAATCAGACCGCAATCCCCGACAAACGGCGCGAAACCGAAAGCAGTTGATTTCGTAAGTGAAACAGATGTCAAAAATGCCTTCGAAAAAGGCGAAAAAATTTATATTACGGCAAAGACAATTCTGACACCTTCGGCGCGTGATTTGGGCGAAGAAAAAGAGATATTTGCAAAGGTTTGATAAGTCGGAGATTTTCCCCGAAACGGCTTATTTTATTAGATAATGGCTGAAACATTAGTAGAACAAAAAGTTTGCGCGAAATGCGGGGCGGATGTGCGGAAAGATGCACTTTTTTGCTATCACTGCGGCGGCGCAGTCGAAGCGGAAGTTGCCGTGTCCGCCACCAACGGCGATTCGGTCAGCAGTGGTTGGTTTCGGGAGAATATTGCGGCTGACGAACCTAAAACAACGACCAAATTAGATGAGACCGTTCAAGGAAAAATTGATAAACCGATTTCCAAACCGTCTGATTTGACAGATGAAACACCAATTGAAAAACCGTCGGGAGATATTTTCGACGTGCCGATTGAAAAAGCGAAAGAAACGAAAATTGACAAAACTTCCGAGAAGCCGAAAGAAGAAACTCCACTGAAATCGGCGGCAACAATGCGTCGAAAAGCTAAAGCCGTCGAGAAAAAACGCATCGAGGAATATGAATGGGAAGAACACGAAAACGCGCCTAATCTGTGGTTTATGTTGGTCGCTTTAATTCTGATTTCAATTGCCGGCGGACTTTTCTTCATGGCAATTTATATGAAATAAGGAATATTTTATGATAACTGCAACAATTGGGGTATTTTTGGCACTTTTCGGCGGAATGGCGTTTTTGGGGTTGATGATTTGGTTTATTTCGCGCAGAAATCGTGGCAATTCGCCGAAGAATTTCATTGAAAGCCCGAATAGCACAAATTATGCCAATCAACATAATCAAGACGGTTTTTATAACGAAACCGACGACGATGTAGATTTTGTTGACAACAGTTATTACACAGATGAAACTGCTGAAACTAAGGAGCAAACTGCTTACGAAGGCACGGCAATCGTCGAAAATTACGAATCAACGACAAGCGAAAATAGTTATTCGCCGCCGGCGGAAAGCAGTTACAGCGATTCTTCGAGCTACGATTCGGGCGGTTCTTATGATTCGGGCAGTTCTTATGATTCGGGCGGTTCAAGCGACAGTGGTTCAAGTTTTTCAAGCGATTAAACTGTTTAGAAAAAAGTAAATTATGCAAGCACTCGGAATGGTTGAATGTTTTGGTTTGGTGGCGATGATTGAAGCCGCAGACGCGATGGTTAAAGCGGCAAATGTTACGCTTGTCGGCTATGAACGGATTGATGCCGGATTGGTTACGGCGATTGTGCGTGGCGAAGTCGGCGCGGTTAAAGCGGCGGTTGACGCAGGCGCGGCGGCAGCGCGAAGAATCGGCACGGTTACGGCGGTTCACGTCATTCCGCGTCCGCACGAAGAAGTTGCTGACGGCATTCCCGTAATTGAAACCGGCGAAACTACACGGAAGAAGATTTCGGGATCAGTGCCGGAATAGTGAAAAACTAAATAGTGAAAAACTAAAAACTAAAAGTGAATAGTGGAAGATTTTTCTTCCACTATTCACTTTTAGTTTTTAGTTTTTCACTTTCTAATTTCCCGCTTTGCGCGAAGTGCGAGTTACGGCGATGCGTTTTTGTTTATTTGGTCCGTCTGCAATGACGACTTTAATTTGGCGAACTGATCCGTCTTTTTTGGTATTGGTCGGATAGTAGCTGACCAAATATTGCGTTCTCAATTCACTGGCAATATCCTGAGCAATACCATTAAGTTCGCCGACGGTTGCCGGAAAATATGCTTTGCCGCCGGTTTCCTTTGCCATTTTTTCTAAGAAGTTTTTAGCTTTTTCTTGCGGACTTTTTGCGATAAATCCACCTTCTTTGCTCAAATCTCCGATAAATCCGATGACATAAATCTGCACGTCCGATTCGCGCAGGACTTCAAAAAGCTGTTGTTCGTTATAAAAACTATCGCGGTCTTCGCCGTCCGTAACTAAAATCACGGCGCGACGTTTTTTATCGTTCGGGTTGCGTGATTTTTCGTATTCGTCGGTCATTTGTGCGGCGAGATAAACTGCGTCAATGATTGCCGTCTGTCCGCCTTCGATGTAGAGATTGTCGAGCGCATCGAAAAGTTCGGTTTTATCGTTGGTAAACTCTTGTTTGATTTCGATTTTATCCGAACTGACGAAACGGATGATACTCGTTTCATCATCGGGTTTGTTTGTGCCGATAATGACTTTTCCGGCATCAATCACTTTTTCAAGCTGTTGCCGAAGCGAACCGGAATTATCAATAACCATCGTGTAATTAGTTGGAACTTCGGCTTTTGAAAATGAATCAATTTCTTGAAGAACATTGTCTTCATAAACCTGAAAATCGTTTTTTGTCAGACCGTTTATCGGACGATTGTTGCGGTCAATTACACGGACATTAAGCCCGACAATATCAGTTTCAATAACAAGTGTGCCTTCATCTTCTTCCGGTGTTGGCGAAGGTGTCGGCGGAGGCACAATCGTCGGCACCGGCTTCTTTGTCGAAGTCGGGCTTGGTGTGGCTACGGTTTGCGGATTGGAAGTTTGTGCGTCCGCTTGCAGAAATCCATAAAACGCCGAAACGAGTGCGATGCAGAAAACTATTGATAAAAGATACAGGTTTTTTCTTTTCATTTTATTCAAAATCGGTCTTTGAGATTCGGTTTTTGATTTTTTGAGTAAATCAAAGACCGAAGACTAAAAGCCAATTCAATTATTTATAATCGGTTTTCGGGGTCGCAATATAGCTTTCCCGTGCGCGAACCGTTAGACGCGGCAAACCGCGTGGAGGTTTGACCTTAACTTTTACTTTATGCAATTTTCCGTCGGGTTTAAAATCTTTCGGTGTATAACCTATTGAATATTGATGGCGAAGTTCGAGCGCGATGCGTTCAAATATTTCATCCATTTCAACATCGGTTTGCGGATAGAAAGATTTTCCACCTGTAATCGAAGCGAGTTCGTCCAAATAAGCCTGACCAATCATTCCTTCTTGAGTTCCCGTGTCGCGCCCGTCCAAAATACCGACGGCATAAACAATTACGTCCGATTCTTTCAAAAGACGGCGCACTTCGTTAAAATTATAACGCGAAGCATTGTCTTGTCCATCCGAAATAATCAGCATCGCTTTTTTCTGATGAGTGCCGCGTGTAACTTTTTCAACGCCGAGATAACAAGCATCATAAAGCGCAGTATTATTTTTCGGGTCAACCAAAGTCAGTTTTCGTAAAACGGTTTCGCCGTCGCGTGTGCGGTCGAGCAAAAGTTGAGCGCGGCTGTTGAAGGCAATCAAAAAATATTCGTCGTTCGGATGACTTGTATTTATAAAACGCTCAAGGGCTTTTTGTGCTTTGCGGATTTTTTCGCCGCTCATCGAATCGGAAGTGTCAAACAGGATTCCGAGCGAAACGGGCGCATCTGCATCTGAAAAAAAAGTAATTTCTTGTTGTTCATTATTATCAAAAACGGTAAAAGCGTCTTTGGTCAGTCCCGAAACGTAGCGACCATAAAGGTCTGTAACTGTTAAAGTTAAAGTTACGAGGTCGGTTTGCACATTAATTGTGCCTTTATCTTCCACAGGCGAACTGTTTTCAGGCGTTGGTGTCGGTGTTTGCGCGTTGGCAACCGAAATACACGACAAAAAAAGGACGAGAATTAAAAAATTCCACTGATGCACGGAGCAAAAGCGGCTGACAATTTGAAAATTTTTCACAGCCATAATCTCCCAACTAAGTTTATTCTATTTTATGTAACAATTTTTAAATCCGCAAGATATTTTTTTGATGTTTGATAAATAAAATTCGTTGTTTCGTGCGAATAATTATTTTCGGCGCAACTTATCGAGAAAAAAGACGTGATATAATTCGATTTTGGATTTTAGATTTTGGATTGAATTATCATAAATGACAATCTAACCGCTTAAGAACCAAACCTTAAATTGGAGAGTTGAGTTTTTGACAAATCCAAAATCTAAAATCTAAAATCCAAAATCGAATTATGGCTGAATTTATTTGTCGTTTAGGAACGCCTTCGGGCGAGATAATGACACGGGTTGTTGAAGCAACTGCCGCGGCAGAGGCGAAGGCGCGGCTCGAAGGCGAAGGCTTTAAGGTTTTTGCGGTTTCGTCCGCTGAAAAAGGTTTATCAGCAGTTTTGTCGGGTGGTTCGGGCAATAAAAATCGCGTCAAACAAGGGGATTTTTTGCTTTTTAATCAGCAATTTTCCGCGCTTCTTCGCGCCGGAATTCCGGTGCTTCAAGCCGTTAATTTGCTGAAAAACCGTTCCGGCTCGGCTGGGCTTCGAGCAACTTTGGCGGATGTCGAAGAAAAAATCAAAAGCGGTGTTCCGCTTTCCGAAGCCTTTGAAGCGCAAGGGACTTTTCCGAAAATTTACACGGCTTCCATCTTGGCGGGCGAAAAATCGGGTGCGTTGGATGATGTTTTGGCGCGGTATGTTGATTATCTCAAACGCAGTGTCGGCGTAGCCCGAAAACTTCGCGGTGCGTTGGCTTATCCGCTTTTTTTGTTGGTTGCGGCTTCGATTATGGTTGCGTTTCTGACGCTTTACATCGTGCCGCGAATGAGCGATCTTTTCAAAGGTTTAAATGCCAAGCAAGGGTTGCCGACGGTTACGATTGTTGTTTTAGCATTTTCAACGACGATTGCAAATAATATTTTATGGCTTTTGCCGCTGACCATTATTTTAATTTTTTCCCTCGTTCTTTGGCTAAGAACGCCGGGCGGGAAATTGCTTTTGGGTAAATTTTTATTGCGCTTGCCGATTGCCGGAAATTTGATAAAACAAATGACAACGGCACAGCTTGCGCGTTCGCTTTCGACGCTGATTTCGGGTGGAATTACCGTGCCGGACGCTTGGGAAATTGCTTCCCAAGCGATAAACAATCTCGAACTTCGCCGGCGTTCGCAAGCCGTTTTGCCATTGATTCGTGAGGGTCGAATGTTCACTGAAGCCTTAGAAAAAGCCAATTGGATGCCCGAACTCGCGCTCGATATGATTGGTATTGGCGAAAACTCCGGCAGTTTGCGCGAAATGCTCGATGAAGTTGCCAACTTTTACGATGCCGAAGCCGAAGTGCGTCTCGAACAATTAACAACTCTGCTCGAACCTGTGATTTTGGTAGTTATGGCTGGCATTGTCATTACGATTCTGCTGGCAATTTATCTGCCAATTATTCAGACAATTTCGTCAGGACCGATGGGTGGCAGGAAATAGTAAAGTAAAAAGTAAAAATTATGGAGAATCAAACAAACGGAACGGTAACGACAGCCGCGCCCACAATTTCAACGAATTTTTTAGATAACGAGCCACCGGAAGTCGTGCAGGCGAAACAACTTGCCAAGCGTTACCGTCTGCCTTACATTGATTTGCTTCCGCCGGACAAAGAATCGCCGATTGATTATGAAGAGTTGGCGAAAATTCCGGTTGATTTGATGCTCAAAAATCATTTCGTTCCGCTGAAAAAAGAAGGCAGAAATCTGCACGCGGCGATGGCTGATCCATCAAATTTGGAGCGTTTGGACGAACTTGAAAATGTCTTGAACGTGCGAATTTTGCCATATGTTGCAACTCAAGGAGCAATTGATGTCGTTTTGAAAAAAGGCGATGCAACGCAAAGAGTTTTGCAGGAAGCGGCTTCAACTTTTAAGATTTCTCTCGTTAAAGAAACCGACCAAGGCGAAGAAGTTCTTGATTTAGACCGACTTGCGAGCGATTCGGATATGTCGCCGATTATTAAATTGGTTGACACGATTGTTTATAACGCGATGGAATCTCGTGCCTCCGACATTCACATCGAAGCCGGCGACCGCGACGTTGCCGTAAAATTCCGCATTGACGGTGCGCTTTATCAAAAGGTTGATCCGATTGATATTGCATTTCATCAAACTTTGATTTCGCGTATCAAAGTTATGTCCGAATTGGACATTGCCGAGCGAAGAATTCCCCAAGACGGCAGATTTCGTGTGCGTTACAAAGGCAGAACGGTTGATTTTCGTGTTTCGATTCTTCCGGCTGTTTTCGGTGAAAATTGCGTTATTCGTATTTTGGATAAAGAACAAATTTCGGAAGAATTTAAGAATCTTAGTCTTGAAGTCGTCGGATTTGACGAAGAAGATTTGCGTAGATTTAGGCTTTACATCAAAGAACCTTACGGAATGGTTCTCGTAACAGGTCCGACAGGTTCCGGTAAAACGACGACGCTTTACGGTGCATTAAACGAAATTCGCAACATCGAAGACAAAATCATCACGATTGAAGACCCGGTGGAATATCAACTTGCGGGAATTATGCAAATTCCGGTTAATGAGAAAAAAGGTTTGACGTTTGCGCGTGGACTTCGTTCGATTTTGCGCCACGATCCCGATAAAGTGATGGTCGGCGAAATCCGCGACGAAGAAACCGCGCAAATTGCGATTAACTCCGCGCTCACCGGACACCTTGTTTTCACGACGGTTCACGCCAATAACGTGATTGACGTTATCGGGCGTTTTTTGAATATGAATGTAGATTTGTATAACTTTGTCGCCGCGCTTAACTGTGTTTTAGCGCAAAGATTAGTTCGCAAACTTTGCCCGACGTGCAAACGCGCTTACGTTCCCACAGACGAAGAAATGCACATTTCCGGGTTACGCCCTGAAATCAAAAATCAAAACACTTTTTTAATGAGCGTCGGTTGTGATGCTTGCAACCACACGGGTTATCGTGGCAGAACGGCGATTCACGAACTCCTCGATATGTCAGACAAAATCCGCGAAATGATTATCGAACGTCGTCCGGGTTCAGAAATCCGCCGTGAAGCCGAAAAAGAAGGACTTTCGAGTCTTCGGGCGGCAGCGGTGAAAAAAGTTTTCAAAGGACAAACAACACTCCACGAAATAAACCGTGTAACTTTTGTCGAAGAAGTGCGCTAAAAGACTGGAGCGCAAGCGTCCCCGCTTGCAAACGGCGCGTTTTTCAGCGGCGTAAAGCCTTTGCATAAATTCAATTTGAATTTATGCAAAGGCTTTTTTGCTTCGCTCATTGCAAGCGAGGACACTTGCGTTTCAGTCTTTTCTGCAACCAATCATCCCAAATATGCGTCTATGCAAATAATTTGCAATATTTTTGCATAAATGTTTTAATAAAATTCGAGATGATTAAAGCGCAAAGACAAGAAGCAATCATAAATTTAATCAACGCAAAAAATATCGGAACGCAAGAAGAATTGACAAAATCGCTTGCGGAAGCCGGATTTGAGGCGACACAATCGAGCGTTTCACGCGATTTGGACGAACTCGGAATCGTCAAAAAAGGGAAGTTTTATGCAATTCCAAACAAAACAGATGCGCGTTTCGGCTTTGTCGGACTCGAAACTGCGGGCGCAAATCTGATTGTTGCAAGATGCGAAAGCGGTTTGGCTTCGGCGGTGGCGGTGCAGATTGACCGCGAAAAAATCGCCGAAATCGTTGGCACAATCGCGGGCGACGACACGATTTTCATCGCCGTTAAAGACGCGAAAGCGCAAAAATCGGCGATGAAAAAGATTTGGGGAGTTTTTAAGGAAACGGAATGAAATTTTTAGAAGCAGACAAAATCGGTTCGGCGACTTCGCCTTTGAATTTGACTAAAAAAGTTGCCGGCATTGAAGAATATTTCGCGCCGAAAGCGGGCGACGTGGTGATCGTCCGCGCACTGAGCGAATCGGTAACTTACGGCAATTTGGAATTGCCGAGCGGACGGCTGGCGAAAATCAATCGCCACGATATTTTAATCGGTGTCTTGGGCAAACGCCGTGCGCTCAAAGGTTTTGTCGGCGACGTTCCCGAATCGGTAAAGGCAGGCGATAAACTTCATCTGCTCAATATGGGCGGCGTTATCGGCATTTGCAAAGGTCATCATTCCAGCTTGTCGGACGCGATTGAAGTTGAAGTTTTGGGCATTGCTTGTGATAAGTTTGAAAATATTTTGAATATTGCCAATGATGCTTTGAAGCCGACAAACTTTCTCAAAGAATCCGCGCCGATTGTTGTTGTGGCGGGAACTTGTATGAATTCAGGCAAAACAGTTGCGGCAACCGAAATTATCAAACAAGCCGCGCATTCGGGCTTGAAAGTTTGCGCCGCAAAAATGTCGGGCGTGGCGTGTTTGCGCGACACTTTGAACATGCAAGACCACGGCGCGTTTCGGACGGCGAGTTTTTTAGATTGCGGCTTACCTTCGACGGTTGATGTCGAAAATCTCGCGCCTGTGGCAAAGGCGATTTTGAATCATTTAAATTCGTTCGAGCCTGACTTAATCGTCGTCGAACTCGGCGACGGCATTGTCGGCGGCTACGCAGTTGATTCGGTTTTGCGCGATTTTGAAATTAGAGAAGCGATGAAATCGTTTGTTTTTTGCGCTTCGGATTATGTCGGCGTAATCGGCGGAATGCAGGTTTTGAAAAGTTTCGGCATCGAAATTGATGTCGTCGCCGGTTCGGTAACGGATTCGCAAATGGGCGAAGATTTTGTCGAAAAACAATTCAAAATCAAAGCCGGAAACGCACGCCGCGATGGTTTCCGCCTTTTTGAATTGCTAAACTTTGAAAAGGAAACAGAATTGATTTTTGCCTAATTGACTGGAGCGCAAGCGTCCTCGCTTGCAATGCGTTGCGTTTTTTGCGGCGCAAAAGTGTTGAGTTTTCTAAAAGTTTCGAGTAAATCGCGGCTTTTTCGCGTCAAAAAACGACGCTCATTGCAAGCGAGGACGCTTGCGCTCCAGTCCTTAAATTTATGAAACAATCAATCGCACACATCGCTTTAGTCGTAGCGGATTACGACGAAGCGATTGAATTTTACACGCAGAAATTGGATTTCGTGCTTCTCGAAGACACGCCACAGAGCGAAACTAAGCGTTGGGTTTTGGTCGCGCCGAAAGATTCGCAATGTCAATTATTGTTGGCAAAAGGTGTCGGCGAAGAACAAAGGTCGCGCATCGGAAACCAAACCGGCGGGCGCGTTTTTCTCTTTCTGCAAACCGACGATTTTTGGCGCGATTATGAAAATTATGTTCGCAAAGGCGTGAAATTTGTCCGCGAACCGAAAACTGAAGATTACGGCACAGTCGCCGTTTTCGCGGATTTATACGGCAATCTTTGGGATTTGATTGAGTTTAGTAAAAAATGAACGAATTGAGCGAAATTGATATTTTGATTGCGGAAATTAAAGAGATTTGTCCGAATATTGTAATTGCCCAACTGACGAATTTTGGAGAAAAGCCTTCTGAAAGCGGCGTTTGGAGATTTGAAAACAAAAATAGTAAAGATGTTTATGTGAACATCGAAGTTCAGAAGGGAATGCTCTGGGCGATTTACGCCAGCAAAGAATTTGAGAATAAATATCCGATAGATGCAGAAAAAATCTGCAATTTTCTGAACGGTATTTAGGTTCTTTTGACGTTTTGTTTTAGCCGCCGAAGACGGCGAAATATTTGTAGCCCGCAGTGCAAACTGCGGGCATAGATTGTCACCGATGACAAGCCGATGAAATCGGCGACATAAATTTATGCCGCCATCTTCGATGGCTAAATCATCATTTCGCGTTTTCCCACAGCTTACACTGTGGGCTACAAATATTTCGCCGATTTCATCGGCTTTTATCGAAACGGTAACAAAATAATCAAAAAATGATTCGAGAAAAAATAAAAATTGCAGTCTTCGGCGGTTCGGGCTATGGCGGAAGCGAGCTTTTGCGGATTCTTTTGTTTCACGAAAACGCGGAAATCGTTTTGGTTACGGCAAATGAACACGCGGGGAAAGCGGTTGGCGAAGTTCATAAAAATCTGTTTGGAATTTGTAACCTGAAATTTGAAATTGCGCCGGATGATTTGTCGAAACTCGAAAATATTGATGTCGCGTTTTTTGCTCTGCCGCACGGACAGGCTTTGCATTTGATTCCGAATTTGCCGAAAAATGTTAAAGCGATTGATCTTTCGGGAGATTTTCGGATTGATGATGTGGACGTTTTCAAGCAATTTTACAAGCTCGAAAAAGCGGATTTACAAAGCGAATTTGTCTATGGTTTGACCGAAACAAACCGAGAACGGATAAAAACGGCAAAATATATCGCCAATCCAGGGTGTTTTGCGACGGCGACTTTGCTTGCGCTTGCGCCGTTGGTGAAAAGCGGACTTTTGACGGGGAAAATTATTGTTGACGCGAAAACAGGTTCGTCCGGTTCAGGCGCAAAAGCGGCGGCGAACACTCATCATCCGCAGAGAATGAATTCGTTTTATGCCTACAAACCTTTTCAGCATCAACACTTACCGGAAATCGCGCAACATTTGAAATCAATCGGCGAATTTGAAAATGAATTTGTTTTTATGACGCATTCGCTTCCTGTTTCACGCGGAATTTTCGCGTCTTGCTATCTCGAAACGACCAATATTTTGACGAATGAAGACTTAAAAAATCTTTACGAGAATTTTTATGAAAATTCGTATTTCGTCCGAATTGTCGAAAATTCGCCCGATATAAATTGGGTAAAAACGACCAACTTTTGCGACATCGCCGTTCATTCTTTCGGCAAACAAATCGCGGTTTTTTCGGCGATTGATAATCTGGTCAAAGGTGCGGCAGGTCAAGCGGTGCAAAATATGAATTTGATGTTCGGTTTGGATGAAACGACCAGATTGAAATTGATTGGAACGAACCCGTGATGGAAATTTTAAAGGACGAACATTATTTTTACACGCTTTACCGCGACGAAGCGACGGACGACCATTTTCTCGAAGTCGTCTGCGGAACGGTGGCGATTTTTGAAATAAAGATAAAATTGAACGAAAAAGAACTCGCCGAATATCGCGTAAATCCCGATGATATAAGGATTTTGGCTTATAAAATTATGGATTCGCCAAGCAGTTATTTGGAGCGGCGAGTTTGAAAAAAATGAATTTTCAAGAAATTTACAATTTAGAAGAACAATTTCAAGTTGCGACTTACGCGAAAATGAATATCGCCGTCGAGCGTGGCGCGGGCGTGTGGATTTGGACGAGCGACGGCGAAAAATATCTCGATTTATACGGCGGACACGCGGTTTGCGCGACAGGTCATTCGCATCCGCACGTTGTCGAAGCGTTAAAAAATCAAGCCGAAAAGGTTCTGTTTTATTCAAATCTCGTCTATTCGGAAATTCGCGCAAAAGCGGCGGAAAAATTGGTTTCAATCGCGCCTGAAAGTCTGACGAAAGCATTTTTCTGTAATTCGGGAACTGAGGCAAACGAAAACGCGATGCGAATGGCGCGGTTTGCCACGAAGCGCGAAAAAATTATTACATTTTCCGGCGGTTTTCACGGGCGCACGGCTGATTCGATTTCGGCGACATTTTTGGGAAAATACCGCGAAATCGGCAAACCAAATGTGCCGCATCACGTCTGCGCGGAGTTTGGAGATATTAAAAGCGTCAGAGAACTCGCGGACAAAGAAACTGCCGCGATTATGCTCGAACCAATTCAATCAATGGCTGGCGTAACCGAAGCCGCGCCCGAATTTTTCCGAGCCTTGCGGGAAATTTGCGACGAACACGGAATTGTTTTAATTTTTGACGAAGTTCAGACGGGAATCGGGCGCACGGGAAATTGGTTTTTTGGCGGTTCGGATTTAGCGGATTTTGTCGAGCCGGACATAATTACGTTGGCAAAATCGCTCGGAAGCGGCGTTCCGGTCGGCGCGTGTTTGGTGAATGAAAGCGTTTCAAAAAATATCAAACTCAACGATTTAGGCACGACTTTCGGCGGTGGAATGTTGGCGATGGCGGCGGTTTTGGCGACGATTGAGGCGATTGAAAACGACAAGATGCGTGAAAATATTTCCGAAATCGAAAATTATCTGCGCGAAAAATTAAAGCCAATCGAAACAGTCAAAAGTCTTCACGGCAAAGGTGGTCTTTTAGGCATCGAATTTACAGAAAACTGCGCGTCCGTTCATCAAAAACTATTGGAAAACCGAATAATTACGGGAACTTCGAGCAATCCGAATGTTTTGCGCCTGCTTCCGCCGCTTTGTGTGAAAAAGGACGAAATTGATTTGTTGATTGACGTTTTGAAGTAGCTGAAATTTGCTCAAACATCAAAATTGCAAGTATTACTTGACCTATTCCGATATATCGTGATATAAAATAACATATTACGATGAAACAATAGGTTTCATTGAATATTTTAGAAATTTGAGGTAAAAATATATGTTTGGAAAATTAAGATTTAAGGTTGCCCACGACAGATGCGGTTCGGGCTTTAAAGGTAAATTTATGCGAATGCGGCGCGGCGATATAAAGTTTCATTTGCTGGAGATTTTGAAAGAAACTCCGCGACACGGTTACGAAATTATCAGCGAACTCGAACAACAATCGGGCGGTTATCGCCCTTCGCCCGGCTCGGTTTATCCAACTTTGCAAATGCTCGAAGAAGGCGGATATTTGACGAGCGAACAGGTCGAAGGCAAAAAGGTTTATACGATTACCGAAGAAGGTTTGCGGCTTTTGGAAGAACGCGGCGAACGAAAATTTGAAGCCAATCCGAAAATGGTGCAAGCCTTTGAAATGCGGAAATCTTTAATGAAATTCGGTTCGGCGGTAATGGACGGCGTGCGCGACGGCGATGAGGAAACAATTAAAAAAATCAACGAAATCGTCAACCAAGCGCGGCGCGATGTTTATTCGATTTTAGCCGAATCGTAGGAAGAATTTTTGACAACAGATTACACAAATTACACAGATTTGGCATTAAAAATTATAAAAAATAGTCTGTAAAATCCGTGTAATCTGTTGTCAAATTTTCGCGGCACGAATAATGTCGGCAAAAACGCCAGCCGCCGTAACGTCTGCGCCCGCGCCTGCGCCTTTGACGACGAGCGGCAAATCAGTATAGCGATTTGTGTAAAAAAGCACGGCGTTATCTTTGCCGGCAAGATTCGCAAAATTATGCTTTTTATTAATGCTTTGCAATCCGACCGAAGCCTTTCCATTATCGAAAGAGGCGATATATTTTAAGATAAATCCTTTACTTTGAGCATTTTCCAACAATTCACGAAAATAATCTTCGTGTTTCTCCATCTCAAAATAGAAATCGTCAACGCTTCCTTGTAAGCAAGATTCAGGCAAAAATCCTTCATTTTCGATGTCCGACATTTCAAGTTTATAGCCTGCTTCACGCGCTAGAATCAAAATCTTTCGGGCAACATCAGTTCCGCTCAAATCGAGTCGCGGATCGGGTTCGGTATAACCTTCGTCTTGCGCTTGCCGGACAACCGACGAAAATGAGCGCGAACCGTCGTAATTGTTGAAAACAAAGTTCAAAGTTCCCGACAAAACCGCTTCGATACGGTTGATTTTATCGCCGCTTCGCGTCAAATCGTTCAAAGTATTGATAATTGGAAGTCCTGCGCCGACGTTGGTTTCAAACAAAAAATTTGCATTATATTCTCGCGCCAAATTCTTCAGATTTTGATAATTTTCGTATTCTGACGAAGCGGCAATTTTGTTACAAGCAATAACTGAAATCGTTTTTTGCAAGAGCTTTGGATAAATTTCTACAACTTCTGAATTCGCCGTAACATCAACAAATATTGAGTTTCTGAGGTTTTTTTCGATAATTAAATCAGCAATTTTCGGCAAGTTTGAATCTATTTCAGCATTTGTAATTTCTAATTTATAGTTGCTCAAATCAATGCCGTCTTCATCAAAGATTAATTTCTTGCTATTCGCCAAACCAACCACACGAACATTCAGATTTAGATTTTCCGCCAAAAAATCGCTTTGTTGCGCGAGTTGCGCGAGTAATTTGCTTCCGACTGTTCCGATACCGATAACGTAGAGATTTATCTGACGTTTGCCATCAGAGAAAAATTCTTCGTGCAAACTGTTGACAGCTTTACGAACGTCTTTTGTTTCGATAACGGCGGAAATATTCCTTTCCGACGAACCTTGCGCGATGGCGCGAATGTTCACCCCTTGTGCGCCGAGCGCGTGAAACATTTTGCCCGAAATTCCGGTGTGATTCCGCATATTATCGCCGACGAGCGCAAGAATCGAAAGACCGTTTTCGACCTGTAAAGGCTCGATTTTTCCGACCGCAATTTCGTATTCAAACTCTTTATCAACAACAGTTTGCGCCAATGCTCCGAATTTTTCCTCGACGGCGACGCAAATCGAATGTTCCGATGAGCTTTGTGTAATCAAAATGACATTGATTGCGGCACGCGATAATGCGTCGAACAGACGTTTTGAAAAACCCGGAATACCAACCATTCCCGAGCCTTCGAGACTCAGAATCGAGATTTTATCAATACTTGTGATGCCGCGAATGATTTCTTTTTCGTCCCTAACTTCTGCTTCGATGAGCGTTCCGTAATCGTCCGGCGCAAACGTATTTTTGATGAAAATCGGAATATTTTTCTGCAAAACCGGCTGAATCGTCGGTGGATAAATTACTTTTGCGCCAAAGTGCGACAATTCCATCGCTTCACGGTAAGTTATACTTGGAATTTGCTTTATGTTTCGCACGATGCGCGGGTCGGCAGTCATCATTCCTGACACATCAGTCCAAATTTCCAAAACTTCCGCGTCCAAAGCAGCCGCCAAAATTGCGCCTGTATAATCCGAACCGCCGCGTCCCAAAGTTGTCGTGATATTTTCAGAATCCGACGCGATAAAACCCGGCAAAATAAAAAGTTTTGAGTTTGAAGCCGCGAAAAATTCTTTGATGTTTTGATTTGTGTTCGCAAAATCAACCGCCGCGAAACCATAATTTGAATCGGTTTTTACCAACTGTCGCGAATCTTTCCAGACGTTCTCAATTCCGAGCGAATTAAACTTTGCCGAAGCGATTTTGGTCGAGAGAATTTCGCCCAAACTAACGATTCTATCGAGCGTTCGCGCCGAAAGCTCGCGCAACAAATAAACCCCTTCGCAGATATTTTTTAGTTCGTTGATGCGGTTTTCAATAAAGTCAAAAACGCCGTCTTGCGAATATTCACCTAAAAGTTTTCGCGCTGTTTCAAGATGTTTCGTTTCGATTTCACGGATTTTTGCACGAAACGCATCGTCGCCGCATTCAGCCGTTTTTGCAACGTCAATCAAAGCATCGGTCGTGCCTTGCATCGCCGACAAAACGACTGCACAAACGTCCGTTTCAATTGTTTTTGCGACGATTGTAACAACCTTTTCAATATTTTCGGCACTTCCCACCGAAGAGCCGCCAAATTTCAAAACTTTCATAAAGTCTTTAGTTTCTGGGTTTTAGTGTTTAGCTGAATTTCAGCTAAACACTAAAACCTAGAAACATTTTTGTAATAAAATCTCTTTCAAATCTTCGTAATTCGCTTCAATTTCAACGCTTTGTTTCGGGCGAGAAAACAAATCTTTCACCGATTCGGGCGTTTCACCGTGAGTTCCGACGATTTTTTCGACCGAATCGAATTTAACCGGATGTGCTGTTTCGAGAAAAAATCCTTTTTGCACGGGATTTTTTTCGAGATATTTTTCCAAAGCGTAAAATCCAACCGCGCCGTGCGGGTCTAAAACGTATTCGTATTTTTGAAAAACTTCGCGCATCGTTTCTGCCGTCGTGTCGTCCGAAATGCTCACGGCTTCCATTTTTTCCTTCAAATTCAAATAATCTTGCCCGAAAATCTCCAAAATTCGCACAAAATTTGAAGGATTTGCGACATCCATCGCGTTTGAAAGCGTCGGAACGGAAGATTTTTGCTCCATTTTTCCACTTTCCAAAAACTTTGGAATGACATCATTTGCATTCGTCGCCGCGATAAATTTTTCACAAGGCAAACCCGAAATATGTGCCAAAATTCCGGCACAAATGTTTCCGAAATTTCCGCTCGGAACACAAATCACGGGATTTTGGATTTTAGATTTTGGATTTTGGATTTGCCATTGCTGAAGCGCGTAAAAGTAATAAAATTGTTGCGGCAACCAACGTGCAACATTTATCGAATTTGCCGAAGTCAGAAAGACTTTTTGTTTTACTTCTGAGTCTGCAAGTGCTGTTTTTGTAAGTGTTTGGCAATCGTCGAAGTTTCCTTTAACTTCAAGCGCGGAGATATTTTTTCCAAGTGTTGTCAGTTGCAATTCCTGCACTTCGGAAACTTTTCCTTGCGGATAAAGAATGACGACTTCAACGCCTTCAACGTCATAAAATCCATTGGCAACTGCGCCGCCGGTGTCGCCCGAAGTCGCAACAATGACGATTGTTTTTTCTGACTTTTCACGCGAAAAATAGCGCAAACATCGGCTCATAAATCTTGCGCCGACATCTTTGAAAGCAAGCGTCGCGCCGTGAAAAAGTTCGAGCGTCGAGACGTTTTCAGTGATTTTCACCAAAGGAAAATCAAAATTGACGGTTTCGGCGCAGATTCGAAAAAGCGTTTCTTCATCAATTGTTTTGCCAACAAAAGGTTTGATGACTTCAAAGGCAATTTGTTCTTTTGATTTCGTCGAAAAATCGCGCCAAAAATCATCGGAAAGTGTCGGAATTTGTTCGGGAAAATATAAACCTTTGTCGTCCGGCTGTCCTTTCAAAGTTGCTTCGCGGAAATTGACGTGAGCCGATTTTCGGTTTGTGCTAAAGTATTGCATCATTAAGAATTTGAGCGAAAACTCAAATTCTTAATGATAATAGAAGTTTCCCGATTTGCGAAATTATGAATGAAATTACCGTTCTTGCGCCCGCGACGGTTTCAAATGTCGTTTGCGGTTTTGATTGTTTAGGCTTTGCGCTTGATGCGCCGTGCGATGAAATGACTTTGCGTTTAATTGACGAAAAAACGATTAGAATCAAGCATTTAGACGAATATAAGTTGCCCGAACAGACTGAAAAAAATGTCGCCGGCGTAGCACTTCTTTCAATGCTCGAAGAAATTGACGAAAACATCGGCTTTGAAGTTGAAATCACCAAAAAAATTAAGCCCGGAAGCGGAATCGGTTCAAGCTCGGCAAGCGCAGTCGGCGCAGTTGTTGCGGCAAATAAACTTTTGAACGAAAGATTTTCGCTCGCCGAACTCGCCGAATTTGCGCTTGCAGGCGAATTTGTCGCGTCGCAAGGTCGCCACGCTGACAATGTCGCGCCGTGTCTTTACGGCGGTTTTGTGTTGGTTCGTTCCGTGTCGCCGCTTGATGTCGTGCGGCTCGAATTTCCGAAGATTTTCGCCACTGTGATTCATCCGCAAATCGAAATAAAAACTTCCTACGCCCGCGAAATTTTGCCGAAAGAAGTTCCGCTCAAAGACGCAATCAATCAATGGAGCAATCTGGGCGCGTTGGTTTCGGCTTTGTCAAAAGGCGATTATGCCTTGATTTCGCGCAGTTTGGAAGATTTTATTGTCGAACCTGTCCGCAAAAAATTGATTCCGCGATTTGATGAATTGAAATCCGAAAGTTTAAAGGCGGGCGCACTCGGCGGCGGAATTTCGGGTTCGGGTCCAAGCGTTTTTATGCTGTCCGAAACTTTGGAAACAGCGCAAAAAGTTGAAAATGCAATGCGCGAAATTTATTCAAACACGGAGATTGAGTTTAAAATTTACGTTTCCGAAATTAATTCCGAAGGCGTAAAAACTAAATAAATTCGACTTTCTATTTTTTGCCTAAATCAACAGCACGTTTATAAGCCGAATAAATCGCTTTTGACAAAACCGTCCGCAAACTGCCTTTTTCCATTTGGTAAATTGCTTCCGCAGAAGTTCCGCCGGGCGACGTTACCATATTTCTGAGTTCGGCGGGATGTTTGTGCGATTCCATTGCAAAAAGCGTCGCGCCGAGCATTGTTTGTTGGACAAGTTCTTTTGAAACTTCACGCGAAAATCCGAGATGAACACCTGCATCGGTCATTGCTTCCATCATCATAAAAATATAAGTCGGACCTGTTGCCGAAAGTGCGGTTGCCATATCAATTTGGTGTTCGTTTTCGACGTAAAGTTCTTTTCCGAGCGCGGTGAGAAGCATTTTGACTTGTGATTTTTGCGCGTCCGAAACCGCTTCGGCGCACGTCCAAGCGGTCATTCCCGCGCCGATTTGCGAAGGTGTATTCGGCATTGTTCGCACAATCAAATCATTATTTAACGCTTCCGAAATCGTTTCAATCCGCGCTCCGGCGATGATTGAAACGACTAATTGCGAAGGTTTTACATTAGATTTTATTTCGTTCAAAACGCCGCCGATGCGTTGTGGTTTGACGCAGAGAAAAATTGCTGAATCGGTTTCGGGCAAAGATTTTACCGCGTCGGCGTTATGCTCGAAAGTTTCAATTTTATATTTTTCCGCAAGTTCTTCGCGCCGATTTTTGCGCGGATGCGAAGCGCAGATTTGCTCGGATTTGACAAGGTTTTGTCGAAGCAGTCCGGCGACGATTGATTCTGCCATCACGCCACAACCGATAAATGCGAGGCGCGTGTTTTTTAATAATTCGTTATTCATAACTCAAAGCCTCAACCGCGTCCAAACGAGCCGCTTTCATCGCCGGATAAAGTGCGCCGAGAACGCCGCCGATTAAGCCGACGACGGTTGTAATCGCCAAAACAAGCCACGAGATTTCAACTTCAAGTGTCGTGATTCGCGTCAAGCCGAATCTAACCAAAACCGTTAAAATAATTCCGCCGACGATGCCGAAAAAGCTAATCAACAACGCTTCCTGCGCGATTGTCCAGCCGATTTTTGTGTTGCTCATTCCGAGCGATTTCATAATTCCGATTTGTCTGGTTCTTTCGGTAACGGTTGTATACATCGTCAACAAAATCACGAGTGCGGAAATGACTGCGGCGACTCCGATAATGACGTTGAGGAAAACATTGAGCGCGGGAATGCTCGACATATAAAGTTCTTCCAAATCTTTGGTGAGAATAATTTGATTATCAGGAAATTTGGTTTGCAAGTTTTGCGCGACTTGTTCTTGCGTGAAACCTTCTTTGATTTTGATGAAAAACGCGGATGTTTTTTCTTCGCTTCCAAGTTGTTTTTGCATCGTCAGAAGCGGAATTTTCACACGCCCGCCCGCCGCCGGTTCGTAAGTTCCGACAACCTTAAAAGGTCTTTCCCAAATCTCGATTGAATCGCCGATTTTAAGTTTTTTCTGTTTTTGAAAACCAGTGTCAATAATTGCTTCGTCTTTGTCGTTAGCAAAAAGTTTGCCTTCAACAAGTTTGATTCCCGAAATTTGTGCGTATTCTTCAAAATTCACGCCATCAATCAAACGATTTCCGACATTTGAATCGGCTTTGACCGAATTTTGCCCGACAGCGACTGCCAATTTTACGCCTTCGGTTTTTTCGATTTCGGATTTTAGCGAAACGGGCAGACGAAACGCCTCCGAACCGCTCATTCCTAAACTTCCCGAAGCGCGAAACATAATTTCCGCGCCGACATTCGCCTCACGCGAAGCGCGTTCGCGCATCGTGCCGTTCGACAACCCGACGGTAAAAACAATCAGCAAAACGCCGACGGCAATGCCCAAAACGCTGACGATTGTCCGCGCCGGACGATGAAGCATATTTGAAAAGACGAGATTATCCATAAAACTGATATTTGAGCAATTTTCGACAGTTTTTTCAAACCGTGATGTTTAACGCTCAGATTTTTTCCAAATTTCGTAAAGCTGATTAAGACGATTTTGCGCCAAAATAGTGCGCGGATTTTCTGCGCCTTGCGAGCGTTTTAAACTTTCTGAACTTTCACTCAGAAGTAGTTCAGCTTCTTCATATCTTTTCTCCAACATCAAAACTTCGCCCAACGCACTTTCAGCGAGTGCCACCCAGAAATGCTCTTTCGGCAAAGATTTGCGACGAATCTCGACAGCTTCGCGGAGGAGTTTTTCGCCCTCACTCAAACGTCCGGATTTTGCCAGACTCAAACCTTTGTAAATCAAAACCGTCGGATATTGGTCGTAATGTTTGCCGAAGGTCAGATAGATTTTCAGAGTTTCGTCCGCTTTTCGGATTGATTCGGAGTATTTGCTTTGAAAATAAAGCGAAATTGCCTGATTGCGAAGATTGTCGCCGAGCCAAAGAGATGTCGGCTGCATATTTTTGCGGAAAATATTTTCGGCTTCTTGCAGATTTTTATCGGCTTCGGCAAATTCGCCTTTTTCGGTCAGAAATCCGCCTAAAACCGTGAGATTAAACCCGAAAGTCGGCGTTTGCGAAAAATTATTGCGGCGTTGTTCTTCGACGGCTTCGTGGGAAGTTTGTAAGGCTTCGTCAAATCTTCCTTGGTCGGCAAGTGTTGAAGCTAAAACACTTCGCGTTGCACCATTGACAAGATTTGCTTCATCGGCAGACATTTTTTCGTTGAGCGCGAGTGCTTCACGGAAAAGTGTTTCGGCTTCGCTCGAATCGCCTTGCGTGCGTCTGAGATAAGCAAAATTGTTCAGCGCGTCTGCTAAAATTTCGGCTTCGATGTTGCCGCGTTTTTGCTCTTCGCGCATTCGCGGCAGAGTTTCCCGATAAAGTTTTTCCGATGCCGATAATTCGTCGTTGTTAAAAAGCAAAGATGCTGAAATTATTGAAGTTTCGATTCGTTTTGGACTGTTTTCGGGATAAATTCGGTTTCCAAGTGCGACATATTCAGTCATCAATTCCTTTGCAAGTTCGCGTTTGCCCTGACCGAAATAAGAAGCGGAGATTGTCCGCAATAACTCTGCTTTAACTTCGGGCGAGGAATCGAATTCACCTTGTTTGATGCGCCTTAAGGCTTCATCCAAAACGTCGTTAATCGTTGCTTCCTGTCCGCCTTTTTGGAGCGATTTGTAAATCGGGTTTGAATATTTGAGCATCTGCGAAAGAAACGCACTGACCTTTTCCGCTTTTTCCTTTTCGCGCTGTGCCGCTTGTGCTTGCCAAACGGTTGCAATTATTCCAATAACAAGAGTTATCAAAATTAAACTCGCAGCGGCAACAGCCGATTTATTGCGTTTGATAAATTTTGACGCACGATAAGAAACGGTTGCCGGACGCGCCGCGACGGGCAAACCTTTGAGGTAATTTTCGATGTCGTCCACAAATGCTTCGACTGATTGATAGCGTCTTTCAGGTTCTTCGCGCAAAGCCATTGCGGTGATATTTTGCAAATCATCTTTGGATTTGCGATTTGCAATTTGTAATTTGCGATTTGGTTGGTCGGCTTGCGTAGTGTGCAAATCTTTAACGGTTTTTTTGGCAGAAATCGGAGTTTGCGAAACTGCTTTTTCAAAGCCGAGAAGTTCCGATAAAACCTTGCCCAAACTATAAATATCCGAAGTTGTAGTAACGGTTTCGCCGCGTATCTGTTCGGGCGAAGCGTAAGCCGGAGTCATTGCACGAAAACCTGTCTGTGTTTGGTTTTCGTCCGCCAGAGTTTCGTCAAACGCTTTGGCGAGACCAAAATCAAGCAGTTTCGGCTCACCGGTTTTTGTAACCAAAATATTTGAAGGTTTGATGTCGCGGTGAACGATTAGATTTCGATGCGCGTAAGCCACCGCCGAGCAGATTTTTTGAAAAATTTGCAGACGTTCATTCGTGTTCAGATTATTATTTTCCGCAAATTCCGTGAGCGTTTCGCCTTCGATAAATTCCATCACGAGAAACGGCTCGCCCGAAGCGGAAACGCCGCCGTCAAGAAGTTTTGCAATATTTGGGTGGTTAAGATTAGCAAGAATTTGACGTTCTTTTTTGAAGCGACGAGCAGTTTCTTTGTCAATCAAAGTTTGGCGGACGATTTTCACGGCGACTTTTTGAGAAAATTCGCCATCGCTTCTTTCCGCTAAAAAAACCGCGCCCATTCCGCCGCGTCCGATTTCTTTGATGATTTTGTAATGTCCGAATTGTTTTCCGGTAAAATCAATTTCGTTTTCTTCAGGCAAAATATCGGCGGCTAGGCTTCCAACCGGTTTTTCCAAAAACTTATCAGCTTGCGTCTCAAAAGCCAAAAGTGATTCGATTTCGGCTTTTAACATAAAATCATCGGCGCAATATTCTTCAAGCCAGAGACGAAATTCGGCTGGTGGCATCTCGTCCGAAACCGCAATCGCTTCTTCGATTTTTTTGTAATTCAAACTCATTTTTAACGCAAAGACGCAAAGGTGCAAAGACTCAAAGTTATTTTATAAATTTTCTTCGCGCCTTTGCGTTAAATTAACCGCTTTCTGATAATTCCCGAAAGAGCCACAATTTTGCAAACTGCCAATCGCGGCGGACAGTTTTTTCCGTAACGCCTAAAACTTCAGCGATTTCCGCGTCTTTTAAACCGCCGAAAAAGCGCATATCAACGACCTTTGCTTTGCGCTCGTCAATCGCTTCGAGCCGTTTGAGCGCATCGTCCAATTCTATCAAATCGGCGGCGGATTGTTCGGGTAAAATATCCAAATCTTCAATTGAAAATCTCTCTGCCGCACCGCCTCGTTTTTCGGCGTTGTAGGCGCGTGCGTGGTCAACGAGAATCTGCCGCATAATCCGCGAAGCAATGCCAAAAAAATGCGCCCGATTCTGTAAGGAAAGCGAACTTTGGTCAATCATTTTAATATATGCTTCGTGAACGAGTGCAGTCGGTTGTAATGTGTGATTGACTCTTTCCCGAAATAAATATCTTCGCGCTTGACGTTTTAATTCATCATAAACAAGCGGAAAAAGACGTTCTGCCGCGTCCGCATTTCCTTCGCGCCAATCCTGCAAAATTTGCGTTACATCGTGCGTTTCCTGATTCGCCATAACTTTAGTCTTGGGTTTTAGGTAATTGTAACTCAATAAACGACAAAATGAAAAAAAAGGCAAAAGCCTTAATTTCGCTTTTGCCTTTTGCTTTTTTTGATTGCCTTGCCGTTTAGACAGGAACTGAGTGTGGGAACAAAGTTTTGATTTGCTTAAAAAATTGGGATTTTTTTTCTTGCTCGGCAGGAAAATATTCCGTCGCCAACCATTGTCTATATGTTTTAACCGAAGCTAATCCGGCTTCTTCAGCTAAACCTGCCGACTCTCTTTCGTCCAAGTAGTCGCCGTAAAACGCAATTCGTTTGACACAAATTTGTTCAGCCATTGAATCGGCAAGATAATTTCCGCAATCCATAACATCTTTCGCAATTATCACAAAGCCCACTAAGCCTAAAGCGCGTCCGCCGAATTTCACCGCGCCTCTTCCCAACGCTTTCGCCAACATTGCCGCGCGTTCGGTATATGCTTCGCGCTCAAGCACGATTTTTACTGCTTCACCGGCTTTTTTCTCCATCGCTTCAAGACTACCTCTGAGCGTAGATTTGCTGAGCCGCATCATAATTCCGAGAAGCCGCAATTTGCAGCCGCCCGTAATATTTTTCATTGCCCGAAAAGTTTTCAAAGCATTAATTTTATCGCCTTGTGCTATAAAAGTCTGTAATTCCGTTCCCAAAGTTTCCAAAACCTTTTCCATAATTGCTGCATTTTCCATATTATTTATTCTCCGTAATTATTCCTTATAAATTTTGTCTGCAAAAAACCGCTTTCACCCTATTAAGCGAGATTGAAATTGAAACGCGGACATTTTTTTTCGCGCGAGTAAGAATATTTTACAGGTGGAGAAAAATTACTCAGGTTTTGAAGATTTATAAATTGCTGAATTTTCAGAGTTACGCCTTCAGATGTGAAGTGCTGAGTTATTTAACTCTGAACAGTTGGTTAAGACGATCTTGAGCCAAAATTGTGCGGGGATTTTCCGCGCCTTGCGATTGTTTCAGGCTTTCAAAACTTTCACGCAAAAGCGGTTCGGCTTCGGCGAACTTCTTTTGCGTCGTCAAACATTCGCCCAACGCGCTTTTTGCCAGCGCAGTTAAAAAATGTTCGGGCGGCAGATTTTTTTGACGGATTTCCAACGCTTCGCGCAAGATTTTTTCGGCTTCCGAGTGCTTTCCGCTTTTGTTCAAAATCAAACCTTGAATCATCAGCGCAGTTGCAAAATTGATGTATTGCGAATTGGTATTGGCACGGTAAATTTTCAGCGTTTCCTCGATTTTGCCGTTCGCTTCGGCAAATTTGTTTTGTTGGTAGAGCGAATACGCCTGAATCCGTAGATTATCGCCGAGAAACAGGTGCGAATTGCCGACAAGTTGCCGGTAAATCGTTTCGCCTTTTGACAAATTTTCGTCCGCTTCGGTAAATCTTTGCCGTTCGATTAAATAATGTCCCAAAGCGGTCAAAGCATAGCCGAATTCCCAAGTTTCGGCGGCAGAAGTCCGGCGAAGTTCGGCAATGTGTTCGGATTGAGTGGCGATAGCTTCATCAATTTTCCCTTGGTCAAACAGCGTCAAAGACAAAGTTCCGCGAATCACGGAAATCAAAGGTTTCTCTTTTTCCGAAGCAAAAGGTTCTAAAGCGAGAGCTTCGCGCAAAATTTCTTCGGCTTCCTTTGAATTTCCGAGCGCACGGCGATTGGCGGCGAAACTTTCAAGAACATTTATCAAAAATCCGGTTTCCAGCTTGTTTTTTTGAAACTCTCTGCGGGCAAGCGGCATAATTTCCCGAAAAATAGCATCGGCTTCGGCGCGTTTTCCTTTTTGCACAAAAGTTTCGCCGAGTCTTAATTTTATTTCGACGGTTTCGGTGCTGTTCGCGCCGGAGATTTTGGTTTGTTCTTCGAACGCAATCTGAAAATGTTTTTCCGCCGCGTCGTAAAATCCCTGCGTGTAATAACTGTTGCCGATAATGTAATTTAACTGCGCTTTGACATCGGGTTGCGCGGAAAAATCTTCGTTTTCGATTTGTTTGGCGGCTTTGTCCAAAACGTCTTTGACGGTAATCAGTTCGTTCTCGCCCTTTTTGACCGCCGTGTTCGGGTCGCTGTAATTGAGCATCTGCGCGAGAAATTGATTAACCTTTTCGGCTTTCGCCTTTTCGTTTCGCGCAACTTGAGCTTGCCAAAGACTTGCAACGATTCCGCCAATCAAACTCAACAAAACAAGGCTCGCCGCCAAAACGCCGATTTTATGCCGTTTGAAATATTTTTCGGCGCGATATTTCAAAGTGTTCGGACGCGCCTCGATTGGCAAACCTTTCAAATATCGTTCGATGTCGTCCGCAAACGCCTCAACCGTTTGATAACGTCGCGCAGGTTCTTTTCTAAGCGCGGTCAGCGCAATGTTGTCCAAATCACCTTTTATTTGAGAAGAGGAGAAGAAGAGAAAAGGAGAAGAGGAGGAAAGTTCGGATGACAAAATCTCCTCTTCTCCTCTTCTCCTCTTCTCCTCTTCTACAAAAGAAGGCGCGGCTGGTTCGCGCTGTGTCGCGGTTTTGATGATTTCTTCCAAAGATTTGCCTTCAAAATGGAATGGTTTTTCGCCTGTCAGAAGTTCATAAAAAACAACTCCGAGCGAGTAAATATCGGAAGATGTTGTAATCGGTTCGTTTTTAAGTTGTTCGGGCGAAGCGTAAGCGGGCGTGAGCGCGTGAAAAGCAGTTTGTGTTTTTTCATCCGCCGATTGTTCTGTCAGTTTTGCCAATCCGAAGTCCAATAATTTCGGTTCGCCGTCTTTTGTAACGAGAATATTCAGAGGCTTGATGTCGCGGTGAACGACCAGATTTCGATGCGCGAACGAAACCGCCGCGCAAACTTTCAGAAACAATTTCAGACGCGCTTCGAGATTAAGATTTTCGCGCTCCGCAAATTTCGTAATCGCTTCGCCTTCGACAAATTCCATCGCCAAAAACGGTTCACCGTTTGCAGAAACGCCGCCGTCAAGAAGTTTGGCGATATTCGGATGATTTAAGTTTGCGAGAATTTGGCGTTCGCGCCGAAAACGATTGATAAGTTCGCTGTCGGCAACGGTTTGGCGGATGATTTTTATCGCAACTTGCTGAGAAAATTCGCCGTCATCGCGTTCGGCTAAGAAAACTGCGCCCATTCCGCCCGCGCCGATTTCACGAATGATTTTGTAATTTCCAAAATGTTTTTCAGTAGGATTTGAAGCAAAAATTTCACCGATTTCAAACGCCGGAGTTTCAATAAAATCATCAATTTCTTCGTGCGAAGTAAGCAAAGATTCGACTTCCGCACGGATTTCCTCATCGCTGATTTCCGACAAAAATTCTTCTCGCTCACCGTCCGTTTTCTCCAACGCCGCAAGAAAAATCTCTTTTACATTTTGCCAGTTTTGCATTGGTTTTGAGTCCCACCTTTAGGCGGCAAACCGCGAGCGAAGCAACGCGGTTTTCTTCTTCGATAACAGTTCAAATTAGCCGGAGACGCGCAAACGCCTCACTTCGTTCGCATTTGCGGCACGCTAAAGCGTGGACTCTAAACTATTTTATTTCTCGAAAAAGCCACGTCCGCGCCACCGTCCATTCGCGTTTGACAGTGGCGGGAGAAATGTCTAAAGCGTGCGCCGTTTCCTCAATCGTCAAACCACCGAAAAATCTGAGTTCGACTATTTTTGCTTGTGTTTTATCGAAATTATCCAACTTTTCCAATGCTTCATCCAACGCAATTAAATCAATTTCACGGCTTTTTTGATTCGGCAAACTGACGGCTTCATCCAAAGATAATTTCTGTCCACCGTCGCGTTTTTGCGCTCGTTTTTCGCGGGCGTGGTCAACCAATATTTTCCGCATCACTTGGGCGGCAACCGCAAAAAAATGCGCCCGATTTTGCCAACTCACATTTTCCCAATCAACCAGCCGAATATACGCTTCGTGAACCAACGCAGTCGCCTGCAAAGTGTGGTTGCTCCGCTCGTTTTGCAAATAGCTGTGCGCCAATTTCCGCAGTTCGTCATAAACGTGCGGCAAAAGCTCTTCAGGAGCTTTACCGTCGCCATTATTGATGCGGTTGAGCAAAATTGTTACATCGGACGAATCAGCCATAAAAAGTTCAGAGTTACGGCTTCAGCCGTGAAGTTCTCGCCAGCGAAATGCAGCGAAAACTAATCGCCGCAATGCGATACTCTGAACCGATTATACGACTAATCGGCAAAAAATAAAGATTTTTTTTGAGCCGATTTGTCAAAAATTTCCGCCTTGTAGGACGAAAAGAAAAATTTGTTGGAGTGAATCGTGATGAAAAAACTTAAAATGAATCTGCAAATCTCCCGTTGTGTCGTTAGTTTGATTACTGTTTTTATGATTGTCGGCAGTGTTTTGTTTGCATGGCAGACAGTTGGGAAATTGCAATCGGAAAACGAAAACGCGAAACAGAACGAAAAACCGATTACCGTCAAAGCGAAAGGGCGCGGCAATCCGTTTGTTAATTTCTCGGACGGCACGGATTTGATTTCTCAGCCGCAAGCAAACGGCGGACAGTCGAAAAATCTCGTTGCCGCTGATTTTGACTCGGACGGGATTGAGGACATTGTTACGGCGGATGTCGCAGGAAATTTGAGGTTCTACAAAGGTAATGATTTGGCGCGGCGTAATGATGTTACGACAGTCAAAAGCAATTCAAACGAGACTTTTGTTTTAACTGATAAATCGTTTGCTTTGAATGTTTCAGCGGATTTTCTTTTTGCCGGAGATTTTAATGCCGACGGACATACTGACATTTTAGCGGCGCAAAAGAACGCAAATTTTCTGGCGTTTTTGTCGGGCGACGGGCGAGGGGATTTTTCTCTGCCACAAGCCGTGAAAATTGATGGAAATCTAACGGCAATCGAAGCAGGAGAAATCGGACGACGCGACGGACAGATGGATTTGACGGTAGCTTTTTCAAATTCAAAAGGCGCATTTCTCGGGGTGTTTGAACATCCCGAAAGCGCGTTTAAGCACAAGCCGGAAATTTACAAATTAAACCAACCTGCAACCGAAATTGCTATCGGCAATTTGGACGAGGATTTTTATGCCGATATTGCCATTGCAAGCGGCAATATTCTGACGATTATTTACGGACGTGGACAGGCTTATCCGTGGGATTTGATTCCGCAATTGGGAATTCAAAGACCGAAGGCGTTTATTGCAACAAGACAGATGCCGTTTGAAATTTCGGCGATGACGGTCGGCAGATTCGGCAACAAACGCGGTGAAACTCTGGCGATTTTGGGCGCGGACGGAAATGTTTATCGGCTTGAACCAAATCGCGCCGAAAAGCCTTCAAACAACAAGCTCAATCCCGAAATGCTAACGCGGGCAAGTCGAAATTTGTTTCTGCCGACCGATGCCGAAGTTCGCAATCTGGCAATTTTGACCGAACCAAGCATTAACACGCAACAAGCCGAAAACGGCGGAAAGAGTTTGATTGATGCAAACGAAATCAGCGATGGTAAGTTCGGCGAACTCTTGCAAAAGAAACAAGCGGAAACGGCAGAAAAATATAAGCGGATGACGAAAGAAGAGCGCGAAAAACTGCTTGCCGACGCATTGCCGAAAAAAGCCGAATACAAGGAAAGAGCCAAACAAGGTTATCTGCGAAGCATCGCGGGCAAGCCTTCGACATTGGCAAATTGGTCAATCGAAATGCTTGTTGCGGATTCGTCTTTAGTAAGCGCGGCAAGTTCAAACGTGCCGAACAAAATGCTCAAGGTAAATGTTTCAAACAGTAATTTGGACGACATTTTGCTGGTTGATTCAACAGCGAATCAAATTCGACTCATTTCACAAACGAAGACCGAAGACCAAAATCCAAAAACCGAAATCACAAATTTAGAAGTCGAAAGCGGCGTGAAATCGGTTTTGCCGATACGTCTGAACACGGATGCTTTGTCGGATTTGGTTGTTTTGCGCGAAAATTCGCCTGTTCCAAGCATTGTGATGACCGCGCCGATGAATACTTTTGTCGTAACTTCCGACAACGAAACGGGCGATTGTCAGGGCGCGAATTTGTGCAGTTTGCGGAATGCGATAATTTTGGCGAATCAAACGCCGGGCGTGGATTCGATTTTTTTCAGCATCGGTTCGGCGACTATCGCGCCCGAATCGGAACTGCCCGTAATTCGTGAAGGCGTAACGATTTCGGGTCCGGTTAATGGAAATCTTCAGCCGCTTATTGAAATTTCGGGAACGAATCTGAGCGGGCAAGGCGTTGACGGTTTGAAAATCCGAACGAGCAACGCGGCGATTCTCGGTTTGGCGGTCAATGAATTTTCGAGCCTTTACGATCCCGACACGGGCAGCTCGTTCGGCGGCAACGGCATCACGATTGAAAGCACCGTGCTGTTCCCGAACAACGGCAATAATTTTATCGCCGTCAATTATCTTGGCACGGACAAAACGGGCAGTCTCGACAAAGGAAACGGCGGCGCGGGTTTGAATATTTTCGACGCGGACGACAATCAAATCAGCGATAATCTCATTTCCGGCAACGGTAATGAGCAACTTCGCGGTGTCGGAATCGCCGTGACAGCCGGAAATAATAACCTGTTTCACGGCAACATCATCGGGCTGAATTCGCTCGGCACGGGCAAGCTCGGAAATTCAAACGGACTTTTTCTCACGGGCGCGAACAACCAATTTGGCGGCGACGGGGCGGGGCAAGGCAACACGGTTTCCGGCAATAATGAAATTTATGACATTGTAAATAATCAATGCGACGGGCGCGGAATTATCATTTCCGCGATCTTTAATCTCGACACGGGCGAACAGCTTTCATTAAACAATAATCTCAGGGGCAACCGCATCGGCACGAATCCGGCGGGAACTTTCGGTTTGGGAAATTGCCGGACGGGTATTGCAACCAATCCATATGTGCAGACGAATATCGGTTCGATTACGGCGGAAGGGCGCAACATCGTTTCCGACAACGGGCAAGGCGGAATTAATTGCGGAATCTACAGCGACCTTCAGCAGATTCCCGACGAAGGCGGTTTTTGCCAGATCACGGGCAATAATGTCGGCACAGACATCACCGGAAACATCGGCATCAGCAACGACGGACGAAATGTTCCGAGCGGTTTCTTTACCTATACGGGCGTGGTCGCTGTCGGAAACTCAATCACCTATTCAGTTGTCGGCTCACCGGGCGGAACTACGCCGAACGGTGATTGCACGGGTTTTTGCAACGTCATTTCGGGCAGTCAGGATGTCGGTTTCGCTTTCGGAACGGGTTTGGTGACAAGAGGCTACGGTGCGGTCGGAATTTTCAATAATTTCGTCGGCACGAATCAATCCGGCAACGCGGCAATTCCGAACGATGTCGGCGGGATCTTTTCGACGAGTTGGTTCGGCACGACTTTTATCGGCGGCGATTTGCCGAATCTCCCGCTCGGCAATGTGGTTTCAGGCAACAGACGGGGCAATATCGGGGTCGGATTGAACGCCATTTTTCCCGGTTTTGCCGGTTCTTTCAACATTTTGGGAAATCGCGTCGGGACTGATGTGAGCGGCAATTTTTCGCTTCAGCCCGTTCCGGGACTTAACGGCAACAACGGAGTCATCGCTTCCGCTCAGTTTGGCGAAGAGGTTTATATCGGTTCTGCTGCGTTCGAGGGACGCAACATAATTTCGGGAAACAAAAGCAGCGGCGGGCAATACGGCGACGGAAACGGCATTGTTGCGAACGGATTTGTCGCAAACGCCTTTGGCGGTTTCATTAAAATCGCCAACAATCTGGTCGGTCTGAACAGTTCGCTGCAACCGCTCGGAAATCAAGGGCACGGAATTCTGTCAGGTAACGGCGTGCAAATCGGCGGAACTGACCAGGAAGCCAACCAGATCGCCTACAACGGCACGAACGGACGAAATTTCGCCGGAGTTGCCGTTGAACCGGACTCATACGGCGTAACAATTCGGAACAATTCGATTCACGACAATCTCGGTTTGGGCATTGATTTGAATTTTTCCGGCGCGTTTGGCGAAGCCGACGGCGTAACGCCAAACGATTGTCAGGACGCAGATTTGGGCGCGAACGGTTTGCAGAATTATCCCGATTTATTCACGCCGATTATCAACGGCGACGGCACGGTTACGGTTCAGGGCGTTTTGCGAAGTTCGCCGCGTGAAACTTTTACGCTCGATTTTTATGCGAGTCCGAACGCCGACCCAACAAATTACGGCGAAGGCACGAGTCGCATCGGCTCGACCACGGTTACGACAGGCTCGAACGGCAATGTTTCGTTCATTTTTGATTCAGCCGAACCCGTTCCGTCAAGTTATAAAATCACGGCGACCGCAACGGATGAAAACGGCAATACTTCGGAATTTTCGTGTGCGGCGGGCGTGTGTTTTTCGCTGAACGGCAGAACGGTCGAAGAAGCGATTGAAGAACTCGGCGTTACTTGTATTTCGCCGATTGTTGTTAATGTGACGACCGACGGCGCAGACCTTGACGGCGATAATCCTGAGAATACACGCGACGGTTTTTGCGACAGCGACGGCGATACGCCGGGACCGCAATGCTCTCTGCGAGCGGCGATTCAAGAAGCAAACGCCCGAAATGGTGTGAACGTCATCGAATTTGCCATTCCGGGCGCGGGCGTGCAAACTATTATTCCGCAATCATATCTGCCGCAAATAACGGACAGCGTGCGAATCTACGGTTCAAGCCAAAATGACTTCGGCGGCGGACATTTAATCAAAATTGACGGCAATCAAACCGTCGGTGCAGTCGGTCTGCATCTGGCGGCAACCAATTCGACGATTGAAGGTTTGACCATTGTCGGATTTGAAAAAGGCATTCGCTTTGGCGGCGGTCTGCGGAACAAGATTCGGAATTGTTATGTTGGCGTAAATGCCGACGGCACGACCGCACCGTCAAACCGTATGCAAGTCGGCATCGAAATTTCCAGCGGACAGTTTCACGAAATCGGTCTTGCCGCAAACGGTTCGGGCAATGTCATTTCAAACAATTTGACGGGCATTCAGATTATCGGCGGTTCGGGAAATACGATTCAAAATAATCAAATCGGACTCGATTCGAGCGGCGGTTCGGCGATCCCGAATGATACAGGCATCGTGATTGACGGCTCGAACGAAAACAAAATCGGCGGCGACATAACTGCGCGAAACTTCATTGCGGGAAACAATTTTAACGGAGTCGTTCTTCGCAACGGTGCGCGAAACAATCGGGTTTTCGCCAATTTTATCGGGCGCGGCGATTCGAATGTCTTCGGAAACGGAGCAAACGGCGTGGTGATTGAAAATCAGGCAAACGGTAATGTGATCGGCGGAAATAATGAGCAGGAAGGAAATATTATTGTCGGGCATAATTCGACCGGCGCGGCGGGCGTTTTAATTGCCGATACCGCTTTTTCGCAAAATTATGTTCTCAACAATTACATCGGCATCCAATACGGCAATTTCGTTGCGCCGAACTATTACGGCGTGAGAGTCGCCGGAGTCGGGCAGTTTATCGGCAACCAAACGGGCGGCGGATTTGCCGGAAACTACATTTCGGGCAATTTGCATTCGGGCGTTTTGGTCGAAGGCGGCAATAATTTCGTGATCGGCAATTTCATCGGCACGGACGGAACCGACGATTTGGGCAACGGCGAACACGGCATTCTGGCAACCTTTGCCAACGGAACAAAAATCAAAAACAATGTGATTTCGGGTAATGAAGGAAGCGGAATTCATCTGAATAATTCCAGTCAAACCCTCATCACCGAAAACAAAATCGGCACAAATCAAAATGCAGACACGGCAATCCCGAACGCCTTGCAAGGCATTTACATCAAAGGCGATGAAAACCAAATCGGCGATTATAACGCAACTGCCCCGAATATTATTTCGGGCAACGGGCAAAACGGAATTTACGTTGAAACCTTCTCGTATTCCAATAAGATTTTCAAAAATTACGTTGGCGTAACCGCCGCAACCAATGGCGAACAAAACGCGCTCGGCAATGCTGAAAACGGCTTACGGCTTTACGGTTATCAAACCAAAGTCAAAGGCAACATTATTTCTAACAACGATGTCGGCATTCTCGTCCAACGTGGCGCAGAAGACCCTGAGGAAACCAACAATCAAATCGAAGAAAACCTGATCGGCACGGATTTAACGGGCAATCTTAGTTTCGGAAACAGAAACGGCGGAATTATTTTAACCGACAACACCAGCCAAAATATCATCGGAAATCGAAACATCATCTCAGGAAACGGTCGAAGCGGAATACATATTTTTTCACGGTCGCACAGCAATACGGTTTTCAACAATTTTATCGGCTTAACCCAAGACGGTTCAGCGGACAACGGCAACACGGATTACGGAGTTTTTGTCGCAGGTTATGGAAATACTGTCAACCAAAATGTCATTTCGGGTAACGGAACGGGCGTTCGCATCAGCCGCACACCGAGTTCCACCGGCGAAATGAGTGCGCGTAACAATGAGCTTTGGGGCAATAAAATCGGCACAAACGCGGATGGAACGGCAGCAATCGGCAACAACCGAAGCGGAATCGAACTGACGGGCGGCGCGGTCAATAATCTGATCGGCGGAAACCTTACCACCGGCAATCTCGTTTCCGGCAACGGCGACGGCAACGGAACAAACGGCAGAGGAATTTATATTTTCACCGCCAATACCGAAGACTTTGACCAAACAACCGATGTTCCAAGCGCAAATCGCGTTCTCGGCAACTACGTCGGAAGCAACGCCGCGCACGATGCCGCAATTCCGAATCAGCGAAGCGGAATTGTCGTTTTCAATTCGCCTGACAACATCATCGGAAACAACGACTCGCCGACTTCGGGTTCCGGCAATGTCGTCGTCGGCAACGGAATCGCCGGAATTGCCGTAACAGGCGCAAACGCCACCGGAAATCGCATTGACTACAATTACATCGGCGTAACCCGCGAAGGTTTGGCAATCGGAAACAATCCCGATGGCATCAATATTGACGGCGCACCGCAGACGCTGATCGGCAACAATAACATCTGCGGCAACACGGGAAGCGGTATTGCCGTCAGCAATGTCGGTGGCGGTAATCTGCAAAACAACGTCGGCGAAACTCCAAGCGTTCAGATTCACGGCAATCGCATCGGGACTTTCAGAATTTTCGGCGCAACCGTTAGAAAGCCTAATGAAATCGGTGTTTTGTTGAGAAATGTTTCCGGCGGGGTTGTCGGAGGCGCAGAACCGATAAAAAATGTGATTTCCGGCAATAACGAGGCTGGCGTTCTCATTGAAGGTCTGGCATCCCAACTTAACAAAATTACCAATTCGATTATCGGCACAGACGAAAACGGCGCGAGTGGTTTGGGCAACGGAGTCGGCATCAAAATCAACGGCGCAAAACGCACGACCATCGGCGACACGCAAACTTTTTTGAGAAACGTCATCAAACTGAACCAACAAAATGGCGTTTTAATCGAAGGCTCGTCCGCCGAACTCAATAAAATTATCAACAATCTTATCGAATCAAACTCGTCGCACGGCGTTTTGATTCGGGACGGCGCGAATATCAACGAAGTCGGCGGCGCGGGCGAAAACACCGGGAACACGATAAACGGCAACGGCGGCGCGGGCGTTCACGTTCACCCGACCGCCGGACAGGGCAATCTTGTTGACCCGAACTCGATTTACGGCAACGCCGGTTTGGGCATTGACATCGGCGAACTCGGACACACGCCGAACGATCCGCTCGATGCCGACACGGGCGCGAACAATCTGCAAAATTATCCTGAAATTACGAATCAGTCAATCAACGGCAACGGCGATTTAATCGTTTCTTATAAAGTTGATTCCGCGCCTGTCAATTCCAATTACGGCACAAACGGTTTGCGAATCGAATTTTTCAAATCCGACAATTCGGGCGAAGGCGAACTGTTTCTGAACGCCGATTATTACACCGTTGTTGATTACAATCCGCTTGTGCCGGGCGTAAAAACCATAAATTTAGGCAACGCGGCGGCAATGGGATTTGGGACAAGCGACCGAGTTACGGCAACGACAACCGATGCCGCCGGAAACACTTCGGAATTTTTCCCGCCGTTTGCACCTTCAGCGGCGGAAGTTTCGGTGAGCGGAAAAATCGTTGCCCCAAACGGCACGGCGATTTCACGCGCAAGCATTTTGTTGACGGACGACAACGGGCAAACGCGCACCGTAAATTCAAATGCGTTCGGTTATTTCAAATTTGAAAATGTCGAGGTCGGGCGGACTTACATTATTTCAGTTCAGCACAAACGATTTGTTTTCAATTCGCGGGTTTTAGCGGTGAATGACGAAATCAGCGAACTCGTTTTAACGGCGGAGCAGTGATTTAAGGGATGAGGGATGGATTTGAGAACAACTCTTATTTATCCCTCATCCCTCATCCCTCATCCCTTAAATCACTGTTGTTTGGTTTGCGTATTCGTGTTTGTGTTAGCTTCGGCAATTTGCGTCGGGGTTTGTTGTTGAGCTTGAATTTCTTCGGGCGATTTCCAACCGGCTTGGCGGAGTAATTCAATCGCAAATTTCACGGGCAGAGCCATATTGGCGGCTGTGTTTTCGGTGAACACGCCGAAATTTATGCCGATGACTTTGCCTGTTTGTCCGAAAAGCGGTGCGCCCGAACCGCCTTCGGCAGTTTTCGCGTCGTGGACGATGCGTTTTTGGTCAAGGTCGGTAATTGCGCCTTGCGTTGTCAGCGGAACAATCTTTTTATTTTGCGCGAGATACGTTATCAACGCTTGGCGCGAATTGCCAAAACGCGCATTTATCGCTTTGGCTTCGTCGTCATCAACCATTGCCAACAATCTATCAGGTCCGCTCGGATAACCCATTGTTACAACGGTTTTGCCGATTTCCGCCGCGATAGAATTATCTTCCAGCGGAAGTGTCGGCGTAATTGCGGGCAACAATTTTGCGTCAACCGTGCCGACCGCCAAATCTACACGGTTTCCGGTTTGTTTAATTTTCAGCGGAAACGGTGTCGGGACGTTCGGAAAATAAACGACCAGACGTTTAATTCTGGCGCGACCGTTGCCGTCTTTCATCATTTGTTTGACCAAATCATCTTCCGCCCAAGGTTGAATGACGTGCTTGTTTGTAACAATAAATCCGCCGCCGACGTGAAAGCCCGTGCCGATAAAATCGTATTCAACCGCCGCGCCGTTGCCTTCGGTTGTCAAACTCATTGCCGATGGCGGAATTTGTGTGCCGTCTTCGTATTGCAAAACGGGTTCGTAAGGGTCTTGCTGAACGGCGTTCGGGTCGGGATAGCGCAAAGTTTTGCCGTTTGTTTTGCTCACAAGGTCATAAACGCCGACGATCAGACAAATGCCGTTGCCGTATTCGACGCGCAGATTCGGCGCAAGCGAAACAGTTTTGATGATGTCTTTGTTCGATTTATCAATCTCGCCGAGTTGGTTATTGGTTTCGCCGAGTTTTTCTTCGAGTTTTTTAATCAATTCATTTTGCGCCTCGTTGCGTTCGCGGCTTGTGCGGAGTTCGTTGCGGACGCTCAAACCGAGATATAAAACGCCGCTGATGAGCAAAAGCGCAAGCAAAAGCACTGAAATTTTCGTGAACCAAGTAATCTCACGCGAAAGCTCGCGGACGAATTCGCGCAAAAACGCTTTGGCATCGTCGCGTTTGGGCGAAGTTGCCGCGTCCAATGCGGCTTCTTCGATAAACTGCGCGATGTGCGGTTCGCGGTTGGTAACGATCAGCGAAGATTTCGAGGTCAGCGAATAAAATCCGAAAGAAATTTCCGTTTCGGGAATTTCTACCGAGTCGCCGTCCTGCACGGCAATAAAACGGCGCATCGGCTTACCGTTAATTATCAAATTCAACGATTCGTCAAAATCAATAATGCGATACGCGCCTTCGGTTTGTTCGAGTTCAATCCAAGTTGTATTCGATGGGATTTTGGCAGTATGAATTTGCAGGTCGCTGAATTCGCCCGAACCGATACGGATACGCTCTTCGGAAAAATATTCCGTGCGCCGCTCGTTTCCTACCGAAATGTGAATGATAATGCCCGTCGCCATTTTTGGATTAAAAAACAAACCCGTTAGATGCAGGTTTTCGTTTGTGAGATTCTATCATAAAATTAGTTGATAGTTGATAGTGAAAATTAACTATTAACTATTAACTATTAACTATCAACTATGAAGAAGTTCATTGAAGACCGCGCACAATTAGAGAAACTCGCGCCCGTGGCAACCGCACCGATTCGTAAGCACGTTTTCGTCTGCAACGGCAAATCTTGTTCGGCTGTCGGAAGCGGGGAAGTCAAAGCCGAATTTGAAAAACAACTCGAAGCGAAAAAACTCCGCTACGGCAAAGCCTCAAAAGGCAGAAACCCCGACGGCGAAATTCTCCTGACAGATTGCAGTTCAATCGGCTTCTGCTCCATCGGCGCGGCGGTTTTGGTTTATCCCGAAGGCGTTTGGTATGCCCAAGTTCAGGCGGAAGATGTTGCAGAAATCATCGAAGAACATCTCGAAAAGGGAAACGTCGTCAAAAGATTAGCATTGAGAGAAGAGTAGATAACCTGTGGTCGGGACAAGTAAAACCGACTGGAGCGCAAGCGTCCCCGCTTGCAAACACCGCGCTTTTCAGCGGTGTAACGGCGTTTGTTCACCTAAAACTTCCGAGTAATGCGAGTCTTTTTCGCGTTTCACGCTCATTGCAAGCAGGGACGCTTGCGCTCCAGTCCTTGTTTCAGCAAAATTCTCAAACCCGTAGGCAGTAAAAAGATGTCCGTGAGAATTTTTCTCAAGCGCATGAGAAAAATTCTCAAGCGCATGAGAAAAATTCTCAAGCACTTGGGAAAAATTCTCAAGCACTTGAGAAAAATTCTCAAGCACTTGGAAAAAATTCTCAAGCGCATGAGAAAAATTCTCATGCGCTTGGGCAGGCTGCCCAAGCGCATGGGCAAGCTACTCATGCGCTTGGGCAGGCTACTCATGCGCTTGGGCAGGCTACTCAAGGGCTTGGGCAGACGGCAAATATGCTTAAGAATTTTTCCAAACCCCAAAATCGCGCCGCCCAACCCTATAAGCATCAAACACTTACGCGAAAATCAAACTTTTTCCCTCATCAATCGCCGCCAAACCCGCATTTTCGTCCCGCTCAGATGTTCGGGCGTGATGTTTTTTAGAAATTGTTTTAAAACTCTAACAAGCCGGACAGTTGCGAGCGGTTTATCAATTATTAATTATCAATTATCAATTATATTTTTGGGGGTTTTAGAGCATATTTTGAATGAGCGTATGACAAAAAAGGCAGAAACACGACTGTTAATGGCAGAAACACGACTGTTAAGGAGTGTGTCAACACGCTCAACCATCAACACACTCCTTGACAGTCGTGTTTCTGCCTTTGATTTCTAACCCTTCACTCAACTCAAATCTGCTCTAAGTATAACCCCGACAATTTAATGGATAATTGGTAATTGATAATTGATAATGTCGTGCTTTGTTTCCTAAAAACACGAATGAACACGAAAAATTCTAATCTTATTTCGTGTCTTTTCGTGTTGCTTCGTGGTTTTATTATCCTCTTTTAACGCCGTGCTTCAAAGATTCGGTTGAAAGGCGTTTCGGTGGCGCGACGGAATTGGGTGAAGCCGCCTTGCATTACCGCTTCGTGCAGAGCATCTTCGCTGGCGACTGCGCCGAGTGCCGTGCCGCCTTGCGCGATGGCGTTGGCGGTGCAGCAGAGCGTCGAAGCGGCGGAAAATGTTCTGCCGATAATGTTGAAATTTTCTTCCGGCGTGTTGCCCGCCATCGGTTCGACAATCAAAACGCTTCCGTCCGTGTTCAGAGTTTCAAACGAGCGTTTTGCCGCGCCCGACGGGTCGCCCATATCGTGCAGACAATCGAAAAAGCAGATTAAATCGTAATCTTCGTCCTCGAAATCCTGCGCCGTCGAGACTTCAAACGAAACGCGGTCGGCAACGCCCGCTTTTTCGGCTCTCTGCCAAGCGTTTTTGATTGACGCGGGATGATTATCGTAGCCGTAAAAGCGCGAATTCGGAAACGCCTTTGCCATAATTATTGTCGAAGCACCGTGTCCGCAACCGACATCGGCGACCTTTGCGCCGCGTTTTAATTTTTCTTCAACGCCCGTCAGCGCAGGAATCCATTCGGCGATGAGATGCTGTTGATAACCGGGGCGGAAAAATTTCTCCGTGCCGATAAACAAATCCGCGTCGTGTTCGCCCCAGTGCATTCCGCCGCCGTTTTGAAAGGCTTCAAAAATGCGTGGCTGGGCGTTCATCATCGCCTTGACGACATAAAAACCGCCGCCGACATAAAACGGACTCGATTCGTCCGTCAGCGTAACTTTCTGTTCGGGCGAAAGCGAATATTTACCGTCCGCATATTCGACATAACCGCCCGAAGCCTGATTCAAAAGCCATTCGCGCACATAACGCTCGGTCGTATTCGTCTTCGCCGCTAACTCTTCGGGAGTCAAACCGTCAGACGCGCCGAGCGCATCATAAAGTCCCAGCTTAATTCCGATATAAGCCAAAACCGAACTCAAAGCCGCCCCGAAATCGCCGACGACCTTGCCCATAAATTCGTGTAACTTCTCTTCATTAACAGAAGCCGATACAGTTGCTTGCGACATAAAAACCTCCTAATTTCAAAACGTGGAAGTATCTGATTTTCGATAGGCTTTCGATTATACACCCAAAGCGAGAAAGGGAGAAAGGGAGAAGAGGAGAAGAGGAGATTTTTTCTCCTTTTCTCCCCTTCTCCTTTTCTCCTTTTCTCCCCTTCTTCTTCAAGGCGTTGGCGGCTTCGGTTTCGGCGCACGGTCGAGGTGCGAAGCGACCGTCCAAGCGGCGAGCTTGGCAGGGTTCTGGCGGTATTTCATTCTCACGGATTTGTCGCGGCGGCGCGAGTAGTGCATCATTTTTCGCATCGAATCGTCCATCCCGCCCGTGCCTTCGGCGTGTTTTTCTTCCGCCGAATCGTGGGCGTTGGCGGCTTGCTGAAAGTTGTCGCGGAAGGTAATCAGAAAATCGCGCCCGTCCTTTCTGAGTCCAGCCGCTTCGAGTGCGTCTTCAATGGCGGGCGAATCGTTAAAAAACGAAGTTGATTTGGCAATCAGATTCGCGTCGGTGCGTGGGCGCGGCATTTTATATTTCGCCGCCGTTCCCGGAACGTCGTCGTCAATAATATCGGCGGCAAGGACAAATTCTTCGAGCAAATCAACCAGCAAATCGCGGCTTTCTTCGTAAAGCTCCTGTGCCTGCCGCCGGTCGTCAAAGCCGGAAGTCTGCTGTGCGTCAAAGGCTAAAAACTTCGCTTTTTCCACAGCGATTAAAGCGGTATAATCGGCAACCTTCGTGCCGTTCGGAAAATCGGCGGCGTTGTCGGCAATCATCACGTCTTCGCGGTCTATCTTGTCCAATTTACGGCGGTGCGCGTCGTGCATAATCTACGTTCTCCTTTTGTTTTTCACTCGTAACGCGGTGTCTGTCTCGAATTTCGGCGTGTCAGCCTCGAATTTCACAATGTCGGCGGCAAATTTCATCTGTTTTCGTAACATTTTCACCCGTCGGCGGCGAATTCCCGAATGTTTTTCCCGCCTTCCAATCTGTCAGCGGCAAATTTCGCCCGTTTTTCACAAATTCCACTCGTTTTTCACGAATTTCACCCGTTTTTCACGAATTTCATCTGTTGGCGGCAAATTTCACAAAAAATTTAATTTATTTCAGCCGCAATGTCAAGAGTTTTTTTTCCAGCTTACGCAGGACATTCGTAATGAATGATTTCGGAGTTCGCACCCGTAACGATTAGTTTGCCCGTCCAACCGCCGAAACTTTTTTCCAAATCATTATCAAGTCGAAAATATTCGTGCAAAATTTCGGCTTCAAAATTTGAAATTTCTTCCAAAAAATGACTCGTGTTGCGGTCATTGTCAGAATCAAAAAGCGCAAAAACCTTTTCGTGCCGACACGCAATAAAGGCGAGATGGTTGGATTGTTTATCAAGTAATTCAATAACAACCGCTTGCGCCGGAAGTTTTTTCGTAAGAGATGATATTTTACCAATCTTCATTTATTCAACCTCTAAAACTTTACTTAAAAAAGTTCTCCAATCACTTTCGGAATTTTTCAACAATCCAATGTTTGAAATAAAATGGTCATTTGAGGCAGTAAAATTTCCAATGGAAGTGAATTCGCTTTTACCTTCGAGTTGTGCTGGCAGATTATCAGGTTTTCCTTTTCTAATCCAACCAATATATTCACTTACCTCAAATTTATCTTTACTAACTTTTTCCCGTGTAAAAAGTTCACGGAAACCGCAAGGCACATTGTTATATTTAGCGACGCTATCATCATCTATAAATCCGCAAACGTAACAAGCAATGTTGCGAAAAATCGGCAAACTTTCCCAAAGCTCGTCCGCTTCCTTTTGGTTAATCGCGCCTAATAAAATTGCCTGTGGCAAAAGTTTATCTTTGACAAAACTGATGTCCTTCAAAAACGAAACGAAATGCTCTCTTTCAATTCCCAGTTTTATTAGGAAAAATACATTTGAATGACTGATTTGTGCGCCCGGAATATCAAGCCAAATACCATTGAATTTAGTCGTCTTGATGCTGATATTATATTTTAATTCATACGAAACGCCTTCTTTATCAGTAATGCTTTTTACATCTGAATTAAGATACTCTGAAACAGCCCCGACGCTATAATCCATTTCAAGTTTTAATCCAAATCTTTTATTCAAAAGTCGGGCAAAAGCAATTTCACCGAGAAAGCCTCTCGCCGTATCAGTCCAAAGTTGTCCTAAATCGCGCTGTCGCGTTGTCCCAAAATCAGTTCCTGCTAACTTAGGCGCAATTCTTAACGCTTGAGTAAGTGCCAAAATGTAATCATCTCTTGTTAATATGACAACATTAGGCAGAAATCTTTCATTAAGCCATTCTTGAGCAGAATTATATTTTCCAAGTTCGCCGCCTAATTTTGACGATGAATATAATTTATCTGCTTGCTCAACTGAAATATCCGGCAAGGTTTGTATAATTTGTTCGAGAATTAATTGTTTTTCGGTTTTCTTTCGCATCTCTTTTGAGTTTTCTAAATTAGATTGCAAACAAAGACATTTGCTTTTTTTCTTTCCTAATAGATTCGGCATTCCAACTAGAATTTACGGAATGATAGTTAATTCCTGCAAAACTATACAATATCGCCTGAAAAATAATTGCCGCGCCTTTTGGCGGAACAGCCATTCCTATTTGTTTTCTAACACTTTCCTTTGAGCCGCAAAAAACGAAATCGTCGGGAAAAGTTTGCAAGCGGGCGCGTTCGCGGTTGGTTAATGCGCGTGGTTCTTTCCAATGATAAACGTGCGTTCCGCCGCCGCCGCTTCCTGTAACGGTATAAGATGGTTTTGTAGGGTCTAATCGTTTGTAAATCTGACTGATTTTCGCGCCTTTGACGTTTAATTGCAATTCTTCGGGCAAATCGGCGGTAAATGCGTTTTCGCCCGGCTTGATAAATTTCAATCTTTCGACGACGGCTTGCGATTGATTGGTTAGTTCGTGGTTTTGTGCGTTAGTCGGAATCGGCGGATTTTCGATTGCGTTTTTGCAGGTATTATCTAAATCGCTGAAAGGCGCAGGCGAAGGAACGCGGAACTTTACGTTTAAATCTCTTCTGATGCCGACGATTATAATGCGATGTCGGGCTTGCGGCACGCCGTATTGCTCGAATTTGTAGAGATGCGGCACGGTTTCATAGCCTGCGTCATACATTTTATCGAGAATTGTTTGAAAAGCGTTGCCATCGTTTGAATTTCGCAAACCGCCGACGTTTTCGGCTAAAAACCAAGACGGCTTGAAATGAGTTAAAACATCAATGCCGTATTGATAAAGTGGTCCGAAAACACCGTCAATACCTTTCTGTTCGCCGACGATGCTGAAATCATTGCACGGAAAACCAAAAGCGAGCGCGTCAATGCCGGAAATCTTTTCGAGCCGTCGAATGTCGAGTTTGCGAATATCGGCGTGAACAACCGAATTTTTGCTTTCGGGACAAATATTGTTTCGGAATGTTTCGCAAGTGTCTTTGTCGTAATCGGTTGCCCAAGCGTGAGTGATGCGATAATCGGTCGGATTACCCGCACACGAAGCCATTTTCGCACCGAGCGCGATGCCGCCGGGTCCGCAAAATAATTCTCCAAGCCGAAACTCTTTACTCATAAAAGTTGTTATGCTGTCTTCGCTGTCGCTTCGCCTTCGGGTTTCCAGCGCAAAACGGGTTTTCTCGCGGCAGTCGCTTCGTCCAAGCGACCGATTCGTGTCGTGTGCGGCGAGTCAATGACGAGTTGCGGATTGGTTTGCGCTTCTTCGTTGATGGACTGCATTGCTTCGATAAAAGCGTCCAAATCTTGTCTGCCGACTGATTCGGTCGGTTCGATGAGCATTGCGCCTTCGACGATGAGCGGGAAATAAATCGTCATCGGGTGAAAGCCGTAATCAATTAGACGTTTGGCGATGTCGAGCGTGTGAACACCGTTAGGTGATTGTTTTTTGTGCGAAAAGATTACTTCGTGCATCGGGTCGGAGTCGAACGGTTTGTCGAAGTCGTCTTTTAATTTTTCGCTGACGTAACGCGCATTCAAAACGGCGGCTTCGGTGGCTTCGCGCAAGCCGGTGTCGCCGTGCGTGTAGATATAGGAAAGGGCGCGAACCATCATTCCGAAATTGCCGAAAAACGCTTTGACGCGACCGATTGATTCCGGTGCGTCGTAATTTAATTTGTAATTCTCGCCGTCTTTTTCAATTCTTGGGGTAGGCAGAAACGGTTGCAGTTCCGCCGAACAGCAACAAGGTCCGCAACCCGGACCGCCGCCGCCGTGCGGTGTCGAAAATGTTTTGTGCAAGTTCAAATGAATCACATCAACGCCCATATCGCCCGGACGCGCCACGCCGACGAGCGCGTTCATATTCGCGCCGTCCATATAAACCAAACCACCTGCGTCGTGAATAATTGTGCAGATTTCCTTGATGTTTTTCTCGAAAGTGCCGACTGTGTTTGGATTCGTGAGCATCAATCCGGCAACTCCGCCTTGTTCGCAAAGCTCCTTCAAATGCTCTAAATCGGTCAAACCTTCATTGGTTGAACGAATCGTTTTAACGGTAAAACCTGCAAGTGCGGCAGACGCGGGATTTGTTCCGTGTGCCGAATCGGGAATAAGCATTACGCGCCGTTCTTTTGACGCTTCACCGTCGCGTTTGTCCAAAAATGCGCGAATCAGCATTACGCCCGTCATTTCGCCCTGCGCTCCGGCGGCAGGTTGCAGAGAAACGCCCGGCAAGCCCGTAATTTCTGCCAAATCTTCTTGCAATTTATAAATTAACTCGAGTGCGCCTTGCGATTCGCTTTCGGGCGCAAGCGGATGAAGTCCGGCAAATCCGGCAATCCGCGCCGTTTTTTCATTCAGCCGCGAATTATATTTCATCGTGCAAGAGCCGAGCGGATACATTCCCAAATCAATCGAATAATTCCACGTCGAAATGCGCGTAAAATGCCGAATTACGTCAACTTCCGAAACTTCCGGCACGCCTTCTAAATCATCATCGCGCCTTAACTCCGACGGAATAATTTCGTCTAAATTCGTTTCGTCAACGTCTAATTTCGGCAAACGATAACCGACTCTGCCCGTCTGTGAACGCTCGAAAATCAAGCCTTCGTTTTGCGATGGATGTTGTGTAACTTTTTTAATGCTCATAATTAACTTTTTATAATCGTCTGTAAAACTTCAAAATCTTCGGTTCGCGCCAGATTTCGCATTGCGTCTGCAAGTTCTACGGGCGGCACGATAAGTTTTCTTTTATCAAAATCGAGCCAACCGCCGATTGTGTTCAGCCGCGCCGCAAGTTTGCCGTCTTCGCGGAAAAATTCGTTGCGGACTTTAAAGCGCGAAGCGTCTTCGCTCAAGCCCGCACCTTGAAAAGTGATGCGAATTTTGTCGAGCAGATACATTTCTTTGTAATACTCGATTTCGTCTTTCAAAATCACCGGACCGAATCTTTGACGCTGAAATTCTTTTACTGAAAAACCGTTTTCCGTAAAGAAAAACATTCGCACATCAACCGCCAAATCCATAAACGAAGTGTTTCCCAAATGCCCGTTAAAATCTACCTGCGCCCAGCCGACGTGAAATGTTTTTTCAAAGATTTGGCTCATATTTTATGCTTTCGGCAAACCGTTTTTCGCAATTCCGGCAACGATTTCGCAAAATCGGTCGAGTTCCCAAAGCGTCGTATAAACATTCGGCGTAATGCGGATGCCGGTAAATTCTTCGTGGACAATCGGCGTTGTAAAAATCTTGTGTTTCGCCATCAAATAACTGCCGATTTGCGCCGGGTCAATGCCTTCGATTTTGAAATTTCCGATGGCGCACGATTGCGCGTCGTCAAACGAAGTATTAAAACCGACTTTCGGAACGCTCTTTAATTTGTTCATCCAATAACGCGAAAGATACCGCAATCTCGCTTCTTTGCGTTTTCCGCCGATGGCGTTATGAAACAAAATCGCTTCGCCGATTGCCAGACGCATTGCCGCCGAATGCGTGCCGATTTCTTCAAATTTTCTAATATCGCTTTTGTTTCGATCTTCCGAAGCCATCAACGCCCAAACTTTCGGAATTTTTTCTTTGCGAACATACAACATTCCCGTTCCTTTCGGCGCGTAAAGCCATTTGTGCAGGGAAGTTCCGAAATAATCACAACCTAGATCGGCTTGCTTAAAATCAAACTGTGCGAACGAATGCGCTCCGTCAACAATCGTTTCAATTCCTTTGCTTCGCGCCATTTCGCAAACTTTTTTGACAGGCATAATTTGTCCCGTCAGATTGATTTGATGCGACATCAAAATCAATTTCGTGCGCGGCGTAATCGCTCGTTCAAAAGGTGTTGCCAAATCATTCACATCTTTGGGCGCAATCGGAACTTTTATCAAATTCAACTTCAAACCTTCGCGCATTTCGCGTTGTTTCAAAGTTGTCAACATTCGCGGATAATCTTGCGTTGATGAGAGAATTTCATCGCCCGATTTGAAATCCATTCCCATCAACAAAATTTCGAGCGATTCGCTCGCGTTTCTCGTAATCGCAATTTCTTCCGCATCGCAACCGAAAATCTCCGCCAAACCCGTGCGAATCGTTTCCGATTGCGGCTCTAAGATTTGCCACATCGTATAAGCGGTTGCGTCTTCCTGTTGCCAAGTGTAACGAACAAACGCTTCTGTAACCATTCGCGGCGAAGGCGAAACGCCGCCGTTATTCAAATTGACAATTCCGCGAGTTACCGAAAAACTTTGCTGAATTACCGCCCAAAAATCTTCATCAATCGCAACTTGTTCAGCCGAAAGATGTTCGATTTCCTTAACTTTTGCCTGTAAATTTTCAAAAAGCGAAGCCACCGCGCCGGACGATAACGCCATTAATCCAAAACCTTTGCCAATGGAAGATAAAAAATTTCGCCGATTAAAACTTTGGAAATAATCCAAATCATTTTTCATCATTTTGGTTTTCCTCTTTTGGATTCCTGTAAAACAAATAAATAATTAACACGATAGAACCAAGCGGCAAGGCGATAACAGCCAACAAACCAAGAATCAAAAATAAAATACAACCGACAATTTGGTCGCCGCAATGTATAAATATGAAACCCAAATCATTCATTTTTTCCCGAAGGCAGACGACGTTCAAATTTCAGCATTTCGTTTTCGAGTTGCAGAGCTAGTTTTTCTCTTTCGGCGTTTTCGCGGTCGCTGACGCGCTGAATCTCGAACATTAGTTTTTCCACGACAAGCACGAGCTGAGAAAACTCTTTACGAATTTCTTTTATGTCTTGCTGATTTTTCTCGATATTTTGTTCAGTCTTTTTGATGTCTTCTTTATTTTGCTGAGTATCGCGCTGTAAAAAGAAGACGGATTTTGTAAATTCGATTAAATCTTTCCACATAAATTATGCCGTTTGCGGTAAAATCGCCGCCAATCTTTTCAAAACCTTATCGCTTTCGGCTTTATATTCAGCCGTTTCTTTTCGCAGATTTTCGATTGATTTGTCGAGACGTTCGATTTCCGCTTGGTCGGCGTTCATTTTCTCACGCGATTTTCGCATTTCTTCAACCGCCATTTTCAGAAACACATTAAATTCGTGATATTCGTTTTCGGGAATCTCAAAAGTTAAAATTTTTGCCATAAAATACCTCCGAAAATCATTTTACCAAATCTCGACCGCAAAAACGGCAAACAATCGCTTCGGGCTGAATCATTTCGGCGCAGAACGGACATTTTTTTGAATAGCTCTGTCGGTTCTTTAAAGATTTAATTACAAAGATAATAATTCCGGCAATTAAAATAAAGGAATTGCCAGAACAATAAGAATAAGTATTATTTCAGTAAAACCGAAGTTCATTTCAAATTTTTGATTCCTTCAACCAAATTATCAATCTGCGCTTTCGTGTTCGTTTCCGTAACGCAGACGAGAAAATCGTTTTCGCTGTCCGAGTAATATTTCGACAGCGCGAGTCCGCCGATGATTTCTTTTTCGGTGCGGAGGTTTTCTAAAATCTCCGTTGCCGATTTCGGCGCACGGACGACGAATTCGTTGAATGTCGGCGACGAAAAAGGAATTGAAAAACCTTCGATTTCGGAGATTCGTTTTTTCGCGTAAGCGGCTTTTTGCGCGTTTTGGGTGGCGACTTCCTGCAAACCTTTTTTGCCCATTGCTTCCATATAAATCGTTGCGGCGAGTGCGATTAAGCCTTGATTAGTGCAAATGTTTGACGTTGCTTTTTCGCGGCGGATGTGTTGTTCGCGGGTTGCTAAAGTCAAAACAAATCCGCGATTTCCGTTTTTGTCGTAGGCGATTCCAGCGAGTCTGCCGGGCATATTGCGGACGTATTTTTCCGAACAGGCAAACAACCCAAGATGCGGTCCGCCGAAAGACATCGGAATACCGAATGATTGACCTTCGCCGACGACAATATCTGCGCCGTATTCGCCGGGAGGTTTCAAAAGTCCGAATGAAATTGCCTCGGTTACAACAACAATCAAAAGCGCACCGACTGAATGAGCTTTATCGGCTAAATATTGCAAATCTTCGACGCAACCGAAGAAGTTCGGTGATTGAACAACGAGCGCGGCGGTCTTATCGTCGAGTTTTGCTAACTCCGATTCTAAAATTCGTCCGGTTTCTTTGTCGAAGTCCAGAGTTTCAAAAGACGAGTCTCCGTGTTGTGTATAGGTTTTCGTAACTTGTTCGTATTCGGGATGGACAGTTTCGGCAATCAGAAATTTATCGCGCCGCGTAACTCTCTGCGCCATCAAAACGGCTTCGGCTGTGGCGGTCGAGCCGTCATACATCGAAGCATTTGCCACGTCCATTCCGGTTAATTGGGCAATTAAAGTTTGAAATTCGAAAATATATTGCAAAGTTCCTTGCGAAATTTCGGGTTGATACGGCGTGTAGCTCGTAAAAAACTCCGAACGCTGAATCAGATGGTCAACAATCGTCGGCGAGTAATGCGAATAAACGCCCGCGCCCATAAACGAAGGCTTTCGCGCCGCCGCATTCTTCGCCGCCATTTCTTCCATCGCGCCGATGACTTCCGATTCCGCCAGCGGTTCGGTAACATTAAGCGCACGATTTAATTGAACATCCGCCGGAATTGAGCGGAAAAGTTCATCCGCCGATTTCAAGCCGACAATTTCGAGCATCTCCGCCCGTTCTTCAGGTGAATTTGGTATGTATCTCATATTAGTGAAAAGTGAAAAGTGAAAAGTGAATAGTGAAAAAGATGCTTAAACTTTTTACTATTCACTTTTAGTTGTTCACTGATTTGAAAGGTATTCTTCGTATTCCTCAGCCGAAAGCATTTTGTCAGCTTCGTTGGGGTTTGACATTTTGATTTTGATAAACCACGCTTCGCCGTAGGGGTCGGAATTGACCTTTTCAGCATCATCGTTTAAGGCTTCGTTGACTTCCGTTACTTCTCCCGCAACGGGAGTGAACACTTCCGAAACGGCTTTCACCGATTCGACCGAGCCGAACGATTCGTGCGAATTAAACGAATCGCCCGAACGCGGCAAGTCAACATAAACAACGTCACCAAGCGAATGTTGTGCGTAATCCGTGATGCCGATTGTGGCGACATCGCCTTCGACCAAAACCCATTCGTGGTCTTTTGAATAACGTAAATTTTCAGGAATATTATTTGACATAATTTGAATTTTGTAATTGGTAATTGGTAATTGGTAATAGGTTTTTGACTAATTACCTATTACTTATTACTAATTACCTAAAAAATTATTTTTCTCTTTTATAAAATGGTGTCGGCACAACGACTGCCGCCAGATGTTTGCCTCTGACATCAATTTTAATTTCTTGACCGATTTTTGCAAACTTCACAAGCACAAAAGCCAAGCCGATATTCTTTTTCAAAAACGGCGCGGGACTGCCCGAAGTTACAACGCCGACTTTTTCATCATTGATATAAACGTCCATTTCGTCTCGCGCAATGCCTTTATCAACCATCTCAAAACCGACGAGCTTGCGTTTTAAACCTGCTTCTTTTAAGTTCGCCATTGGTTCGCGTCCGTTAAAATCGCCTTTGTTTATCTTGCAAATCCAGCCCAAACCGGCTTCGAGCGGCGAAATTTCATCGCTCAATTCGTGTCCGTAAAGCGACATTGCCGATTCTAATCTCAAAGTGTTTCGCGCCGCCAAACCTGCGGGCAAAATACCGAATTCTTCACCCGCTTTGAGCAAATTATTCCAGATTTGTTCGGCTTTATTCGCCGGAGCGTAAACTTCAAAACCGTCTTCGCCCGTGTAACCCGTGCGCGAAATTATCGAATCAACGCCGTCAAATTTGCCTTCCGTAAAATGATAATATTTGATTTCCGGCAAATTTACATCGGTCAATTTCTGCGCGATTTCCAACGCCCGCGGACCTTGCACGGCAATCTGACAATATTCGGCGGAAGCATTTCGCAAAACGACATCTTCGCCTTTGACCTGGGAAGTTATCCAGTCCCAATCTTTCTCGGTTGTTCCGGCATTAACAACGAGCAAAAGTCGGTTTTCCGAAAACCGATAAACCAGCAAATCGTCAACCACGCCGCCGTTTTCATTGGTCAAAGCTGAATAATGCGCTTGCCCGTCAACCAATTTTGTAACGTCGTTGGTGGTGATTCGATTGACAAATTTAATCGCATCTTCGCCTTCAACCCAAATCTCGCCCATGTGCGAAACGTCAAAAAGCCCCGCTTTTTCGCGTGTTGCTAAATGTTCGGCAATCACGCCCGCCGTATATTGCACAGGCATATCCCAACCGCCGAAATCGACCATTTTGCCGCCCGAATTCCGATGTACTACATTATGCGGAGTTTTCTATAAATTTTCTGTGGACATAATTAATTTATAAAGTGTAAAAGAAAAAAGTGAAAAAGTGAAAAAGTGAAAAGGTGAAAAAGTTTGCATTAAAAAATTAGTCAAACTTCTTCACCTTTTCACTTTTTTCTTTTCAATTTACTTTTTCTTTGTTTCTTTCGGGATTTTTTTCGAGGCTTCAATAATCTGGTTGCATAAATCCATCGAATTAAGGATTACGCCACGTTCTTTTTCGATAGTGATTTGATCGTATAAGGATTTTAATTGCGGCTGAAATCTCTGCGCGGCATCGGCGAGTTTGTGAATGGCTTTCGGGAAAAATTCGCTTTTCATTGCGGCTTCGTTTAAGGCGAGGTTGTCTATGTCGTCAACGGCTTTTTGCAGAAGTTTGGTGATGTCCGAAATCAGCTCGGTGCGTGTGCCTTTTGGTTCTTCGCCCCATTTTTCACGGTTTTTGGTTATCGGCGACGGCTGATTATTCAGCACGGCAAAGCGGCGGTCAATGGCAATCACAAGAATCTCAATGCGTTGATCAATCTGCTGTTTGTCGCGCACGAGTTCGATTTCTTCATCCGTCAAATAATCGCGCCGTTTTTGCGCTTCAGCAATGCCGGCAAAAGATGTGAACAAAAGTATAAACCCCAAAAGGGCGAAGATTGTAAATTTCATTTTTTTATTTGAATGACAATTCAAAAGATGCCGCTCGACGCATTTCGGTTGTTTGTCTTCAAATTTTAAGATTGATTCGGCACGAGCGTATCTTCAAACATTGGCGCAACGGCGCGGCTTCGTGCATCGCGGACGGCTTTGACCAATGTTCTGACATAATATTCATAACGTGGCGGAAGCTCGCGGCGGATAATTTCAATGCGCCCGATGAATGAACGAAGTTTTATCTCAAAACGCTTGTAAGAATTTAAAATCTTGTTGCCGCCGATATTATTACGTTCCAAAAAATTCAAAGTATTATCCATTATTGCGTGAAAAAATCCCATCTCTTTGAACATTTCCGCATAATTTTCTTCGGCACTCAAAGTTTCGGCATTTGTCAGACGGTTTTCCATCAATTGCAGTGCTAAGGTCAGACGCTTTTTAACATCTTTTTCGGCTTCGAGTTGTTCTTTCTCCATTTTTGTCAAAGCCTTTATCGGCGGCGCGGCGGCATTTTTCGGATATTCTTCCTGCGCCATTGCCGCTGACGGAAGTAAAAAGTAAAAAGTAAAAAGTAAAAAAGTAAGCAGAACCGCTTTTTTTACGCTAAATTGTCGAATACTCAAATTTTTCATCTTTATCAATAACCTCCATCAATTTTTTTACTTTCTAACTTCTTATTTCTTATTTTTCAACAATTTTTCCAATGTCGGCAGACGCAGTTTTACTTTCTCGATTTCGAGTTTGTTCTTTTCCGCGTCGGCGAGTTTGAGAAACTGTTGATAATTTGCCATTGCATCTAAATATTGTTCCAAAAAATCGTGGGAAATTGCAAGAAAATAATAAGCAATCGTTAAATCAGGTTGTTTTTCAATCAGCCAATTATATTCGACTATCGCTTCTTTATATCTTTTTAACTGAAAAAGCGCAGTTGCCAAATTTGCGTGGACGGTTGAATTATCCGGTGCAAATTGCAAAATATTTCGGAGCAAATTGACTGCCGCTTCAAATTGTTTGGCTTGCACCAAAGCCGCGCCAAAGCCGACGGCGTGATTCAAATTTTGCGGCTCGATGTCGTAGGCGCGTCTGCAATAACTCAATGCTTTAGTCGGTTCTTCCACGCGCAAAAGATTGCAGAGTCTGCCTAAAACAGCCGCATTTTTTTCGTCTTTTTCGAGTTGCTTTTCCAAATCGACAATATTTTCCGCATCGGTTGCCGCGATTTTATTTTTCAATTCAATAATCTCTTTCGGCGGATTTTTTATTTCTTCCAAAAATTTTAAGGCTTCGGCAGATTTGCCGCCCGCGACAAGCGCACGCGCAAAAAACATTTTTACTGAAACAGCATTCGGCGTAATTTTGTTAAGTTTTTGCGCGGTTTGCATCGCACCTGCGTTGTCGCCTTCGGCAAGCGCGATTTCGCCGGATTCGAGAAGTGCGTTCTTATTATTTGCGTCAATCGAAAGGGCGCGTTGCAAACTCGTTTTTGCATCGGCGCGAAGTCCGAGCGCGTTTTCGAGGGCGGCGCGTGAAGCCCAAACAGCCGCCGTTGCGCCCGATTGCGTCGTAACGATTTTCAGTTTATAGAGAAGTTCCTTCAAAACTTCCGCGTTCGCTTTTGTTCGCAAACGCAATTCGGTCAAAGCCGAATATGCCAGAAAGTTTTTTCCGTCTTGTTCGAGTGCTTTTGTCAAAAGCATTTCTGCTTCCGAAAACTTGCCTTTTTCAACCAGAATTGCGCCCAAACTTGTCATCGGAAGCGACCAATCTTCGCGCAATTCCAAGGCACGTCGAAACGAATTCTCCGCTTCTTCCAAATTATTCAGCGATTGATAAGCATTCCCGCGTTGAACTTCCGCTTCAGGAAATTCGGGGAAAATTTTTAATGCTTCATCGTAAAATTTTATTGCACCTTGGAAATCATTTTTTTCGTGCGCGTCTTGCCCGCGATTAAAAAGTTCGATAGCTTTTTGGGAATTTTCGTTTGTGTCTTCTTGTGCGAAGCAAACTGCGGAAAAGAAAAGCAGAGAGAAAACCGCCAAAAATGCAGACGAAAGTTTAAGTCTTCGGGAAAATAAATAAAGCATCGAAGGAAAATGTCTTTTTGTTTTGAAACCTCTTTATTCTAGTATCTAACTACAAATTTGTCTATAATTTATAACAAATTTTTTTGTTCATTTCATTTGCGCTGGTGCGTAACAGTAAGTTAATATTTGCAGATTAAGGGAATTTTTTTACGCCGCTCCAAAAAAAATGCCAAAAGCTCAACAAATTAAAATCGCTGATGAAAAAGAATTGAACTTGCGTTCTTTGATGCGCGAAATGAAATCTGTGTTGGTTGCCTATTCAGGTGGCGTTGACAGTGCATATCTCGGCTTGATTGCAACACAGGAGTTGGACAAAAACGCACTCTGCATTACGGGAATTTCGCCGAGTGTTTCCAAACATCAAAAACACGAAGCTGTAGAAATTGCCCGAAAATTCAAATTTAATTTTGAAACAATTAAGACCGACGAACTAAAAAATCCCGATTACCAAAAAAATCCCACAAACCGCTGTTACTTCTGCAAAACCGAACTCTACGGAAAACTCACGAAAATCGCCGAAGAAAAAAATATAAATTACGTCATTGACGGCACGAATTTCGACGATTTGGGCGATTATCGTCCGGGCAGAATTGCGGCAGAAGAAAAATCGGTGCGAAGTCCTTTGATTGAAACGAGTTTGACGAAAAAAGAAATCAGAGAGTTGAGTTTGAAGCACGGTTTGCCGACGTGGGATAAACCGGCAAGTCCGTGTCTTTCATCGCGCATCACACACGGCGTTCCGGTTACGATTGAAAGACTTTCAAAAGTCGAACGCGGCGAAAAAATCTTGCGCGAAAAAGGTTTTCGGGAATTTCGGGTGCGCGTCCACGATGAACTTGCGCGAATTGAAATCGCGCCCGAAGAATTTGAAAAAGTATTAAATATTGAAATCTTTAAAAATCTCTCCGAGAGATTTAAAGAGATAGGTTTTCGATACGTTACGCTCGATTTGCAAGGCTATCGTGGCGTGAAGAATAAAAGGTGATTATGTGTTTAGGTGATTAAGTGGTTTTCCTTCAGTCACCTAATCACTTAATCACCTAAACACATAAAAATAATAATTTTGGAGAAATAAAAACCGATGGCAAAAGCTAATCCGATGGCAGACGAAATGCGGCGGTTCACGGGAACGGACGAGAAAAATCCGTTCGAGGCAATGAGCGAACGCTTTGACCGCGCCGCGCAACTTTTGGGCTTAGACCCCGATTTATACGCGGTGATGCGTGTTCCGAGCAGAGAATTGAAAGTTTATATTCCTGTGCGAATGGACACGGGACATATTCAAGTGTTTGAAGGTTTTCGCGTTCAACACAATTTCGCACGCGGTCCCGCAAAAGGCGGAATTCGCTATGCGCCCGATGTAACTTTGGACGAAGTGAAAGCACTTTCGGCGTGGATGACGTGGAAATGTGCGGTTGTCAATGTTCCGTTCGGTGGCGGAAAAGGCGGAATTATTTGCAATCCGCAACAGATGTCGCTCGGCGAATTGGAAAGATTGACGCGGCGTTACACAGCGGAATTGTTCGATTTTATCGGACCAGATAAAGACGTTCCCGCGCCGGATATGAACACCAACGAGCAAACGATGGCTTGGATTATGGACACATATTCGATGCACAAAGGACACACGGTTAATGCCGTTGTAACCGGAAAACCCGTTGCGCTCGGCGGTTCACTCGGACGGCGCGAAGCGACGGGACGCGGCGTTTTATTCTGTGTTAATGAAGCAATCAAGCGTTTCAATTTAACGCCGGAACAAACTTCGGTCGTTGTTCAAGGTTCGGGAAATGTCGGCGGAATTGGCGCAGAATTAATGTATGAATTGGGCTACAAAGTGATGGCAATTTCCGATGTTCACGGCGGAATTTACAACAAAAACGGTTTGAATATTCCTGAGGTCTTGAAATATCTGAATGCCAACAAAACTCTGGAAGGTTTCCCCGAAGCCGACAGAGTCAGCAACAGCGAACTGCTCGAAATCGAGTGCGACGTGCTTGCGCCGTGTGCGACGGAAAATCAGATTACATCGGAAAATGCCGACAAAATTAAATGCAAAATTATGGCTGAAGGCGCAAACGGTCCGACCACGCCGAAAGCTGACCAAGTTTTGCACGACAATGGAATTTTTGTGATTCCTGACATTTTGGCAAATGCCGGCGGCGTTACGGTTTCTTATTTTGAATGGGTTCAGGACAGAATGGGGTATTTCTGGCGCGAAGACGAAGTAAATCAAAGGCTTGAAGAAAAAATGGTCGCAAGTTTCAATGAGCTTTGTGCTTTGTCGGACGGACGTAATGTTGATACGCGGACAGCCGCATATATGTTAGCGATTGACCGTGTGGCTTACGATACGCGGATGCGCGGAATTTATGCGTAAAAAATGAAAAAGTGAAAAGATGGAAGAGCGAAAAGTATTTACGTTTATCTGATTCATCTAATTTTCAAAAAAAAATCCGAATAGATGTAAAGCGGTTTGAGCGGCTTTTCGCCTTAATTTCTTTAGTTTTTTAACTTTTTAAATTTAAAATTCGACTTATTTGTTATAAATACTTGATTTTCGTGTAAATCTAAAGTATCGTTCTTAACTGGGGAAGTTACCGCATACTTTAAAAATTATTAAAGTTTTGTGGGCGGCTTTCCGAAAAACTACATAACTATATTGAGTTTGTTGTAATTGATGCACTAAAACTTTTTGCTTATTTAGGTTTGAAAGTTTCCGAGTGTGTGCAATAATTGAGTAGCTTTTCTGAAGATTTTGCTGGTTTTATATCTTTCTAATAGCTACATTTTGAATTTAAATTTTAACTAATACTTTCGGCGGAGGAATGTGATGAAACTCGCAAAACAAGCGTTTTTGATTGCGCTTACAATGTTGACATTGGTTTTTGCAATGTCAGCCCAAACTTTAAGATCGGCGGACGACGATAGAAATATCGCGCCAACAGCAGGAACAGGCGGTGCGCCGGGTGGTCCGACTGGGCTTTTTACAATTTATGACGGACAAACCTTGAGAAGAGGTGAGTTCACTTTTAGTGCGGCTTACAGTAACTATGACCGTGATCCCGGCAATGTTGATATTACAGAAGTGCCGGTGAGCTTCCAAGTTGGTTTGAGCGACAATTTAGAGTTGTTCTTCAACACGGATGCGATTCGCAGAGTTAAAGTTAATTCGCCGCGTAACCTTTCGGGATTTTATCTCCCGAATTCAAGAGTCAAAATCGGGGCTTCTTATGTAACCCCGCCGGCTATTATCTTGGCTCCTCGCGGTCCGGGCGCAACACAGTTCCCGGGCGCGATTTTCCGTCCGCAAGGTGCGCCATTTACGCAATTTCCTTATGTTGGCGGTTCAACCGGTAACTTTGGCTATCCTTTCCCGGCAGGCTTTTTGTTCGGGTTCGCCGCCGGATCTACTCCGACTATTGGTTCACCGACTGCCGGTGGAAACGGAGCGGCTAATTTCCCCGGACTCGGTTCAATTTACGGTAGCATTTTGCCCGGCGTAGTTCTTTCGACTACACAGGTAGTTAGCGCGGCGGGTGGCAACTGTCCGGCAACCTCAGTTTCGACGGCTTGCCAAGTTCCGACAGTCTTTACTTTAGCTCCGACCTATTTGCCGGATGCTCCGCTTCTTAACCGTGAATACGGTGAATCGGCATTCAGCACCTTTACCGTCGGCGGCAAATGGCGTTGGACAGGACCGAATAATCCGATTGGTGTCGGTGTTGTTGGTTTCTACCGTTTCTATGCTGACCAAGGCGATGATTTTAGCGGTTACAATCAACTTCAACGTGGTGCAAGTGCAGGCGGAAATATAGGCGACTTAGGTGTTATATTTTTCGGCGATGCACGGCTTCGCAAATGGATTAATGTTTCGGCGAACTTGGGTTACATCTATAACAGCAGCATCAAAGGGCAATTCCCGACAGGTGAAGCTACTTTGTTAGACAGACCTGACGAAGTGATTGCCGGTATCGGTGTTGATTTGCCGGTTAATAGATATTTCCAACCGATTATGGAATTCAAGACGACACAATATGTCGGCGGACGCACTCCGAACGCTTTTGAAAATTCTCCGATGGAAGGATTAATCGGTGCGCGTATCTTCCCGACTCGTTGGATGAGTCTTGGCGGTTGGTATCGTCATCACTTTAATCAACAAGATCAAGACAGTTTTGAAGCGGCTAATTTCCAAGGCACTGTAACGGTTGCAGGAACGGTTCCGGCAGTAATTAACAGCAGCTTCAGAGGAACACCAACCGGTTTCGTTACTTCAAGCGATCCGCACGGATTCGGCTTCCAAATAACTGTCGGCAGACGTAACAATAGAGCGACGGAAGTTATTAATGTTCCGCCCGATGTTACGAGTGTTGATTTGAGCAAACGACGCATCACCACGGGATGTCCTCCGGGACAACGACCGGTTGAAGGCGCGAATTGCAGTGATGATAAAACCATCAACATTTCGACAAAAGCAACTGACAAAGAAAACGATCCTTTGACCTATACTTATACGGTATCAGGCGGTCGTATTGTTGGTAACGGTGCAAATGTTAGCTGGGATTTGACCGGCGCACAACCGGGGAACTACACCGTTACTGTCGGTGCAAATGACGGATGCGGAATCTGCGGTCAAACCAAGACTGAAACTATTACGGTCGAAAAATGTAAATGTGATGATGTTTGCCCGACTTGCGCGAATGTCAGCGTTACATCAAATGGCGTTGTTCAACCGGGTGAAGATTTAGTCTTTACGGCTAATGTCAACGGTGGCACAGGCAACTTCAGATATGATTGGAATGTTTCGCAAGGCGAAATAATCGGTGACAGTAATTCTGCTTCGATTAGAGTCAGAACTACGAAAGCAATGGCTGGTCAAGATGTTGTGGCTAGAGTCGTTGTAATGGATACCGGACGCGGAACAAATTGCCCGAACTGTGATGTAAGAGGTCAAGAAACCGGTAGTGTTCAGAAATTGCCTGAGCCGTATTTGTTCGATACTTGCGATGCTAATAGCAATCCGAAATGTATTAAACCGGATGATATTAAAGCTCGTGTAGATAACTACTACCTTGAGTTAAATAACAATCCGAGTGCGACAGGTTACATCATTACTTACGGAACACCGAAAGAAATTGCAAGACGTGAGCAAATCATCAAAGCTGCAATTAAATTCCGTAAATATGATCCGAGCCGAGTGGTATTCGTCAACGGTGGAAATACGGGAGTAGGAACAGTTACGAAGTTCTGGATTGTTCCGGCAGGTGCAACCCCGCCACAACCGTAATTTATTAACTTAGCTTCACGTTTTTAAACAAATGTGAACATTTCAAAAGCGGACGAGCTTTCGTCCGCTTTTTCTTTTTCAGTTGTATTTACAATTTTTTGCAATAAATTTTCCCAATTTATTAATCGAGTTTTTTTTTCTCTTACGGTATAAACTTTGAAAAAAAATTCAGAGTTGTGTATGATAAAAGACAGCTTTGACCATCGCGCTCGGTCAAAGAAACGGCTTTCCTATCAATTTATGCGAGAATAAAAGCAACAATCAGACGGTATTTCCGCATCTGAAATTTTGCGCGTATGTTCTTAACGCAAAACTCCCAATAACATTCAGTCCTAAAGCATAGTTACAAAAATATGAAATTAAAAATACAGAAAAAAAATACAAACCGCTTCCATATTTTGTTTTACGCCTTTGTGTTGGCGATTTTTAGTTCCAGCTTCGTTTTTGCGATTAATAATGAAAGCGAAACGATAACGGTTAAACAACTCAATGTTGTCGGACCAGCCGGCGGCGATGTGCGTGTTGTAACGGTTGACCCGCGTGATAAAAATCGTCTTTATGCGACAACGCTCGACGGACAGATTCATACTTCGGCAGATGCCGGAAAAACATGGCGATTGCTCGTAAATTTCAATCGCCCGCAACTTATTCTCGACCAATTGGAAGTTGATATACGCGATTCGAAAATTCTCTACGCCTCAGGTCATCGCCACAAAGAGCCGGGCGGATTCTTTAAATCAACCGATGGCGGCGCGACTTGGACGGAATCTAAAGATTTGAAAAAAGAATCTATTCACGCGATGACTCAGTCCACCTTCGACCCAAATATTATTCTTGCCGGAACAATTGACGGTATTTGGATTTCAACGGATTCGGGCAATAATTTCAAAAAAATAGAATCTTCGACAATGCCGAAAAATATTGATTCTTTGGCAATAGATCCGCGCAATACCTCAACGATTTATGCCGGAACTTGGTGGCGGGCGTATAAAACGACGGACAGCGGAAAAAACTGGCGATTGATTGTTAAAGGAATGATTGACGATTCCGACGTTTTTGCGGTTACAATTGACAACAAAGACCCAGAACATATTATTGCTTCGGCTTGCAGCGGCATTTACGAATCTTATAACGGCGGCGAACTTTGGAAAAAGGTTCAAGGCATTCCGTCGCAATCTCGTCGCACGCGCGACATTCTCCAGCATCCTTCGATGCCCGGAACGATTTTCGCCGCCACTACCGAAGGTTTTTGGATGAGTTCAAACGGCGGCAAATCGTGGATTATTACGACGACCAAAGCTCTCGAAATAAATTCAATTGCCGTTCATCCCGATGAGCCGAATCGGGTTTATATCGGCACGAACAACTACGGAATTATGACTTCGACCGATGGCGGAAAGAGTTTCATCCAGACAAACGAAAATTTTTCGAGCCGTTTTACCTACAATATTATTGCTGACCGCGAACGCCCAAACCGTTTGTATGCAACCACGAAAAACACGGCAACCGGCGGCGGTTTTGTTTTCATCAGTGAAGACAGCGGAAAAACATGGGTTCAAAATAAAAATCTTGACGGTGTGCGAATTGCTCCGTTTTCAATTCTGCAAGACAGAGTAAATGCAAATACGATGTATCTTGGCACAAATCTCGGCATTTATCGCTCACTCGACCGCGGTGTGAATTGGACGCTTTTAGACGCGCCGAAACCTGTCGGGAAAAAGCCGACCAAACCTGTCGGAACAACCGGTTTGGTTTCTGCCATTAAAGAAAAAGTTAAGGTGTTGGCAAGCACCGAGGACGGCAAAAACGGTATTTTAGCCGCAACCGATTCGGGACTATATCGAAGTTATGATGTAACTAAAGGTTGGGAAAAGATTTCGTTCGGTGCAAACGAGAAACCGAATATTTTTGCAATTCACGTTTCACCTTCAATGCCGAATAAAATCTGGATCGGTACGGCATTATCGGGTGTAATGTTTTCGGAAGACAATGGCAAAACGTGGAAAAAAAATCAATCTGTGCCGCAGAACATTCCGGTAATTTCGATTAATTCCGATCCGTCAAGACCGGAAACCGTTTATATCGGAACCGTGCAGACACTTTACGTTACACGCGATGGTGGCGAAACGTGGACACGACGCGGCGGCAATTTACCGCTTGGAAGCTATACCAGCATTTTGATTAGCCCGAAAAATCCCGACGAAATCTATGTGTCGAGTTCGTTGGAAAACGACGGCGGAATTTTTTATTCCACCGATGCAGGTGTGAACTGGCGACGTTTGGATAAAAATATGAACTTGCCGAGCAAACGGATTTGGTCTCTGGCGTTTGATCCAACCGATTCAAACCGCATTTTTGCCGGAACACATTCATCGGGCGTTTACCGTATCGAACGCGAAACCGCAAAAAGTTCAAGTTCAAACGAAAGCACAACTCGTCCGCGGGTTACGGGCGGTAATTAAAGTTAAAAAGCGGAAAAGTTGAAAAGTGAAAAAGTCGGTTGGAGTTTTCCGCCGACTTTTTCACTTTTTTGCCTTTTCACTTTTTTACCTTTCAACTTTATAATTACAAGATGAGTCAAAAAACGGCGCGGACTTTTCAGGGAAATTCTTTAAAAGTTGCAGCAATTCCATTTGCGGAAATTCCACATCAATCAAAACTTTTTCTTGATTTTCAGGCAGATTTGCCGAACATTGCGAAATTTTATCCTGAAAAAAATACGGACATTCAGAAATTTGCCGAAAAAGTTTTGGCAAATTATAAAACGAATCGAAACGCGCTTTGCGATGCGTTGGCGGAAACGAACAAAACTTTCGGTGCAAACCAAAAAACATTAGAGAATATTGAACTTTTGCGCGAGAAAGATTGTTTGGCGATTGTAACAGGACAACAAGCCGGACTGTTTTCAGGTGCGCTTTATTCGATTTATAAAGCACTTTCGGCAATTAAAATGTGCGAAGACTTGCAGAAAAAAAACATTAAAGCCGTTCCCGTTTTCTGGATTGCCGAAGAAGACCACGACTTCAATGAAGTCAAAAAAACATTCATCTTGTCAGAACAATCTCATTCAGCGGACGGTTTAAATGCCATTACGAATACTCCGCAAAATTACACCGAAAACTCGCCTGTCGGATTTATAAAACTCGATGAATCAATCAGCGAAACAATCGAAAATCTAAATTTCCTGCAAACTGACTTTACTGAAAATATACAAAAAATCTTAAAAGAAACTTACAAATCCGGCGAAACTTTCAGCACGGCATTTGCCAAATTTTTGGCGCATATTTTCGCTGATTACGGTTTGATATTTCTTTCCCCTTTAGACGAAAAACTCAAAAAACTTTCCGCGCCAATTTTTGTTCAAGCCATTGAAAAATCCGAAGAAATTGCTTCTGCGCTCTTGCGCCGAAATGATGATCTGAAAGATTATTCGGCACAAGTTTTAGTCGAAGAAAATTTCTTTCCGTTCTTTTATCAAACCGAAACGCGCCAAGCAATGCGCCGCGATTTGCAGAGCGGAAAAGTAAAAGTTCAGAAATCGAAAACAGAATTTACAATAGAGGAACTCAAAGAAATTGCTGAAAATTCGCCAAAAACATTAAGCCCGAACGCGCTGATGCGTCCGGTCGTGCAAGATTTTTTATTGCCGACTTTAATCTATTTCGGCGGCGGCGCGGAAATCGCATATTTTGCACAAAATGCCGTGATTTATGAAATTTTGAATCGTCCCGTTACGCCGATTCGACATCGTGCAAGCTTTACGATTGTTGAGCCGAAAAATCGTCGAACGCTTAAAAAATATGAGTTAGATTTTACAGATTTATTTGAAGGAAAAGCACAAATCGAAGCGCAAATTTCAGAGAAATTTCTCAACCGTGAAACCGCCGAAAGTTTTGCTGAAACTGAAGAAGTAATAAATGCCCAACTAAACCGTTTAGACGAAAATTTGAGCGTTTCCGAGCCAACACTTGCCGAGAGTTTGGCAAAACGACGCAAAAAAATTCTTTGGCATATCAGCGCATTGCGAAAAAAATATCATCGCGCCGAAATTCTCAAAAACGAAATTGTAAATCGGCGGCTCGAAACGCTTTTTACAAGGCTTTTGCCGCAAAATGCTTTGCAGGAAAGAACTCTAAATATTCTAACATTCCAAAATCTTTACGGCGAAAATTTTATCAAATGGATTTACGAAGCGATTGATTTGGACGAAAAAGGGCATCAGCTTATCATCTGTTAATTGTTAGTCGTTAGTTGTTGGTTGCTAAAACCTTTTTAACAACTGATGACTAACAACTAAACAACTAAACAACTAACGAACCAATGAATAAAATCAAGATTTTATCGGACAATTTGGCGAATCAAATCGCGGCAGGCGAGGTTGTCGAGCGTCCGGCTTCGGTTGTGAAAGAATTGGTCGAAAATTCGATTGATGCCGGAGCGAAAAGAATTCAGGTTGACATCGAACTCGGCGGACGGCGTTTGATGCGTGTTTCGGATGATGGTTGCGGAATGGAACGCGATGACGCAATTTTGGCATTTGAACGCCACGCGACATCGAAAATCAAAACTTTAGAAGATTTGAGCGCAATCAAAACGCTCGGTTTTCGTGGTGAAGCATTAGCTTCGATTTCATCAGTCTCAAAGGTTGAACTAATCACGAAAACGGACGAACAAGAAACTGCCACGAGAGTTTTAATTGAAGGCGGAAAGCTGATTGATGTCAAAGACGCGGCGCGAAATACGGGAACGACTTTGAGCGTCAGAGATTTATTTTTTAACACTCCGGCGCGGCGCAAATTTATGCGTTCGGAAGCGACGGAAAATTATCATCTGATTTCGATAATTCAACATTACGCGCTCGCACATCCCGAAATTGCCTTTACGCTGACGACCAACGGACGCGAAAGTTTGCGCGTTTCTCCGGCTAAGGATTTGCGCGAACGGGCGTTTCAAATTTTCGGTGCAAATTTGATTGAAAGTCTTTTGAAAGTCGAAGGCGGACGCGAATTTATTGCAAAAGTTACGGGTTTCGTTTCCGCGCCCAGAGAGCGCAGAACGACGCGCGATTCGCAATATTTTTTTATTAACGGACGATTTGTAAAAGACAAAATTATTACCGGCGGACTTTTGGAAGGTTTTCGTGCAGTTCTGCCGCACGGCGTTTATCCGGTGGCATTTTTGTTTTTGGAAATTCCGCTCGAAGAAGTTGATGTAAATGTTCATCCGGCGAAAACCGAAGTTCGTTTTCGTCGAAGTGAAGCAATTAAAGAAGTTATTGCCGAAGCGATTCGCAACGCATTGGCAAAAGCCGGAATTGTTCGGGAAGAAGCAGAGAATCAATTACAGATTACAGATTATAAGCCACAAAATGAAACACGAATTGCCGAGCAAACGAAAATCGAATTTCAGATTTCGGAAACGGAAAATTCCGATGTTTTGTTTACGGAGACGGTGCAAACCGAACAAAAGATTGAAGAAAAATCGGGCGTAATTATCGAAGCAAATAGGGAAGCAACGGCACATAATTTGATTGTTGAAAACGATTTTGAAGAACCGTTGTTTTCAACCGATTTTGAGCAAAAAGCCGCAAGTTCCGATTCATTCGTTGAATCGAAAATTCTTGATTTTCAACCGCGCCGAATCGAACAATCCGAAATCCGAAATCCGAAATCCGAAATCGAAACGCCTATCGTAAATTCAGCGGCAAATGTTCCGAAATCGGTTGAAATCGAACAACTTTCGCGCTCGAAAATTCGTCCGCTCGGACAGCTTCACGAGAGTTTTATTATTGCGACCGATGACGAAGGTTTGCTATTAATTGATCAGCACGTTGCCCACGAACGAATTTTGTTTGATAAATTTCGTCGCAAAGAAACGGAAAGAAAAATCGAATCGCAAAATCTTTTATTGCCTGAAACGATTGATTTATCGCCCGCACAAGCCGCCGCATTTTCGGAAATCGAAGAAGAACTGGAAAATTGCGGTTTCGGATTGATGCGACTTTCAGGAAGAACCGTAGCGATAAAATCTGTTCCGACTGATTTGCCGCCGTCGGAAGCGCGAAATTTGTTGGCGGAAATTCTCGACACGATTGAGAAAGAAAAACGCGGCGGCGCAAAAGCGACTCTGCGCGATGATATTGCGGCTTCGCTGGCGTGTAAAGCCGCAGTGAAAATAAATATGAAACTCACACCCGAAAAAATGCAATGGATGATTGATAAACTTCTAACTACTTCATCGCCAACAACTTGCCCGCACGGACGACCCGTAATTTTGCGTCTGACGATGAAAGACATCGAGCGAAATTTTCATCGAACTTAAATTCTTTAAAAGACATTTGCCAATGCGCTTTGGCGTGTTTCGAGTTGGGTTTTCAGGCGCGAACAAACTGTGTCGCAGAGTTCAAAAATGGTTTCGTCCGCAATTCGATAATTTGCCGTTAAACCTTCTTTACGGCGTGAAACAACGCCGGCACCAAGCAAAATACCGAGATGTTTTGAAATATTCGCTTGATTTGCGCCCGTCGCCGCAACCAATTCGCTGACGTTCATTTCTTGTTCGCTGAGCGTGTGCAAAATCTTCAAACGCATCGGTTCCGCCAATAATCGAAAACGACTGGCTATCAATTCTAAGGCTTCATCATTTAATTCTTTTTTTTTCATCTTCAAAATTTCTTTTTAATAATCGGAACATTACTACATTATAGCAGAGTGATATAGTCGAAAAAAACGAATATCAGCGCAAACGGAAAAAATACTGAAAACGATTTGACAAACTATATTATCATATAGTAATGTAGTTTTTGTTGGTTATGAAGAAGAAATTAACAAACGAAATATTACACTTGATAGCGAATCGGTTTCGGATTTTAGCTGAACCGCTTCGGCTAGAAATTTTGCAAAATCTCGGCGCGGAAGAACGCTCGGTTGGCGAAATCGTTTTGGCGACGGGTGCGACTCAACCGAATGTTTCAAAACATTTGCGAGTGATGCAAGAAGCGGGTCTTTTAAAAAGACGGCAAGAAAAAAATTCAGTTTATTATTCGATTGCCGATGAAAGCATTTTTGTGATGTGCGACACGGTTTGCAGTTCGCTGAAAATGCAAATAGCCAAGCAGTCGAAAATTATGGCACTTGCCTAAAATTTTTTGCGATAAAATATAACTGCTTAAGCATATAGTAATACAAAAGTATCAGGGAGACGACAATAAAAAATATGAGCGAATGCACGATTTTAGGATTGAAAGAAAATTTAAATAATTCAAACACGACTTTGATTGATGTGCGGGAATTTCCCGAATTTGCGAGCGGACGAGTTCCGGGAGCAAAGCTGATTCCGCTTGGCGAAATCGAAAAACGACATCAGGAAATTGACCATACACACACGGTTTATGTGATTTGCCGAAGCGGAAAACGCGGCGGAGAAGCCCAAAAGAAATTAAAAGCACTCGGATTTCCGAATGTAGTTAATGTCGTAGGCGGAACTGAGGCTTGGAAAGCGGAAAATTTGCCGATTGAAAAACACGAAAACGCGGTTTGGGATTTGGAGCGTCAATTTCGTTTTACTGCCGGTTTACTTGTGCTGATCGGAGTTCTGTTGACTGTGTTTGTTCATCCGTATTTTATTGGATTTGCAGGGTTTATCGGCGCAGGTTTGGTTTTTGCGGCGGTTACAAACACCTGCGGCATGGGAATGATATTGGCAAAAATGCCCTGGAATCAGAAAAAAGAAAGTTGCGATACGAACGCGGCAGACGTTAGTTGTTGCAATTAAAAATAAAAAAATCATTTAGGAGAAATAAAAATATGAAATTCAAGCAATTTTATCTGGGATGTTTAGCACACGCTTCTTATTATATCAGTTCAGAAACGGAAGCCGCGATTATTGATCCGCAACGCGATGTTC
>CAZJQP010000008.1:0-88450 GCA_964548225.1 uncultured Blastocatellaceae bacterium | reverse complement strand
ACACTCCTTAACAGTCGTGTTTCTGCCATTTACAGTCGTGTTTCTGCCATTTTTGTTATACGCTTATTTAAAATATGCTCTAAAAGTTTGATATTTTACTTTTTTTAATATTTTTTTTAGAAAAATTAAGGACTTCCCGCAAAAAGAATTTATATAATCCCAACTGCAACAAGACAAATTACAGAAATTATTTGAATTTTAGGCAAATCAAAAATATCCGAAAAACTGCTGAAATAATTGATAATTGATAATTATTATTTGATATTTGTTTCCCTCAAATTGCGGCACAAATATCAAATATCAAATATCAAATATCAATTATTTTGTTCGGTTAATTGTTGCAATTACGGATGCTTTAATTTGCCCGAAATTCAATTATTTAATATGAAAAACAAATTGCATTTGGTTCAAACATCTCCGAAACAAGAAATTCTCAAAAAAATTCCTTTTCAGCGTCCGCAAATCGGGGAAAAGGAAATCAGGGAAGTTGTCGAAACTTTGCGTTCGGGTTGGCTGACAACGGGCGCAAAGGTTTGTGAGTTCGAGAAAAAGTTTGCTCAAGCCGTTAATGCCGATTATGCCGTAGCGGTTAATTCTTGCACCGCCGCGCTTCATTTGGCGGTTGAGGCTTTCGGATTGCAAGCCGGTCAAGCGGTTCTTGTGCCGACAATGACTTTTGCCGCGACTGCCGAAATTGTTCTTTATAAAAATGCTATTCCGATCCTTGTTGACTGCGATGCCGAGACAGGCAATATGGATTTGCGCGATGCCGAAGAAAAACTGAACAAATTAAAAGCAGGTGAAGTTGCAGGCAGTATGAATCAAACCCTCAAAGCCGTCGGAATAATCCCTGTTCACGTCGGCGGATTGATGATGAACGTCGGTGAAATAAAGCGATTTGCCGAGAAACACAATCTTTGGATAATCGAAGACGCGGCGCACGCTTTTCCTTCCGCGTGGCGCGAAAATGCCGACAGCCGCTGGCAATTTTGCGGCGAAGAACCTTCGACAATTACCTGTTTTTCGTTCTACGCCAACAAAACCATCACCACGGGCGAAGGCGGAATGGCGGTAACAAACAATAAAGCTGTCGCCGATAAAATTAGAATGATGTCGCTTCACGGGCTTTCAAACGATGCGTGGAATCGCTATGAAACGGAAAACGGTTGGGATTATAAAATCGTCCTGCCGGGTTATAAATACAACCTGACCGACATTGCCGCCGCCATCGGAATACATCAAATTGACCGCGCCGAAACAATGCGTTTGGAGCGCGAAGCCGTTGCCGATTATTATTTTGACGCGCTCGGCGATATGGCGGAAATTGAATTGCCGCCGTTGGACGGCAACCGCCTTCATTCGTGGCATTTGTTTCCGATTCGGCTCAATCTCGACAAATTAACGATTGACCGCAACCGTTTTTTAGAAATTCTTCGCAAAGAAGGTGTCGGTTGTTCCGTGCATTGGCGACCGCTTCACCTGCATCCTTTGTATGCCGACAAATTCGGCTGGCGCGAAGCCGATTTTCCTGTTGCAACCAATCTTTGGAAACGTCTGGTTAGCCTGCCGATGTTTTCTGCAATGACGGTTGCCGAAATAAAGCACGTTGTTGAAACCATCAAAAAACTTTGCCATAATTACAACACCAAAGCATTAACCATTGCCGCCTGATGAAAAATCAAACACATTCAAAAGGTCTGCCGCGCATTGCGGAAATCTTTCTCGCACTTGCCGGATTGATGGTTTTGCTTCCGCTTTTTATCGCTATTCCTGTTTTAATCAAATCATCATCGCAAGGTTCGATATTTTTTTGTCAAAAAAGAGTCGGACGACGCGGCAGGGAATTTACGTTACTTAAATTCAGGACAATGCGAAACGATGCGAAAGGTTTGAAATTAACCGCGCTTGATGATGAACGTCTGACACGGACGGGAAAATTCCTGCGGCAATATAAATTAGATGAATTGCCGCAACTGTGGAATGTTTTGCGCGGCGAAATGTCTTTTGCCGGTGCGCGACCGGAAGTTCCCGAATACGTTGATTTGCAAAATCCGCTCTGGCAAGACATTCTTTCTGTGCGTCCCGGCATTACCGACCCGATTGCCCTCAAACTCCGCAACGAAGAACTGCTTCTCGCCTCCGTTGAAGACAAAGAAACTTTTTATAAAGAAATTCTCCAACCTTTTAAACTTCGCGGCTGGGCAAATTATGCACGGGAAAAGACTTGGAAAACCGATTTGTCCGTCATCTGTAAAACTTTCAAAGTCATTTTACTCCCGAAAACCGCGCCGCTTCCGACTCGTGAAGAATTGCGAATGGCGATTATTGAATAATAATTATAAAATCATTTTTGGTTTTTGATTTTTAGACTTTGGACTTTGGTTTTGGAAGAAATCCAAAGCCCTAGCGCAAAAATGAATGACACGGACGAGCTTTTGAAATACGTCGAATGGGACGTGCGAAATTGGGCAGTCGCGCTTGATTTCTGGCAAGCGCAGACGAAAAAGAATCTGGCGGACTGCAAGGTTTTGGAAATCGGCACAAACTTCGGCGGGCTTTCGTTGTGGTTTGCTACGAAAGGCGCGAAAGTCGTCAGCACCGATTTAAACGGTGTTCGCAAGGAAGCCGTCAACCTTCACAAATCGAGTGAATTTTCGCATCTCATCACGCACGAAACTGTCAACGCCCTTAATATTCCTTACACGGACGAGTTCGACATTGTGGTTTTTAAATCTGTCATCGGCGTTTTTGAAGATAAAGATTTGCAGAAAAAAGCATTGGGCGAAATGCACAAAGCCTTAAAAAAAGGCGGCGAGCTATTCTTTGCCGAAAATCTCGTTGCCTCGCCGCTGCATAAATTTCTCAGACGGAAAATGATTAAATGGGGAACATCGTGGCGTTATATCACAATCGGCGAAATGCACGAATTTCTTGAACCGTTTGCCGAAAAAAATCTGAACATAAACGGCTTTGCCGGAACTTTCGGCAGAACCGAAACCCAAAGAAATCTCCTCGCGCTCAGCGATAAACTGCTTTTCGAGCGCATCGTCCCCGAAAAATGGAAATACATCATCGCCGGAGTCGCCCGAAAATAAAATCTCTTTCTGCTAAGTATCTAAGGTTTGCAAAATCTTATACGGTTCGAAGTAATGCTTGTTCGACATCTTGCGGAACGCTTACGAAAACGAAATATTTCTTCGGATAAAGATAATCTTCACCTTCATCATCAATAATGCGGATATAATCAGAACGTTCGGCATTTTCATCGGGCAAAACCTGATATATTTTGCGCGGCGTGAGAAGCATTTCTTCGCCTGTGGAAATACAAATTGCAAATTTATGACGTTTTTCCATACAATTATTTAATCAAGATAATGTTTAATACGCAAGAACTTTTTCCCAATGCCGTGCGCCTCAAACCAATGGACTTCTGCCAGACGAATCTCGCCGTTGCTTAATCTGATTTGGGCGACACCCTTTAATTTTCGCCACTGCCCGCGCCCGAATTTCTCTTGCAAAAACGGTAGAATGCGTATTTTTCCGCCGATTGCGATAATTTCGATGTCGGTTATTTTTCCAATAATTTCAAAATCCATTCCAACCTACATCAACATCAAAACCGGATTTTCGAGAAATTGTTTAAAAGTCTGCAAAAACTTCGCGCCGGTTGCGCCGTCCACGACGCGATGGTCGCAACTCATCGTAACCGACATCATATTGCGGACGACGATTTCGCCTTCGCGCACCACGGCGGACGGATTTGCGCCGCCGACGGCGATAATTGCCGCTTCGGGCGGATTGATGATTGCCGTGAACTCTTTAATGCCCATCATTCCGAGATTGCTGATGGAAAAAGTCGCGCCGGTGTATTCTTCGGGCTGGAGTTTTCTTTCCTTGGCGCGTTTGGCTAATTCCTTGACTTCGCGTGAAATTTCCGCAAAGCCTTTGAGGTTTGCGCCGCGCACAACGGGCGTTATCAAACCTTCTTCGACGGCGACCGCCACGCCAATATCGGCTTGCTCGTAGAATCGAATGGTTTTGTCTTGGTAAGATGCGTTGACAAACGGGTGTTTGACCAAACTCATCGCGGCGGCTTTGACGATAATGTCGTTGACGCTGATTTTATCTTCGTCGGCGAGATTAGCATTGATTTGTTTCCGCAAATTCAAAGGATTGTCCATCTCGATTTCGATGGTCAAATAAAATGTCGGAATCGGTCCGATGGATTCCGCCAGACGCGATGCGATAACCTGCCGCATTTTTGAAGTGTTTTCATCACGAAACGCGGACGCACCGACCACCGTTGCGGCTTGAAACGCAGGTTTTGTCTGATCGCTGATTGCTGTTTGCTGACCGCTCATCGCCGCTTCGATGTCGCGTTTGATGATTCTGCCGTTCGGACCTGTGCCGTTGATATTTTTGAGGTCAATATTGTTTTCGCTTGCCATTCTCGCGGCAATCGGCGAAACGATAAGTCTTCCGTTATCAGTCTTTGGGCTTTGGGTTTCGGTCTTTGGAGTTTCAATAACGGGTGCGGGTTTTTCCGCTTCTTCAGTTTTAACTGCCTGCCCGTTTGTTTCGGCTTGCTGACTGCTGATTGCTGACTGCTGACTGCTAACTTCCGAAAGAAGCGTGGAAAAATCTTCACCTTTTGTGCCGATGATGCCGATAGTTTGACCGAGCTTGGCGTTATCGCCTGCCGGAACGAGAATTTTTAAAAGCGTTCCGGCTTCGAGCGAGGTCATTTCCATCGTCGCTTTGTCCGTATCAACTTCGAGAATCGTCTCATTGGCTTCAATCTCGTCGCCTTCCGTCTTGAGCCATCTTGCAATCTGTCCTTCCTCCATCGTCGGGGAAAGTTTGGGCATTAAAATTTTATTCGCCATATTTATCTAAATTTTCTGCTTCTTAATTTTTGCTTTGCAATATTTCTAACAGCTTTATTTGCGCCTTTTTGGGCAAGCAGTTCCATTTTTCCTTTGTCTTCATATTTGTCAGCAAATTCAATTAATAAATTATGAATAAACCAACTACCATTTTCTATACATTCCTCGAATACTTCTTCAGTAACTCCTCGATATAATTTACGCACTAATTGCTGTTGAAAAATAATTTTATCTGCTTTTTCCAATAATTGAGGTAGTGTTTCACATATTTTACTAAATTGATTATCAGTTAAATTTAGCGAATGAAATAAATCAACAACTGCCGAACTTGCCATTATGCGGTCTTCATCTATTTTTGCTAAATGTAAGTATTTATCAATTTCATCATCAGTAAGTTCTTTACGCAATTTCAAATATTTCTGGAAAGTTCTATAGCGATAATGTTCGGTTGAAGTATCCTCGCCTGTTTCAAAAATCTTAATTTGCTCTTCTAGTTCTTCTTCTGTCAAAAAGCCAAACTTTAGCCATAATTCTGAGTAGTTTAATACTGAAAGTTTATTTGACATAAAATTTATCTAAACTCTTTGTAGAAAACTGTTAGTTACAAATACTTTACGAATCCTATAAAAAAGCGGGCTTTCAACCAACGCCGTCGCTTTCAGATTTTCAAAACCCGCCACAAAAAACGGCTCGTCGCAAGCTGGAACTCGTTTTGTCCATTCGGGCGGTTGCAAATTTAATTCTTGACACAAAGCCTCAACCGTCGAAGCAAGGAGCGCATCATATTTATTATTGTCAAAAACAAAAGGTTCGCTGACCGCCGCTAAATCACGATGAAAACGAAAATCATCAACAAAATCGTAGAAATAAACCTTCCACCAACGCTCGTCGGCAGAGATTGTTTCCTTTGTTTCTTTTATCGTAATCATTTCAAGTTTTCAAAAATTTCTTCTAGCTGAAAAATAGTTTCCGGCTTGATTTCCTTTTTCGGATAATAGTTTTCAATGATGCTTAAAATGTCTTCCGCACGTTTCAAGTTCAAATGCTTTATTAAAAATTCGACATCTTCGGCATCAAAACTTTCCGCCCGCAAAGCCAAAACCTTCATCGCAAGGAGATAATCGGGAACAGGCGCGAAGACTTTCAAATTTGAAAAGTCGAGCAGGATTTGTTTTTCGTGTTCGACGACAAATATTTTCACCGCTAAATTCAGCCAACCTTCATTGAGGTTATATTTATCGGCGATTTTGCGTATCGCGCCGCGAATAATCTTCACCGGCTCGAAAATCGCGTCAACATCTTTCGTCGCCGGACGCGCCTTAAATGCCAAACACATCGCCGCGCCGCCGTAAATGCAAATCTCGCCGATAGTTTCATTTACCGCCAATTCATCATTTATTTCCGACAAATATTGTTCGATTTCTTCGGCTGTCATTTCAAAAAGTAAAAGCTAAATCGTAAAATTATTAATTAATCCGCCGATTTGCCGCAATCATTCGCAGTCTTTCTTCGCGTGTCTTTTTGCGTTCGTTGTAGCCGTTTTCACCGAAAGGCTGAATCTGTTCGAGCCACAAATCTTCTAAAAACTCCAATTCTTTTTGCAAATCAAGATTTTCGCGCTGATTAAGTTCTTCTAACACTTCAAAATCAAAATTTTCCGCGCCAAATTCGTTCCAATCTTTCTGCAATTCCTTCGACGGATGGCTTCCGGCATTTAACTGAAACCGATGCCGATTAAAAATTCCGTCCAAATTCATTGACGCGCCGACAAAAACCTTTTCATTTGTGAGATTACGAATCTGAAAAACGCCAATCGGTCTTGGAGTTTCCAAATATTCGCGTTTTAAGTCCTTTTTGTTCACAAATAACAAACTTCCTTGACCGCCGCGACGATTTTTTCGACGCTTGGAAGCGCAGCAACTTCGAGATTTCTCGCATATGGCATCGGAGCTTCGACGGTTGAAACGCGCTTAACCGGTGCATCAAGATAATCGAAAGCGTTTTCCATAACTTGATGCGAAATCTCCGCGCCAACCGACGCAAATGCGTGCGATTCTTCGGCAATTACCAAACGATTTGTCTTTTTGACGGAATTTACAATCGTGTCAATGTCGAGCGGTTTTATCGTGCGTGGGTCAACGACTTCGACCGAAACATCAAATTCAGCCTGCATAATTTCCGCAACTTTCAATGCCTGCGGAACGGTGAACGAACGCGCAACAATCGTGCAGTCTTTGCCTTCGCGTTTGACATCGGCGACACCGAGCGGAACGAGAAAATCTTCATCGTCGGGAACTTCGGATTTCATCCCATACATCGTTTCCTGTTCGAGAAAAATCACGGGATTATTATCGCGGATTGAAGATTTTAGCAAACCTTTTGCGTCTGCCGCCGTCGAAGGCATCACGACTTTTAAGCCGGGAAAATTTGCGTAGAATGCTTCCAATGCTTGCGAATGTTGACTTGAGACTTGATAAGCCGAGCCGTTCGGACCGCGAAAAACGATTGGAACATTAAATTGTCCGCCCGACATATAAAACATTTTCGCCGCGTGATTGATGATTTGGTCAGCCGCGAGAATCGAAAAATTCCACGTCATAAACTCAATCACCGGGCGAAGTCCAGCCATCGCCGCGCCGACTCCGACAGCCGCAAAACCGAGTTCGGTAATCGGCGTGTCCACAACCCGTTTATCGCCGAATTCCTTCCAAAGTCCGCGCGTAACTTTATACGCGCCGTCATATTCGGCAACTTCTTCGCCCATCACGAAAACATTTTCGTCCCGTAAAATTTCTTCGCGCAACGCTTGATTCAGCGCGTCGCGGATTGTCATTTCTGCCATATTTTGTAAGTAAGCAGTAAGCGGTGAGCAGTGAGCTGTTTAGTTTTGCCCGATGCTTCTTTTTAATCCGTAGGTTACTGCCAGACATTCGTCTAAATATTTTTGCGCTTTATCGTGATTATCTTTAATTAAATAGCCAACACGAAAAGCAATTTCTAATTGTGTATTCAGTTCATTTAAAGAACCAATCGTAATACTTAAAAAGTTTATAAACTGAGTTTTTGAGCGATTAGCCGCGCCTTCTGCAATATTTGATGGAGCGGAAACAGCCGCTCTTCGCATCTGTGAAACCAAACCGTAAGTTTCCGACTTTGGAAAATCTTCGGTTATTTTGTATATCAAAACAACCAAATCCATACATTTTTGCCAAGCAATTAATCCTTTATGAGGTTTCTCCATATTTTTGTTAGTGAGCAGAAAGTTGTTTCTCTCTTTTCTGCTCACTGCTTACCGCTCACTGCTCACTCCGCAAACACATCAGTCATCAATGCGCTTTCGTCGGGAAACGGACTTTCTTCGGCGAATTTAACGGCTTTGTCAACCGCTTCTTTTGCTTGATTTGTAAGTTCTTCAAAGTCTTTGTCGTTGAAAACTTTTGCTTCTTTCAAACTGTCTTGAAACAAAACAATCGGGTCGCGTTCCTGATATTTTTTGATTTCTTCGGTTGTGCGATATTTTCCGGGGTCGCTCATTGAATGTCCCATATAGCGGTAGGCGCGGATTTCAAGAAGTGTCGGCGAACCGTCTTTGCGGGCGCGTTCGATGGCGCGTAAAGTTGCTTCGCGGACAGCCATTACGTCCATTCCGTCAACGAATTCGCCAGCCATTCCATAGCCTTCGGCTTTTTTGGCGATATTTGCCAAACTCATCGCCCGTTTTTGCGAAGTTCCCATTCCGTATTGGTTGTTTTCGCAAATAAAAATGCACGGAAGTTTCCAAAGTTGCGCCATATTCAAAGATTCGTGAAAAATACCTTGATTAAGCGCGGCTTCACCGAAAAAGCAAAGTGTTACATTGTCAGTGCCTTTATATTTTTGTGCGTAAGCCATTCCTGTGCCAACGCCGATTTGTCCGCCGACAATGCCGTGTCCGCCGAAAAAGCCTTTTTCTTTGGAAAACATATGCATCGAACCGCCTTTGCCGCCGACGTTTCCGCCGACTTTGCCGTAAAGTTCAGCCATTACCGCTTCGGGCGTAATTCCGGCAACCATCGCTTGAACGTGGTCGCGGTAACTCGTGATGACATAATCACCTTCTTTCAAAGTCATCATCGCTCCAACGCCGATGGCTTCCTGACCGATATAAAGATGGCAAAAACCGCCGATTGCCCCCATACGATAAACTTCAGCGCATTTGCGCTCGAAAAGTCTGCCGAGAATCATTTGATAGAGCATTTCTTTCAATAATGATTTGTCGGTTTTTTTGATTTCCGCAATCTGCGATTTTTTGCGTTCCTTAAATTCGGCTTGCGCTTCTTTGCGGTTGACCGTATCTGTTAAACCGGATTTCATTTTCGCCGAGTTCTTCGACACGGTTTTGGTTGCGCCGTTTGATGATACACTTTCCGGCTTTTCAGTTGCTTTTGTTTGGCGAGTTGCTGTTTTTGGCAAAATTTTTCGTCCTCGAAATAAAATAATTATCAAAAAAATTATAAGCGACTCGGTGCGAATTGTGCAAAAGAGTTAAAATAATCTCTTGTGTGAAATTCCGAAATCAAAGAGATTTTTAAAACAAATTGAACAGATTTGGGTTGAAACAAAAACTAAACAAGCGCAAAATAACGGCAGATTCTGATGGTTCATTTATCGCAAAATCTAAAATTCGTAATAAAATTTTTGCTCTGCGTCTTACTTACGACGGTTTTTGTTCAATCGCAAACTTTGCCGTTTAAGAATTACACGACTGCCGATGGACTCGGACATGATTTTGTCGGTCGGATTGTGCGCGATTCGCGTGGGTTTTTGTGGTTCTGCACGGGCGAAGGACTTTCGCGGTTTGACGGTTACGAATTTAAGAATTACATGCAAGCCGACGGTTTGCCGCACCGCGATATTAACGACATTCTCGAATTTGAAGACGGCAAATATCTCGTTGCCACCGGCGACGGTTTGGTTTTTTTTAACCCGCAAGGTGTAAGCGTGAAAGAAACTCCGAAATCCGATATGCCGCCGATGTTTCGCACCTTTCGTTCTTCCGATTCACGTTTCGAGAAACAGCCTTTTGCCGTCAATACCGTCTTTCGGAAACGCGGCGGAGAGATTTACGCCACGACTTACGGCATTCTTCTTCGCGTCATTCGGCAAGGCGATGAATTGCATTTCCAAAAGGTCGAAATGGAAGAATGGCGTGGCAAAAACATCGAGTTTTTGGCTTTGCTTGAAGACAAACGCGGCAAAATGTGGGTTACGACGAGCGAAGGAATTTGGCAATTCGATGAAAAAAGCGGCAGAGCTTTGCAGTTGGCAAATTTTCCCGTTTCAAGATTGACCGAAGACCGCGAAGGTCGAATCTGGTCGGGCATCGGCGACAAACCAAACGGTTTGAGCCTTTTCGTTTATCCCGAAGGACAAGACAAACCTGTTTTGTCACAGAGCTTTAGCGTCAAAGACGGCTTGACCGACGAGCATTGGATTCATTCGATTTTGGAAACTTCCGACGGACGTATTTTTGTTGCCGTCCGCAACGCCGTCTGCGAATTTCTGCCCGACGCGAAAACCGGCGAAAAGTCTTTTCGGAAAATCTTTTCCGTTGACGCAGTTTCGCTTGCCGAAGATGTCGGCGGCAATCTCTGGGTTGGGACTTCGACTCGCGGCGCGTTCAAATTGACGCGGCACGGATTTATTTTCTATGAAATTCCCGAAAAATTACCTTATGGCGGCGCGACTTCGATTTTTACCTTCGACACGGGCGATGTTTTTGCAACTTCGAGCAGTTCCGATTTGCTCCGTTTTGATGGCGAAAAGTTTAACGAAATTCAACCTTTCGGGATGAAAATTCGCAGTTGGGGTTGGAATCAACTCGACCTGAAATCGCGTATTGACGGCGAATGGTGGATTCCGACCGGTGCGGGTTTGCTTCGTTATCCGGCGGTTTCAAAGTTTGAGGATTTGCAGAAAACGCCGCCGAAAAAGATTTATACCAAAGCGGACGGCTTGATTAGCGAAAACATTTTCAGACTCTTTGAAGATTCGCGTGGAGACCTCTGGTTTTCGGGCATTTCCGAAGTCGGTTTGATGCGTTGGGAACGCGCCGCCGACAAAATTCACGTCTTTACGGCGGCGGAAAATTTCCCCGACCATAGTTCGCCGACGGCTTTCGGCGAAGACGCGGAAGGCAATGTTTGGGTTGGTTTTTACACGGGCGGTGTCGGGCGTTTTCGCGGCGGAAAGTTTGAATTTTTCCCTGCACCGAGCCGTTTTCCCGTCGGATTGGTCAATGCAATTTACACAGACAAAAACGGGCGTTTATGGATTGCGGTGAGCAACAGCGGACTTGTCCAAGTTGAAAACTTTACGGCTGATGAGCCGAATTTTATTAACTTGTCGGTTTCGCAAGGACTTTCCAGCAATCAGGCAAATTGCCTTACCGAAGACAATTTCGGACGGATTTACGTTGGAACGGCAAAAGGCATCAATCGGCTTGAGCCTTCGACGAACAGAATCAAGATTTACTCGCAAGCCGATGGTTTGCCGGGCGGAAATATCGGCAGATGTGTGCGTGATACGGCAGGGAATTTATGGTTTTCGCAGAAATTTACGCTTGCTAAACTAACTCCCGAAACCGAAAAAAGCGTTACGCCGCCGCCAATATTTATTTCTTCGTTCAGAGCCAACGGCAAAGAGATTAAAAAACTCTCCGAACTCGGCGAAACATCGGTTGAAAACTTGGAATTAGACACCGACAAACGCCAAATTCAAATCGGCTTCTTCTCGCTCGGTTTCGGCGCGGGCGAGAATCTGCGTTATCAATACAAACTTAATAATGCCGATTGGAGCGAACCGACAACGGGACGCACAATAGATTTGAATCTCTCGGCAGGAAACTATAATTTTCAAATCCGCGCCGTTAATTCGGACGGATTGACGAGCGAAAAACCGGCGACGCTTTCATTTTCGATTGCGCCGCCGATTTGGTCGCGCTGGTGGTTTTTGACTTTGCTGGCAATTTTAATCGGTTTGATAATTTACGCCATTTACAGCTATCGTCTGCGAAGGCTTTTGGAGCTTGAACGAGTTCGCACGCGCATTGCGACGGATTTGCACGATGACATCGGTTCTTCTTTGTCGCAGATTGCGATTTTGTCCGAAGTTGTTCGCCAAAAAGTCGGCGATAACGGCACAAACGAGCCGCTCAATTTGATTGCCGACACTTCGCGTGAAATGGTTGATTCGATGAGCGATATTGTTTGGGCAATCAATCCGAATAAGGATAGTTTGAACGATTTGGTGAACAGAATGAGGCGTTTTGCGTCCGACGTTTTAGACGCGAAAGACATTGCTTATCGCTTTCATCTGCCCGATAAAAACGAAACTGTTTCGCTCGGCGCGGACATTCGGCGCGAGGTTTATTTGATGTTTAAGGAATGTGTAAATAACTTGGCGAAACACGCGCAAGCAAGCGAGGCGGAAATCAGTATTTTGCTGGAAAATGGCTTTTTAATCGTCAAAGTCAAAGACAACGGCAAAGGTTTTCGCGTTCCGCCGTTTGACGAACACACAACTTTTGAGGGATTTGGCGGAAACGGTTTGTTGAATTTGAAACGGCGCACGGAAAATTTGGGCGGCACGTTTGAAATCGAATCGGAAAGCGGCAAAGGAACATCGGTAAATTTTAAAATTCCGCTTCAAACAAATGAATTTATTGATAATTTGAAGAAAGTTTTTGTGCGGAAATGATTGGAGCGCGTTTCTTTTCAGCTACGCAAATATGTGGTGAAATTATCAAATTTTTCCGTCAAAATCTTCTCGTTATGTTTGATGGAATAATAAAAGAGAGAGTTATGGAAGGCATTATCAAAGTTGCGATTATCGAAGACCGGCGCGAAATCCGCGAAGGTTTGGCGACGCTGATTGGTTTTACCGACGGTTTTGAATGTGTCGGCAAATACGGTTCGATGGAAGAGGCGATTGCTTCACTTCGGCATCGTGCGCCCGACGTTGTTTTGTCCGACATCGGTTTGCCCGGAATGGACGGCATCGAAGGTGTGAAAATTTTGAAAGAAACTTATCCGAATCTGACGATTTTGATGCTTTCGGTTTATGAAGACAATGAAAGAATTTTTGAAGCGTTGTGCGCGGGCGCGGTTGGCTACTTACTGAAAAAAACTCCGCCCGCAAAGATTCTCGAATCTTTGCGCGAAGCCATCGCCGGCGGTTCGCCAATGTCGCCGGAAGTGGCGCGAAAAGTGATTACGATTTTCAAAGATTATCGCCCACCCGAAAAGGTAGATTACAATCTCACACCACACGAATTAAGACTCTTAAAACTGCTTGTCGAAGGACACAGTTATAAAACCGCCGCGCTCGAACTGCGTGTTTCGGTGAACACCGTATCTTTTCATTTGAAAAGTATTTACGAGAAATTGCAAGTTCATTCAAAATCGGAAGCCGTTGCCAAAGCCTTGCAAAATCGGCTGATAAAATAGACAAAAAGTTTCTACCCGTATAGGTGGTTACAAAGTGTCTTTTTCGGACTATTCTAAACACAGTTGAATTGAAAACTTGGCGATGTTTTGAAAATTTCCGCTTTTATCCGCTTTTATCCAATCTTGAAAGCCTGCCGATTTATCCGCTTTTATAACCGCTTTCAAAACGTGCCGACAGAGAAAAATATCAGGTGAGTAACCAAAGAAAAGTTACTCACCTTTTTCTTTTTTCCGAACATAGAATTTTTACTACGCAAATATGTGGTGATTCGTCAAAATATTTTCTCTACACTCACATCATCAATGCCGAAAAGCATTGAAAAATTTTAGAAAATCTGGAGAAAGAAATGAAAAGAATAAACATTATCGCAATTTTAACAGCAGTTATTTTAGGTTTTGGACTGACAGCGCAAGCCGCGCCGTCGAATGATGGTTTTTCGAGCGCGATGCCGCTTGTCGTGCAGAACGGCTCGGCTAGTTTTATAACCAACAACGTGGGCGCGACAAAAGAAACAGGCGAACCGAATCACGCGGAAAACGCGGGCGGCAAAAGCGTCTGGTTTAGTTTTACGCCGACGGCGACAACCGTTGTCCGCATCAATTTAGTGGACACGACGCTCGACACTCTTTTGGGAGTTTATACCGGAACGAATGTCAATAATTTAACACTGGTCGGCTACAACGACGATTGCAATACCAACTGTGGGCAAGCAAGCACGGTTGATTTGATGGTTGTTGCCGGAACGACTTATTACATCGCTGTTGACGGTTTTAATGATAATGGCACAATCAGCACGGGCAATTTCAAAATTGTGATTTTAGATAACGGAACGCCGTTTCAAGATAATTTGCAGTCGGCATATAATTTAGGTTTTTCGGCAAGAGGAAGCATTGCCGGAACGAATCATAACGCCACGATTGAACCCAACGAACCGTTTTCTTACACAAGTCTGCCGCCGAACGGAAAATCAGTTTGGTATAAATGGACGGCTTCGGGCGATTTCAGCGTGGCATTTGAATTGACGGAAAATTTCGATTCACAAATCGGTATTTACACCGCAAATGTCAGTAGCCCGACATTTGCCCAACTGACCAAAATAAAATCGAATATTGACAACATACATTTCAGCGATTCAAAATACCGCACGACGTTTTTTGCGGAAAACGGCAAAACTTATTTCATCAAAGTCGAGTTTCATACCTTTGCGAGCAATACAATTGAAACAGGCAATTTTCAGTTGAAATTTTACCCGAACCGTCTGCGTTATTCGACAAAATTAAGCGGCATTACACAAAAGACGAGTCTTGCTCTTTATCGTCCTTCAAACGGCACTTGGTATAACTTGCCAACTCTGAATAGTTCGCCGTATTACCTGAATTTCGGTCTGGCAACCGATACGCCAATTGCGGCGGATTTTGCGGGCGACGGTTTGAGCCGCATTGCCGTTGTGCGCGATGAAAACGGCAAAAAAGTTTGGTATTTCAGCAATGGTGGCACATCGTTTTCGACAATTCAATGGGGACTTTCGAGCGATAAAGTTGCAACGGGTGATTTCGATTTGGACGGACGCGCCGATTTGGTGGCGATTCGCAACAGCGGACAAAATCTAGTCTGGTATGTTCGCCAAAGTTCAAACGGCGGTTTGCGGACTTTCACGTTCGGAATTCCTACAGATAAAACCGTCATCGGTGATTTTGACGGCGACGGCGGAACTGATGTTGCCGTTATCCGCAACACGCAAAACGGCTGGGTTTGGCATATTTTGAAGAGCAACGGCACAAACTATAACCAATACGAATCAACGCAATTCGGCATCGCGCCTGACCTTCCGGCGGTTGAAGATTTCGACGGCGACGGACGCACGGACATCGCCGTATTCCGTCCTTCAAATGGAACTTGGTATATTTTGCGAAGCTCGACAAACCAGCTTCAAGCCACACCTTTCGGCACTTCTGGCGACAAACCGCAACCTGCCGATTACGACGGCGACGGCAAAGCTGACCTTGTTGTTTTCCGTCCTAATGAGGGCAATTGGTATTTGTGGCTGAGTGGAACAGACTCACAGAAAATTATCAACTGGGGAACAAACGGCGATATTCCGATTTCTTCAATGAACACACTTTCGCAATAAAAAAAGTGAAAAACTAAAATGTGAGAAAGTTTCCCGATTTTTATTGGGAAACTTTTTTATTAACTTCTAAAAAACAGTTTTCATTCGACGGATTTGATAAGTTTGAAACTAATTTTCAGATTTAGCGAATAAAAATGATAGAATTTGGTATCTAGTCCTTTTAGGAATTTATGTATCGCAAGTTTTATTTGAAATCATTTTTATTTTTGATCGTTTTATTTGTGCCTAATTTTGTTTTGGCGCAAAATCCTGTTTCGTGGTCGCTCGAATCGGACGCGAAGGGAAAATCGTTAAAATCGAATTCCACCTTTAAGGTTAAATTAAAAGCCGCAATTGAAGGTGAATGGCATCTTTACGCCGTCGAACAGCCTGAAGGCGGACCTTTTCCGACGAAAATAACGATTGCCGAAAATTCTCCTTTCGTGATTGAAGGAAAACCCATCTCGCCTGAGCCGATAACGCAATTTGATAAAAATTTTAATATCGAAACGAAGTTTTTTGCGAAAACGGCTGAATTTAACTTGAATATAAAGTCAAGCGGCGAAACAAAATCAGACGATTTAGCAGTAAATGTTCGTTATCAAGTTTGCACCAACGAACTTTGTTTGCCGCCCAAAACTGTCAAGGTTACGTTTGCCGGAGTTGAAGATCCGCAAAAAAGCAGTCAGCAGTCAGCAGTTAGCAATCAGCAAAAGGAAAATAGTAATTCGCGAATCACAAATCATAATCCGCAATCGCAAGACTTTTGGGCTTTCATTTGGTTGGCAATAACTTTCGGCGCGATTTCGCTTTTAACGCCGTGTGTTTTTCCGATGATTCCGATAACGGTTTCGTATTTTATGAAACACGCCCATGGCGACCACGCGAAAACGATAAAACTTGCGACGGTTTATTCTGTCGGGATTATTGCGACATTTTCGCTTTTGGGAATGCTTTTGGCGGTGATTTTGGGGGCATCGGGCATTAATCTTTTTGCCACCAATCCTTGGGTGAATTTGTTGATTGCCGCGATATTTTTGTTTTTTGCGTTTAATCTTTTCGGATTTTATGAAATCACGATTCCGCATTCGGTTTTGACGAAACTCGACAATCTCACACGAAGCGAGGAAGGCAAAGGTAGTGCGTATATCGGCGCATTGCTGATGGGTTTAACTTTTACGCTGACTTCATTTACCTGCACTTCGCCGTTTATCGGGACGATTTTGGTTTCCACGTCGCAAGGCGATTGGAAGATGCCGCTTCTCGGAATGCTCGCGTTTTCAACCGTTTTTGCCTTGCCGTTTTTTGTAATTGCGACCGTGCCGCGTTTTCTTAGCTCTTTGCCGAAATCAGGCGGTTGGTTAAATTCTGTCAAAGTTGTGATGGGCTTTTTGGAAATTGCCGCGGCGATGAAATTTCTCTCAAACGTAGATTTGGTTTGGGGGGCGAAATTTACCGAAACGGGACTTCTGAATTACGGCAAAATCTTTACGCGAGAGTTGGTTCTGATGATTTGGGTTGTCATTGGCATCGGTATTATTGCTTATATTTTAGGGCTGTTTAAGTTCAAATACGATTCGACCGTTAAAAAAATTACGCCGTTACGAATGGTTTTCGCCGCCTTATTTTTCGCGCTCTGTGTTTATTTGACGACGGGAATTTTAGGCAAAAAACTCGGCGAACTCGAATCGTTTTTGCCTCCGAAAAACGCTCATTCGGCGTTTAATATTTTGGGCGATAAAGACGCGGAGTTGAAATGGATTACGAATAATTTAGACGAAGCTCTCAAAAAAGCAAAGGCTGAAAATAAAAAGGTTTTCGTAGATTTTACGGGCTACACCTGCACGAATTGCCGTTGGATGGAAGCGAATATGTTTCCGATTCCGGTCGTAAAAAACGAAATGGACAAATTCATTCTTGTTAGTCTTTATACCGACGGCGAAGGTGAAATTTACGAAAAACAACAGCAATATCAGGAAAAAACTTTTCAAACCGTTGCGTTGCCGTTTTACGCAATTTTAGATGCTGACGGGAAACCTTTAGCGACATTTCCCGGTTTAACCAGAAACTCGCAAGAGTTTATTGACTTTTTAAAGAAATCGCAGAACAATTAGATGTTGCAAATTTGCGGAAGCACGCACAAAGTAAGTGCGTAAATTAGGCGCACTTACTTTGTGCGTGCTTCCGCAATAAATTCCAAAAAAACTCGGAGAATAATTATGTGCAGATGGTTTTGTGTTTTCGCATTGCTGTTTGTTTTTTCTGTGTCAAACTTTGCACAGTTGAGCATTCAGGCGATAGACGTGGCGGGCGACAGCATTTCAAAAGGTTTCAATGCGGGAAATTCGTTTCCGTGTTCAAACGGCGACCAAGAGCAGTATAATTGGTTGACCAGCGACACGCACGGCGCGACTCTTTGCGGCACGGGAAACGAAAATGTTTTTAGTTTCAAAGAACGTCTGGAGTGTGAATTCGGCGTTGATATTCTTGCGAAAAACCCGAATTCGGCGGCTTCCAGCGCACGAATGTTGAGCGATTTTGTAAATCAGGCGAACAGCATCAAAACTTATCTGAACCAACAAACCGGACGAAAACTTGCGGCGGTTTTTCTTGGTCATAACGATAATTGTTCGGGAACTCTCGGTAAAATCAACGTCAGTTGCACAAGCTCCGATCTCGATCCGAATAATTATTGCCGCACAAAAAACGATTCGTTTGAGCGCGAATTCCGCAAAGGTTTAGACATTTTAATCACGACGCAAAACACGAAAATCGGCGTAATGTCGCCCGTGCGCGTTTCACAGCTTTGCAATTTCGGCAGTAAATCAAACTGCCAATTGATCGGAAATTGCCAATTTCTTTGGGCAAACGCGAGCATTTGCGCTTCATTGACACGCGATTGCACGGACACCCGAATTATTGATTCATATAACACGGTCAAGGCGTATCGTGATATTCTAAAAAGAGTTACGGCTGAATATGCGGCAATTCCGGTTGGCGGAAATTCGCCGGTTGTGATGATTGGCGGCGAAATGGTTGGCGGCGCGATTCGTGCAAATGGAACGGATTTTGTTTATTCGGACGCGGCTTGGAATTATAAATTTAATGCCGACCAACTTTCTTGCTGTGATTGTTTTCACCCTTCGCCGCTTGGACAAGACACGCTTGGACGAATGGCGAAAACAGGTTTGAGTTGCAGTAAAACCGCGCCGTGTTGCCGCGAAACCGGCGATCCGTTGGTTGACGGAAAATGTGCCGCGACCGAGAAAAAGCGAACTTTTTATAATGGGTTGTTTTAATTTAATCGGTTTTCGGACTTTGGTTTTTGGTTCAATCAAAGCCCAAAGTCCAAAGCCCAAAAAACCAAAACCAATTTTATGATTGCAGTAGAAAAGATTATTGATGGACTTTGCGCCATACCCGAAGAGGAATTTGTTTGTGATAATGTTTATCGGTTTTTATCGGAAAATCCGGTGGACGTTGATTCAATTTCGCCGTATTTTTTTTGGAGCGATAAATTTTATACGCGAAATTTGATTTATAAAGACGCAAGGTTTGAGATGATGGCAATTTGTTGGGAACGCGGACAGAGTTCTCGTGTTCACAATCATTCCGAACAGCGTTGTTGGATGACCGTTCCCGTGGGAACTTTGCGCGGACAAAATTTTCGCACAATCGAGATTGATGAAACCAGAGGTTTTTGCAAGCTGGAAGAAACCAACCAATTTAATTTGTCGAATTGTTTAACCGCAAAAGTCGAACTCGAAGAACCGATTCATCAAATCTTAAATCTCCCCGAATTCAATGAACGTGCGGTCAGTTTGCACATTTACTCAAAACCTTTTGATAAATGTCTATGCTATTGCCGCGAAACCGATACTTTCAAGGAAGTTTCGCTTTGTTACACGAGTGTTCACGGCGAACTTTGCGAAGGAATTGAGCTTTAGCGGCTTTTTTGCGCTATTTTGTAATCAAAGACCTTCCTGACGAATATTCAGGAAGTCCTGACAAACATTCAGGACTTCCTGACAAACATTCAGGAACTCCTGACGAAGTTTCAGGAAGTCCTGATGAAGTTTCAGGAGGTTCTGATGAAGTTTCAGGAAGTCCTGATGAACATTCAGGAACTCCTGACAAAGTTTCGGGAAGTCCTGACGAACATTCAGGAAGTCCTGACGAATATTCAGGAAGTCCTGATAAACATTCAGGACGAGTAAAAATGGCTTGAAGATGCTATTTTGCGTAAAAAAAGGTTCTAAGAACTTTCTTAGAACCTTTTTTAAAACTCAATCTGATTAAGAATCAAAGCACGGTATTATCAATTATCAATTACTAATTATCCATTAAATTGTCGTGTTTTACACTTAAAACCCAAAAAAAATATAATTGATAATGGATAATTAACAATTGATAAACCGTTTCTTAGAACCTTTATCTGATGTAATCGTTCGGAATCCGGCGGAAACCGACGACTCTTTTTTCCCAATAACCGGCGAATTTAGAATAGGTGATACCTTTGCTCGAAGAAGCGTGATAGAAACCGTTTGCATCTGCCACGATACCGACGTGACCGAGCTTGTTAAAGAAAACCAACGTGCCGAATTTGTAGCGTTCATCGCCGGAAACCGGCTCGAAAATCTGATAATAATTTCGTGCGCTTGAGCGCGTAATCGAAAGTCCTGCCATTTCAAAAACTTTCCAAACAAAGCTCGAACAATCATAGCTGTTCGGACCTTCCGAACCATAGCGGTAGGGAATTCCGATCTTGCTTTGTATTGCCGAATAAAGATTTTGATTGAAAATCGAACTGTAGTTCAAACGTGCCGAAGTGGTCGAAGTGCTGTTTGTAACGGCAGTTGTCGGTTTTGATGAACCCGTGTTTTTGACAAGCGGTTGATTAGATTGACCAACGACGACAATTTGATTTTGTAACGTCGGACGTTGATTGGTGTTGGTTTGCGGTTTCGTTTGCGTGGTTTGCGGTTGATTTACAGGCTGACTGGAAGTTGTTTTGACAACTCGCGGACGAGTCGGCGGGTTTTGTTGTGCGTAAGTCGCAACCGATAAAAATACAACGCAAAATACAAGGTAAAGACCTTTTCTTAAAATCATCAATTAGATACTCCTAAAATTTATATTATTTCTATATTGGGGCTTTTATCGGGGCAGACAGCCGGATTCGCTATCTATTTATAAGATACAACTAAAACGATATTCGTTCCGATTTTTTTTCACGGAAACAGTAAAAAGTCCCAAAATTTTTAATTTATTGTTATTGTGTGTTTTAGCTGAACTATTAAAAGTCTGGCGTATCGCGGCAATATTTGCAAACGCAAAAATCGCTTTTGTTGTGCAGAGTGCCGATTTTTCCTGTGTTTTCAACAATTTGGAATCTGAAAAAAAAATGAACCCGTCCTGTCGGCAGAGGATTTTTCGACATATTATCTCGAAAAATCCCCGTCCCCTTTTTCTCCGCCTTCCACGTTCCTTCAGTTGTCCTTTGAATATTTAGTTACAGTTTTAATGTTCGGAGGTTTCCGCTAATTTTGTAAAAAAAAATAAATGTTGAGTGATTTTTCTAGTTGTCTTCTAAAATTTCAATGTAAAGTTTTTTGAGATTTTCCAGATGCGCTTCGATACTGAAATTATCACGGGCGAATTTCAGCGCACGGTTTGCCAAATCTTGACACGAGTTGACGTTTTTTAATAGATTCAAAGTTTTTTCGCTCAGTTCGTCGGCGTTTTGAACCCGAAAAACCTCTGAAAATTCCCCATTGTTTGAAGCTTCGAGCAGTGGCGGAATGTCGGAAACAACGGTCGGAACACCGGCGAGCATTGCTTCGTTGACTGCAATCGGCAAACCTTCTGCAAGCGACGAACAAACGAAAACGTTCATCGCCGCGAGAATGTCAGGAATATCGTTGCGTCCGCCAAGAAAATGCACTTTATCCGCAATTCCGTTTTCACGACAAAAATTCAAACATTCGTTGAATTTTTCTTCCGCGTTCGTCATTGTTTTTCCGATAAAAACGCATTGGACATTCGGCATCTCTGCCAGAATTTTCGGCATTGCGCGGCACAGCGTCAATTGGTCTTTGCGCGGTTCGGCATAAAAATGACCGATCATTCCGATTAGCAAACCGTCTTTTTCTAAATTTAATTCGGTGCGAAATTCCTTGCCGGAAGGTTTTAATCTCTGCGCGTCAACGCCATTGTAGATGACGCTTGTTGCCTGTGGAAAACGAAACCCGTGTTCGCGTTCATAAACCTTTTTTGACTCGCGCCCGACCAAAATGTTGTGAGCGACGCGAGGTATCAAAAATTTCGTCGCCAGCAGATTTTTTTTGTCGGGAACAATGCCGTGATGCGTCAACACAACCTTTGTTTTCGTGCCGAAAGCGGCGGCGAGCGCGTGCATTGCCTCAACCGCTTGATGCGTATGAATGATGTTTATTTTTTCGCTTTTGATGATTTTGCGTAACGCGAAAACCAACAGCGGATCGAACGGCAAACGGCGTTTGAGGCGAAAATTTTTGATGTTCAGACGGCGAAAATCCGTTTCTAATGCGCCGCCCCCGGCATTTGCGAAAACGATTTCAATCCCGCTCTTTTTGGCGTTGCGGCAAACATCGAGAACAAGCGTTTCCGCGCCGCCGCGGTTGACTGTGTCGAGAAAATGCAGAATCTTCATCTGAAATTTATTAAACGACAAATGACTTTCGCGGGCAAATATGTTTTCATTTTCTATTGATTTTTCCGATGAATAATGAAATCTCGAAAAATGAAGTTTTTGCCTTTGTGCCGTCATACAATCACGCGCCATTTATCGAAAAATGTTTGAATTCGATTATTAATCAAACCTTGAAACCGAAAAAACTGCTCGTGATAGACGACGGTTCAAAGGACGATTCGCCGCGAGTTATCGAAAAAATATTAAAGAACTGCCGGTTTGAATGTGAACTTATTGTGCGTGAAAATCGCGGACTTTCGGCGACTCTCAACGAAGGTTTGGCAAGTGCGTCGGGTGCGCTTTTCGCATATCTCGGTTCGGATGATGTTTGGCTACCGTGCTTTTTGGAAAAAAGAAGCAAGATGCTGGCGGAAAACGCCGCCGCAGTGCTGGTTTGCGGACACGCTTTTTTAATAGACGAAGAAGATTTTATCATTGACCGAACAGATGCTTGGACACAATTTACTGGCGGAAATATGCTTCCATTTCTACTTCGTGGGCAGATTTTTGCAAGTTCGAGCGTTATTTACCGCCGTGCCGCACTCGAAAAATACGGGTGGAACGAAGATTCGATCCTTGAAGATTATGAGCTTTATCTAAAACTCGCGGCGGACGGCGAATTTGCATTTGATGAAGAAATTTTATCCGCGTGGCGACAGCACGGTTGGAATGTTTCGGGTGATTTTCCGTTGATGTTGCGCGAATGGATAAGAGCGCAGAATCGTGCGGCGGAAAAACTGGATTTGAGTCGCAAAGAACTTGATAAAATTCAGAGAGAACTCAAATTTGACGCGGTTTTAAGCTACGTCAGACACGGTCGCCGCCGCGAAGGTCTGCGGCTTTTTTACGAAAATTTGAAAGGCGCAAAATCTCTTTCGCACATCGGCAAAACACTTTTTCGCCTGAGCGTGCCGCCGCCGCTTTTTAATTGGAATCTGCGCCGCAAAAGAAAGCACGCCAAAGAAAAATACGGTAAATTAGGAAATATTTAATTCTAAAATTTTATTTATTTTTCCGAATCAAATCCTGAACAACAAGCAAATCATTTTCAAGCGTAATGCCTTTTGTTAGGAGTTCATTTAATTTCGTTTCGGCTTCGTCAAATCTTTTTTGGTGAATGTAGCTCATCACTTCGGCGGCGCGGATATTGGCTTTTTTGTCTTCGCCGACGAAACTAAGCGAATAATTTATCGCCGCTTCCAATTCTGCGTCGGTGAAATTTTCAAACGAATAATCTTGCCTTAAAAGGTCAGACGGAACTTGTTTTTGGAGACGAAAAACGACGCTTGAAGATTTCGGAATGTCTTCGGCAAACTCGAAATATTCGCGCAGATGCCAATGAACCAGATGAATCCATGGCGTAAAATAATGTGAAAAATCCTGCTGTAAAACCAAACTTTTTCCGGGAATCAGTTGTGTGTAAAAATCCTTCAAAATTGCGCTCGTAAGCTCCCAGTTTTTCATCGCGTCAACCAGTAAGAATTCGATCTTGTTTCCGTTCCAGCCGATTTCCTTTAAGTCTCCGGCGCGGATTTCGATGCTTGCCGCATATTTTGAAGTGCGGCGTTTGTATTCGTCCAAAAAACTGTCGCCATCTTTATATTTCCCGACCAAATTCGTTCCGGCAACCGATTCCCGCATCACGTCAAACCATATAAAAGTGTCGTAAGCGTAAATTTTTCTTGAAGATTCGGCAAAAATTGTATTCTGGAGAAGCCCTTTGACGAGCGGAATCGTCGTCGAACCCATCCAACAACCGAGATCAACAATTTCGCCCTGTCCACTGTATAGATTTTTGCCGTAATGCAGAAAATATTCTTGTTCGGCGCGTGTTGTCATCCCCAGCAATTCGCCTGTCGCGGCGCGTTTGAGGCGCATATACAAATTATGCAGAAGCGAAATTTTTCTGAGTTCAGCGCGTAATTTTTTCAGCATACTTAAAATTATTCGGACACCTAAATTTATCGCAAAAACAATTTTTTATGAAGTATAAAAAAAAATCTTCGGCAAATCCGTGAATTTGCCGAAGATTTTTGAATTTAAAGTAAACCTAAGCTGAAAATGAAGTTCCGCAACCGCAACCGCCGGTTGCATTGGGATTTTCAAACGTAAAACCCGAACCCATCATATTCGATGTGTAATCAATTGTGATGCCGTTCAGATATTGCGCCGAAAACATATCAACAAAAAGTTTCACGCCGTCTTTATCCATCACAAAATCACCGTTGCGCGATTCTTCCTCGATGTTCAAACTATATTGAAAACCTGAACATCCGCCCGGCACGACGCGGACGCGCAAGCCTGCGGTTTCCGGTAAATCGTCTTCGCCCGCCAAAAATCCTTTAATTTCTTTAATTGCCGAATCGGTTACAATCATTTCAACCGTCGGTGCTGCAACTGCTGACATTTCTTTTATAATTTCTCCTATTTTCAAAAATTCAGATTCTTTATTTGAGAATCTTTACTTTAATTTCAATTTTACATAGCCAATGCCAAAATCACAAGCGAAAAATTCAGAGTTAGTTCAGAGTTAAGGCTTTAGCCGTGAAATCGCGCACTTCGCGGGCGATTTCTTCACGTTTGAAGGCGTAACTCTGAACAATTTACGGAATAAACGAGGCGGCAGTCGGTAAATCGCCGTTTGCGCCGAATTGTTGAATTAAAATTCCGGCGGTTGAGCGTTGGATAAACCAATTTGCGCCGTCGGGACGGAAAACTCCGATGTCGGCTTTGCCGTCGCCGTCGTAATCTGCCGCAACGGGAATATCGCCGTTTGCTCCGAATGGCACGGCGTAGAAACTCGAATCTTCGCTTCTGAGAACATACCAACTTCCGTTGCCCGGTCGCCAGACGGCAACATCAGTCTTGCCGTCGCCGGTGTAATCTGCCGCGACTATTTTGTCCGTGCTGACTCCGAAGGTTGTTACAAAAATGCCTGCGGTTGAACGATTGAGCCACCAAGAACCGTTTGACGGGCGAAAAATGGCAAGGTCTGATTTGCCATCGCCGTCGTAATCCGAATTTACCGGAACATCGCCCGCGCCGCCCCATTGCGAGATTTGAATTCCGCCCGATGATTTATTGATATACCAAGTGCCTTCCGAAGCGCGAAAAACCGCAATGTCTGCAAAACTATCGCCGTCAAAATCGCCAGGCGCAGATTTGTCGGTTGATGTGCCGAAGGGAACTGCGTAAAAAGATAAATTCGAGCTTCTCAGAATAAACCAATCGCCCGTTGAAGGTCGAAAGATGGCAATATCGGTTTTGCCGTCGCCGTCGTAATCGGCGGGAACAGGTTTGTCGGTTGAAGTGCCGAATTGCAGGGCGTTGACCGAATTATTCAAACTTCTCTGATACCACCATTGACCGTTAAGCGGGCGGAAAATCGAAATATCGGCTTTGCCGTCGCCGTCGAAATCGAATTTAACTTTCGGCGGTGGCAAGGTGAAATAATACGCCGCGCCCTGACCATTTGGCGCAGTTAATTGTTTTTCCGCCGCACCGATGACTAAATTTCTGTTGCTCAAAGCCACGCCTGAGCCAAAGCGATCACCGTTGAAAGTATCGGTTGGCGCAAGTTTTTGTGTTTCAGACCAACCATTTCCGACTCTTGAAAAGATGTAAGCCGAACCCGCATCTGCGCCAACCGTCGTGTCGTCTTCGCGTGCGCCAACTGCAATAACATTGTTGCTGACGGCAACCGACCAGCCGAAGCGGTCAAATGATGTGCCGTCCGAAGCGGTCAGTCTGCCTTGTGAAATCCACGTCGAACCGTTGAATTCATAAACGTAAGCCGCGCCGTAAGCTATCTGTCCGACGACGGGCGAATATTCACGCGCACCGCCGACGAGCGCACTGCCTTCGATGGCGACGGACGAGCCGAAGCGGTCGCCGTTTGAGCCGTTTAGAATGGTCAGTTTTTGTTCGACACCGTAAAAACCACCGCCGCCTTGGGAAAAAACATAAACCGCTCCGGCGGCGGTGTTTGGGGTGTTGTCGCCCGACGCACCGATAACGGCTTTTCCATTACTCATCGCCACCGATTCGCCGAAATTGTTGCCGCCTAGCGGTGCGCCTGTTCCCGACGATGGCGTGAGTTTTTGTATTTCCGTCCAAGTCGTGCCGCTTCGCTGGAAAACGTAAGCCGCGCCCGCGTCGGAGTTGGACGGCAAATCTGAAAAATGCGCTCCGACGATGATTGAGTCGCCCGTGATGCCGACAGAGTTGCCAAATTCGTCACTCGCCGCTTGCAAAGCCGGAGTCAATTTTTGCTGAAACGTCCAAGTCGTGCCGCTTCGGACAAAAACATAAGCCGAACCGCCGTCGGCAAACCCCGTGTCGTCTTGATATGCGCCGACGACAATCGTATTTCCATCAATCGCCACCGAATAGCCGAATTTGTCTAAAGCCGTGCCGTCATTTGCCAACAAAACCGCTTGTTGCGTCCAAGTTCCGTTATTCAAAACAAAAACATATGCCGCGCCCGCTTGCGAAGCAGTTGTGCCGTCAAATCTCGCGCCGACAACCATCGTATTTCCGCTAATCGCCGTCGCATTACCGAATTGCGCTCCGACACCGCGCGGTGTCGAAGTGATTTTTTGCTGTTGCGTCCAAGCCGCAAATGTCGGCAGAGCTAATGCCAAACACGCCAGCAAAACCAAACTGCGTAAAATAAATCTGACTTGAAACCGATTTAATTGTAATTTTTTATAAAAGCCTAAAATATTCATTTTCATATAATTCTCCTTCTCAAAACTCTCTCTGCACATTACGCGCAAATGAAAGACTAATCGGCTCAAAAAAAATCATTAAACTTACAAATCATTCTGATTGATGCTTCCGCGACAATCTTTTGCGCCACACGAACAGGGCAAATCTTCGCCGTTGGTAACGATTTGGTAATCGAGCGTTAATTCCTCGCCCACCAAAATCCGCCGTTTGCTGACAAAAAATATTCGTCCTTTAACAATTCGCGTCATCAGATTCGGCTGGCAACTGTGATTGATAAATTCCGCGCCGCTTCCGCCGATTGCGCCGTCAATCGCGCTTGTTTGATTGATTTGGAAAATATACAAATGCTCTCGAAAACGTCTGCGCCGGACTTCAAACGCATCAATTTTTTGCCCCGTATATTCAATCACTCTGCACCGCGCCGGAATATTTTCCGCCGCGAAAATTCCGAAACGATGAATCGGCGAAACTTTCGATTGCAAAGCGAAACGGCAAAAACGCGCATCAATTTTCGGCTGAACTTCAGAACTTCCGGGCAGAACGACTTCGCGGACAAATGCCGTTAATTCGGTTTGATGTTTAAATGCTGTCATTTTTAACTCCGCCGACAATATTGCCTTTGAACGTGCGTTTGACATAAATCGAACCTTTGAGCGGGTCAAGTGTTAATTTAACTCCGCCGCCTTCAATGGATTTATTCATTTTTGACGGATCCATTTTCTCCGAAGTTGATGGCTTGAAATTCGGCGTAATAACCGGCGCGGAAAATGGTAATGGGTCATAACTTTTCAACGCATTAAAAGTTTCGCCGCCGGATTGCACACGGCTTTCCGACCTGCCGAAATGAATTTTTTGAAAACGATTGATGGCTTCGATGGTAACGACTCCGGCAAAACCGTCAATTTTCAATTCTTTGATTGGTCCGCCGTGCGAAACGGGAACGCAATTTAATAAATATTGCACTGTTGCCACATCTGCCGGAATGTTTGCCGCGCCTTCGCCGACTTCGGCTGTAATTGTTTTTAAGCTCATATAAATTCTCCTTTTTTAACAAGACGCAAACATCCGAAGAAATTTCCTCGGACGTTTGCGCTTGAAAAGTTTTATCGGTCAAGAAGCATAACGCTTTCGGTCAGTTGATACGTTATAATTTCGCCTGTGCCGCATTTGCTTCGCATCCTGATAGTGGAAATTTCGCGTCCCATTCCGGAGGCAAACATAACCGACCATTTTGCCGCCGTGCTATTTGTATAATTGGGAATTATCGAAAGATAAGTCATATATTTTTCTTGGATAACTTCAAACTTATCAACATTTGTCCCCAAAATATTCAGTTGGTAGCCGTTGCCGTCGTTAATGCCGGGATGAAGTTCTTTGACCGACTGACCGGAAGCGACAAAATAGATTTGGCTCACGGACGAAGTGCATCGCGGCGTTGGATACGGTCTCGGAAGCGGCGTTGGATTTGTCCATTGCGCCGATACGTTGTTAATTGCAATCAGGGTAATCAAAAAGAATAACCCGCTCATAGTTTTTAATAATTTCATAATAATTTCTCCTTCAAATTTAATCTGAAATAATTTCACCCATCGGCGAAATTTATTTCTGCACAATACGCGCAAAGCAAATCGAAATCGGCTCAAACTTTTATTTTTCTTGTTTTAATTGCCCGTTGGCGTTACAATGTGGCTGATAAATCAAATGAGCGAAATAACCAAACTGCTTGAAGATTACACCAACGGCAATCGGGAAGTTTTAGACGAACTTTTGCCTCTGGTTTATGGAGAATTACGCCGACTCGCGCACAGTTATCTGAAAAGCGAACGGCAGGACTTGACGCTTCAAACAACTGCGCTCGTTCACGAAGCGTATCTCAAATTGATTGACCAGCATTCGGTAAATTTTCAAAACCGCGCCCAATTTTTCGCGCTGTCGGCAACCGCGATGCGGCGGATTTTGCTCGACAATGCGCGGCGGCACACGGCGGAAAAACGCGGCAGTGGCGAAAAAGTTTATTTGGAAGATATTGCGGAAATTTCGGCTGAGAGAAATGAGCAGTTGATTGAACTCGACGCGGCTTTGCAGGAATTGGAAGAATTTGACGCGAAGCAGTCGAAAATTATCGAACTCCGCTATTTCGGCGGTTTAACGATTGAGGAAACGGCGGAAGTTTTGAAAATCTCGCCCGCGACCGTCAAACGCGAATGGACGTTGGCAAGAGCTTGGCTTTATGAAAAAATTAGCGATAAGTAGTTTTTTACAAGAGATTTTTAACGCAAAGACGCAAAGGAAAGCAATAAAAAAATCTTTGCGTCTTTGCGTCTTTGCGTCTTTGCGTTAAAAAAAATCGTTAATTGAGCCGATTCTCACAAATTTTGCGCGTAATGTTCAGGTATAAATATGAACCCGAACGAATGGCAAAAAATCAAGGAGATTTTTAACGAGGCGATTGATTTGCCCGAATCTGAACGTGCGAAGTTTTTTGAAAATTATGACGAAATCACCGTCGAAAAAGTAAAAAACCTGCTCAAAGCAGACGAAAGCGCGGAGAATTTTATCGTCGAATCGGCATTTGTTGATGTCGGTTTTAAAGAAGAAGACGAAACGGATTTTTATGTCGGCACACAGATTGACGATTATAAAATCTTGAAGGAAATCGGCGCGGGCGGAATGGGAACAGTTTATCTGGCTTCACGTTCGGACGAAACTTTCGATAAAAAAGTAGCGATAAAGTTGATAAAGCGTGGAATGGACACCAATTTGGTTTTGAAGCGTTTTGTGATGGAACGCAAAATTCTCGCGTCACTCGAAAATCCGAACATTGCAAATCTGCTTGACGGCGGCTCGACTGCGGATGGTTTGCCGTATTTGGTGATGGAATACATCGAGGGGTTGCCAGTTACAAAATATTGCGATTTGCATAATTTCAGTATCGAAGAACGCCTCGAACTCTTTCGAAACATTTGTTCCGCTGTTTCATACGCCCATCAAAATCTGGTCGTTCACCGCGACATCAAACCTTCAAATATTCTTGTAACAACGGACGGAAATCCAAAATTGTTGGATTTCGGCATTGCCAAACTTCTGCATCCCGATTGGTCGCTCGAAACAGAAGAAGCGACCGCGACGATGTTTCGCATAATGACTCCTGAATATGCTTCGCCCGAACAAGTTCGCGGTTTGCCGATAACGACGGCAAGCGATGTTTATTCGCTCGGCGTAGTTTTGTATGAACTTCTCACGGGCGAACGTCCGTATAAAATCGAAAGCCGTCTTCCCGAAGAAGTTTCACAGATTATTTTGTCAGCAGAACCTGTAAAGCCAAGTGATTGCAGATTGCGAATTGCGGATTACAGGTTCAAGAAAAATTCCAAAGCCACAGATGAAAATCGAAATTCAAGAACATCAGAACAACAAACAATCAGCAAACCGAAACCCGCACGCAATTTGAAGGGAGATTTAGACAATATTATCTTAAAAGCCCTAAGAAAAGAACCCGAAAGGCGTTATCAATCTGTTCAAGAATTTTCGGAAGACATTCGGCGGCATCTCGTCGGCTTGCCGGTTTCGGCGACAGCGGACACGGTTTCTTATCGCGTCGGAAAATTTGTCAAACGGCATCGCGCCGGAGTTTTTGCGGGCAGTTTGATTGTTTTGACGCTTTTTGCGGCGACGGCGGTTACGGCTTGGCAATCGGTTGTTGCCCGCCGCGAACAAGCCAAAGCCGAACAGCGTTTTCGGGAAGTTCGCCAACTTGCCAACACAATTTTGTTTGAATATCACGATGGTATTGCAAGACTGCCCGGCTCAACGCCTTTGCGCGAAAAAATGGTTAAAGACGCACTACTTTATTTGGATAATTTGGCGGCGGAAAATATTGACGATGCTTCATTGCAGAGCGAGCTTGCAACGGCATATTTTAAAGTCGGCGAAGTGCAGGGCGCACCGTCAAAATCGAGTCTTGGGGATTACGGCGGCGGGCTGGAAAGTTTTAGAAAATCGCTCGTCATCCGTCAAAAATTATTTGAAAAAGATTCGGGCAACGAGCAACTCAAACTCGATTTATCGCGCAGTTATCAGATGGTCGGGCATCTATCACAAGTTACGGACGATGTTCCCACCGCACTCGAAAATTACGGCAAAGCGTTTGCAATATTAGATTCGATGCCGACGGCAAGACGCGATTTGGCGACTTTGCACACACGGTTTGCAGTCGCGCTGTCAATAAGCGGCAAACTCCCCGAAGCAATTGAAAATTTCCGCAAAAGTCATTCTATTTTGAACGAACTTATTGCCCAAAATGCGGATGACCTCGACCTCAAACGCGAATTCGGGAAAAACAGCGTTTTGCTCGGCGATGCGCTCGAAGAATCGGGCGATTTGGACAAAGCGTTGGAAACACAGCGCAATGCTTACGCGATTTTGCAACCGCTCGTCATCGAAAACGACACCGATTCAAACCGTGCCGCGCTCTCGGCTTTCGGGCGCATCGGCGATGTTTTGTTCAAATTGGGCAAATATAGCGAGGCTTTGGACATTCAGCAAAAATCACTCGCAGCGGACGAAAAAACTCTCGCGGCAGACCCGAACAATGCTCTGGCGCGGCGCGATGTGCAGGTTGATTTGCACAAAATTGCGCTGAATTATTCGGGACTTGGGAAAATGAACGAAGCTCTGGCGAGCGAGCGCAAAACCGTCGAATTTTGCGAACAAGCCGTTTCAGCCAATCCCGAAAGTTCGGAATCTCGAAACGATTTGAGCGTGGCTTATTATCATTACGCCGAAATGTTGGAAAAAAGCGGCAATTTGCGCGAGGCTTTGAATTATTTCAAAAAAGCCACCGAAATCGAAGAGACAAACGCCAACGCCGACCCGACCAACACGACGGCGATGAGCAATCTGTCGGAAAGTTATCTGAAAATCGGCGATACTTCGTTGAAGCTCGGCAACCGTGCGGACGCACTGAAAATTTATCTGAAAGGCTTGGAAATCCGCGAAAAACTCGCCGCGAACAAACAAGACACGGCGCAAGACCGTCCGATTTCGGCGAAACTTTATGAAAGTCTGGGGGATTTTTATTTTCCGCAGGACAAACAACAGGCGAAAAGCCGCTACGAACAAAGTCTGGCAATCTGGCAGGATTTACAGCGCGAAAATACGATTCTCGAATCGGACGCGAAAAAGCCCAATGAAGTTAGGAAGAAAATCGAAAAGTGCAATGCGAAGGTAAATTAAAAATTGTTCGATTGCTCCTCTGTCGCTCCAAATTATATAATACTCAAATCTTTGTTAATTAAATAAAAAGTTACAATCAGAGTATGAAACAGACTTAGCCAAAGTGTTATGAACCTTCGCATAAACTTTCGATTACACGCCGAAAATAAGGCAAATAAACTCGTATCGTCCGATGACTCTTCTTGAGACGGCTTAAAAATAACTTTAGAAATCAACAAGAAGGAAAAATAAGATGTCGCAAACAACAAGCGGATAAAATCCGAATTTACTATGCAAACTCTCAAACCCGTTGAGTTTTAAAAAAGGTTCTAAGAAAGTTCTTAGAACCTTTTTTTTTACGCAAAATAGCATCTTCAAGCCATTTTTACTCGTCCTGAATGTTTATCAGGACTTCCTGAATATTCGTCAGGACTTCCTGAATGTTCGTCAGAACTTCCCGAAACTTCATCAGGACTTCCTGAATGTTCATCAGAACTTCCCGAAACTTCATCAGGACTTCCTGAAAGTTTGTCAGAACCTCCTGAAACTTCGTCAGGAGTTCCTGAAACTTCGTCAGGAAGTCCTGAATGTTTGTCAGGAAGTCCTGAATGTTTGTCAGGAAGTCCTGAATGTTCGTCAGGAAGTCCTGAATGTTCGTCAGGAAGGTCTTTGATTACAAAATAGCGCAAAAAAGCCGCTAAAGCTCAATTCCTTCGCAAAGTTCGCCGTGAACACTCGTGTAACAAAGCGAAACTTCCTTGCGGGAATTAAAACGGTATAGAACCATTCCAAAATTAAAAGTGCTGTGAACAATACGGAAAAAAATAAGCCGGTTTTGATTCAATAGCATTTACAGTCTGCTCAAATGCCGCTTCTTTTGCATTTTGATATTCACGATTCAATTTGAGTAAATGCTTTAGCATATCAAACTTTGATTGTTCAAATTACGCTCTGTTAATGATGACAAGTTCCGGCTTCATTGCTTCGATGGAAACTTGACGGGCAACTTCTTCAGCAACCGAACGAAACGCTTTGGCTTGCGGTGAATCCGGTTCGCTGATGACGACGGGAACGCCTTTGTCGCCGGCTTCGCGGACTTCGATTCCGAGCGGAACTTCGCCCAAAAACGGCACTTTGTATTCTTCTGCAAGATTTTTGCCGCCGTTTTCTCCGAAAATATTGTAGCGTTTTTCGGGCATATCGGGTGGGATGAAATAGGACATATTTTCAATCACGCCAAGCACCGGAACAGCAACAGTTTCAAACATTTTCAGAGCGCGGCGCACATCGGCGATTGAAACAGATTGCGGAGTCGTTACCAAAACCGCACCTTGAACCGGAACGAGTTGGGCAAGTGATAATTGAACATCGCCCGTTCCGGGTGGCATATCAACAACTAAATAATCGAGTTCGCCCCAATTAACATCAGTGAGAAATTGTCGAACAACACCGTGAAGCATCGGACCGCGCAGAATCATCGGTTTGTCTTCAGGCGCAAGAACCGCCATCGAAATCATCTTTACACCGTGCGCTTCAATCGGAATGATTTTATTATTAAAAACCTTTGGTTGTTCAAAACCGGTGCCGAGCATTAAAGGAACATTCGGACCATAAACATCTGCGTCCATCAAACCGACTTTCGCACCGTCTAAAGCTAAAGAAACTGCCAGATTTACGGCAACGGTTGATTTGCCGACACCGCCTTTGCCGCTCGAAACGGCGATAATATTTTTGACGTTTGGAAGCGTCAGATTGCCGGAAAGTCCGCGACCTTGCGGAACTTCCGCGTCCATCGTAACTTTCACGTTTTCAACGCCTTCGAGCGCGGAGACTATTTCAATTGCCTGTGTTTCCATCTGTTCTTTGACAGGACAAGCAGGTGTAGTTAAAACGATGCGGAACGAAACGTCGCCGCCGGAAATTACAACATCGCGGACGAATCCCAAAGTTACGATGTCTTTGCGTAAATCGGGGTCAATAATTTGTTTTAGTGATTCTAAAATTGTCTGTTCTGATATTTGGCTCATAAAAGTAAAACTTCATTTTATACAATTTGCGGCAAAATAGACAAAATCGCTGACAGAATTAGTTTTTTTTCGACTGTAAAAAAAAATATGACCCGATTTTGATTTCTTTGTCGTTAAAGGTAGTATAAGGAAATAATATCCCAATCGAACATCAGAAGTTTTTTAGTTGGATGTTCACAAATTCTATAAATTTAAGAAGAAAACAGGAGACAGATGAAAAAAATAACAATTTTAACAATGATTATCGGTGCGGCTTTCGGCTTGTCAGCTTGCAGTTTTGAATTTTCGACCAACGGCAACTCGGCAAATAAACCTGCAAATGCAGCAAACAACGCAACCAACAAACCGGCAAACGCGGCGAACAATGCCACGAACAATACAGCTGCATCTACCAAAAAAGAAATCAAAGATGAGAAAGCTGAAAAGCCGAAAGACACCAAAAAACAACCGAACGCACCGACCGTTCCGGCTGAATGGACTTATTATTCGGATGATGCAAAAGGATATGGTTTTTCGCTTCCTGCAGGTTCACAAGAAGGCGAATCTGGTAGAACCGACAATGGCGTAGATTATTTTTCGGCTGAAACGCCTCAGAAAGTTACAGTTATCGTTTATGCCTTCAAAGATGCAAAATTGACGAAAGAAGATTTGCTCGACCGTGCAGAAAAATCTCTGAACGCGATGGGCGAAACAATCAAAACCGGTGAACTCAAAGGCGAAAGCGATGATTACGCAGTGGCTGATGGAACATCAGAAAGCAAAGACGGCACGAAATCGAATCTGAAAGTTTTGGTAGCAACTGACGTAACCGACAATTATGTAATGATTGTCCGTTCATCGGCGGCTGATTACGAAAAAAACAAAGCCACAATGGATATGATTTGGGGCAGTTTTGAAATGTATTCGGGCGGCGCAAGCGGCAATAACTAAAAGCTAAAAACTAAAAACTAAAAAAGGCGTGGAGATTTTTTCTTCACGCCTTTTTCTTGTGATGAAAAAACAAGATAGACTTATAAATGTATGGAAAAAGCAACATTTTATTGGATGTCGGGTTGTTCGACGTGCAAAAAAGCAAAAAATTATATCGAACGGCACGACATTTTAGATTACGAACTGCGCGATATTAAAGAGAATCCTTTGTCGCGTAGTGAAATTGAAGATTTGGCAAAACTTCTCGGCGGCGTAAATGAATTATTTTCGCGCCGTGCCGTCAAATATCGTGAAATGAATTTAAAAGAAAAAAATCTTTCCGAAGATGAAATGCTCGATTTGATGACGGAAGAATACACATTTTTGCAACGCCCGATTCTGGTTATGAAAGGTAAAGCTATCGCCGGATTTTTCGAGCGGTTTTGGATCACATTTTTAGAAGAAAATTATTACAAATGAACATAGAAAATTACGAGAAAATTAGAAACGGCGCAGTCGGATATTTTCAACAAAAACGAGGATTACTAGAAGTTTCGGGCAAAGAAGCGATTCAATTTCTAAACGGTTTGATAACCAATGATGTTGCCAAACTAGAAGAAAACGCGCAGATGCTTGCGGCATTTCCCGATGCTAAAGGTCGTCTGATTGCGGTTGTTAGAGTTTTGCGAAGAGGCGATAAATTTTTGTTTGAAACTGAAGAAGCAACGCACGAAAAAGTGTTCAATAATCTGTTTCGATTTACGTTTGCGGGCGATTTTTTTGTTGAAGATTTGTCGGAAAAATACGAATTTTTTTCAATTACGAATTACGAATTGCGAATGACGAATGCGATAAATTTCGGCAACGACGTTTTTGTTCCGAAAGATTCGATTGAAAACTTCAAAACCGATTTGAAAGACGCAATCGAAATAACCGACGAACTCTACGAAGTTTTAAGAATTGAGCAGGGAATTCCGCTTTACGGTGTTGATATGAACGAAACAACAATCGTTCCCGAACTCGGTTTGCCCGAACTTATCAGCTACAACAAAGGCTGTTATATCGGACAAGAAATCATCGCCCGCATCCATTTTCGCGGACATATCGCCAAACAATTAACAGGTTTAATCTTGTCAGAACCGGAAGCAGAAGCGACAGGCTTAATCTCACAAGAGCTAAAATCGCCCGAAGGCAAAGCCGCCGGAAAAATCACATCATCAACCTTTTCGCCGAAACTCGAAAAAACAATCGCAATGGCTTACGTTCGTTACGAATGTCTGGCAGAAGGCACAGAATTAAAAATTGGCGAACTAACGACAACGGTGAAAAATTTACCATTTATCGAAAAGTGAGTTAAAATATCGAATTATGCAAGCAGTAACCGAAAAAAAACGAACAATAAAATTAGGCGATGATAAGTTAATATTACCGCAACCGCTTTTCTACGTTATTAAGCGCAAAGGTCGTAAATTTACTGATGAAGAACTTTACCGCATTGATGCGGACAACGAAAATTTTAGAATCGAAACCAACGCCAACGGAGATTTAGAAATTATGCCGCCGCCTTTTCCCGACACGAGTTTAAAAAATATTGAGCTTGATTTTCAGCTTATGCTCTGGTCAAAAAAAAACAAAACCGGAGTTTGTTTTGAATCGTCCGCCAAATTTACTTTGCCAAATGGTGCAAAACGGATGCCGGAAGCAGCTTGGATTTTGAAGGAAAGATGGTTTGCGCTCTCAGAAATCGAACGCACGAGGAAATTTACGCGCATTGCGCCCGATTTTGTTATCGAACTTCGCTCGGTTTCAGACCGTTTGCCGATTTTGCAAAAAAAAATGCGCGAATACATCGAAAACGGAGTGCGACTCGGTTGGTTGATTGATCCGTTGAAAAAACGAGTCCACATTTATCGCGCCGACAAAACAGTTGAAATTTTGGAAAATCCCGCAAATGTTTCGGGCGAAGATATTTTGCAAGGATTTGAATTAGATTTGATGGAAATTTGGTGAAGAAGATTTTTATGTTTCGAGTTTTATTTTTGATTTTGGTTGTATTCAGTTCATTGGCTTTTGCTCAGAATAGGGATAATTCAGCGCAAAAAGAGAAATCCGAGTCTTATATTTTATTTGAATTTGATTCAAAGACCGATGATAAGAAATTACAGGAAATTGCAGATGTATTGATGAATAAATTAGCGGAAAAACCGCTTCGAGGTTTCATTTATATCATCAGTTACGGAAGCGAAACAGAAGTTAGAAAGTCTGAGAGAAGGTTAGTAGATTTCTTATACGACAGAAAAAAACACGGCACAGGACGAATGCACAATTTACCGCTCATCACATTTGTAAATGGCGGAGATGACGGCGAGAATAAATCGGTAATTTGGATTGTTCCCGAAGGCGCAGAACCGCCGAAACCTTGAAAAAATATGAATGTTTCACAAATAAAAAACAACGATTTAGACATTGATTTGCCGAACGCGAAATTGGCTTATACGATTATTCAATCTTTGCTCGACAACCAAGAAGCCTTGAGCGACCTTCTCGCGTTGATGGCACACGCGCTCGACGAAGACGTGGCAAAGGCTTTGACCAACACCAATGAATGGCAAAAATATCTCGAATCAAAACGCGAACTCGAAAACACGAAACTTCAAATCGAAAAATTTACCGAGGAGTTGAAGAAATTGGAAAATGAGTAAGAAGTCAAAACAGATCATTTATTATCTATTAACTTTAATCTTAGTGTTTACTGCACCGCTCTTTTTTTTACAATATGTTATCTCGAATACTGACGAAGTATTTTACGAAAGAGTTAGAGAGGATAACGAAATTTGTTATCAAAGAGCTAAGCGAGATTCGGTGGATACGAGATGGTGCGATGAAATAAGCAAGGCTTCAAAACTTGCTTACTATGAAAGTAATAGAAGAAGGAGTTTTTCTTTTTTGGAAATCATTTTCTTTGTTCTTTTTTGTATATTGGCATTTAGAGTCGTCAATTTAAGTAGGCAGGTTACGGAATTAAAAGAAAAAATAGATGTTTGATTTAATAATCATCGGCGCAGGTCCGGCTGGAATTTCTGCCGCTTGGGAAGCGCAAAAGTTAAATTTAAATTACCTCGTAATTGAAAAGGCTTTAATCGGAAATACAATTTATAAATATCCGGTCGGTTTGGCGGTTTTTTCGACTGTTAATGAATTGGAATTGATCGAAAATACCTTAAAACCTGCGAGGGAAAAGCCGACGCGCGAAGAACTTTTGTCTTATTATGTGCGGTTTGTTTTGGAAAATAATCTGAATGTGCAGACGGAAGAAGAAGTTTTGAATGTCGAAAAGCTCGCGGAAAATCATTTTCGGATTACGACGGACAAAGGCATATATGACGCGAAAGCCGTTTTGTTTGCCATCGGTGCGATGGAATATGTTCGGAAATTAAACGTAAAAGGCGAAGCTTTGCCCAAAGTTCATCATCTTTTCCGCGAAACTTATCCGTATGTGAAGAAAAATGCAATGGTCATCGGCGGCGGAAATTCTGCCGGAGAAGCCGCGCTTTTTCTCGCGCAGGAAGGTGCAAACGCAATTCTTGCAATATTTCGCGCCGATTGGGAAAACAACGATCCCAAACAAGGCTGTATCAAATATTGGGTGAAACAGCCGCTCGAAGCTGAATTGGCGAAAGATTGTTTGAATGTTTATTTTTTGAAACGAGTCGTCGAAATCCGCGAAAAAGAGATTGTGTTGGAAAACGAATCGGGCGCAATCGAAACCTTTCCGAACGATGTCGTTTTCATTTTGATTGGCGCAGATGCAGAGTTAAAATTACTAAAAAATCTCGGCGTGGAAACGCACACATCGAAACACGGCGAGATTCCGAATTACGACGAGGAAACTTTTGAAACCAACATTTCAGGCGTTTATGTCGCGGGACATTTTACCGAAGCGCGACACATTGCGGGCGCAATCCAAGTTCCGCGTAAAATTGTGCCAAAATTGGCTGAGAAAATTATTGAAAGATGAATATTGAAACGGAAAAATACTCAAATTATATTGAAAGATTACCGAAAGCAGGACGACACATTATCGGGTTTCAAGAAGATGAATTGATTGTAGTTTATCAGGCTTATCACGAGAAAACCGTCGAATTTGCGGTAAAAAATCAATTTTTCGGAGGTTCGAGGTTTAGTTATGAACGAATGTCTTGGATAAAACCGAATTTTCTGTGGATGATGTATAGATGCGGTTGGGCGCGAAAGGAAAATCAAAAAAGAGTAATTGCTATTTGGCTTAAAAAATCTGACTTGGAAGGCATTTTAGAACAAGCGGTTTTTAGTTCCTTTAATCCGAAAATTTATGAAAATGAAGCTGATTGGAAAAATCAACTCCAAAATAGCAATGTTCGTTTGCAATGGGACCCTGACCACGACCCTTTCGGTAATAAATTGGAAAGAAAAGCAATTCAATTAGGTTTGAAAGGCGAGACTCTTGAAGAATTCGGTAAAAGGCAAATTGTTAAAATTGAAGATATTACGGACTTTGTTATTGAGCAAAGCGTATTTGTTAATGAAAGCGAAATAGAAAATCTACAAGTTCCAAAAGAAACGATATTCAAACCAAGTGCCGACGAAATTGCTTCAATAATTGGAATTTCTAAAACTTAAAAGGTAAATTTACAAAAAATAATGAGCATCACACGCGCACAGGAAATTCTTAAAAATCATTTCGGCTATGATTCGTTTCGGATGAATCAGCAAGCTGCGATTGAGTGCGTTTTGAATCGTAAGGACGCGGTGGTTTTGATGCCGACGGGCGGTGGAAAATCGCTTTGTTATCAGATTCCGGCTTTAATGCAGGACGGTTTGACGTTGGTTGTTTCGCCTCTGATTGCGTTGATGAAAGACCAAGTTGACGCGCTGAAAAATAACGGCATTGAGGCGGAATTTTTGAATACATCTCAGACAAGCCGCGAACAAACGGAAGTTTTTCAGAAAGTCCGAAAAGGCATCACAAAATTGCTTTATGTCGCGCCGGAGCGATTATTGCAATCTGGCGATTTGTTCATTGATTTTCTCAAACAAATCAAAATTTCGATGTTTGCGGTTGACGAAGCGCATTGCATTTCGAGTTGGGGACACGATTTTCGCCCCGAATATATTCAGCTTGGGAAACTCAAAAGATATTTTCCGGAAATTCCCGTAATTGCTTTGACCGCAACGGCTGATAAACTCGTTCGCAAAGATATTTTCGAGCGTTTGAACATCCAAAACGCCGAACTTTTTCTCTCATCGTTTAATCGTCCGAACATTTATTACCAAGTTGAACCGAAGCGAAATTCTTACGCGCAACTGCTCGAATATCTCGAAACGCGGCGCGAAGAAAGCGGGATTATTTATTGTTTGAGCCGCGCCGCAACGGAAAGTTTGACTTGGGATTTGCGCGATGAAGGCTTTTCGGTTTTGCCGTATCACGCCGGATTGGACAAAGCGACACGCGACAAAAATCAAGAATTATTCTTGAAAGATGAAGTAAAAATCATCGTTGCAACAATCGCTTTCGGGATGGGAATTGACAAATCGAATGTGCGTTTCGTGGTTCACACCGATTTGCCGAAAAATATCGAAAGTTATTATCAGGAAACCGGACGCGCCGGACGCGACGGACTCGAAAGTCACGCGCTACTTTTTTTCAGTTGGGCGGATGTTGTGAAATTAAAAGGCTTTGCCGAAGTTGACGGCAACAAAGCGCAAAGCGAAATAATGCTCAGAAAACTCGACACAATGGGCAGGTTCGGCGAAATAAAAACTTGTCGGCGAAAGTTTTTACTGCAATATTTTTCGGAAGAAATGACGGAAAATTGCGGAAATTGCGATAATTGCAACAAAGATTTTGAAACTTTTGATGGCACGATTATCGCGCAAAAAGCCTTAAGCGCGGTTTATCGAACGAATCAACGAATGGGTTTGGCTTATTTGATTGATTTTTTGCGCGGCTCGAAGTCGCAAAAAATTTGGGATGAACATAAACGCTTAAAAACTTACGGCGTTGGAGCGGACATTTCAAAAGAATCGTGGTTTGAGTATTTTCGTGATCTAATCGCACAAGGTTTTTTGAAGCAAACCGAGGGACAATTTCCGATTATTCAACTGACAGAAAAAAGCGAAGATGTTTTGAAAGGGAACGTAAGTGTTGAACTAATAAAAGTTAAGGTTAAAGAAGAAAAACCAAAATCGCTCGTGCCGCAAGTTTCCTATCCTTATTTGAAAGATTTGTTCGACGAATTACGAAAAGTTCGCGCGGCGTTTGCGCGTGAAGAAAACGTGCCGCCGTATGTTATTTTTTCAGATGCCACATTGGTTGAAATGGCAACTTTTTTGCCACATAATAACGCCGAAATGCGAAAAATTTCGGGAGTCGGCGATTTGAAATTAGACAAATACGGCGCAGATTTCATTGCCGAAATCAGAAATTACTGCATCACGAACAATTTGGAATCGCGCATTGAACTAAAATCACCGAAACGCGAACCGAAAAAACGCACAAAACGCGATGCGAGCGGTAAAGATACTTACAATTATTCTTTGGATATGTTTTTGTCGGGAATGTCAGTTGCCGAAATTGCAAAATCGCGTGAAATGACCAAAAGCACGATTGAAACACATCTTGTTCGGTTTATTCCAACCGGCGAAATCGCGCTTGAAGACCTTGTTCCGAAACATAAAGTAGCGCCGATAAAGCAAGCAATCATAAAGTTTAACGAAATTGGCGCGTTAGGTCCAATCAAAGAACATCTCGGCGAAAATTACAGTTACGGCGAAATTCGCGCAGTTTTGGCGACTATGAATTAAGACAATGAAACAAAGAAACGGAACGACAGTGAGATTATTTATCTCACTGTCGTTCCGTTTCTTTGTTTCAAAATCAAAAAAACTACTGTTTTTCAGTTCTAATCATAATCCGTTGCGGCTGTTCTTTGAATTTTTCGGCAATATTTGCCGGATTGAATTCGTAACCCGAAATTTCGATGGTTTCGTCCGCTTTGCCGTCAATAGTTTGTGTCCATTTGTGCGGAAGTTGAACGCCGTTCACCGAGCGGTAATCGGAGAATTTTACTTGAAATTCGCCCATTTGAGCTTCTGTGCGGCTCATAACCATTTTAGGCATTTCGGTTTCGTTTGTATTTTCTCCTTTGGAGGTAAATGTGAAAATCATCGGTTTTGCGTCTGTGTAGGAAATCATCAAAGGCAGATGCGTTGATTTATTTAAGAAAAGTTTAATGCTCGATGAGCCTGAATTTACTTGGACGATTTCACAATTCGTGCCGTCAATCGTTTGTTCACCGATAAATTTATATTCGGCATCCGTGCCGTTTGGCGTAGTTAAAAAGAGCGAAAGCATTGTGCGAAAAAGTTCGTTTTGTTGGAAATTTTCAGTATTGATACGTTCGCCTCTCACGATTCTCGGAGCATTGTCCGTTCCGACAACATTTTCAGTCAGAACATTTCCGTTTTCGTCTTTTTTGACGATGACGATTTTTTGCGGAGATTCGCCGCGAATATCCTCTGTGATGACTTCGCCGTCTTTTTTAACTACAACGACATCAACTTTTTTCCCCAAAACTACGGTGTTTTCGCCGTTACCCATTTTATTTTCCGTTTCGATTTTGAGCATTTTACTCATCTTATTCGGCAGTTGCAGATTCAATTCCCAATCGCCCTGCTCGACACGAGAATTATTGTCGAATTCAAGAGTTTTCGATGCTTTTCCTTTGATTGTCAAGGCTTGCATCGCTTTGATATTCTGCTCGCCGCCGATTGCCTGACGTGCAAGACGCATAATTTCAAGCGCACGTTCATCGGATTTAAAGTTCGCGCTAACCGATTCGACCAAACTGCCAAGACCGACAAAGAATGTCGAAACACAAAGTATCATTACTGTAAATTTTTTCATTATTAATTTCTCCTAAAATTTGATTTAGTCATTATGACGTTTTCGAGTATGGCAAAGATTTTCTCCCAAGTCTTTAAGAAAACGCAAAGAAAATGTTAAGAATGTAAAATCTTCCGAGTGTTCATCATTAATTGTTGATTGTTAATTGTTAATTGGGCGTTTCGGTGATAATAATACGTTTGGTTATGCGTGAAAAATCAATTAACCGATAACTGTTAACGATGAAAAATTCACGTTTTACAATTTTATTAGTTGTTGTTTTGCTTGCGTTGTTGGGTGTTTTGGCATATTTGCAATACGCTTGGCTCGGGCAAATTTCGGAGGGCGAGCGCGAACGTCTGCAAAGAAATTTGCAGATGGACACACAGCGTTTTGCCGAAGATTTTAACCGAGAAATGCAGAACGCTTATTTTAATTTTCAGATTGATGCGAAAAACTTCCGGGAGAAAAATTGGAGTGAATTTAACGAACGATACAATTTTTGGCGTGAAAAAACAGCTTATCCCGAATTGATTGAAAATTTCTATTTTGTTGAAAACGAATCGGGCGCGATTTTGCGTTTCGGTAAAGAAAATAAGCTGTTTGAAGCGGCAAATTGGACAGAAGATTTGAACAAATTAAAGCCGAAATTGTCGGAAGAGGAAAGCCTCCAACCGATTGCCGAAGAAATTCCCGCGCTTCTGATGCCCGTCCGCGAAATGACGGATAGAGTTGATAAAATTGTGGTTCGAACACCGCAAACCGAAAATATTGTCGGACAAAATTCTCAAAGTCTGAAAAAAATCGGCACTTTAATCATCGAATTGGACGAAAGCGTTATCAAAAATCAAATCTTGCCTGATTTAGTCAAAAAATATTTTTCCGCAAACGACAGTGCAAATTACCGATTAGCAGTTGTAAATAAAAGGAATTCTACGATTTATCAAACGGAAAATTTAACCGCTACAGATGCAAACGCCAAACTTTTTGAATTTACTCCCGATAATTTTATGTTTTTTGCCAACCGCGAAATAATTAACTCAATTGAGCAAGGGCAGAAGAAAACAATGGTTTTCAGCAAAATGGAAAGCCAAAAATTAGAAAAGACCACGATAGATAATTCAAATAAGCATTTTCAAATGACTGTAACAACGAACGACAAGCCGCGAGTCAGACTTGTCGAGGGGAAATTTTTGGACGAAAATGCAGTTTGGACTTTGAATGTGCAACATACGGCTGGTTCGTTGGAGCAATTTATAACGAACACGCGGCGTAAAAATCTCGGTATTTCGTTCGGGATTTTATCGCTTTTAGGCGTTAGCATCGTTTTGATTTTTCTTTCGGCGCAACGAGCTAAATTGTTTGCACAGCGTCAGATAGACTTTGTTTCATCTGTTTCTCACGAATTTCGCACACCGCTTGCCGTGATTTATTCCGCCGGAGAAAATCTGGCGGACGGCGTGGCAAAGGAAGAAATGCAGGTTTCGCGTTACGGCGATTTGATAAAAGGCGAAGGGCGGAAACTTTCAAAAATGGTCGAACAGATTTTGGATTTTGCAGGTGCAAATTCCGGCAAGAAAAAATACGATTTTCGTTCGGTGGATATAAAAGAAGTCATTGAAAATGCTTTGACCGAGTGCGAACCATTGTTGGAAGATTTTACGGTTGAAACCGAAATTCAAGAATCCTTGTCGCCGATTATCGCCGATAAAAACGCCATTGGTCAGGCGATTCAGAATTTGCTTGCCAATTCTATAAAATATTCAAACAATAAAAAGTTTATCAAAATTACGGCAACAAACGGTGGCGGTAATTTACGGGTTACGGTTGAAGACAAAGGCATCGGCATTGAAAAATCTGATTTGAAACATATTTTCGAGCCGTTTTTCCGTGCGAAATCAGTTGTGGACGAACAAATTCACGGTAACGGTTTAGGTTTGAGTTTAGTTAAAGAAACCGTCGAAGCACACGGCGGAAAAATTTCGGCGGAAAGCGAAATTGGAAAAGGAAGCAAATTCACGTTGGTTTTTTCGCATAAATTCGAGAAATAAAGTAGCTTAACCTCAGTTCGGAATAAGAAAAAGTGATGCTTTCATTCAACACTTATAGCCAACCTCCGAAAAACATTAAATCAAAAACCAAAGAATTTGTCTGTTTTTATCATTGAACGCCAGTTTGGGGACAAATATCTCTCAAAATACATTCATTACATTTTGGTTTTCGTGCGTTGCAGATTTTTCTGCCGTGTGTGATGAGCCAATGCGGGAACATTACCCAATGTTTTTTCGGGACGAGTTCAGTTAAATCTTTTTCAATTTTTTCAGGTGTGTTTTCTTCGGTAATTCCTAATCTCTGTGAAAGACGCGAAACGTGCGTATCAACGACAACGCCCGAGGCGATGCCGAAAGCGTTGCCGAGAACGACATTTGCCGTTTTTCGTGCTACGCCGTTTAAGGTTAATAAGTCTTCCATTGTCTGGGGAACTTCGCCATTGAAATTTTCAACAATTTTTCGCGCTGTGTTTTGGATACTTTTTGTTTTATTGTTAAAAAAATTGATTGATTTTATGTCGTTTGCCAATTCCTCGGGCGCGGCATCGGCATAATCTTGGGGCGTTCGATATTTGCGAAAAAGCGTTGCGGTAACTATATTTACTCGCTCATCGGTGCATTGCGCGGAAAGAATTGTCGCTACGAGTAATTCAAATGCGTTTGTATGATTCAAAGCGCAATGTGCGTCAGGATATTCTTTTCTCAGCCTTTTGATTATTTCGTGCGTGCGTTTTTTGTTATCTGAAATCATCGAAACTTAGGCTAAAAAAGAATCAAGCAAAATGCAAATTATGAAAGGTTAAAGTAAAATATTTAATTTGTTAGTAATTAATTGCAAAGACCGCGTTAGCAATTAACCACGAACAACTAACTGCTAACAACCAAAAAAATGAAAGTTCCTTTGCTTGATTTATCAGAACAAAATCAACTTTTACGTCCCGAAATCGAAGCCGCGTTAGGTCGCGTTTTAGATACGAACGGTTTTATTTTAGGGGCGGAAGTTGCCACGCTGGAAAAAGAATTGGCTGAATATTGCGATGTTAAACACGCCATCGGTTGCGCTTCAGGAACAGACGCTTTACTTTTGGCTTTGATGGCTTTTGATGTTGGACAAGACGACGAAGTTATCACAACACCTTACAGTTTTTTTGCCACTGTTTCGGCAATAACAAGGCTGGGTGCAAAGCCTGTTTTTGTTGATATTGATCCAAAAACATACAATTTGGACGTTTCGCAAATTGAAGCGAAAATTACTTCTAAAACAAAGGCGATTCAGCCTGTTCACCTTTATGGGCAATGCGCTGAAATGTTGGAACTGCAAGAGTTAAGCCGAAAGTATAATATTCCGATAGTGGAAGACGCGGCACAAGCAATCGGTGCGGAAGAATTCGGAAAACGTGCAGGAGCAATGTCGGAAATCGGTTGTTTTTCTTTTTATCCGTCAAAAAATCTCGGCGGAATGGGCGACGGCGGATTTATGACAACGGACGACGATGAGTTGGCGCATAAACTTTTTGCACTTCGGGTTCACGGATCTTTTGAGCGATATTATCATAAATGGGTCGGGCTTAATTCGCGGCTCGACGGATTTCAAGGCGCAGTTTTACGAGTTAAATTGCCGCACCTCGATTCGTGGTCGGAAAAACGTCAAGCAAATGCCGAGTATTATCGTAAATTATTTATTGACACAGGTTTAACCGAACAAATTATTTTGCCGTTCGAACGCGAAAACGTGCGGCATATTTACAATCAATTCGTCATTCGAGTTCCTGAACACCGTGATAATTTGAAACAATTTTTGGCGGAAAACGAAATCGGCACGGATATTTATTATCCGGTTCCATTGCATCTGCAAGAATGTTTTGAATATCTCGGCTATAAATCGGGCGATTTTCCTGAAAGTGAACGCGCTTCACGCGAAACTTTGGCGATTCCGGTTTTTCCTGAATTAAAACGTGAGCAACAAGAATACGTTGTCGAGAAAATAGACGAGTTTTTTGCTTGATTAAATTTTACAAATCGCATAACTTTCTAAACAAGTGTCTGAACAAATAATAATTAAAGACTCGAAAAATACCATTACGCGGATTTTTATCGTCCTTGCGGTGCTTGTTGCTTTGGCTTTCGGTTGGTTTGCAATTCGTTGGCAATTCGGCAATATGTTAGCAAATTTGACATCATCAACCGCGTCGAATGCCAAAACCATTTCCGGTTTTGCATTAAGTCTTGCGCCTTCCGATCCGACGACGAATCTTTTTGCGGCAAATGTCGAAGCCAATGTTTTTTCACCCGAAAAAATGGATAAATCGCTTATGTTAAGCGAAAATGCTGTGCGGTTTGCGCCGTTTAATTTTGAATGGTGGGCTTTTCTGGGGCGTAGTTATGAACAAGCCGAACAATTTGAAAAAGCAGAAAAAGCCTTGCTTCGCGCCATCGAACTTGCACCGACCTACACTCTTCCGAATTGGCAATTAGGCAATTTTTATTTACGGCGCGGGCGCGACATTGAAGCCTTTGCCCAATTAAAAAAAGCCGCTGAAAACAATATCGTCTATCGTGAACAGGTTTTCTCGATTGCTTGGGATTATTACGATAAAAATACTGCAAAAGTCGAAGAACTTGCGGGAAATTCCGGCGAAGCCAAAGCAAGTCTGGCAAAATTTTATGCCGCCAAAGAACGCCCCGATGATGCTGTCCGCATTTGGGAAACGCTCACGGCTGAGGAAAAGGAAAAACATATTGAAACCGCGAAATTGATTGCTCAAGCACTTTACGATAAGAGATTTTTCCGTGCATCAGTTAAATTTATCAGCGAATTAAAAATCGAACCGAATGCCAAGGCGGAAACCATCGAAAATCCCGGCTTTGAAAGCGAATTCCGTGGCGGTGAAGAAAAAGTATTTTTCGGTTGGAATGTTGTTACAAAGGAAAAAATAAAAGTTGACCGCGACAGCAACCATAAACACGAAGGTGGATATGGTTTGCGTGTTTTATTTACCGGTTTTTCGAGCATCGAACTTTATAATCTATCTCAAATTGCCGCGCTTTCGCCTTCATCACGGTATCGTTTGACGTTTTGGGTGAAAACCGAAAACTTAAAAAGTGCGGGAACGCCGACACTCGAAGTTGTCAGCGGGAAAGATAATAAAATTATCGCGGTCAGCAAGGCATTTCCGAATGATTCAAACGATTGGCAACAAATTCAAGTTGATTTTGCGCTTAACGCAGATACTGAGGGAGCAATTTTTCGCCTTGCCCGTTCATATTGCGGCGAAAATTGTTTAATTACCGGCACAATTTGGCTGGATGATTTCAAATTGGAAAAACTCAAATAAATGAAAGAAACGACTTTAGCAAGTAAAATAATCTTCTTTCTGCTCTGCGCGGCAATTGTTGTTACGGCGTTGGCTTACGGCACAGTGCATCAACCGACGATTTCACTTTTTTATTTGACGGGCGTAATTATCGTGTTGCTATGGGCGTTTGATGCTTTTCGTTCAGGTGTTCTGCGGTTTAGCAAAAATGCTATTCAAATTCCGCTTCTCGCCATTGTCATTTACGGTTTTATTCAAATAATTCCTTTCGGTTCATTGGCGGAAACTGCCGGAGTTTCGGGTATTCCGCGCACCATTTCGTTGGAACCTTTTTGGACTAAGGTTTTTTCACTTCACATTTTCGCTTTTTTTATTTATCTGGCGGCACTTTTGACCTTTGTTGACAGCGGAAAACGTCTGCAAAAACTCGTTACCTTGATTACGATTTTTGGTTTTACCTTCGCGTTTTTTGCAATTTTGCAATATGTTTTGAGTCCGACGAAGATTTATGGAATTTACGAACAACTCAATGTCCAACCTTTCGGTTCGTTCGTCAATCGCCATAATTTTGCGGCATATATCGAAATGACAATTGCCGTTCCGCTTGGTTTGTTATTTGTCGGCGCAGTGCATAAAGACAAGCGTTTATTGTATGTTACGGCAATCGGTTTGATGGGCGTTGCTTTAATCTTGAGCGGTTCGCGCGGAGGTTTAGTCGCGCTTCTGGCGCAAGTGTTTTTTCTTTTAATGTTGACGACGGAAACAAAAAGTTACGGTCAACTCTTGTTCAAAGGCGGACTTGCCATTTTGCTTCTGGGGACGATTATTGTCGGCGCAATGCTCATCGGCGGCGAATCTTCGCTTACCCGAATTGCCGAAACTGCTTCCTCTAATGATTTTACAACCAATCGAACACATATTTGGAACGTCAGTTTAGATGTTATAAAAAATTATTTCCCGTTCGGCACAGGTTTGGGCGGATTTGCTTCGGCTTATACAAAATACGACACCTTTAGCGGAATCGAGCGCGTTGAACAAGCGCACAATGATTATCTGCAAATTCTTACAGACGCAGGACTTGTCGGCTTAATCATTGCCGCTTTTTTCGTTTTTGTTTTGTTCAAAACGGGTTTGCGAAATATCAAATCGCCAAACATCTATCGTCGAGGAGTTGCTGTTGGCGCACTTACGGGATGTTTCGGCATTTTGATACACAGCATTTTTGATTTTGTTTTGCACACGACTGCAATTACTTATCTTTTTACGACCTTGACTGCGCTTGTCGTTCTCAGCGGAACGACATTTATTGATGATATTCGTGATTTCAATGAACGTCCGAGCCGAAGGAAAAGTAAAGAATCGGCAAGTATAACTCCGATTTCGGAAGGCAAGCGAAAACGAAAAGACGGAAAATAGTCAATTTGGTTTTAAGAATCGTTGCACACTATGTTTTTGGTGTGGTTTTAGGGTTGTTAATTGCCTAAAACAGGTTTGGCGCGAATTCAACCGCCTTGTAGAATCAAAAGAACATTCAATTGTTTCGGTGAGAAAATAAACTATGAGAAAACAAACATTCTGCTACTTTATCTTGATTTGTATGATTTTAACTGTAAATGTTACCGCCCAGAAACTTAAATATCCGAATACGAAAACCGTAAATCAAACGGATGAGTATTTTGGAACAAAAGTTTCCGACCCGTATCGTTGGCTCGAAGATTTGGATTCAGCCGATACAAAATCTTGGGTTGAGGCGCAAAATAAACTGACATTTTCTTATCTGAACACGATTCCGAACCGTGCGAAAATAAAAGCGCGTCTGACGGAACTTTGGAATTACGAAAAATATTCTGCGCCGTTTAAGGAAGGCGGAAAATATTTTTATTACAAAAACGACGGCTTGCAAAATCAATCGGTGCTTTATGTGGCGAGTTCCGTGAGCGACAAAGGGCGCGTCTTGCTTGACCCGAACACGCTTTCAAAAGACGGAACGGTTGCGCTTTCGGGCATTTCGATTTCGGATGACGGCAAGATTTTGGCTTACAGTATTTCGACAGCCGGTTCGGATTGGCAAGAATGGCGTTTTCGTGAAACGGAAAGCGGAAAGGATTTGCCGGATGTTGTGAAAGACAGCAAATTTTCGGGCGCAAGCTGGTCGAAAGACGGCAAAGGGATTTATTATTCGCGTTATCCGAATGTTGCCGAAGGCGACAAACTCGAAAGCGCAAACTATTATCAGAAACTTTATTACCACAGGCTCGGCACACCGCAAACGGATGATTATATCGTTTATGAACGTCCCGACGATAAAGAAATGGGCGTTGGCGGATTTGTTACCGAGGACGGAAATTGGTTGGTGATGAATATCTGGAAGGGAACTTCGCCGAAAAATCAAGTCTTTTTCAAAAACTTAACAATGTCGCGTGCGCCGGTTTTGCCTGTGATTGACAAGTTCGAGGCGGAATATTCGTTTATCGGTAACGACGGTTCGAAATTCTATTTCAAAACCGACAAAGACGCGCCGAAAGGCAAAATTGTTTCGGTTGATGTTTTGGAAGCCAACAAACAATGGCGCGATGTCGTGGCGGAATCTTCCGTAACACTCGAAGGCGTTTCGCTGATCAATAATCAATTTGTCATTAACTATTTGAAAGATGCTTACACCGAAATCAGAATTCACGACATTAACGGTAATTTTATAAAAAATATCGAGCTTCCGGGCATCGGTTCGGCGGGCGGTTTTGGCGGAAAACGTGCAGATACCGAAACTTTTTACAGTTATTCGAGCTTTAACACGCCGCCGACAATTTACCGATACGATTTGAAAACAGGTGATTCGACCGTTTTCCGCGAATCGAAGGTCAAATTCAATTCGGCGGATTATGAAGTCAAACAGGTAAAATACAAAAGCAAAGACGGCACGGAAGTTCCGATGTTTATTGTCCATAAAAAGGGTGTAAAATTAAATGGAATGAATCCGACCTTGCTGTATGGTTACGGCGGATTTTCGGTTTCGCTCACGCCTTCGTTTTCGGTTTCGCGGCTGACGTGGATGGAGATGGGCGGCGTTTTTGCAATGCCGAACTTGCGCGGCGGTGCGGAATACGGCGAAGAATGGCACGAAGCCGGAACAAAGTTAAAAAAACAAAATGTCTTTGACGATTTCATCGCGGCGGCGGAATATTTGATTAAAAATAAATATACTTCGCCGAAAAAACTTGCGATTTCCGGCGGTTCAAACGGTGGATTATTAGTCGGCGCGGTTTTGAATCAACGACCGGAACTTTTCGGCGCGGCACTTCCGGCTGTTGGCGTAATGGATATGTTGCGGTTTCAAAAATTCACTATCGGCTGGGCGTGGACTTCGGATTACGGTTCATCGGAAGAATCGGCGGAGATGTTCAAGGCGTTGTATGCCTATTCGCCTCTGCACAACATCAAACCGCAAAATTATCCGGCAGTTTTGATTACGACCGCTGACCACGACGACCGCGTTGTGCCGTCGCACAGCTTTAAATATGCGGCGACAATCCAAAAAGCGCAAAAGGGAACTGCGCCCGTTTTAATCCGCATTGAAACCAAAGCCGGACACGGCGCGGGCAAACCGACTGCGAAAATTATCGAAGAACAAGCCGACATTTACGGCTTTTTGATGAAAAATCTTGGGATGAAATAACTAATATGCAGAAACGCGCTGATTTCGTGGGCGTTTCTGCATAAATATATCTATGAAAAAATGTCTCAAATGTAATCAAACTTATTCCGACGATACTTTAAATTATTGTTTGGACGACGGCACGACTCTGGTTTTCGAGGGCGAACAGGAAACCGTTGTCGTGCAACGAACGCCGCCGAAAAAAGGGCAAACGCTTTTGTGGGTTGGCATTATCGGTCTGCTGATTTTTGGTGCAATCGGGCTTGTCAGCGCGTATTTGGTTTATAACTATTTTACGTCAGACAAAAAATCCACCACTCAAAAGCTGAACATCGAAAATACTTCACCATCGCCGAAAGTTTCATCAACGCCGAAAGCGACTCCGACGGCAAAAACCGAATCTACACAGAAGAAAGAAGAAACAAGTGAAACAACCGATGAAATCACACCGATTTTGTGGACAACAAGCACCACGCAATTCAAAGGCGATGACGGGCAAATCTACAAATTTGAATGCCCGCCGAACGGCGTTGCCGGAACAATTTGGGGAAGCGATATTTACACGGGCGATTCATCAATCTGCACGGCGGCTGTCCACGCCGGACTTTTCACGCTCGAAGACGGCGGAATCGTAACCGTCGAATATCGCCCCGGTCGAAAAACCTACGGCAGCACCGAACGTAACGGCATAACGTCTTACACCTACGGCGAATATGAACGCAGTTTTGTTGTGCGATAATTTCAAATAAAAAAAACAAGCGATTGGTGCAAATGATTCTCTTCATCAACCGCCAAACTCTGTCAAAAGTCCGCTGACCTTTCATAAAAGTCCGCCAAACTTTGCTAAGAGTCCGCTGTTCTTTCGCAAGAGTCCGGCGAACTCTTATGAAAGTCCGCCGACCTCTTGCGAAAGTCCGGCGAACTCTTATGAAAGGACAGCGGACTCTTATGAAAGTCCGCCGGACTCTAGTAAGAGTTCGCCGACCTCTCACCAAAGCCAGCGGACTTTCACGAAAGGACAGCGGACTCTTGCGAAAGCCAGCGGACTTTTGTAAAAGGACAGCGGACTCTTATGAAAGGACGGCGGACTTTCACGAAAGGACAGCGGACTTTCACGAAAGGACAGCGGACTTTTGGCAAAGTTCGCTGTCCTTTTATCAATGTTTCGAGGGCGAAGCTCAATGTTTATCGGACTTTTAACGTCGGAAGCCGTCCTGCAACATAGATTTGATGAACCTCTGCCTAAAAAGCGGGATAATTGCGAACGATTTATCAATTACCAATTATCAATTATATGTTTGGGGTTTTAGGTATAACCCCAACAAATTAATGGATAATTGATAATTGATAATGCCGTGCTTTGTTTCCTCATCATAGAACATTTTCTATGGAACAAAAGCATTCGGAGTCGGAATATCGGTCGAAACTCCAAACTGCAATGCCGTGAATCCTGCCGTCGAACGCATCAGATACCAAACGCCGGTTGACGGTCGGAAAACGGCAACGTCCGCTCGTCCGTCGCCGTCATAATCTGCCGGAACGGGTTTATCTTCCGTGAGTCCGAAATTCATAATTGTTGGTGCGCCGTTTGATGAATTGTAGATATACCAAACGCCCGTTGACGGACGATAAACGGCAAAGTCTGTTTTACCGTCGCCATCGAAATCTGCGGGAGCGGGAATGTCGGTTGAAATTCCCCAACGAGTAGCTCGGAACTGTCCGCCTGCCGAACTTGCGGCATACCACCAATCGCCGGTCGAAGGTCTGTAAATGGCGACATCAGATTTGCCGTCGCCGTCAAAATCACCCGTAACGGGTTTATCGCCCGCCACGCCGAAATTAATAATTGAAACTGCGCCGGTGCTTCCCAAACGATACCAATTATTTTCCGCCGCCCGATAAACGATGAAATCCGCTTTGCCGTCGCCGTCAAAGTCCGACGGGCGCGGAATGTCGCCTGACGCGCCCCAATGAGTGAGCTTTTGTCCGCCGTCAATGCTTGAAATATACCACCAATCACCTGTCGAAGGACGAAAAACCGCAATATCGGTTTTGCCGTCGCCGTCAAAATCCGCCTGCGCCGGAATATCGCCGTTGACCGCAAAGATTGTCTGAGTTATTTGCCCGTCGGAACTGCGCGAGATATACCATTTGTTTTCCGAAGGTCGAAAGACGGAAATATCGGCGCGGCTGTCGCCGTCAAAGTCAAATAAAGTCCGTGCAGTTGGATTTAGCAGACGTGCAACTCTAACCGCCGACAAGCCGTTTATTTTAGTGAACGTGCCGCCGAGCAGAATTTTACCGTCCGTTTGGAGTTGTATATCTCTCACCGAAGCATTTGCAAAGGTATTAAAACTGCTGTCAATTGTGCCGTTTGAATTAAGACGGGCAAGACCGTTGTGCGGCGCACCGCCGACCGCGGACATTGTTCCGCCGATAAGAATTTTGCCGTCCGTTTGGACTTTTACGGTTCGCACCACGCTGTTTGTTGATTGAACAAAACCCGTGTCCAAAGTCCCGTTCGAATTAAGTCTGCCGATACTGACTTGATTAACGCTTGAGTTAAGTGCGGTAAATTGTCCGCCGACAATGATTTTGCCGTCCGCTTGCAAATCGAGCGCATAAACAGGCGCATTTGCCTCGCCCACGAATGTAGTATCGAGCGAACCGTCCGCACTAAGACGTGCAATAGCATTGCGCGGAAAAGTGAATTCGCCGCCGATGAGAAGTTTTCCATCGGATTGCCAAAGCAGTTTTTGTATTCGTGAATTAAATTGTGGAGATGTAAAGGTCGAATCAACCGAACCGTTGGCATTCAATCTGACAACGCCGCCGATACTGCCGAAACTGCCGCCGTATAAAATTTGTCCGTTGGCGAGCGGCACAATGTCATAAACCACCGCGTTTGACGGCACGGCGAAACTTGTGTCTTCCGAGCCGTTCGGATTCAGTCTTTTGAGACTTGAAAAGCCTCCGACCAAGATTTTTCCGTCTGATTGGAGCGCGAACGAAAGAGTTCCGGTCGTCGGCGGAACAAAAGAAGTATCGAGACTTCCATTGGCATTAAACCGTGCCAGATAGTTTCTTTGGACTCCGTTGGCATACAGAAATTCGCCGAGGACGAGAACTTTTCCGTCCGGTTGTGGCAGAATTTTATTGACCGTCGCATCTCTGGTAATCAACGGCGCAAAGCCCGAATCGTTTGTGCCGTCGGCATTAAATCTGACAAAAGTTGAAACTCCGTTTAGAAGTCCGACGAGAAGTTTTCCGTCCGTTTGAAGCTCGACATCGTTGACCGTTCCAATCGCTCCCGTGATATTAAATTGAACTGAAGTATCTAACGAGCCGTCAGCATTAATCTGTGCGACTCTTAAACGAGGGGTGGAGTTATAATTGACAAATGCGCCGCCAATGATAATTTTTCCGTCCGCTTTGAGAAAAATGTCTTTGACCTCGCTATCCGGTCCTTGCGGGCTAAAGGCGGAATCTAATGAACCGTCGGAATTAAATAAACGCAATCGCCGATGAGTTGCGGCATTGATGGTTTGAAACGAACCGCCGACGAGAATTTTGCCGTCTGTTCTGACCCTGACGGTGGTAATTGTGCCGCCGGAAAAACTGTTTGAGTTATTAAAACTGCCGTCGAGTGCGCCCGTGTCGGTAACGCGCAACATCAGATTTCTGCCGACAACGACGATTTTGCCGTCCGGCTGAATGTCTAAATCTTCGACTCCGTTGCTACTGCCCGTGCCGTTTAGCGACGGAGTAAAAGAATTGTCAAAAGTTCCGTTCGCATTTAGACGAAAGATGCCGCAGACGAGTCCGCCGACTAGAATTTTATTATCCGTTTGAACTTCGATGTCGAAAACGATTGAACTTGTCGGAAGCTCATAACTATTGAATGAAGTGTCGAGCGAACCGTCGGCGTTGAGTCTGACCAAACCGCGTTTTGGGACATTGTCCGCGCCGACCAAATCGCCGCCGACGAGAATTTTTCCGTCCGGCTGTAAGGCGATTGCCCAAACCTCCCGCCCGATTCCTTGAAAGCTATAAAAATCAGGCGACCTGAAAGAAGTATCGGTTGTGCCGTCGGCGTTGAGACGGGCGATTGCCGTTGCCGCAAAACCATTCGCTTCGGTAAAATGTCCGCCGACGAGAATTTTTCCGTCCGGCTGAACTTTGACCGCGTTGATAGTGCCGTTGAATGCTAACCCGCCGAACGCCGAAGCCGAAAAGCCGGAATCGAGTTCGCCCGCGCCTTTTGCCGCGCCGCAAAAGAATACCGCTAACAAAATAGATTGTAAGATTAATGATGAATATTTTTTCCTAAACATTTTTCCCTCTGTTTTTAATATAGAAACACGCACGAAGTAAGTGTGTTTTCCTTAGCAAATCACACGCTTACTTCGTGCGTGTTTCTGCCCTTTTTATTTAAGGCACGAAAGCATTCGGAGTCGGAATATCGGTTGAAATTCCAAACTGCAATGCCGTAAAACCCGCTGTCGAACGCATTAGATACCAAATTCCTGTTGACGGACGAAAGACCGCAATATCCGCTTTTCCGTCGCCGTCATAATCCGCCGGAACGGGCTTATCTTCCGCGAGTCCGAAACTGAAAATCGTGTAAGAACCGTTTGAACTGTTGTAGATATACCAAACGCCTTCACGATAAACGGCAAAATCGGTTTTGCGGTCGCCGTCGTAGTCCGCCGGAACGGGTTTGTCGGTTGAAATTCCCCAGCGCGTGGCAAGTTGGGCGTTGTTAATCGAGGAGCGAAACCACCAATCGCCCGTCGAAGGACGAAAGATTGCCGGATCGGATTTGCCGTCGCCGTCAAAATCTCCAACAAGTGGTTTATCGTCAGCAATGCCGAAAGTTACGTTTGAAGTCATTCCGCTGGCGATTGATTTACGACTCCAAACACCTGTTGTCGGCGAGTAAAGAACAAAATCCGCCCGCCCGTCGCCGTCGAAATCGCTCGGCAACGCCTTGGAGTTACTCGCAATTGTAGATCCTGCGGTTGACCTTAAAGTATTTGAGTTGAGGAAGTATTGATACCACCACGAACCGTTACTCTGGCGATAGATGGAAATATCGGTTCTGCCGTCGCCAGTATAATCGGCGGGCGCGAGAACGTCTGCGCTGATGCCGAATTGTCGAATATCATAAGTTGAATTGAGGCTTAAAAGGTTATACCAAGTATTTGTCGAGGGACGATAGACGGAAATATCGCTTCGTCCGTCGCCGTCGAAGTCATATATCGCCCGGTTAGGTAAAGTATTTGAACCGCCTCCGTTGTAACGCGCAATGGCAAAACTGTAAATGGTATTCGCCGGATTGCGGGTGTATCCGGCGGCAACTACTTTACCGTCCGGCTGTATCTGTAAAGTAGTTATCTGTTGTCCGTTACCGTTACCCGTAACGCCCATTGAGGTCTCGATCTTTCCATTGTCTCCAAATCCGACATCGAGAAAACCGTTAGAATTAAAACGGGCTAACGCGAAAGAAGGGGGATTGTTGCTGGACACATAACCGCCGATGATTATTCGCCCATCGGGTTGGATAGCGACCGAATTAGCCTCAGCTAAGCCATCAGGAATATTTCTGAATGAAACGACGTTAATGCCCATGTTGCCAAAATTTCTATCCAGCGTTTTATCGGTATTGTAGCGGGTTATTGCCATTCCGGACGTAACCGACCCGGCACCATATCCGACAAAAACTATTTTTCCGTCCGCTTGGATGGCGACATCCCGAATATCAACATCGCTTTCTATCAAACTGCCTTCGAGTGTGCCGTCGGTATTAAATCGTCCCCACAATCCTGTGTCCAAATAGCTGAGCGAACCGCCGACAATAATTTTACCGTCCACTTGCAAAGCCACAGTATTAGCCAACCAAGAGTTTGGGAAAGTATTGTAGCCGGTCGTATTAAAGGTCGTGTCGGCGGTGCCATCGCTGTTAAATCGAAAAACCGCAAAGTCGAAGTTGATATGTCCCGCAACGACTATTTTGCCGTCCGGCTGAAGAGCGACATCAACTCCCGCGCTTCGAGTAACACTATTGAAAATCGCTTTGCCGTTCGTGCCGAAGGTCGTATCGAGGCTTCCGTTGGTATTAAACCGATAAACCGCCGGTTTTGCGACATCGTCGTTGCCTTCCTGTCCGACGACGATAATCTTGCCGTCCGGTCGAATCGCCACGCATCTGGCAAATTGATGATTCGGCTCTTGCAAAAGAATCGTTCCGTCCGTTCCGAAACCCGAATCTAAAGAACCATCGGTGTTATAACGCGCCAGCACGACTTCATAATTGCTCGTATTAAGCAAATTAGTTCCGACGACGACAATCTTACCGTCCGCCTGAACTGCCATATCATACCCAATAGACGAACTGCCGATGGTCGTTAAAACTTTCCCGTCCCCGTCAAACGTTGTATCCAAATCGCCCGGCAAGGCGTGAACATTTATGTAAAACGCGCCGATGCAAACTAAATTGATAAACAAAACCCCGATTTTCTTTAGCTTCATCTTTTCCCCCTTGCAAATAAATGATTTCGTTACAATTTAGTATTTTACGCGCCTTTTACTTAAAAAATCCTTAAAAAACATTAAAAAACATAAAATTTAAGGCAGAAACACGACCGTAAGGAAGTGTGTAGTAACCTCAAAAGGCAGAAACACGACCGTGAGGAAGTGTGTAGTAACCTCAAAAGGCAGAAACACGACCGTAAGGAAGTGTGTCAAACTATTAACTTTCGACACACTCTCTTACGGTCGTGTTTCTGCCTTTTGATTAATTTATCCCGTAATCGTCGCGCTGACGGTTTCGCCCCACGCGCTAACCGAACCGTCGGTTCTAAATTATTAAGAGATTGAGGCAAGCGCGATATAAAGACTGTCGGACGAGCGACTGCAACCGTTACCGAAGCGGATTTCAACTGCACGTTTAAGCAAAGACGCTTCGCCGTTTGGTGATAACTCGATGCCTTGCAAATAATCTCCAAAAACGTCTATCGCTTTGTCGTATTCGGGCTGAGTCAACGAGCCGTCTGCCAATTTTTGACATAAAACAAAAATCACTTCCGCGACTAAAACACTCGGCGCAAAAAACTCATAACCTTGCTTGGTGTAATGTTTAAAAGCAGCTTCGGCGGTTTGGAGTTTGTCTTTTTCTTTCGCACAAAGCGCAATCAAAACATTGGCATCGGGAACAACTGCAAATAAATTACTCATCTATCTCCCCGCCAAACATTGCGCCACTTCGAGCGTTACGAAGTATTTCCTGCGTCTTTGAGCCGTCGGTAAAACGCATATCTTTTTGCAACTCTTTAACTTTTTCCATAATCTCCTGCATCTTCCGATTCGGTTGCGGTTTTTGCTCTTCCGCTAAAACCGTAACGCGCAAACGCCGTCCACTAAATTCCGCCGCGTGTTTTACGATTTCGTCCCAAGTTCCTTCAAAAATAGTCGTTGCCATATTTTTATTACCTCGCCTCAAACCGATTATAACGCAAAACCTTAAAATGCGTTCATTTTATAGACCAAGCCAAAATTTTAATTTTTCTTCGATTTGCCGTAATTCATTTTCGTTTAGACTGCCGAGTTTGCGAATTAGTTTGGCGTGCGGGATTGTTACAAGGTTTTGCGCGTCGAAACCGCCTTTTCTGAGGAAACGGATTTTTAATTCGACTTCAAAACGCGAACCGCGCAGAGCGGTTGTATGAGGAACAAGTGTAGCAAGTGCGCGGTCTTCCAATTCGGCGGGAATGCTCACGACAAGACACGGACGAACCTTTGCCGCATAGCCCAAATCAACCAACCAAACCTCGCCGCGATTAGGTTCTGCCATCTTCCGCCTCGCATCGGTCAAGTTCCAAAAAAATCTCTTCGGCGTTAAAGATTAGTTCTTCATCCGATATTTCCGGCGTTTCCGTGTCCAAAGATTCGCGCAAAATAACCGAAACAACTTTTTTCCTCTCCGGCAAGGGAAGTTGCCCGAATCTCTCCAAAACGTCCTGTGCTGTGGTTATCATAAATTTACCTCTCGGTTTATTTTATACCAAAACTGCAAAATATTAGGTGTAAAAATTAAATCTATTCAAAATCACTACAAATCGTGGTAGATGCTTTTGTGGATGGGATTTAATTATTAATTCGCTAAAGATTTAACTTTTGCGTTTCTCAGCAAAATACTTCTAATTTAAATTTATTGAAAAGCAATAATAGGTTGTAAGAAATCCAAAATCAAAGTAATATCAAACCACTTGATTTATTGAAAAATTTGGGAGAGAGATAATGCCAGAAGAAAATTTGCTTTTATTGTTAGCGAAGTGGGTTGTAGGTCCTATTATTGGGGTTGGAGTGACCAAAATTAAAGATTGGTATAATCGCTCCCAACAACATCAACAAGCAATGGAGAGTATAACGCGGGCTGTTACAAATACTGTTAATTATTTAAATGAACTCGAAGGTGGAGCGAAAACTTCACGAGAAAGGGAATTAAGGTTATCCGTAGATTGGGATATAGCTGGTATGGATTTAATGAATATAGCTGAAACTGATGAGGAAAGAGAGCTTGCTACAAAATTAAGAAAGTTTAAAAGTGAAGCATGGAAAAATCCAGATAAATGGTCAGATGGAGAGATTAAATCAGCAGGAATTGATATTTCAACAGTTCGTGAAAAATTAGCGAAATTTATTGAGCCATCTGATGAGAATTAAATAAGATTGAAATAGTAAAATAGAAAGGGCTTCGCTTAAATCTAAACGAAGCCTTTCGTAATTCGTAATTTGAAATTCGTAATTTCAGATTACATTCCCATTCCCATTCCGCCCATTCCGCCGGGCATTCCGCCGTGTTCGCCTTTTTCGTCGGCGACATCGGCAATCATTGCTTCGGTCGTGAGCATCAATCCGGCGATTGAAGCCGCATTTTGCAGAGCCGTGCGGGTAACTTTTGCAGGGTCAATGACACCGGCGGCAACCAAATCTTCAAATTTTTCGGTTGCGGCGTTGAAGCCGAAGTTTTCGCCTTCGCCTTCGCGCACTTTGCCGACGATGACCGCGCCTTCCATTCCCGCGTTTTGTGCAATTTGGCGAAGCGGTTCTTCGAGCGCACGGCGAACAATCGTTACGCCGATGTTTTCGTCCATATCTTCGCTATCGGTGTTGAATTCGTCCAAAACACGCGAAGCGCGAACCAATGCGACACCGCCGCCCGCGACGATTCCTTCTTCGACAGCCGCACGGGTTGCGTGCATTGCGTCTTCGACCCGCGCTTTCTTTTCCTTCATTTCGGTTTCCGTAGCCGCGCCGACTTTGATAACCGCGACACCGCCGACTAATTTAGCCAGACGTTCTTGCAATTTTTCGCGGTCGTAATCGCTGGAAGTTTCTTCCATCTGATTGCGAATCGTTTTGACGCGACCTTCGACTGCTTCGCCCGAACCTTGTCCGTCAACGATGGTCGTATTGTCTTTGTCAATCGTGATGCGTTTCGCGTTGCCCAAATCTTCGAGCGTGATTGATTCGAGTTTGATACCCAAATCTTCGCTGATGACTTTGCCGCCCGTCAGGGTTGCAATGTCTTCCAACATCGCTTTTCTTCTATCACCGAATCCGGGTGCTTTAACCGCCGCAACATTCAGAGTGCCGCGCAATTTATTGACAACCAAAGTCGCCAACGCTTCGCCTTCAACATCTTCCGCGATAATCAAAAGCGGTCTGCCCATTTTCGCAACTTGTTCCAAAATCGGCAACAGATCGCGCATATTTGAAACTTTTTTCTCGTTGATAAGAATCATCGGCTCGTCCAAAACGGCTTCCATTCTGTCCGCGTCGGTTACGAAATAAGGCGAAAGATAGCCGCGGTCAAACTGCATTCCGTCAACAACTTCCAAAGTCGTATCCATCGTGCGCGATTCTTCAACCGTGATTACGCCGTCTTTACCGACTTTGTCCATCGCTTCCGCAATGATTTCACCGATTTTCGTGTCGCCGTTTGCCGAAACTGTGCCGACATTCGCAATGTCGTCGCTTTTCACAGGTTTTGCATTGAGTCCGATTTGTTCGACAACTGCCGCAACTGCTTTATCAATGCCGCGTTTGAGTGCCATCGGATTTGCTCCGGCGGCAACTGTGCGAACGCCTTCTTTGAAAATCGCTTGCGCCAAAACCGTCGCGGTCGTTGTTCCGTCGCCGGCAACATCGCTCGTTTTTGAAGCAACTTCGCGCACCATTTGTGCGCCCATATTTTCGAGCGAATCTTTCAATTCAATCTCTTTTGCAACCGTTACGCCGTCTTTCGTAATCGTCGGCGAACCGAATTTTTTGTCAATTACAACATTGCGTCCTTTCGGTCCCAACGTAACTTTTACCGCATCAGCCAACTGATTTACGCCACGCAAAATTGCGGCTCTCGACTCTTCACCATGAATAACTTGTTTTGCCATAATATCTCCTTTAGTTTCTTGTTTCGCGTTTCTCGTTTCTCGTTTTCGGTATGTTGCTTCCAACTAGAAACCGAAAACCAGAAACCGGAAACTAATTAGCATTTGCTCCGGCGCGTGAGATGATTCCTAAGATTTCATCTTCGCGCATAATCAATAATTCTTCGCCGTCAATTTTGATTTCCGAACCGCTGTATTTGCCGAACAAAATACGGTCGCCCGTTTTGACATCTAATGCTTGACGTTCACCCGATTCTTTATATTTGCCCGCGCCTGCCGCGATTACTTCGCCTTCTTGCGGTTTTTCCTTTGCCGAATCGGGAATGAAAAGTCCGCCAGCCGTTTGATTTACATTGTCTTCAATCCGACGCACAATAACGCGGTCGTGTAATGGTGTAATTGTTGTTGCCATATTTACTTAACTCCTTTTGAATTTATAATAAAAAGTATAAGATAACTTCGCGGAGACAGTTTAAAACAGATTTTTAGCACTCTCCCTACGAAAGTGCTAGTTTATAAAAACAAAGTTTAACTGTCAAGTCTTCCGAATAAGTTTTAGAAAATCTGATAACAGTATTGTCAAGTTTATGATTCTTTCCGAAATAAATATTTATCCAATTAAATCTTTGAAGGGCATTTCACTAAAAGAAGCAAAAATCGAACGTCGCGGTTTTGAGTTTGACCGACGCTGGATGTTGATTGATGATTCAAATAAATTCTTAACTCAGCGCGAATTCCCGAAAATGGCTACGCTTGAAACAGAGATTACTGAAAATGGTTTGCACGTTACAAACGGCTCGGCAAAATTGGTTGTGCCGTTTGAAATTGAAGGCAAAAACACAGAAAAAGTGCAGATTTGGCAAAGCAAATGTGCGGCGAAAATTTATGAAAAGCCGATAAATGAATGGTTTAGCGATGTTTTGGGAGCAAATATTCGCCTTGTAATGATGCCGGAAGAAACGCATCGCAAAGTGAGTTATTACTATGCCGCGAACAAGGGCGACCACGTTTCGTTTGCCGATGCTTATCCGTTTTTGCTAATTGGCAAAAGCTCGCTCGATGATTTGAATTCACGCCTTGAACAACAAGTTCCGATGAATCGTTTTCGCCCGAATCTGGTGGTTTCAGGTGCGGAAAGTTTTGCTGAAGACGGATGGAAAAAAATTAAAATCGGCAATACGGTTTTTCACGTTGTTAAACCATGCGCCCGTTGCGTAATGACAACTATAAATCAACAGACAGGTGAAAAACAGGGCGTTGAACCGCTTAAAACAATGGCTTCATTTCGGATACCGAAACGAAGCCTAAAAAAGAAAATCCTGTTTGGACAAAATCTTATCCCTGAAGAGGCTGGCGAGATTCTGCGAGTTGGAGATAAAATCCAAATTTTAGAAGAAAAACGAAAGCCTAAATTCAGTTGAGTCTCCGGCAAATTTGCAAATGAGCTAAAATATTGATTTAAGATTTTAAAAACGTCTATTTACCTCGTTGTGCTATTAGTCGTTTCGGCGGTTTTGGCGGTTTTTGATAGGCGGCAACTCGTTTGGAAAGAGTGTTTCGGTGAATTCCCAGCGTGTTGGCAGTGTTTGAATGATGTCCGGCACAACGCTCTAAAGCCTTTTGAATGTATAATTTCTCAAACTCGAACATTGCTTCGGTGAGCAGAATCTGTCCGTCAAGCATCTCATCAACCAAATTTTCCATTCTTTCACGCATAAATTATTTTGTTACTTTTTTTGTCCGCAGCAAAAAACAAGCCGACAAAAAGACTTTTATTCAATGACTAAAATCCGTAATGCCTCCAAATATTTATTCTTTGTGGCTTCGACAATTTTATCGGGAAGCGAAGGCGCAGGCGGTTTTTTGTTCCAGTCAAGCGTTTCTAAATATTCGCGCAAATATTGTTTATCAAAAGAAACCTGTGCGCGTCCGGGTTCAAAAGTTTCCGCCGACCAAAAACGCGACGAATCAGGTGTCAGAACTTCATCAATCAGCAAAATATTTCCGTCTTCGTCCAAACCGAATTCAAACTTCGTGTCGGCAATGATTATTCCTTTCGATAATGCGTATTGCGACGCTTTTTGATAAATATCGAGTGATATTTTTTTTAGTTTAACAGCATTTTCTGCGCCGATAATTTCTACAAAATCGGTTTCTGAAATATTTTCGTCGTGTCCTTTTTCAGCTTTCGTGGCAGGAGTAAAAATCGGTTCGGAAAGTTTTTGGCATTGAAGCATTCCGACAGGCAATTTGTTTCCGCAAACCTCGCCCGTTGCTTGATAATCTTTCCAACCTGAACCTTCCAAATATCCGCGCACAACGCACTCCACAGGAAAAACATTCGTTTTTTTAACCAGTGTTGAACGTCCGCGCAATATTTCGTGTCGGCGGACATTTTCGGGCATTTCGTCAAAATTTGTTGTAATTAAATGGTTTGCCGTCAAATCCGATAAAAATTCAAACCAAAAGGCAGAAATTGATGTTAAAATTTCGCCTTTATTTGGAATCTGGGTCGGCATAATGCAATCGAAAGCCGAAATCCTATCAGTAGCAACAAGCAAAAGCCGATTGTTGTCCAATTCATAGACATCACGCACTTTTCCTCTGTGAACAAGGCGCAAATCATCAAAATTTGTTTCAGAAATCGTTTTAACTGCCGACATTTTCTTTATTTCAAAAAAGAGAATAAATAACTTTAATACGAATTTTGTGAATCGTAAAGTTTGAAAAATCAAAAAAAATGAAATGTTCAATTGCCGTGAAAAAGCAAAAACAGCTGATTTATTATTTCAATGCTGTAAACAATTTGACCTAATGAAAGCCAATACGATTTGCTGTCCTACATCAGTGAAAAAAGGTGAAATCTCAACTCATTAACCGTCAAGATAACAGTTTGTAAATGCTTCATATAAATCAAAATAAATAATTTACCAAATGTTGAACATTGTTAATAATAATACTAGACAATAAACAATTGAATAAGTATAATAAAAAATTGCTTATCCTGTTCGATAAAAGGATATGTTGCGCTCCACCGATAAATCCCCATTTTTTCCAAAAAAGTCCTCTAAAAAGGCTTTAGTTCCTGAATAAATCAAACAATTTTCAAAGAAATAAACTATGAGAGAATTAAATTTATTAAAAGTATCATCACTTTTATTAATTTCGGTTAATTTTGTTATGGCACAGATGCCGAAAATAACCGTTCCGCCACAACAAACAACGCCTACTGCCCAAACACAGAATAATCCGGCGGTATTGCAAATGCCGGTTGAGGACAATACTTGGTGGTATATTTTGCTATTCGTTTTAACGGCTGGATTAATAGCAACAATTGTTTGGATGAAGAAATCTAAACAAGATAAAAGTAAGGAAAACAACAAAAAAGCGGAGCGTCAAGAGATAAATGACTGGGGTGAGCATTCGTTTGATGCTGACCAGGAAATGGAATGGTTCAGAAAACATAAACAGGCTGTCAAACCGTCGAAAAAAACAAACGCCAAAGGAATGCCCAAAAAACTCCCGCAAGCAAGTAATGTTTTAAGGCGCAAAGCGGAAATTAAAAAAGAGCCGGATATGCCTTTGATGACCGAGAAAGATTTACAAGAAAAGCTCGAAAAATTGCAATACTCACAGTTACCAATTGCGCGAATTGAGAAAATAGAACTGGCAAGACCTTTTGAACAATTGCCAATTTCAAATGATCAAGCCTTGATGAGTGCCATTGAGCAAGTTCAAGATGAATATGAAGAAGATGAAAGCGTGCGCGACCTTGCATTGCGAATTTTGGCGGCTTTTAAAACCAGAAACTCCGTCGAATCGCTTTCACAAATCGCACTCTATGATCTTTCTTCAAATTTGCGTTCAAAAGCCGTTACCACTTTAGCCGAATTCAATCACGAATCTTGCTTCGAGCCGATTTTACTGGCTTGCGCCGACCCGACACGCGAAGTTCGTGCGGCGGCGGCTCGCGGACTTTTCCGTCTGAGCTTTGACCGCGCCGATGCTTGGACAAGAATTGCCGAATCAGGCGATGAATTCAAAATGCGGCAAGCGGCGAGAGCGGCAATTGAAGCTGATTTGGTAAGACGATCGTTTGACCGTTTGGCACACTCAGACAAAAACGCCACTTACGAAGCCGTAGCATTAGTCGCGCTTTTGCTTCGTGCGGGAGAAACACGCGAAGTTTTTGACGCGCTCAAAACGCATCAAGTTTTGAATGTCAGAAAAGCGATTTTACAAATTATTAAAATCACCAAAGAACCCAATGCTTTGGAAGGACTTTACAGTTTATTGGAGAAAAACTCATTGCCCGAAGAGATTCACAGAGAGGTTGATGAAACGATAAAAGAAATCGGTTTGGTTTTAGCTTAAGTTTTTTTATGACATATCTACGACAACGCCGTTAATTAAAAAAAATGTTTCACAGATGAAATATTTTGTCATTTTTCATCGTGCAATCAGCAACATTTCAAGGTAAAATTTAGAAATGAACTTTAAACTCATTTCTGAAAATGAACCGAAAGGCGACCAGCCGCAAGCAATCGCCCAACTTGTTGAAAATGTAAATAACGGCACGAAAAACCAAGTGCTTTTGGGCATCACGGGAAGCGGAAAAACCTTTACCATAGCGCACGTCATTGAAAAAACTCAGCGTCCGACGCTGGTTTTGGCGCATAACAAAACGCTTGCCGCACAACTTTATCAAGAATTTAAAACTTTTTTCCCCGAAAATTCGGTGGAGTATTTTGTTTCATATTACGATTACTACCAACCGGAAGCATATGTTCCGGCGGCGGATTTATACATCGAAAAAGAAGCGACGATTAACGAAGAAATTGACCGCCTTCGTTTAAGTGCGACACGCGCTTTGTTTGAACGGCGCGATGTTATCGTAGTTTCTTCGGTTTCTTGCATATATGGTTTGGGCGATCCTGACGCATATTTCGGAATGTTGCTTTTTGTCGAGCCGGGACAGGAAATGAAGCGCGAAGAATTGCTTCGCAAACTCGTCGAATTGCAATATGAGCGGACGAATATCGAATTTGAGCGCGGAAATTTCCGTGTTCGCGGCGATGTTGTCGAAATTTATCCTTCGTATCAAGATTTAGCCTATCGAATTGAGTTTTGGGGTGATGAAATTGACGGAATTTATACGATTGACCCGCTTCTTGGCGAGGTAAAACACAAACACGACAGCCGTTTGCCGATTTATCCGAAGACGCATTATGTTATGTCGAAAGGAACAATCAAACGCGCTTTGAAAACTATTAAAGAAGAGCTTGTTTGGTGGGAAGAAGAACTTATCAAACAAGGAAAAGTCGTTGAATCGCAAAGACTTCACCAAAGAACGATGTATGATTTGGAAATGATAAAAGAAATGGGTTTTTGTCGCGGCATTGAAAACTATTCGCGTCATTTAACGGGCAAAAAAGCGGGTGAACCGCCGCCGACATTGCTTCATTATTTGCCGACAGACGCGATGATTGTGATTGACGAATCACATCAGACGATTCCGCAACTCGGCGCGATGTATAAGGGCGACCAATCGCGCAAGGGAACTTTGGTTGAATACGGTTTTCGTCTGCCTTCGGCGAAAGATAATCGTCCTTTGAGCTTTGAAGAGTTTGAAGCGATTCGCGGACAGACGATTTATGTTTCGGCAACGCCCGGAAATTTTGAGTTGGAGCAAACCGAAGGCGAAGTAATTGAACAAGTTATCCGTCCGACGGGACTTCTTGACCCGATTGTTGAAGTTCGTCCCGTTCGAGGTCAGATTGATGATTTATTAAATGAAGTTCGCACTCGTGCGGAGCGCAACGAAAGAGTTTTGGTAACGACTTTGACGAAGAAAATGTCGGAAAGTCTTTCGGAATATTTTGCCGAAGTCGGCGTAAAGGTCAATTATTTGCATTCGGATATTGATACTTTGGAAAGAATCAAAGTTTTGCGCGATTTGCGGCGCGGCGAGTTTGATGTTTTGGTCGGAATCAATCTTTTGCGCGAAGGTTTAGACTTGCCGGAAGTCAGTTTGGTCGCAATTCTCGATGCTGACAAGGAAGGATTTCTGCGTTCCGAACGCTCTTTGATTCAAACCATCGGACGCGCCGCAAGGAATGCTGAAGGAAAAGCGATTTTGTATGCCGATAAAATCACAAGGTCAATGAAACTTGCGATTGACGAAACCGAACGGCGCAGAAAAATTCAGGAACAATACAACACGGAAAACGGAATCACACCGCAGACGATTATAAAATCCATCGAATCAACTTTGGTTACGGCTTACGAAGCAGATTATTTCAAAGTGCCGCTAAATCTTGACGCTTTTGAAGAGTATTCGCCGAAACAATTAAAGGAAACCATCAATCAACTCGAAGGAGAGATGCGTCAAGCGGCAAAAGATATGAAATTCGAGCAAGCCGCAGAATTGCGCGACCGCCTTAAATACCTGCAAGACAGACAAATTGAACTTGGATAAAAGAGTCGTGTCATAATTTGCGTTGTGCCGAAAGAATAACCGCGAATTAACCCGAAAACGCACAAATTTATTGATTTATTTCGTGCATAATCGGGTTAATTCGCGGTTTAACATTTGAGCCACACAAATAAAGTTTCTTCCGTATTTTTTTACGAATTTCCGCCATTATTTCCACCCGAATTGTTTCCGCCTCCGTTTTTCTTCGGCGCACGGTCAAGATGCGAAGCAACTGTCCAAGCGGCGAGTTTGGCGGCGTTGTCGCGGTATTTCATACGGATTCGTTTGTCGCGGCGTTTTGAGAGAGCCATTGCCTTGCGAAAAGAAGCGTTCAATCCGCCTGTGGCGGCGGCGTGGCGTTCTTCGCTGGTGTCGTGAGCGACGGCGGCTTGCTGAAATTCGTCCCGAGCCTCAAGCAACCGCGTCCGCATTGAATTAGTAAATCCGGCTTCGTGCATCTCGCTTTTTATTGCTTCGGAATTGTTGAAAACGGAGGTGCAACGGGCGATTAGAATGTGGTCGGGGCGCGGGTAATTGTTTCTGAATTGCGCCGCCGTGCCTTCGATTTCGTCTTCGACTATTTCGGCGGCAAGCTCCGCCGTGTCGAGCAAATCAATAATTTCGTCGCGCCGCGTTTCATACATTTCCTGTGCGGCTTGCCGGTCGCCTTTTTCGGTAACTTTTTCCGCGTCATATTGCAAAATCAACGCCCGTTCGACGTTAATTTCAGCGGTCAACAAAGCGACGGACGAACCCGCCGGAAAATCGGCGGCACTATCCACAACAAAAGCGTCTTCGCGGTCTAATTTGTCCTGTTTTCTTCTCTGTGCATCATTCATTCCTAAAAAATTCCTCCTTTTGAAACAAAAAATTAAGAAAAATCCTCGATTATCAAACCTTTCGACTAACCAAACGAACCAAAACCGACATTCTAAAAACTGAAATCCACAAAATTCACACTGAAATCGTCATATTTCACACTGAAATCCACATATTTCACACTCACGTCCACATATTTCACACTGAAATCCACATATTTCACGCTCGCGTCCACATATTTCACACTGAAATCGTCATATTTCACACTGAAATCGTGATATTCCACGCTCAAACGTCAAATTTCACACTTTTTCGGCACATTTCAAACTCAAAACCACAAATCACAAGCCGAAACCGCCGTTTTCCACACACGAGTTAGTGCTTTTCACGATTAAACCGACGATTTTTCACGAAAAATATAAATCCAAACCGCAAAAAAATCAAACTTAAAAGCGAAAGTTTCAGTTATTTTCAACACAATTTTTTAATTGGAAGTAAATTATTCTTTCCCGACTAATAAGGCATTAAGTTTCGTTAAGTTTTAATTTGCGTTTATAAGAAACACGAGGGGTGATTTTTTTAGGACAAATCAGAGAATAATTAATTAAAAATTTCAGCAAAAATCTTATCTAAATTATCGTCGGAAACTTCCAACATTTCGCCGTGCGGAATTTTAAGAGCGTCCAGAACTTCGGCGAATTTCTGAAAGCCGTTTGCACTGCGGAGTTCAACCCAAAGACAATTTCGGCTGGTTAGCTGTTTTTTATTCAAGTCTGAAAGTTTATCCGCGACGAAACCCTTACTGTCTCTGGCAATAAAAGCATCAGCACTTTCGGGATTGCTTTTTTGTCGGCAAGTTATTACTCAGAATCTATTATTAAACCCTCGATTTTGTCTGCATAATCATAAACGTCAATAATTTTGCCGTCATAATAACTATCATCTTCAAAACCGACGGCAACCCAACGCCATTGCTCTTGTCCGTTGATTGTGCAATTTACAGGTTGAAGGAAAACACCTGTCGCAAAAATTTTGTCCGTGTCCGAAATTGATATTTGCTTATCCATTTTGTGCTAAAAATTTCTCCTGCATCTGGCTGAAATGTTTGACTGATTGAAAGAACTCATCTAATTCATTGTAGTTCTTAAAAATAAACTCGTTTTTGATTTTAGCGAAAGGACTTTTTGAAACTTCTCTCTGAAATCGGTTTTTATTGGCTTCTTCGGAAATAATAAACATTTTGATTCGCAATTTATGAACCTGATAAAGCCGCAAAAGCCCTTTTGTAATATCGGTTGTATGCTCGACTTCAAAAGCGTGTGTCGGATAGCCTTCTTCGTCAAACCAAATCACATCTACAAATTTGACCGTATTCAAACTCAAAGCCGGAATCGAACCTTCTGGAATTTCTTTTTCTGTGCATAAATCTCCGAGAGTTCCGAAAATTGTCGTTTTATTTTTGTCAGGCGCGGGAACAAAAGTTCTGTAATTTAAATAACTTCCGACCAAAACCAATTTCGCTTGCAAATCATAATGCGTGAGTTTTACGTCGTCTTGAATTTCGATATTAATGATTTTTGAAATTTCTTTCAGCTTGCTTAAATCTTTCTGGTGATTCGGGAAAAGAATTTCGGTAACTTTATTGCAGTAAAGTTCGGGAATTTCTTCCAAATACAAACCGTCTTCAGTCAAAACGCAATGAAACTGAAATCCACCTTTTTGCGTCGTCAGCAACTTATCTTTATTTTGCAGGAATGTAGCAAGCGAACCGACGCAGACATCCATTTTCGTTTTATATTTTTTGACGACAGCAAATGCACCTTCCCGATTGTGCGCCTTGAGACTTTGCATAATATTGGCGTTAATTCCGTGCCAATCTTCTGCACCGCCCGAAATCAAGTAATACATTCCATTTGTATCCTTATAGAGTTTTCTGGAAGGCTTTACTTGTTCGAGTTTTACGTTTTGAATTTTTTCTAATTCATCAATGACAAGTTTTCTGTCTTGATCCGTAAATTTTGGAGTCATAATAAATCGAATAATCTCTCGCGTTATAATAAGGCGGCGACGTAAAAGTTAGGTGAATGCTTTCTTCAGGCACATTTGCCAACGCCTCTATTACATCAGCATTCACCACAACATTTTTAAGAAAATTATAAGTTTCGGGGTGAGGCAAAGCATGTTCTTTCTTTGTCTTTTCGGCAAAGAACTCTTTATAAATAACCGTCCGAACCATTTCGTTCGGATGGTCAAGCAAAGGTTTCAATCTTCGCTCAACTAAAATATCGTTGTCATAAACCAATAAACCACGAATCGCCTGACAGACTACTTTCGGGTCTTCGTCGTTTAAGATTTCAAACAAATAAGGTTTGTTTTGTTCGCGCCGCAATCTGCCGATTGCCGAAACGATTTCTCTTTTCGTATGAGTGTTTTTTTCTCGTTTGAAGGCGTTCCAAAGCGGTTCGAGGCTTTTCATTTGATTTAACTTTGCAACATTTTTTGCGGCTAGTAATCGCACTTTCGGATTTTTGTGTTCAAGCAGATTATACAAAAATCCGCCTGCAAAATTTTTCGGTAAGTAGCCTAAACCTTCAAGCGTCGCTATAAGATTCTTATCGCTTTGATTTTCCACGACAAAGTTTGAAATGCCATTCGGTTTTACGGCGGAATTTTCCATAACGAGACTTTTGCTGAGATAATTATAACCAAGTTGTATTTTGGGACAAAGCCGAATTTACTATAAACAGATTATTGATTACTCAGAGAGCAAATAAAATATGATAAAATTTCGTCTATGGAAGTTACGTTAAATTTACCTGAGCAGGTCTATCGAAATTTCACACGGATTCTTTAATTCTATTTCCTTCAACGTGTTGTATAATCAAATCTATGGAATACAACGAAAAAGCGATTCAATATTTAGAAGAACATATTCCCGAAATGGCACAGGCGGCTGTTAAGCAAGCGTATTGGCAAACTTTGGCGGCGGGCAATAGCGTTTTGATTTCCGATAACGGCGTTTTGACCGAAGTCTTTCCTGACGGCACGACTAAAATAATCGAGAAAAATAAGCCGTTTGTAAAAGTTCAAAAAGGTCAGATTATTAAACTAAAATGAATTTGCTCGAAATCACGCCTCGTCTCCGAATGTTTGCGGGTCCAAACGGTTCGGGCAAAAGCACGATTAAATCTGTAATTCGCCACGAATTATTGGGCGTTTATGTTAATCCCGATGACATTGAAGCCGAAATAAAACGAAATGATTATTTAGATTTTGGCGAATTTGAAATTCAAACCGATAAAGACGAAGTGATTGAATTTTTTCAAACTTCAACACTTCTGGAAAAAGCCGATTTATTAGAGGAAGCTGAATATTTACGATTTACGGAAAATCGTTTGGTTTTTTCCGATGTTGGAATAAACTCTTATTTTGCTTCAGTTGCGGCAGACCTTATTCGACAAAAACTCATTCTTTCAAAAAAATCTTTTAGTTTTGAAACTGTAATGTCCGCGCCCGACAAAGTAAAATTGTTGGAGAAATCGCAGCAATTCGGTTATCGAAATTATCTTTATTTTGTAGCTACCGATAATCCGAACATCAACATTTCCCGTGTCAAAAACCGCGTCAAAGCCGGCGGACACGATGTTCCGAAGGATAAAATCATCAGTCGGTATTACCGTTCGCTTGATTTGCTTCGAGAAGCAATAAAATTTACCAATCGGGCTTATATTTTTGATAATTCGGGAAGCGAATTGCTATTTTTAGCGGAAATTACCGATGCAAAAAGTTTAGAAGTGAAAACCGACAACATTCCAAATTGGTTTGAAAAATATATCTTGGAAAATTAAACTCTTGAATATATGGAAGTTACACTAAATTTACCTGAGCAGGTCTATCGAAATTTCAGCAAGTTGGCGTAAGATTTAGCATCGGCGCGTGGAAGAGGTTTCCTTGCGATAAATTGCAAGATGATTTTTCGGTAGAGAATTTTGATGCGGTCAAAAAATAATTGAATAAAACGAAGCAACGGCTTAGAATAAACGAATGGAACAAACAACCGTAACCGTCAAGATACCTAAAAGGCTTAGTTTGAGCGAATTTGAAATCAGGATGATTTTGGCTTCGCGGCTTTATGAAACAGGCAAAGTAACTTCGGGGCAAGCCGCCGAAATGGTTGGTTTGTCAAAGCGGGGTTTTATCGAACTTCTTGGTAAATATAATGTTTCCGTTTTTGGTTACACGCTCGAAGATGAAGATTTATCTGCTTTATGAAAAAAATCGTCATTTCCGACACGAGTTGTTTGATTATTTTGAGCAAGATTGGATATTTGGATGTTTTGCAATCTCTGTTCGGCGAAGTTCTGATAAGCGAAGAAATTAGAAATGAGTTTGGTGAAGTCCTACCCGATTGGATTGTTGTTAAAAAAGTCGAATCCCAACAAATCGAGAAAATCCTTTTGCTGAATGTTGACGAAGGCGAAGCGAGTGCGATGGCTTTATATTTGGAGCAAACCGAAGACGCTTTATTGGTTATTGATGAGCGAAAAGGCAGGCTTGTCGCCAAAGATTTGGGAATAAAGTTAATCGGCACAATCGGAATTATCCTTAAAGCTAAAGAAAAAGGAATAATCACCAATCTTTCGGAAATAATTGAACGGCTGGAACAAACCGATTTTCGACTTTCACCAAAACTCAAACAGCAATTGCTCGACAAAACGTGATATGACGAAAAGTGAAGCGAGAAAATATGAAGAAAAAATTAAAAGAGATTCCACTTCATAATAACGAAGACGCGGAACGTGAGTTTTGGGCTGAAAACGATTCGACCGAATTTGTTGATTGGGACAACGCGACGTGCCTTATCAATCGCTTATTAAATCATTTTTACAAGAACGTATTGACGAAGAATTGAAACTTTCAAAAGCATAAACCTCAATTTGCACTAATTTTTATTGATTTACGGCAAAGACTTTCGGCAAAATCTGCTCTCTGCTACAATAGCTTCAAATCTATCAGCGAACATTGAAATCTATGAAAAAATATTTGTTTCCGAAACTTTTGATTTGTGTTTTGGCTTTTTCTGCGTTTGTTTTCGCACAGAGGGAATTGGGTGTGCGTCCGACGCAATCGGGTGGCGTTTTGTCGGCGGAGCAGGCGGCATATGATGTGCAGCATTATGATTTGGCGTTGAGCGTTAAGCCTGATGAGCAGTCAATCGCGGGCGTTTTGATTGTGAAGGCGAAGATTGTTCAGCCTTTGAATGTGTTCGTGCTTGATTTGGATTCGCGTTTGACGGTTGATGATATTAGATTTTATAGCAGTTTGAATCCGTATCCGATGAAGTTTGAGCATAAAGACGGGAAATTGCGGATATATTTTCCGCAACGGCAGAAAGCGGGAGAAACGGTCGAACTGAAAATAACTTACGGCGGAAAGCCTTTGGTTGCGCCGCGTCCGCCTTGGGTTGGCGGATTTGTTTGGGCGAAAACCAAAAGCGGCGAACATTGGTTTGCGACTGCTGTGCAGATGGACGGTTCTGACCTCTGGTTTCCGGTGAAAGATCATCCCTCGGACAAGCCCGAAACGACTTCTTTGCATTTTACCGTGCCGGATAATTTGTTTGCGGCTTCAAACGGCAAACTGCAATCGGTGGTTGATAATAAGGACGGCACGAAAACTTTTAATTGGTTTGTTTCACAACCGATTTCAAATTACAACATCGCGCTTAACGTCGCGCCGTATAAAATTATCGAGGACAAAATGACTTCGGTTTCCGGCGACGAGATTCCGATGGTGTTTTATGTTTTGCCCGAATATTTTGAAAAAGGTCAAGAATTAGTCAATAAAACAAAGGATTATGTGCGGTTTTTTGAAAAATATCTCGGACCGTATCCGTTTCGCAAAGACAAATTGGGCATCGCGCACACGCCGCATCTCGGAATGGAGCATCAATCAATTATTGCTTACGGAAACGATTTCAAATACGACAAAAACGGTTTCGATTGGCTGATGTTTCACGAACTCGGACACGAATGGTGGGCAAATCTCGTAACCGCGCCGGATTGGAACGATTTTTGGATTCACGAAGGTTTTCAATCGTTTATGGACGGGTTTTATGCCGAAACGATTCTCGGACGCGAGCAATATATCAAGAGTTTGCCGAATCGGATAAAAGCGACCAGAAACCTCAAACCGCTTGCGCCGCGTGAAGCGAAAACGACGACCGAAATGTATTTGATACCGCCGGATTACATAAAATCTGATGGTGATATTTACGGCAAAGGTGCGCTCGTGTTAAATTCTCTGCGTGGTTTGATTGGCGATGATGCGTTTTTCAGAAGTTTGCGGAAAATGTGTTACAAAGACGCAAAAGCCGAAAAAATTTCCAATGGAAAACAGGTTAATTTCCGCACGACCGACGATTTTCTGCGGATTGCCGAAAAAGAATCGGGCAAAAAACTGAAATGGTTTTTTGAAGTTTATATGCGCCAACCTGCGTTGCCGAAATTGATTACGGAAACGAAAATGAATCAACTCGTTCTGCGTTGGGAAACGCCGAATAATCTGCCGTTTCCGATGCCGGTCGAAGTGAAAATCGGCGGCGAAATTAAACGAGTCGAGATGAAAAACGGTCAAGGAATTTTGCCTTTGCCGCAAGACGCAAAATTTGAAATTGATCCGAACGGCTGGCTTTTGCGGACTTTATAAAAAGTTTTGAGTCCCGCCTTCAGGCGGCAAAACCGCCAGCGAAGCGAAGCGGTTTCAGCGTTAATTAACATTCGAGTTTTTACCTTTAATGCAAACACTTCTTTTCACTCGTGTTTGCGCCGCCTAAAGGCGGGACTCAAAACTTTTTCGACAATTTCGCTTGAGGCATTCGGACGCGAAAATTTGCGGACGTTTGATTTCATCTGTTCAAAACGCGCCGCGTCTTTTATCAATTCATCAATTTTATAAGCCAAAACGGGAAGATTGTTGCATTTTATCGCGCAACCTTTTTCGAGTAGATGGTCGCTGTTGCGTTCTTCTTGTCCGGGAATCGGATTGACGACAACGAAAATCAAACCTTTTGCCATAGCTTCCGAAGTCGTTAATCCGCCGGGTTTGCCGACAATTAAATCCGAAGCTGACATATATTCGTCCATCTCGCGTGTAAAGCCGATTGGCTTGAAAATTACGCGCTCGTTGTTTAAGTTTTCCTTCGACAATTTTTCGAGATTTGTTTTGAGTTCTTCATTGCGCCCGCAAATTGCCAAAATTTGCGAAGGCGTTTGCAAATCAGACAAGGCTTTTAGTAAATGTTCGATGTTTCCGACACCGAAACCGCCTGCGGAAACCATAATCGTCAGTTTATCTTTCGCCAACCCGAATTTTTCGCGCATTGCGGATTTATCTTTCGTTTCGGCAAAAAACGGGTCAATCGGAATGCCCGAAACGGTAATTTTTTCGGGCGTGATGCCGATTTTTTCGAGATGCACACGGGTTTCTTCGAGTGCAACAAAATACTGTTCGTAATGATGACAAAGCCACATCGCGTGTGCGTCAAAATCCGTAACCACAACGGCTTGCGGGAAATCAATTTTCTTTTTCGCCTTGAGCCACGAGATAATTTCCGAAGGCAAAAAATGTGTGCAAACTGCCAAATCGGGCTTTTCTTTTTTCAGCAAATTTATGAGCGGCAAAGTGTTCAATCTGTCCAAAGCGAGCCGCCGCCGTTCGTTTTCCCAAGGCTTGTCAAGCGAATCATACATCCAACCCAAAACTTCGGGCATTTTGTTGACCATTTCGATATAAGCCTTGCCGTAAAGTCTTCGGAAAAGCGGATTTGTATAATTGAGAACGTCAATATTTACGACTTCTTCAGCCGCGTTTGATAATTTGAATTGTTTTTCGAGAGCTTCAGCCGCCCGAAGATGTCCCGCGCCAACCGCCGCCGATAAAATTAAGACTTTTTTGAACATAAATTTTAAGTGCTGAGTGCTAAGTGCTGAATGAAAAGAATAACTCAGCACTCAGAACTTAGCACTCGAAAAATGATATTATATTTTTTCGGATTTCGGAAAAATCATTTTGCAGGACTCAATTCAAACCGACTCAAATTTTATCAGCGAAGGCGTGAAAGCAATGTTTCTTTCGACGCTCTTTTTTGCTTTGGCAAATGTTTTCGTTAAGCAAATTTCGCATCTTCCGGCGATGGAAGTTGTCTTTTTTCGATGCTTTTTCGGAACGGTTTTTTGTTTCTACGGGTTGCGTAAAGCCGGAGCAAGTTGGATCGGACATAATCATTTACAGCTATTTCTACGCGGATTTTTCGGCACGGCGGCACTTTTTTGTTTTTTCGTAACCGTGCAAAACATTCCGCTGGCTTCGGCGATGACGATTCAGTATTTATCGCCGATTTTTACGAGCATTATTGCGATTTTTCTGCTCAAAGAATCGGTGCGCCCGATGCAATGGTTTTTTTATGCGATTGCATTTGCAGGCGTTTTGTTTATTCAGCAGGTTGATTTGCGTGTTTCGCCGCTTTATCTCGCGCTCGGCATTTTTTCGGCGTTCGGTTCGGGAATGGCGTATAATCTCGTGCGGAATTTGAAAGAAAAAGAACATCCTTTGACCGTCGTTTTGCATTTTCAGCTTGTCGGTTTAATTGCGGGCGGCATTTTTACAATTTTTAATTGGCAATTTCCAGTTGGTGCGGATTGGATTTATCTTTTACTCATCGGCATTACATCGCAATTCGGACAGATTTTTTTAACCAATGCTCTGCAAAAAGAACGCGCCGCGAGCGTTTCGATAATTATTTATTCCGGCTTAATTTACGGTATCTCAATCGGTTGGATTATTTTCGGCGAATCGCAAACAATTTTTTCGCTTTTTGGAATGTTTCTCGTTGTTTTGGGTGTTATTTTAAGTATTTTTTACAGCAAACGTCGTATCAGCGCAGAAGAATTGGAAGTTACGCAAAGCTGATATTTGGCGTTTCAGTCTTTTTTGTTTGAATGCCAAGCAGGAGTTGAAACTAAAGGGCGGATTTTTCAATTATTCATTATCAAATAATTCAGCAGTTGAAAGATTAAAAACCTCTGAAATAATTGATATTTGATAATGAATAATTGATAATTGCCTTTGTCAGGAAACTCTTAAAAATTCAACCCTTTTGAATAAATTTATTAGCCAATCTTCTGTAAATACAATGAAAAGACGCAAGTTTCATCAAATCGTTTTTATGCTCGCCGGAATTTATAATATTCTGTGGGGAATTTTCGTGAGTTTTGACCCGAATTGGCTGTTTCGTTTTGCTAAAATGGAATTGCCGAACTATCCCGAAATTTTCGTCTGTGTCGGAATGGTCGTCGGGCTTTACGGAATTGTTTATCTCGAAATTGCTCGCCGACCCGAACGCGGTTTTTTACTCGCGCTCGTCGGATTTATCGGCAAAATCTTGGGTCCGATTGGCGCGATTTATTATGTTTCTTTGGGCAAATGGACATTTTCGGCGTTGATTATGAATCTGACGAATGATTTTATCTGGCTGATTCCGTTTGCGCTGTATCTTTACGATTCATTTCCGTTTTATAAGCAGGATTTGACTGAAAATTTATGAATGAACCTGAAACAATCAAACAAATACTCGACGAATGCAAAACGATTGCCGTCGTCGGTTTGTCTTCAAACGCTTTTCGTCCATCAAACGGCGTGGCATCTTTTATGCTCAAAAAAGGCTACAAAGTTATTCCCGTCAATCCGAATGAAACGGAAGTTTTCGGCATCAAAGCCGTCGCCAAACTTTCCGATGTTACGGAAAAAGTTGACCTTGTTGACATTTTCCACCGCTCGGAAGAAGCCGGAAGCGCGGTTGACGAAGCCATCCAAATCGGCGCAAAAGCCGTCTGGCTACAAGAAGGCGTAATTGATAATGCGGCGGCAAAACGCGCCGAAGATGCCGGTTTGCTCGTCGTGATGGACAGATGTTGGCTCAAAGATTATGTTAAAATGGTGAAATGAAAGGAGCGAAAGAAATGTCGGCAGTTTTAAGCATTCCGCGAAGAAAAGTTCAAAAAGGAGTTTCTCCCGAAACCGTGAAAGCGATTGCCCGATTCATCGTCGAAAATAATGAATCGGAAGGCGTTGTTCTGCAAAATGTCGCGTGGAAAACCTACGAACAAGTTTTGCAAGACCTCGACGGCGCAAACAATCCGCACTTTTTCTATAACAAAGGAGAGCTTTTAGTTATGCCAAATCCACCGGAACACGAAGCCATTAAAGATGCAATTACTTATTTGATAAATATTTTATGCGAAGAACTTGAAATTGAAGGACGAAGTTTCGGCTCAACAACTTACCAACGCGCAGATTTGCGGCGCGGTTTTGAGCCGGATTCGTGTTTTTATTTTGGTGAAAACGAAAAGAAAATGCGCGGCGTAAAAAGATTGGATATGTCGGAACATCTTGCGCCGGATTTAGTTATCGAAGTTGATATTACAAGTCTTTCATTTGATAGGTTAAGCCTTTTTGCGTCTTTTGGTGTCGGTGAAATTTGGCGTTACGACGGCGAGATTTTGGAAATCGGAAAACTTGCCGAAGGTGATACTTACTTGAAATCCGAAACGAGCGAAATTTTTCACGGCGTAAGTGCCGAAAAGCTCACGGAATTTATCAACGAAAGCGATAAACTCAGCCGTCTCGATTGGCAAAAGCAAGTGCGGACTTGGGCAAACGAAATCAAAAATAAAAAGTAAAAAATGACGCAAGCTAAAATTAAAGCGATTGTCGTAACCGTCAGCGATTCGCGGCGCGAGGATGATGATTTGTCGGGCGTAACTCTTTTGGGTTTATTGCTTTCAATCGGTGCGGAAGTTCACGAAAAAATCATTGTTTCCGACGATTTCGACGAATTGCGGCAAACGCTCTACACTTTGACCGAGCGCGAAGACATAAATTTGATTATGACCACGGGCGGAACAGGTTTCGCCGAGCGCGACAACACGCCCGAAGCGACTCGCGCCGTCATTGAAAAAGAAGCGCAGGGAATTGCTGAAGCGATGCGAGCCGAAACGATGAAATTCAATCCGAAAGCGATGCTTTCGCGCGGCGTTTGCGGCATTCGCAACAATACTTTAATCATAAATCTACCCGGTTCGCCGCGAGCCGTCGGCGAATGTTTCGAGATTATCAAATCAGTTTTGCCACACGCTATCGGGCTTTTAGAAGGCAAAACGACGCATTAGAAAAAGAGGAGAAAAGGGAAAATGTTTGAGTATCGAAAGATTTTTGTGGTCGGATTATTGGTTTGCGCGGTTTTATTGACAAATCAAACCGCAACGGCAAATTATTCAATCATCGAAGATGCTTCAATTGTTTTCGTCGAAAAATTCTATCGCACCGAGCTTTATTTCGGAATGGACAAGCCGAAAGGCGGCGAAGTTACGGAAGACGAATGGAACAAATTTCTCGAAACGGAAATCACGCCGCGTTTTCCCGACGGTTTGACGGTTTTGGAAGGTTACGGACAATTTAAGGATTCGCTCGGTAAAATCGAACGCGAAAACAGCCGGGTTTTGATTTTGCTTTACACGAAAAAAGACCGCCAAACCGTGAACCAAAAAATCGAAGACATTCGCAACGAATACAAAAAACAATTCGAGCAAGAATCCGTCTTGCGAATTGATTTTCCGAAAGCCGTGCAAGTTTCATTTTAAAGTGCGGAAACGCACACGAACCTACTTCGTGTGCGTTTCCTTTTATTTTTCTTCAATTTCAACCGGCGAATCAATCTGAATATTGTTCATCAAAAAAGTCGTGGACGTTACTCGCTGAAGATCGGAGATTGCTTTGTTGTAATCGGTTTCGGCGCGGATTTCGGCGTTTCGGGCGTTGGCAAGAGCGTTTTCACGTTGAAAAAGCAAAAATGCGTTCGAGCGTCCGGCATCGTAAAGTTTGCGCTCACCTTCGAGTTGAATTTCGGCATTTTGCCGTGCTTTTCTGGCTGAAAGAACACGAAGGCGAGAAGTTTCAAGTGCTTGGACAGCGTTGCGAACTTCAGTTAGAACCGTATTTTCTTGTTGGCGTGTTTGCGCGGCGATTTGCTCTTGCTGAATTTGCGCTCCGGCTAAATCGGCTTTGGCGCGTGTGTTTCGCAAGGGAAATGAAAACGTAACGCCGATTGAAAAATTAGGCGCGTCAGAACGAAAAAGGTTCGCAAATGTGCGTCCGAAGCCACCGACCAAATAACTTGGTGTTGCCGGAACAAAAATCGGCGTGTTGACAATTTGTTGGTTTGCCGGGAGCAAAAGATTTAGCCTTTGGCGCAAAATTTCATCGTTTCCGGTAAATTGAAAAGTCGTAAATGCCGCCGAACCGTTACTGCTTGCCAATCCGCCGAGTGAAAAAGAGGAATTTAAATCAATTTGCGGTTTTGTCTGATTGCGAAAATAGCTAATGTCAATTTGATTTATTTCACGCGCAAGTTTCAGACGGCGAAGTTCCAAACGATTTTCCATCGCATCTTTCATTGCAAGTTCCAGATTGACGGGTTCGTCCGAATAAACGGGTTTGTCAGTCGGAACATATGAAACATTCCATTCGTCAGAATTCGGGTCGCGCAAAATTAATTGTTTCAAGGAGTTTTCCGAAATCGAAACCTGTTGTGCGGCATTCAAAACTTCGGTTTCGCGGTTGGCGACTTCAGTATTTACTTCGGCACGGGCAAGCGGTGCAAGTGTGCCGGCGGCGATTTTGGCTTCGACTTGACGCAGATTTTCTTTGGCAAGATTCAAATTATCTACTTTATTTTGTTGGTCGCGCAAAGCAAAAACCAAATCCCAATAAGCGCGTTGAACTTGCGAAATCGTATTAATTGTTTGACGACGAAAATCGGCATCCGATTGCTGCAATCTTTTGCGTTGAATTTTGATTTGGCGGCGATTGTTATCAATCCTTAAATTTCTGAAAAGCGGTTGTGTATAATTTACGCCGAGACTCGAACTGTAAAGCGCACTGCCCGAAGAACTCGTCGTTCCTGAACTTAGTTGCGATTGCGCGAAATTGTTTTCGGTGCGGTTATTGTTGAAAAATACCGAATAACTTCCGCCGCCCCGCTGAATTTGACCGGAAAAATCGGAATTGACGCGGAAATCTTTGGTTGCAGTCGAACCCGTCGTATTGTTACGCGAAAAATTCGGCGAAACGGTAATCACCGGATCATAAATGCCGAGAAGCGAACGCAGATTTGTTTCCTGTATGCGAACATCGGTGCGCGAAATTTCGATCTCGTTGTTGTTTTCAAGTGCCTTTTTAATTGCTTCGTTAAGCGAAATCGGCATCGTCCGGTCGTTTTGAACACCGACACGGTTATATTGAAAATTATTGTTTGAAACGGGCGTTTCCGTCGTTTCTGTAGAGGAAGATATTGATATTTTTTCTTCCGTGTTTTTCGCAATTTGCGGTTTTTCCGTCGGTGTTTGCGCGAAAGCCTGACCTCCGAAAATTATAAAAATCAGACTCAAAAAACCGAATTTCTGCAATGATGACATTATGATAAAAGACTCCGAGTTGTGCTGAAAAATTTGTAAAACCCAGAAAGTTACTACGGTAATTAAATTTTGTTTGTTTCAAATATTTGTCAGTTGTTCACGCTTCGTTGTTAGTTGCCGTTGTCAGGATGTTTAAGCCGACAACAAACGACTAACAAAGAACAACGAACGAATGACTTTGAATTTTACAGCAATTTGTAATATCTTCATAGTTTTACAATTCAAAAAATTTCTTGGAGGAAATTCTTTTAATAAAATGGCTATCAAAGTAGGAATTAACGGTTTTGGGCGTATCGGGCGCAATGTTTTGCGGACTTGTTTGGGTGATAAAGATATTGATTTTGTGGCGGTAAATGATTTGACCGACACAAAAACTTTGGCGCATCTTTTGAAATACGATTCGGTGATGGGAAATCTCGAAAACGATATTTCGGCGGACGGCGACACAATAAATGTTGACGGCGACAGTTTTAAGGTTTTCAGCGAAAAAGATCCGTCGTTGATTGATTGGGAATCGGTCGGCGCAGAAGTTGTCATCGAATCAACGGGACGCTTTACAAAAGCCGAAGACGCGGCAAAACATCTGCGCGGTTCGGTGAAAAAAGTTATCATTTCCGCACCTGCGAAAGGCGAAGATGTAACAATCGTCTTGGGCGTGAACGAAGGAATGTATGATGCGGAAAATCATCACATTATTTCAAATGCATCTTGCACGACGAATTGCCTCGCGCCGGTCGCCAAAGTAATTCACGACAAATTCGGCATCAAAAACGCTTTGATGAACACAATTCACTCTTACACCAACGACCAGAATTTGCTTGATTTGCCGCACAAAGATTTGCGTCGGGCGCGTGGCGCGGCACTTTCAATGATTCCGACTTCAACCGGCGCGGCAAAAGCCGTTGCGCTCGTGATTCCCGAATTAAAAGGGAAGTTTGACGGCATTTCCGTTCGCGTTCCGACTCCGAATGTTTCTTTAGTTGATGTTGTGATGAACGTCGAAAAAGAAACCACGACCGAAGAAGTCAACCAAGTTTTGAAAGACGCGGCGAACGAAGAACTCAAAGGAATTCTCGCGTTTGAAGAACAGCCGCTCGTTTCGATTGATTTTCGCGGCAACCCGAATTCGTCAATCGTTGATGCCGAAAACACGAAAGTTATCGGCGGAACGTGCATCAAAATTCTTTCGTGGTATGACAACGAATGGGGTTATTCGTGTCGTGTGCGCGATTTGGTGAAATTCATCGCGGCGAAAGGTTTGTAGTTTTTTCATTTGAGCAGTAGAGCGACGCAGATGAACGCGAATTTATAAAAATAGAATTCATTGATCTGCAAAAATAAAATGTATTAAATCAAATTCGGCTTAATTTGTTCAAAAATTAAGCCGAATTTTTTTTCGCAAAAGTTTTTAAAGATATTCGTCCGTTAATTGATAATATTTTCAAACCAAACTTAAAAATCAGGAGAACAAAAAGATGCCGATATTAATTGGAATTGACGGAACAGGCGGCGGAACAATCCCCGGAACAAAGCGTGATGCGAGATATGACATTGATTTTGCAAACAGTTTTGTATCGAAATTGTGCAAATTCAAACCGAACGCGCTTTATTGCCGCGGTCCTGTAACACTTGGCGGCGGACTCGATATTGCGATTTACAACAGCTTGAAATTTATCGAAAGCAAGCGCAAAGAATTAGGCGAAAACGAACCGATTTTAGTTACAGGATATAGTCGAGGCGCACTCGGCGCAATGGTTGTCGCCCAGCGTTTGCAGAGAGATAACATCAATGTTCGTGCGGCGATGTTGTTCGATTGCGTTGACCGACACGGCGATTATGATGCGGAAGTCGTGCCGAATAATGTTGAGAACATATTGCACGTTATACGGAATCCGAAAGCAAAATCGCGCCACAGCTTCGGCAATGATGCGATGAAATATCGGATGCCGACAAATTATGACGGACCTTATATGTTTATGTGCACTCACGGCGGAATGGGCGGCACGCCTTGGCAAAAACCTTTTGATAAAAATATGAATGATTTGATTGACGAAGGCGCGAGTGAAGAATGGTATAACGAAACTACTGCCATTACTTATCAACAAGACGCTGATGTTTCAAAACAAGTTTGGAATCATTGTCAGGTTTTTTTGAAAACTCACAAATTTATTGCTTAGAGCGGTTACAGATTGAATGTAAGGCAGACTGTTAGTCTGCCTCGCCGTCAGCGAAGCGCGACGGCGGAACAGGCTAACAGCCTGTTCTACTTTTAACCGTAAATCCAATCTTTAACCGCTCTAATATTTTAAGTGAAATGAGGCGATAACAGTTCCAAATTGTTATCGCCTCATTTATTATCAAATCTTTCAGCAGTATTTCACGATTAATCACTTTTCTGCCCTTTTTATCGTTTCAAAACAGGCAAAATAATTGCCGATGAATTTTTGCCGCCGAAATAAACTTTTTGCGTTGCTTTTTGGAAATCGGCTTGCGTTCCCATCTTATAATTTTGCATAAACTTCTGCGGATTTCGGGCGACGAGCGGAAACCAAGTGCTTTGAATTTGAATCATAATGCGATGACCTTTCTTAAATGTATGCGCCGCGCCGGGCATTACAAAGTTCAATTTTGTTGCTTCATTCGGCTTCAAAGGTTCGGGTTTTTCAAACGAATTTCTAAATCTTGCGGGCATCGGTTCGCCGCGCAGAAGCATTTGATAACCGCCGGGCTGAAAAACTGTCCACGCCGAGTTTTGCGGCGGTTTTTGTCCGGCGGGATATTGATAATTGTCGGGGAAAACGTCAATTACTTTAACAATAAAGTCCGAATCCGTGCCGCTCGAAGATATAAACAGATTCGGTTTAATATCTCCTGCAATCGTAACGTCTTCGGTTAAAACATCGGTTTGAAAGACTAGAACATCAGGTCTTGTTGAAGCAAAACGCTGGTCTTCGGTCATAAAATCTCGCGGATAATTGCGGGTAATCTTTTGCGTGTAAGGCACAGGATTCATCGGGTCGGAAACATATTCGTCTGCGCCCGAAGTCGTTGGCATTTCAAACGATAATTTGCCGTTGGCGTTCAAATAAAGCGGCGTTTCCTTGCTTGCAGTTGGCGAATAATTGTCAAAAGATTTCCAATCGTGCGAACCCGTATCGAATAAATTGACCTCTTTTATCTTTGAAATGTCGCCTTTGTCTTTTAAAAAGTGATTGAAAAAGGGAAGTTCCAAGTTTTCCCGATAATACTTGCCTGTCTTTTCGGTAAAATAAGCCGTGCCTAACCAATCGCCGTCCGCCCGCGACCAACCGCCGTGATCCCAAGGTCCAATGACTAAAACATTCATCGGAATCTTCGGATTTTGTTTTTCGATGTGCTGATATGTTCGCAATGCGCCGTATAAATCTTCGTTGTCATACCAACCGCCGACGGTCATTGTCGCGCAACCGACATTTTTCAGCTTTGGCAAGATGTTTCGGTCTTTCCACCATTGATCATAGTTTGAACGCGCCATCATATCGTCCCACATTTTTATTCTTACACCGGTTGATTTTTCGTATTCGTCGGCAACTTCCTTCAAACCGCCGAGCGAAAGAAAGAAATCATAACCGTCTTGCGTATTGCGCCCTGTCCAAGGTTTCAAATATGAACTTCCATCGCTTGTCGGTTTCGGACGTTCTTGTCCGAAAAAGGAAAAGAAAGAAAAGTTCTGAGCAAGAAACAACGCGCCGTTGTGGTGCATATCGTCGCCGCTAAACCAATCAGAAACAGGTGCTTGCGGTGAACAGGCTTTTAAAGCCGGATGCGAATCAATCGAACCCGCCGAAACATAAAACCCGGGGTAAGAGATGCCGAAACTTCCGACTCGTCCATTATTGTTTTCGACATTTTTAATTAACCAATCAATCGTGTCGTAAGTATCGGTTGATTCATCAATTTTAGACTTGTCAGTGTTATCAATATCAGGGCGAACATCAACAAACTCGCCCTCCGACATCCAACGCCCGCGCACATCTTGATAAACAAAGATATAACCTTCTTTTGCATAAAGCTCGCTCGGACCAAGACTTTGACGAAACTTATCCGCCCCGTAAGGCGCAACCGTATAAGGCGTGCGATTTAAAAGAATCGGATACTTTTGCGATTTATCCTTCGGCTCATAAATCGAAGTAAAAAGCCGCACACCATCACGCGCCGTAATATAAAGCTCACGTTTCGTATAATTTTCCTGAATATACTTTGCAAGCTCCGTCGGCTGTTGCCCTTGTTGAGCAAAAGCCGCCAAACAAAAAACAAACACCGAAAGAATCGAATAAATAAGCCGTTGGATTTTCATAATTTTAATTAAAAAATAATAGGTTTTCTTTATTTTTACTAAAATACGATGTAAAAACAAACAATGTTCTAACAAAGTATTACCGAAAATGTTAAATTAAAAAATCACATAAAACAACACAAATTTATTGACTTATTTTGTGTTGTTTTATGTGATTTTGTGGTTAATTCTTTATTGCGGCGGAGTTTTTCTAACCGGTCTTTTACGTTCCGATTTGCGTGTTCCGCCAGCCATTTCGTATTCATTGCTGTCAAATCCGAATCTTACGCCAACACCTTTTAATGATCGTTCGCTTAATGCTCTTAATGCTTTTTCTTTTGAAACTAATTCGTTTAATTTATTATCTAAAGTCGAAAGCATTGAATTATATTCGTCTAAAGCTGCTTGCGCCGCGACAATATCATCACTTAATTGTCTGTTACTCACACCATTTCCTAAATCCAATGCCGAATCAATCGCATTTAATCCGTTCAAACGTAATGTTGCTGTTTCAATAGCTTTTGATGTTCTCTTTTTTCGTGCCATAGTTTTAATGTTTCCTTTTTTAGTTTTAACAAAATCTGATTTTTTACTAACAAACTTTGATTTTGTTAAAATAACATCAAATTATCTTTTAACTAAATCAAATTACATACAAATAATATTTGATTTTACTGTAATGAAATCAAATTACATTAAAACATAATTAGATTTTGTTAAAGCAATATCTAAAGCAGATTTGAGTTGAGTATAGGGTTAGAAAGCAATGGCAGAAACACGACTGTTAAGGAGTGTGTTGATGGTTGAGCGTTTTGACACACTC
>CAZJQP010000007.1:0-90606 GCA_964548225.1 uncultured Blastocatellaceae bacterium | reverse complement strand
AATCAACACGCTTACTTTGTGCGCGTTTCTGCATTTAACCGGAAAATTTAGCTAAATGGTTTTTGATGTTTTCCAAATCGTTTTTGCGTTTGATATTTTCGGGCGAATTTGTGGCTAACTTTTCAAAAATCGGTAAAGCCTGACGGAAATTTTCTAAGGCAGAGGCTTTATCGTTTTTTTTCAGCGCAAATTCGCCGCGTCGCATAAAACTCATTGCAAGGTCGTGTTGCCAATCAATATTTTCTTTGTCTTTTTCGGTCAATTCCTTAAAAACGGTGTGCGCCTGCTCATAGTTTTCAAAAGCCTTTGCCAAATCGTTTTTTTGGAAAAATGCGTCAGCCAGAAATCTCTGCGCGTTGGCAATTCGGTGGCGAGTCATCAGATTTTGCGAGTCTTTTTGCCAAATTCGGCGATAGCTGACAAGTGCTTTTTCGAGATTTTTTATTGCTTCATCCGCCAAATTATTTTTGACCATCGCCTTCCCAAATTCTAAATAGCAATCGGCAAGCGAATAATCTTCACCAACACTTTCTTTGTCCGCCGCGAAAATTTCTTCTTGAATTTTTACGCCTTCATTAAAGTTTTCTTGTGCTTGCACCAATTTGAATTGTTCGCTTAAAATCACGCCGAACCAAATGTGTGCGCCACTTAAATCGTGGCGAAATTCAAGGTTATTTTTATCATTTTCAACTAATATTTTTTCAATTTCAAGCCATTTTCCATAATGTTCGGCGGCTTCTTCCGTTTTGCCCATCTCCATTTTGACAAAGCCGATATAAGATAAAACGATGCCGGTAGAGCGTTGAAATCTGACATTAGCGGGATTTTCGGTGGCAAGATTTTGGTAAATTTTCAGAGATTTTTCGTAATTTTCAAGTGCTTCGCCGAGAGAACCGCTTCGCACGATTGCCTGACCGAGCATCGAAAGACTGCGAGCAAGATATTTCCGAACCTCAATATTTGTCGGCTCAAGCGCAAACTGAGATTCAAGAATGCTGATTGATGCACGGTAATTTTCACGCGCTTCGCCGATTTTTCCGCTCGTCAAAAACACATTACCGATATTCAGCCGACTGTTGGCGACATTTATTCCGCGTGCCGCCGACGGCTCGGCGGCGAAAACTTCTTCGCGGAGTTTTAGAGATTTCTGATGACTCAAAAGTGCCTCAGACGTTTTGCCGGCGAATGGGCGGAAAATATCCGACTGAACTTCGCCGATTTTTTCATAAGCCGTCGCCAGCTCATCTTTCAAAGTGATGTTTCCTTCGGATTCGACGGCGAGTTTGTCGAGGTATTCAAGCGCACGTTGAACCAGCAATTCACGCGCTTTTATCGGACTTTTGGTCATTTCCTCGTTGATTTCAAACATAAACGAATTCGCCAAAGCGCGGACATCATTAAACCTGCGTTCAGCCTTTTCACGCTCAATATTCGCTTTTCTTGCCTGATAAGCCGTCGCCAAAATTCCGCTAATCAAAATCAAAAAAGCAAGCGCAACCGCGCCGACAACTAACGGATTTCGCCGCGTAAATTTTTCGGCGCGATAACGCCAAGTGTCTTGCCGCGCAAATACGGGCAAACCTTTCAAATGCCGCCGAATGTCTTCGGAAAATTGCTCGACTGATGAATAACGGCGTTCGGGTTCTTTTTTCAAGGCTTTGAGGATGATGTTGTCCAAATCGCCCTTTAAGGATTTTTGATTTTTGATTTTTGATTTTTGATTTTCCGAATTTGTAATTTGTAATTTGTAATTTGTAATTGCCGAAGGCGGTGCGGGATTACTTTTTGTAACGGTTTCGATAATTTCGCCGATGTTTTTGTTTTCAAATCGAAACGGACGCGAGCCTGTTAAAAGTTCGTAGAGAATCACGCCCAAACTGTAAATATCTGTCGCCGTTGAAAGATTTTCTCCGCGAATTTGTTCGGGCGAAGCGTATTCGGGCGTGAAAGCAAATGCTTGTGTGCGCGTTTCGCCGCCCGCGATTTCGCTCTTTAAGAGCTTGGCAATGCCGAAATCGAGGAGTTTGGCTTTTCCGTCTTTGGTAATTAAAATATTTGATGGTTTCAAATCGCGGTGAATAATCAATTTCTGGTGTGCGAATGAAACCGCCGCACAGACTTCGCGGAACAAATCCAATCTTTGTTCGAGTGTTAAATTATTTGTGTTCGCATATTCGGTAATCGGCGTGCCTTCGACGTATTCCATCACGAAAAACGGCAAACCGTCTTCAGTTGTCCCGCCGTCAACGAGATGCGCGATGTTTGGGTGTTCGAGACTCGCTAAAATCTGGCGTTCATTTAAGAATCGGCGCAGAACAGTATCAGAATTGATGCCGTTTTTGATGAGTTTGACCGCCGCTTTTTGCTGAAATTCGCCGTCGGCGCGTTCTGCCAAAAAAACTGCGCCCATTCCGCCCGCGCCAAGTTCGGCAGTGATTTTGTAACGCCCGATTTGTTTGCCGATAAATGATTTCGTGTTGTCAGTCAGCACGGAAAAAGCGGTTTCTTCAAGCGCGTCTTCGGTTTCAAATTCAAGCAAAGATTCGACTTCGCGGCGCAAATCGTTATCTTTTATTGCATCAAGAAACAGAGGTCGAGAAGCGGGCGCAATTTCAACCGCTTGTTCGAGAATTTCTTTGACTTTTTGCCAATGTTCAGGGGACATCTTTGAGATTTTTTAAATTGCCACTAGCTTCAGCTAGTGGTTAGATTTAGATAAGCCAAGCGGCTTTAGCCAAAAAGGAAATAAATAAATAAAATCCTTATCGCTTTAGCGCAAATTGGGCTAAAGCCAAGCGGAATTTTTATTTTTTTTCCTATTCGGCTAAAGCCTTGTTATTTTTTTGCGCTGCCCACTAGCTGAAGCTAGTGACAATTTAAATTTTAAGAATTTAGCATTTTATAAAGCAAAAGTTTTGCCGTCGCCCATTCGCGTTTGACTGTCGAGGGCGAAATGCTTAAAACTTCGGCGATTTCTTCGACATTCAAGCCGCCGAAAAATTTCATTTCGACGATTTGCGCTTGGCGTTCGTCCAACGCCTCCAACTTCTTCAAGGCTTCGTCAACCGCGACGACATCCAATTCTTTTTCGCCGACAAAACTCACCGCATCATCGAGCGCGATTTGTGTTTTAAATTCGCCGCCGCGTTTTTGTGCTGATTTCATTCGGGCGTATTCAATCAAAATTTCACGCATCAGTCGTGCCGAAACGCCGAAAAAATGGGCGCGGTTTTGCCATTCGATTTCTTTTTGTCCGACAAGACGCAAATATGCTTCGTGAACCAGTGCGGTTGGTTGAAGTGTGTGATTTGAGCGTTCGCGGCTCAGATAAATCGAGGCAAGCTGGCGAAGTTCTTGATAAACAAACGGCAAAAGCTCATTGAGCGCGTCCGCTTTGCCGCTTTTTATTTCAGACAAAATTTGCGTGATTGGTTTTGAGTCGTTCGCTCCGTTCATTAAATAAAAATGGGAGTTCGCTTGGTTCATAGAAAGAATAAATGCGTTTTTCCTTATCTGCAAGCAGATTTTAGCAAAAAAAACGCCGAATTGGATTTTTTTTGAGCCGCTTTTTCGAGTTTTGTCGCATTACTCATTGATAAGGAGCAAAATTTCGAGGGTTTAGGAAAAACGAGAAAGAGAAATTATGAAAAATTGTGCAAATTGCGGACAGGTAAATCAAGATAATCAAATGAATTGCGGGCGTTGCGGAGCGGTTTTATATCAACCGAATTTTCCGCCGTATCAACAAGGTTTTAATCAGCCACCGCCAAATCAGCCGAACTTTCAACAGCCGTTCGGCAATCAGCAACAAGGCTACAACCAACAAATGCCGATGATGATGCCGAAGAAAAGCGGTGCGGGGAAAATTTTGGCGATTGTCGGAGTTTCAGTTGTTTTGTTTGCTTTGCTTGTTGGCGGCGTGGTTTTTTTGGCGGCAACGCAGACGACTCGTTGGAAAATTCAGGGCAAATGGAGTTTGGACAGCGCGACGATGGGCGGAATTTCCGCACCGCTTGGTAGTGCGAAAGGCACGACCGTCGAATATTTTGAAAATATGACGGTTACGACGACTCTGACGAACGGCACGACCGAACATGGAACTTACAAAATAATCAACGAAAAAACGATTTCGACGACCGACCGCAACAATGAAACGATAACCCAAACAGTCAGTTTCGACGGCAACAAAATGACGCAGGTTTCGACGAAAAACAACGTCAATATCACGATTATTTATTACAGAAAGAAATAATAGTTTGTAAATTAAATTTTCGGGTATTTTGATACGCAAATAAGTTGATTTGACGTTCTTCTTTTCGTGCCGTTTGGTGTTAATTCGTGGTTTCAAACAAAAGAATAAACCACGAAATTACACGAAAATACACGAAAGAAAAGCACTCGAAAACAATAAGGCAAAAGAAAATGTTTCAGCAGATAGGAGAGAAAAAATGAACGAAAAAATATGTCTAAATTGCAATCAATCAAACGCGCCCGAAATGACTTTTTGTCTAAATTGCGGGGCAGAACTTCCGCATCATTCGGCAGACGATTTACCCGCAACCGTGATGGCGGGAAGTCTCGGCGCGTTTCCGCCACAGGGCGGACAAAATTACCAACAACCAAACTTTCAGCAACAACCAAACTTTCAGCAACAAAATTATCAGCAACCGAATTTTCAGCCGCAGTTTCAAACGCCGAATTTTCAAACTGCACAGGCGGAAAGCGGCGGAAATACGTCAAAAATTCTGGTTGGTATCGGCGTTGGAATAATTGGGTTGATTTTTTTGATTGCCGGAGGTGTGCAATTATACAAAGTCTTCGGCGACAAGCCGTCGCCAACACCGTATTTGGTGACGAATGCCAACACGGGCAATAAATCGAATACAAACAACGTCAAGTCGTCGAACACGAACAGTTCATCTTCTTTACGGACAATGAGCGATATGACTCAGCAAACCGTCGGCGAATGGACTCTGCGCGATACGATTACCGGCAATCCTGAAAAAGACGGGTTTTCGGGCGCGACGGAGGAAAAACAGTTTAAGTATTACAATTCTTCAAACGCGATGGTGCATCTGACAATCGCCCAATATCCGTTTGAGTATGATGCCCAAAAAGCTCTGCGAACCGCGATGGACAAATTTAAAACCTTAAAACTCAAAGTGGGCGAAGAAACCGCAATGGGCGACAATGACGGAAACGAAATTGGCATTACAAACACAATGGCGAGCGCAAACGGCAAACTCTTTACGCGCTATTGGACGAACAAAAACTTTCTTTTCCGCGCTCTCGGCACGGAAACGGAAGTCGAAAATTTTGTCAAAAAATCGGAGAGATAAAGAAAACTATGTCAAAAAATTTAACATCTGCAATTCTCGCTTTATTGATGATGACGCTCGGTTGCGCGAATTGCATTCCGGGTTGGATGGACGCGAAAAAATCCGCTGACCAATTAATGACGGCTTTGCGCGATGGCGATTATGCACGAACTTGTGAATTGATGAGTAATGACGGAAGCAAGCCTTCGGCAAAATGGGTCGAAGAATTGAAAAAAGAAATAGAATCGAAAAATCTTCAACCGCAAAGCTGGACTTTGGAAGAAGAATATCACGGCAAAAGCGCGGGCAAAAGCAGTTATTCAATCATCACGGGCAAAGTTGTTTTCAAAGACGGCACGAACGGCACGTTGAAGATTAGAGCAGAGGCTTTTGGCGCAAAACAAAACCCGTGGCGTTTCAGCGATTTAGAGTTGAAACGCTGACGGCGAAATTTATCGAAAAATTTACAGAAAAAATATTATGAAAAAAATAATTACACCGCTCGGCGCGTTGATAACGCTGATTTTTGTGCCGATGACTTGGCTTAATATAACAGACGGTTACGGCGGCAAAAGTATGGCGGTTAGTTTTTATGAAACGTATCGCGCCGCGCCCGCGCTCGGCTTTATGCGTTTGGGTTTGGTTCTGATTGCACTCGTTTTGCTGATTGTGCCGTTTTTTTTGAAAAATCCGCTCAGAAAAACCTTCGTCGTCAGCTTTTGCGTGGTGGCGTTCGTTTTGCTGGCGGCATTTTTGAATCTGAAAAGCGGTATGAGCCGCGCCGGTTACGTCGAACTCGGAATGGGTTGGTTCGGTGCGGCTTTCGGATTTGCGATTGCTTTCGTCGGAGCGTTTGTGCGGACACGACAGAACGAGCCGGAAAAAAGTTCGCTTCCGGCTTTGGCGTGGATTGTCGTTTTAATTTGTTTGCCGGTCAGCCTTTTAGCGTATCTGTTTTTGTTTCCGCCTTACAAATCGTTTCCGATGAGCGCAGACGGAATGCCGCGCACGTCGCCTGTGCAATATCGCAAGGACGAAAATTATCCGGGCGTTTATCTGGCGACTTACGGCGCGAGCGTTTTGCATACGCTGGAGAAGAAAAATTCGGCGGAAGAAGCCAAACAAGAAGTGGCGAAAATCCGCGAAGGGCTTAAAAAAGATGCCGAACGTGCCCGCGAGCGTTGGAAAAACGAAAATCCGTCCGAGCCGGAATTCAGCGCGGAAGCGGAAAAATATTACCGCAAAGACCGCACCGCCGTTTATCTGGCGGACGAAGACAAACCGGAAAACGATTATCTGGTTTATGTCGGCAATGAACGCGCCAATGTGATTTGGGCGAGCGGAAACCGTTTTTACACCATTTCTTCCTATTCTTCGGATTCTTCGGATATTGGTGATTCCGGCAAATCTGCCGCCGCCGCCGCGTTCGACCTCGCCAGTTCGATGCCCGACCCGCCTGTCGGAACGACCGCGCCGACGAATAATAACGCCGAGCCGTTTTCACTTTACGGATTTTATCGCAACGAACTGCCGATGTGGTTGAGCGAATGGAGTCTGGTTGCCGCGCCGCTGATAATCGCCGCGCCGTTTCTGCTCTTACTGATTTCGGGATTTCTGAAGCGAAAGACGGCGTAGGGAATGCTGAATGCTGAATGAAAGAAAAAATTCAGCATTCAGCATTTTTTTGAGCCGATTTTTCGAGTTTTGGCGCATTACAAGATGAAAGAAATTTCAAGAGACTAAAATCAGTAAATTTTACAAAATAGGAGAAATAAAATGACAAAACAAATCAATAAAAGTTGGAAATCGTTAATAATTTTGACAGTAGCAATGTTTATCGTATTAAGTGCGTCCGGTGCAATTTTCGCACAGGATAAATACCCGAAGCCGGATTTTACGGTGATGGAGGAAGGTTGGGAAATCGTCGAATGGGAATATGATTTTACCGAAAATATTCCGGCATTCTACGTTATTGCCAAGCCGAAAAAACAAACCGTTTCGACGTGGTTCACAATAACGTGGCGTGATGCCAAGGGAGTCAGGATTGATTCACAGTCTATTGTTTTCGACTATTTCGATGTCCAAAAAGCAAAAATCGGCGAACCTATTCGCGGCAAATCATATGCGCCCTGGAAAAGACAAATGCCGCAAGTCAAGAGCGTAACAGTTACCGAACACGAAAGCCCACACGATCAGAAAGTTGGAAATTGACGAGAATTTCGGCTTAGAACAAATCAATAATTCGGCGGCTCTTAATTTTTCGATAAATCTTGAGAAAAATTTTGAGCCGCTTTTTTCGGTTTTGTCGCATTACCTAATGAAGCGGCAAAATTTTGTCGTTCCAAGAAAAAATAGGAGAAAAAAATATGAAAAATCAAACAAAATCGAATTGGCAAAAACAACTGTTATTTATTAACGTTACGATAATTTTTTTGATTGCTTCGGGGTGCGGCGGACTTTCCTCCAATACTCCGAAAGCGGTCATTGAAAAGTTTGTGGCTGATGCCGAAAGCGGCAATGTCGAAGCGATGAATAAAGCCTTTTCAAAAAGGGCGTTACAGCAAGACGGTGAAAAGATAAGGTCAAATAACAAATCTTATTCGGATTTGATTAAAAGTATGGGGACAAAAGAAAAACCGACCATCTTTGCTCTGAAAGAAAAAGATGTGAACGGTAAAACTATTGTTTCTTACAACTACGGTATTAATAAAAACGGTGTTGGAAACGGGGCAAACACGGGCTGCACAGCTTTTGAGCTAATCAACGAAGACGGCGGTTGGAAAATTGATAATTCGGCAATATGTCAATAAGGCACTGAAGATGATTTTTAGGAGAGAAACTATGAAAAATCAAACAAAATCGAATCGGCAAAGACAGATGTTTTTTGTCATTGCGGCGGTTATCTTTATTTTTGCGGCAAGTTCGCAGATTTTTGCACAGAAATTCAAACCCGGCGACAGAGTGGAATGCGACCCGAGCGGAATTAACGATTGGCTGAAAGGCACGGTTGTCGCTTATCTGGAAAGAGATAATCCTGTTTTTCAAGGCGAATACTATCTGACGCGGGTAAAAATTGACAGTTACACGCTTTATCCTGACGGCGTTTTGTGTCAGACCAACCGCGTGCGGCTTTTGAAAGAAGAAACTAAGCCGAACAAAGAAAACGAGCAGACGAAAAATCAAACGGAGGCGAAATTCAAGCCCGGCGACCGCGTTGAATGCGACAAAGCGGGTATTGATTCGTGGGAGAAAGGAACGGTAATGCCTTTTATCAAAGGCGACCGCACCGATGTCGGAACTTTTCGCGTCCGCCTCGACGCACACGCCCGCAACGGAATGTATTTGGACGGAATTCATTGTATGGCGACGCGGATGCGTCTGCTGCCCGGAGAAAAACCTTACGAAACGGAGAAAACCGCCGTGCCGGTTGGAAAGGCGACGGTTGATAAAGATAACACTCTGTCGGCTGACCGTCCGATTATGGAATGTCCCGTCGAACAAACGTCTGTCAGAAACGGCGCGAGTCCGAACGTGGAATTGTTCAAAAAAATAATCCGCTGTCGGAAAGGCGAAAAACCTGCTTCCAAAGGAATGGACGGCGCAGTAACGGTCGAAATCACGGCGTTTCAAATAGGCGCGGCGCGGCAGTGGATTTATTCACGCGACATCGGCGGCAAACCCGGCACGCGCATTTATCCGGTCAAAGTAACTTACACGGTGAAAACCTTTTATCGCAATAAAACGGAAGTTTCGCAAAATTGGATTCGCATTCTTAACTTCTACGTCAACGAATTCGGCGAATGGACAATCGGCTCGGAAGAACCAATCAAAATCGGCGAAACGGTGAATGTGCCAAGAGAGCAATAAAAAGTAAAAAGTAAAAAGTAAAAAATTAAGACTGCGCCGAATCAAAGGTAGAAATTATGTGGATATGTCAAAAATGTAACACGCAAAACACGGCAAAGTTTTGTGGAAAGTGCGGCGCGATGGCAAACGCGCAATCTGCGCCCAATTTTCCGCCGACAGGTTTCGGAGCAACGCCGCCGAATGTTCAGCCGCCACAATCAAATTTTCAGCCGTCGTCAAATAAATTGGAATTTACTAAAAAACCCCTTTTTATCGGATGTTTTTTTGTGGGCGTTTTGATGTTTATCGGAATTATTTTTGCATTTATCTATTCGGGACATAAATCAATGGAGGAAAGCATCAGTAAAGGCAATGAACAGAGTGAACAATACCGAAAAAAACGAACTGCGGAAACTATCGGCAAAATCACCGATCACAGCACAGGAGACCGCCGCAGGGCGGATCGTATTATTTACGAGTTTGTCGTTGACGGAAAGACGAATTCTAACCACAGCCTAATTAAGAATGGAAGCGTGTTGCAATTTCCTAAAGGAAAGGAAGGCAGTGTTTGTTATGAGCCGGCAGACCCGAAAAACAATATTATTTATTTCAAAGGAGAAAACCGTGAGTGCGGATACTAAATTGTAATCTCGCTTTGGATAAGGAAAAATTTAAATGAAAAAACAAACAAAATCTAATCTACGAAATTCGTTGCAATCGCTCGGCTTGATTTTTCTGATGCTTTTTGCGATGGCTTTTGCCTGCAAGGACAGCGATGACCGAAGCGAACGGACAACGACGAAAAGCGGCGGGAAATGTTCAACGGAAACCGAGTTCCGCGACATTATCACTAAAAAACATTCGACCACATTCGGTGAAAGTTCGGGCAAATTTCGGGACACGGAAGTTGATTTTCAAACTTTCCGCATCGGAGCCGCGACGCACTATCGAAATGAGCAATACAGCATTGACGCTTCGCCCGCGTATCCCGTCAATACCGATTACACGGTGCGCGATTATCTCGGCGGCGAAACTTCAACGCCGCATATCCGCGAACAGAGCCACAGCGTGAAATTTATTTGTTATACGGACATTTACGACAAATGCGTGTGCTACGACGAAAGCCGAAAAAGCGGCGATTCACGCCAAATTCCATATAAGAAATAAGCCGTAGGAGAAAATTTATGAATAATTGGATATGTCCGAAATGCAACACAGCCAACACCGACCGTTTTTGTTTGAATTGCGGCGAAGATTCGATTCCTGAAACGCAATCTGCGCCCGATTTGCCGCCGACGGTTTTCGGTGTGCCTTCGCCGCCATTTGTGCCGCCGAATCAGCAAGTCGGACAGATGCCGCCGCAATTTCAGCAACAACAATCGCCGCCGGTTTCCAATGCGCCGGAAAAAACGTCTTCAATGAAACTTTTTCTTATCATCGGTCTCATTGCGCTACTTCCCATTAGCGGTATGGGTTTGCTTTTGTATGTCAAAGTCATTGACCCTTATTTAAGTAAGCAAAGATGGGAAAAGCGAGAACAAGAAAATCTGCGAAAAGCCAATGCGCTGACGGCGAAAGAACTTTTGCCCGAAAGCATTACGACCAAATCGCAACTTGTTCCTCGCGGGCAGGTGATTGATAAATTTCAGATGTTCGATTTGGCAAAAAGCAAAATGCCCGAAGTAAATGCGGACATCAAAGACATCAACGATGCCGCTTCCGCCCGTTACGCAAGCGCGGATAAAAAGGAAGCGGGTTTGATGATTTTCAAATATAATTCGCCGGAACAAGCCAAAAATGCCTGTCAAAAAATCGGACAGGAAATGATTAAGAATGAAAAGAACTTCGTCAAAAGACCATTCTTCGGTTATGACGACAGAATCGGATTTTGCGGCATTTCGGGAGAACTCAAAAACGGCGAATACGTTACCGTAGATTCGCTTTACGGATTTTTATATATCACTACGGGCTATAAAGATTACGCGAGTGAATTAAACTCGGCGGTTTGGACAAAACTAAGATAAATCTTAAAGTATCGAATTTATTTTGAGCCGCTTTTTCGGGTTTTGTCGCATTACAAATTGGAGAAGAAAAAGATGGAAAATATTAAGCAAAATCTGGATGTTAAGAGATTTATCATTTTAATTTCTTTCGGGTTGATGATGACTTTGGCAATCGGTTGCGGGCAAAGTTCGAGCTTTAGCACAACTCCGGCGATACCAACGCCGACTCCGCCGGCAAACTATTTTCCGGCAACATTTGCCGAGCTTAAATTGAGCGGTGCGCCGCTATACAGTGCGGTATCATCAGAATATTGCGGCTGTCAAAACTTTGAAGCCATTTACATCAACGGAAATATCGCGGGCAAATATCAAATTGAACTTTACAAGTCGCCCGAAGAAGCATGGCAAGGTTTCAACGCCAGGAAATATCTCGAACCGACTTCCGAAATAATTAAACAAAACGGAACCGAAATAGTTTCGATAACCAAAATAGACGGCAGAGTAATAGTCGCACATTTAGCCGGAGCAAATTTGGTCATTGTCCGCGGGCGCAAAGATGCGGTTGTAACGATTGAAAACAATCTGCCGTATCAGGAACTCGGCATTGCCAAACTGCCGGAGCGAAAAATCGAAGAATTTCTCGAAACGCCCGTGCTTGCGAGTGTGGTGCAGAAAGAATTTGAAACAAATCAAGCGGAAGCACAAAGAAAATACGGCGCAAATTTTGTTCTTTTGAAAGGAAAAGTTGCCGATTACGGTGATGAAATCGAAACAAAAACCGTTACCCAAAATGTTAAAGTAAGCCCGACTCCTTCATCTTCTTCAAATTCGTCTCGAAGAAGCGGCAGCAAATTAACCAGCATCCGTCGAACAATCAGCAGAATATCAAATAGTCTTGAGAAAACTCCGACACCAAAGACAACCACAACTACCAAAACAACCGAAACGCATCATCCTTTTGTTGTCTTTAATTTGCCCGTCAAAGGCGGAGAACTAGCTGAAATATGGTGTTATTTTGATTCGCTTCAAGTGGACAAAGTTATGAAACTGAAACCGGAACAGGAAATTTTGTTTCGCGGAAAAATCACTTTTGTTGACGGCAAAATAGAAATTTCATCTGCCAGAATCGAAGATACAAAATACGAAGGCGTGAAATAGTGAAAAAAATTAAGAGGAATTATGAAAAAGTATATTTTTACATTTATTTTTTGTGCCGCGCTCGGCGGCTTGTTTTCGGTAACTTCCGAAAGAATTATCAACAGTCAGACGAAAAAGGACGACATTCGTTACAACGTCGTTTATGAGTGCGAAAAAAGCACGAGAAAGTTCAAAGTTTTGAGTTGCAACCGCGAAATGTGCAAGACGTTTTCGATAAATGAATATAATCCGAACGGCGGTTCTGAACTCGAACTGACGAGAAAGGAAGTTTTGTATAATATTTCCACTTACAAATGCTCTGCGCCCGGCGGAACGGACAACAACGAAACGCAGGAAGAAGAAAATCAAAACGAGGAACAGACCGAAAATACTAAAAACAAAACCGTCGCTTGTCCGGCTTCCGATGCGGATTCAAAAGGAAAGACGGCGTTGGAAAAAGTGTTTCGCGGCGCGATTCGTGAAAATTGGGAAGTCGAACCGCAAGAAGGTTTGGACGGCAGAGTTACGATTACGTTTCAGGATTTCGTCGTCGGTGCACCGCGCAATACGATTTATCCCGTGCGGACGACTTTTACGACTTGCACCGATTACAACCGCCGCATCGAAACCGTAAAACGCGAACGCGAATACCGCTGTTTCAAAAACACGGCAGGGAAATACGGATGCACGATAATTGCCGCGCCGAACACTAACGTCAAAGACAAAACCGAAAGTATTGATAAGCCCTAAGATTTTTCATTTTTCATTTGAAATTTGTCATTTTTCATTGTTGCCGAAGCAAACGAAGCAAATGACAAATGTTAAATTTCAAATGAAAAATGGAAAATGTTCTTTCTGCCGACTTTAAAATTCGTTGAGTCTTTGCGGAAAATTTGACTTCGCCGCTCGTTTCGCCTAGCATTTATTTTCTTTATGAGAAAATATCGTGTAGGCATTTTGGGCGCAACGGGAACGGTCGGACAAAGATTCGTTCAGCTTTTGGAAAATCATCCGCAGTTTGAAATAACTGCGTTGGCGGCTTCGGACAGGTCGGCGGGCAAGCCTTTTGCGGAAGCGTGTGCGTGGAAGCTCGCGGGCGCGATGCCGGATTATGTGAAAAATATTACGGTTCAACCGATTGAACCGCCGCTTGATTGCGAATTGGTTTTTTCGAGTCTGCCGTCAAACGTCGCCCGCGAAACCGAAGAAGCCTTTGCGCGTGCGGGTTATCCGGTGATTAGCAATTCCTCGTCGTATCGAATGGACGAAGACGTTCCGCTCCTGATTCCCGAAATCAACGCCGACCATCTCGGTTTGATTGAAATTCAAAAAAGAAAACGCGGGTTTGATAAAGGCTTTATCGTTACAAATCCGAATTGTGCCGTGATTAGTTTCGCGCCGCCGCTTGCCGCATTGGAGCGTAGATTCGGGGTTGAATCGGTTTTTGTAACGACTTTGCAAGCAATTTCCGGCGCAGGTTATCCGGGCGTTTCCGCGTTTGATATTGTTGATAACGTGATGCCGTATATCGCCGGAGAAGAACCGAAGGTCGAAACCGAAGCGCAGAAAATTATCGGTTCGTTTAATGGCGAAGCAATCGAAAAAGCCGATTTTACCGTGTCGGCGCAATGTTTCCGCGTCAATGTTTTGGACGGACACACGGCATCGGTGCGCGTGAAGTTAAAACAAATTTCGACGCTCGAAGACGTGATGGACGCAATGCAAAATTTTCCGTCTTTATCGCTTCATTCATCGCCACCGAAATTTATTGATGTTTGCGACGAACCTTCGCGTCCGCAACCGCGTCTCGACCGCGAAAGCGGCGGCGGAATGACGATTACAGTCGGCAGACTTTTTCCTGATAATATTTTTGATTATCGCTTTGTAGCTTTGAGCCATAACACCGTTCGTGGCGCGGCTGGTTCGGCGGTCTTAAATGCAGAGCTTTTGATTGATAAAAGGATTATTTGAAGTGAAAAAGTGGAAAAGTGAAAAGGTGAAAAAGTTTGGTTGAACAGATTCAATAAACTTTTTCACCTTTTCACTTTTTCACTTTCCAAATGCTTTATAAACATCAATCAAATCCTCGATTTCTCCGAAGCGGACGACATCTTCCATTGCCACAGGACTGGCGAGTTCGCGGCGATAATGTTGAATGATGACTTTTTTTGTTTTGGCATCGTTCATCTCGGCGGCTTTGCCGAAGGTTGCGGCGCGTGTGCGGTCAATTTCGTAAAGCTGATAAACATAATCAAAGGTAACTTTGGCTTGAACCGAATAAAGACCAAAAGCATTGCGGATGTGATTGGTTACGTCTTTTATCTTCAAACTTTTGCACAAACCGAAATCAACGGCTTTAATTGCCGCATCCCAAAAAGCATCAACCAAACCGTTTGCCTCACAGCGCGAATCGCATTTATTAAAAATCGCAGGTAAAAACGGATTGGTTTTGCCGAAAAGTCCGATAATTTCATCACTCGTTTTATTATCGTATTTTCTGACATATTGTTCAGGGCGGCGACCGTTGATTTTCAGTTGACACGGAACGCAATGCGCGGCTTGTGTGCCGGCGGCATCCGAACCGCTGAAATCTTGCCAATGAGCGCGTTCCGCCGCAACCGAACGATTGACCGGCAAAATCTCTGTTGCCGACATTAAATATAAATGTGCAAAAATCGAAACAACGGCTCGTTGACGATGTTGTTCGTGTTGGCGGGCGCGACCTTTTATCGAAGTCGGGTCGTCTTCGTTTCCAAAATCAATAAAAATAGGCGTGGATTTACGATTCATACTTTTTATAGACACTCAAAACGACAGTTTTTTGCAAAACCGAGACGTAAATTTATTATCGCAAACAATTTAAAAACGTAACAGTTGGAGCGCGGGCATCTTTTTCCGGCTTATTCAAAGTTAGGAGAGTTCCTAACGGAAAAGAGTATCAGATGTTTTGGCAGTGAAGCATTTATCTGTGTCCGACTACTTAATTTATGCAACCACAATCAACAACTTTGAATAAGCCCGGCTGTCCCGCGCTCCAATTTATTGTGATTTGAAAATCTTTCGCTGACAATGGATAATTGTTTTCAAACACAATGGCTTCAAACGATTCTTCAAATTCAAAATTCATTCGTCAAGTTTTGATAGCCGTCGGCATTATTTTGTTGACGGCTTTAGTTTTATTGCTGATTTACTTTGTTTTCGATGTAATTATGCTGATCTTTGCGGCGGTTTTGTTGGCGATTTTTCTGCGCGGATTGGCGGATTTTGTTAATCGTTACACAAAACTTTCGGAAACAATGTCGGTGATTCTCGTGTCGGTTTTGCTTTTAGGGATTTTAGCCGGAGCAATTGCTTTGCTTGCCCCCGACGTTGCCGAACAAGTCAAACTTTTGCGTGGAAAACTGCCTGCTTCGATAGAGAAAATCAGCGGTTATTTTTCGCAATTCGGCTGGGGCAGAACGATTATCGAACAATTTCCGAAGAACGACGCGATAATGGAAAAGGTCAATAACCTTGATTTTTCGAGCATTTTAACGCGCGTCGGCGGATATTTTTCTTCGACGGTCGGTGCCATCGGCAATTTTTTTGTCGTGATTTTGGTGGCGATTTATCTCGCCGTTGAGCCGAAATTTTACACCAACGGTTTGACGAAAATTTTCCCCGTTGCCTCGCGTTCGCGTGTCGAAGAAGTCTTGAGCGAAATCGGCAATACTCTGAGTTGGTGGATTATCGGAAAAACCGCTTCGATGCTTTTTATCGGCGTTCTGACGTGGATTGGACTTTCGATTCTCGGCGTTCCGCTCGCGCTGACTTTAGGGTTGATTGCCGGACTTTTTTCGTTTATCCCGAATTTCGGACCGATTTTTTCGGCTGTTCCGGCGATTCTTCTGGCGTTTATTGATTCGCCGATTAAGGCTTTGTATGTGCTTGGTTTGTTCGTCATCGTTCAGCTTATCGAATCAAATATTGTTACGCCGTTTATCGAACGCCGAACGGTCGAACTTCCGCCCGCGCTAACAATCGTCGCGCAAATCGCGCTCGGCGTTTTGATTGGCGGCTTAGGTTTGGTTCTCGCCACGCCGCTTCTCGCCGTAATTTTAGTTTTGGTGCAAATGATTTATGTTGAAGATGTTCTCGGCGACAAAAAAAATACGGAAGTCGAAGAGAAAGCGGAAGAAACCCAAAGCAAAGGCGCAAAACCGCAAAGACGCAAAAATGTTAAAGAAAAAATTGATGATGAAAAGCCCGAATAAAAAAACTTTGCGCCTTCGCGTCTTTGCGCCTTTGCGTTAAAATAAAAAATTTATGATTGAACGCTACACATTGCCCGAAATGGGCGCGATTTGGTCGCTGCATAATAAATTTCAAAAATGGTTGGACGTTGAAATCGCCGTTTGCGAAGTTCACGCAGAAGACGGAATTATTCCGAGCAGTGCGCTTGAACAGATAAAATCGAAAGCGGCTTTTACCGTTGAACGCATTAACGAAATCGAAAAGACGACCGATCACGACGTTATTGCTTTTACGACGAACTTAGCTGAAAACATCGGCGAGGCAGCGCGGTTCGTGCATTACGGTTTGACTTCGAGCGACGTTGTGGACACGGCAAATGCTTTGCTTTTGAAAGAAGCGTGCGAGATTCTTTTGCCGAAAATTGATGCGCTTTTGGAAGTTTTGAAACGTCGCGCTTTTGAATTTAAGGACACACCGCAAATCGGGCGAACGCACGGCATTCACGCCGAGCCGACTTCGTTTGGTTTGTGTTGGGCTTTGTGGTATTCGGAATTTCAGCGCAATAAAGAACGTCTTGAAAAAGCGAAAGAAATTATTTCGGTCGGCAAAATTTCGGGCGCAGTCGGCGCGTTTGCACATCTTGCGCCGGATGTCGAAGAACGAGTTTGTGCAAAATTGGGAATAAAAGCCGCCGATGTTTCGACGCAGGTTATTCAGCGCGACAGATACGCCGAATATCTTTGCACATTGGCGATAATTGCATCTTCGCTGGAGAAAATCGCGCTTCAAGTTCGCCATTGGCAACGCACGGAAGTCCGCGAAGCACAGGAAAAATTTAAAACCGGACAAAAAGGTTCAAGCGCGATGCCGCACAAACGAAATCCGATTTTGTCGGAAAGAATCTGCGGAATGGCGCGGACGGTTCGCGCAAACGCGATTGTCGGTTTGGAAAACGTCGCGCTCTGGCACGAACGCGATATTTCGCACAGTTCGGCAGAACGAATCGTTTTGCCTGATTCTTCGGCAACGCTCGATTATATTTTGGCGAAAACGACTTCTTTGCTTGATAATCTCGTCGTTTATCCCGAAAATATGTTGAAAAATTTGAATCTAACTCGCGGATTGGTTTTCAGCGGTCAACTGCTTTTAGCGTTGACGCAAAAAGGCGTTTCGCGTGAAGATGCTTACGTTTTGACACAGAGAAATGCGATGAAAGTTTGGGACGAAGGCGGCGAATATCGTGAATTGGTTTTGAACGATGAAGAAATCCGCGCCAAATTATCAGCTGAAGAAATTGAAAGAGTTTTTGATGTGCGGCATTATTTGCGAAATGTCGAAAAGGTTTTCGCGCGTGTTTTCGGAAAATAAAAAGCGAGAGTTTCGACTCTCGCTTTTTATTTTGAACCTTCAAATGTTTGTCTAGTTTGACATATTATCGGCGATATTTCCGATAACCGGAATTTTAAATAGTTGACCTTGAAATGCTTTGATTGCTGCAATGACAACCAAAACTAACAAACCTAACCCGAATACGAGACTTATCAACCCGACTAACATACCTAAAATTCCCGCATCAGCCGCCAGCAGAACTCTGCTTATAATTTGAATGACAACGCTGAAAACGAATGCCACGCCTGTCAATAGAAGCGATTGAAAGGCATGAAATCGCGGAAGTTTATTTTCCTTGTCGGTTATAACAACGATAATACTGTAAATCAAGCCGATTGGAAGGCATATATTGATGTAGCAAAGTAACGCTCCAATGTTTGAATCAAGACCAAGTGCGGTTTTCCCGCCTGACATATTTTGCATATTTTTGAATTCTCCTTATTTTTTGAATTAATTATTTAAATTGCAGACTTGCCGAAAATATTATACCAATATGAAAATAGATACAAGGCTTCGCAAGTAAAAAGTATAAAGTAGAAAGTAAAAAGTAAGAAAAACAGCAGAAGTCTTTTATTATTAAGCTGAAATTATGAAAGCGAAAGTTTATGTTACGTTAAAACCGAGTGTGCTTGACCCGCAGGGAAAAGCGATTCATCATTCGGTCGAATTGCTCGGATACGAAAAAATAAATGACATCCGGCAAGGAAAATATTTTGAAATTGCGCTCGATGCGGCTCTTTCCGAGTCGGAAGCAAAATCAGCGGCAGAAAAAATCGCCAAAGACGTTTTGGCAAACCCCGTAATCGAAGATTATCGGGTTGAAATTGCGAAATGATCTTTGATTTTTGATCTTTGAAGTTAGCAATCAAAGGTCAAAGATCAAAGGTCAAAGATCAAAAATCAAATTTTATGAAATTCGGAGTAATAGTTTTCCCCGGCTCGAATTGCGACCACGATGCTTATCACGTTATTTCAAAGCACGTCGGACAGCCGGTTGATTTTATTTGGCATAAGCAGACGGATTTGAGCGAATATGATGCTGTGATTGTGCCGGGCGGTTTTTCTTACGGCGATTATTTGCGTTGCGGTGCGTTGGCGAAATTTTCGCCCGTGATGTCGGCGGTTAAAGATTTTGCGGCGCAAGGGAAGTTTGTTTTCGGAATTTGCAACGGTTTTCAGATTCTCTGCGAAGCCGGATTATTGCCCGGCGCATTGATTCGCAATGAAAATCTGCATTTTATTTGCAAACACGTTAATTTGAAAGTCGAAAACGAAAATACACCTTTTACGAGCGAAATCGAAGCGGAAAAAGTTCTTTCGATTCCGATTGCCCACGCTGAAGGCAATTATGTTTGCGATGACGAAACTTTCCAAAAACTCGAAGAAAATAATCAAATCGTTTTTCGTTATTGCGACGAAACAGGAAAAATCACCGACGAAGCGAATCCGAACGGCGCACGTTCGAACATTGCCGGAATCTGCAATGAAAATCGTAATGTTTTAGGAATGATGCCGCACCCTGAACGTGCCTGTGAAGGACTTTTAGGTTCAAACGACGGGCGCGGGATTTTTCGTTCGTTGACGAAAGCGATAGAATCAATTTCAAATTAAAAATTACGAATTACGAATTGAAAAAAATGCAATTCGTAATTCGTAATTCTAGAAATTACCGCCAGAAAATCTCCAACTGATACTCACGCGCTCCGCCATCGTTGTCAATAATATCAATGATTGCGGTGTAATCGTTGTTGCGGTTAGGTTGCTGAACGATTTGAACCGAGCCGCGTCCTTTGGTTTTGTTCACGCCGACCGATACATTTTGGCGTGGAAGCGTGTTTGCAAAACTGAAAGTTCCTTCGCCATATGTGTTTCCCGCCATAGTCGTAACGATCATCGAATTTCCGCGAATTTCTAAGCGAACTCTCGAATCAACCATTCCGCGCCAAAATGCGCGTCCGAGAACCGGATTATTATTGTTATTATTGCCACCGCCGGAATTAGAGTTTCCGAGTTCGCGGTTAATGTCGGCAATCGTGTTTTGAACATCGCGCCAGATATAGGAATTTGAGCCGTAACTTGGCGCACGTCGTGCCAAATCGGACAAAATCGCGCCTGCGTCGCGCAATTCCGAAGCGCGGCGACCATCACGATACATTTGTTGAAAAAGTCCTGCGCTTGCGTCCAATTGTTGTGCCAAAAACGCTGCGTCTAAATCGGCGCGTGTGTTTGAACCGGCACGGCTGATGTTATCGGAAGTTTCTTCAGCCAAATCAACCGTTTGACGTTTCAGTTGACTGATTTGATTTTCAAGGCGTGTTGACGTATAACGCTCTTGAACTTCTTGTGCCGAAGCCGCAAAACTCAAAGTTAAAAGTGAAAGTAATAAAAATAGAATATGTTTTTTCATAAATTGTCTCCTGTAAATTTTTCGGGGAAAGACAAACGCTCTTTTTGAAGACAGATTTTTGGTTCGCGTTTGCCGAATAATTTTAGGATTTAGGATTTAAGGAAAACTATCCTAAACCCTGAACCCTAAACCTCCTTAACCGTCAAGCCTTCATTGCAAATCCGCCAATCTAAAACTTCCGCGCCGGATTCTTCTGCCAAAGCGTTTTCGACTTGTGTTTTGGCATCTTCTTCACAGAAAAAAGCGATACAACCGCCGCCGCCTGCGCCGCAAACTTTGGCGGCAATCGCGCCGTTGTTTAAGGCTTTTTCAATGAGCAAATCCATTTGCGGCGTAGTAATATTCGGCGAAAGTTTTTTGCGTTGCGGATAAGATTCGCGCAAAATTTCGCCGACAGCCGTCCAATCGTTTCGCAATAGTGCTTCGCGCAAATTGAGCGAAGTATCGCGGATTCCTTCAAAAATATTAAAGATTTCGCGGTCGCCGTCAATATGATTTTTGGTGATTTCCCAATTATTCGTGCCGGAATTTCGCGGCTCGCCCGTGTAGATGACGACGATTCGTTTTTGCAAAGTGTCGGTATCAATCGCAAGTGCTTCGCGCTCCATTCCGTCGGGGCGAAAATGAATCGCCGAAACGCCGCCGTATTGCGCCGAATAATAATCTTGATAACCTGTCGGAACTTTTATCACTTGGCATTCAACCGCCGCCGCAATCGGGATAAATCTTTCGGGCGCGTAACGGTTTCCGACCAAACGATTTAACGCGCCGATGCAAGCGATGTTTAAAGTCGAAGAACCGGCAAGTCCTGCACCTGCCGGAGCTTTCGATTCTGTGGTCATTTCAAATCCGGTGTCGGGTTTGAAAAAATAGACGAGTTTTGAAAGTAATTCCAAACGCGGTTCGTCTTTTAATTCGCCGATTTTATTGACCGAAGTTTCAAATTTCACACCGCGATCTATTGATTCGAGAACGATTTTATCATCGTTTCGAGTCGAAATGCGGCAGTGCGCCATCAAAGAAACTGCAAAATTAACAGTTGCCGCGCCCTCGTGAAACAAAAAAAGCGGCGGAATATCAATAGTTCCGCCTGCAAGGTCAACTCTCGTCGGCGCAGATGATTCGATTATCACTAAATTTTTCCTCTATGAATTAAGTATCAGAATTTATTATTAAAACGAAGAAATATATTACCGTAAGCAGTCGGCAAAGTAAATTTACTTGCCATTTTCTATTTGAAATTTGTCATTTTTCATCTTTACTTCAATGACAAATTTCAAATGAGAGTTGAAAAATAATCAAGTTCCATTGACAAATGTCGTAAGACAGAAGCCGAGAGTCTTAAGACTGAAGCCGAGAGTCTTAAGACAGAAGCCAAGAGTCTTAAGACAGAAGGTTTTCGATTTTAGACAATCGTCTTGTGATTAAAGTTTCCCGACAAAAAACTTTCGTCTTACTAATTTTCAGCTTTTTGCCGCTTTCGAGGTTTCTTTTTTCTCTTCCGCAGATTTTTCTTCGCGGTCGGGCGAATGCGTCAGATGCAGACGTTCGCCCAAATCGTGGAGTTTTTCGCCGGCGGCTTCTTCGATGTTGTGGAATTTTTCTTCGATTTTATGAAGTGTTTCCGGCGTAACTTCTTCGACTTTTTCCGAAAGCCAATAACGCTCGACAACATAAAACAGCACGATTCCGACCAAAACGATAATAAAAAGTGCAATGCTGAATCGTTTAACATCACCGAGAAGTCCGGTAACTGCGCCACTGAAAAAATAACCTGCGCCCGATAAAATGAAAACCCACAAAAAACAACTTATTACGTCCAGCATCAAAAAGCGCAAATAAGGCATTTTGCCGATGCCGTAAAAAATGCAGATTCCGGCGCGAATGCCGTAGATATATTTTGAGATGACAATTGCAAAGCCGCCGAATTTATCAATCAAACGCTCGATGCGCGGACGTGCCATCTGATAAAAGCCGTGATTTTTGACGCGGTTGCGAAAAACGCGCCCGATAAGATAAGCGACATTATCGCCGAAAATTCCGCCGAGCGTTCCGGCAACCAGAACCTTCAAAAAAGAATAATCTCCGAAAAGTCCGTTATGCGCCGTTACGCCGGAAATCAGCAAGGTCATATCGCCTTCAACCGTGCAAAGCGCAAAAACGGCGTAGATGCCGTATTGTTCAATAATTTGTGAAAGGTGATCCATAAAAATCAAGAAAAGCAAGTTCTCTATTCAAACGGAAACTTTCAAAAGATTACGCCTTCTGCGCCGTTTGAGTCAAAGGCAGTAAGCGTGAACTTCCGAATCCGCCATCGAAGCCGTCTGCAACGATTTGATGGATTTCGCGGTTTAACGAAGTTGAGAATGAGAACAAGAAATGGTGGCGACTTAGCTTTAAGAGTGAGAATAAAGAGAGATAGCGACTTGTCCCGACATCTGAGTTGCCAATTCGCTATCGCTTCTTGTTCTGATTTTTTTTAAGTTTTAATATTTATGAGATGAATTTAAAGCCGAAAACGGTGAGCGCAGAAAGCAAATGTAAAATAATGATTGTCGTCGGCGAAGCCTCCGGCGACGCACACGCGGCGCGGCTGGTTCGTGCGCTTTGCGAAATTGCCCCTGATGTTGATTTTGAATTTTTCGGGGCGGTCGGACACGATTTGCGCGAAGCAGGCGTTGAAGAAACGGTTAGTGCCGATAATCTTTCAATCGTCGGTTTGCCCGAAATCGCCCGCGCTTTGCCGATGTTTTGGAAAACTTTTAAAGCCCTAAAACACGAAGCCATAAGACAAAAACCCGATGCGGTGATTTTGGTAGATTTTCCTGATTTTAATTTGAAACTTGCCAAATCTCTCAAAAAACAAGGGCTTAAAATAATCTATTATATTTCGCCGCAGATTTGGGCGTGGCGCGAATATCGAATTAAGACAATAAAAAAATCTGTTGATTTATTGCTCACGATTTTGCCGTTTGAGAAAGATTGGTATGCGCGGCGCGGTTTTTCCAAAGTCGAATTTGTCGGAAATCCTCTGACGCGGGAAGTTCATTCGGAAAATTCCAAAGCCGAATTTTGTGCGAAACATAATCTCGATGAGGAAAAACCGATAATTTCACTTCTTGCGGGAAGCCGTTCAAAAGAAATTGCGCGAATTTTACCGGTTTTGTTTGAAACGGCAGATTTGATGAAGCGGAAAAATAAAGATTTGCAATTTGTCGTTCCTTTGGCGCGAAATCGCAAACTGTCCGAAGTCGAAAAAGCCGGAAGTGCGAAGATTTCAAACCTAAAAATTGTGCAAAACGAAACATTCGACGCACTCAACGCTTCGGATGTCGCCGCGGTTACGAGCGGCACGGCAACACTTGAAACCGCAATTATCGGCACACCGCAAGTGATTGTTTATAAAACTTCGCCGATAAATTATAAACTTCTCCGACCGCTGATTTCGGTTGAGCATTTCGGTTTGATAAATCTGATTGCGCGTGAAAGATTGGTCAAAGAATTGATTCAAGACGATTTTACGCCCGAAACTTTGTCGGCGGAATTGTTTCGTCTGCTCGATGGCGAAACCAACAAAAAAATGCGTGAAAAATTAAAAGAAGTTACCGAAACGCTCGGACACGGCGGCGCGTCAAAACGTGCGGCAGAGCTTATTTTGAAGTTTTTGGAAAAGTAGCTTCAAGTTTTATTTTTATCATCGGGATACGGCGATTGAACAGTTGGTGGCAACTCATCGCCGTCTTTTTTGGCATAGACGGTTGGCACGGAAGCGAAAGGGTTTTCGAGAATTTGGGTTACGGGAGGCTTGGTGATTTGCCTTTGTTTGACAATTAAATCAAGCGGTGTGCCGTCGGAAAGACAAAAAACGAGGCTCAAATCGGTAAAAGTGCTTTTGCACGTCGGACAGCGTTTGAAAGATTCGTCAAAATCTTCGGCAATTTCGGGCGGAACAAATTGATGCGGCTGATTTGATTGAAAAACGGGCGGCGTATAATTAGCGGAAATCTTGCGGCGCATTCTCGCAATAATTATCCAAGCGGCAATCGGAATGCTGACCACAAAAAGCAATAAAAGAATAATTAATTCCATTGATTCCTAAATTTCCTCCTCAGATTTTCCTACTATGACAACACAGGCAAGCACAATCAGCGCGGGCAAAGCCTGTGTAAAAATAATCGAAGTTTTTGCCGTCAAACCGCCAAATATTCCGGCAACGACGATGCAGGCGAGGAAAAATAATTTCACATCGCGCCGACCTGAAATCAATCCCCAAATCAATCCGGCTGCCAAAAATCCGTTATACAAACCTTGATTTGCCGCCAAAGTTGCGGACGAAGCGGCAACTTCGGGCGACATTCCGAAAATCCTCTGCCCGACGGGATGATTCCAGAAAAACATTTCGAGAATTAAAATCCCGAAATGCAGAACAGCGACCAAAGCGGTTAAAATATTGGCGATTGTTTTCATTTGAGTTTTTATAACATTCTTTGCGCGAGATGACAAGAAAAGAAATATTGTGAAACACATTCTTGACGCAAAGGCGTAAATTGCAATAACTTACAATTACATAGGTTAGTAGTTAATTGTTCGTTGGTAGTCGCTAAATTCTTCTTAGCAACTAACAACAAACAACTAACTACTAACTACTAATCAATGGATAACAGAATACACCGCGAGGTCATTGGCGGGCATTTGCTCGTAATTGGTGGCGCGGAAGATAAATATAACGAGCGGCGGATTTTAAAGAAATTTCTTGAACTCGCGGGTGGCGAAAAAGCGGAAATTTTAATCGTGCCGGTGGCATCGGATTATCCCGAATTTGCGGCGGATGTTTATGTGCAGGCGTTTCGGCGGTTGGGCGTAACAAATCCGCGAGTTTTGCGGGCGACTTCGCGGCAAGATGTCGTTTCGGTTGATATCGACACTTTGCTTGATGGCGTAACCGGCGTTTTTATTTCCGGCGGCGACCAGATGCGTCTGGTTTCAATTCTCGGCGGCACTTTGTTCGCGCAGAAATTGCGTCATCTCGTTACCGAAACAGATTTGGTGATGGCTGGCACGAGCGCGGGCGCGGCGGGAATGTCAACTTCGATGATTGTGCGTGGCGAATCAACACCGCATCCGCAAAGAAATAGTGTGCGGCTTTCGCCCGGACTCGGATTTTTGAAAAATGTCATTATTGATCAACATTTTACCGAACGCGGACGAATCTCGCGGTTGATTACGGCAGTTTCGTATAATCCGTATAATCTCGGTATCGGCATTGACGAAAATACGGCGATAATTTTGGATAAAGAAGGCGTTTTAGAAGTTTTCGGCGAAGGAACGGTTACAATCGTTGACGGTTCGCAGATAACTTTTAACGAAATTGCCGAAGTTGATGACAACGATGCTTTCAGCGTCTGCGGTGTGCAACTGCACATTTTGGGCGATGGTTTGCTCTACGATTATTTCGCCCGTGCAACCATCCAGCCGCCGAATGAATTTTTATTGCCCGATATAGAATAGAAGGGAAAAGAAAACAGGGACAAGGGACAAGTGTTTTGTCTCGTCCCTTGTTCCTTGTCCCTAATCCCTAAAAACTATGAACATTCTCGAAATCAGAACACTACGCGGACCGAATTATTGGAGCGGTTATTGGAAAAAGCTGATAATTATGCGCCTCGACATCGGCGATTATGAGCAGAAACCATCGAACGAAATCGAAGGTTTTTACGAACGGATGAAGGATTTGATGCCGTCGCTTGTCAAGCACGGTTGCAGTTACGGCGAAGACGGCGGTTTTTTGCGGCGTGTTGAAGAGGGAACTTGGGCAGGACATATTATCGAACATTTCGCGCTCGAACTTCAAACGCTTGCGGGAATGGACGTTGGCTACGGACGCACACGCGAAACTTCGGATAAAGGCGTTTATAATGTCGTTTTTGCATATTTTGAGGAAGAAGTCGGACGCTACGCAGCACGAGCTTCCGTGCGCTTATTTTTAGATTTGGCGGAAGGGAAGCCGGTTGAAGAAATTCGCCAAACGATTGAAAAAGAAGTCCGCGAAATGCGTGAAATCCGCGAAGATGTGCGTTTTGGACCTTCGACGGGTTCGCTCGTTGAAGAAGCTGAATCGCGTGATATTCCGTTTATTCGTCTGAACGACCAATCACTCGTCCAACTCGGTTTCGGCGTTCATCAAAAACGAATTCAAGCAACAACCACGTCCGCGACGAATATGATTTCGGTGGACATTGCGGGCGACAAATCGGCAACGAAAAAACTTTTGGGCGAAATGGGCGTTCCTGTTCCAAAAGGTTATCGAATCCGCGACGAAGAAGATTTAGAAGATACGATTGAGCGTGTCGGTTATCCGGTTGTTATCAAACCTCTCGACGGAAATCACGGCAAAGGCGCGACCGTCGGCATTAAGGATTTGGAAAACGCGAAAGTTGCTTTTGCGAAAGCGAAGGAATATTCGCGTTGGGTGATTGTTGAAAAACAACTTATCGGCAATGATTTCCGCGCTTTGGTTGTGAATAATCAACTGATTGCGGTTGCTGAAAGAGTTCCGGCGCACGTTGTTGGTGATGGAAAATTGACGATTCAAGAACTGATTGACAAAACCAACGAAGACCCGCGCCGTGGTTACGGACACGAAAATGTTCTGACCGAAATCACGATTGACCAACAAACCGAAAGATTGATTGCGGCGAAAGATTACACGCTCGAAACCGTTTTACCGAAAGACGAAATTCTTTATCTGAAAACGACCGCAAATATTTCCACCGGCGGCACAGCGATTGATCGCACGGATGAAGTTCATCCGCAAAACGTCTTTCTTTTTGAGCGAATTGCGCGAATTATCGGTTTGGACGTTGCCGGAATTGATGTTATCGCCCCGAATGTTTCCGAACCTTTGGACGAAAACGGCGGCGGAATTATCGAAGTCAATGCCGCGCCCGGATTTCGTATGCACCTTGCACCGTCGGAAGGAATTGGCAGAAATGTTGCGGAATATGTGATTGATATGCTGTTTCCGCCCGGTTGTCCTTCGCGCATTCCGATTTTTTCAATTACGGGAACGAACGGCAAAACGACAACGACTCGTTTAATCGCTCATATCTTACGCGGAAGCGGAAAAACCGTCGGATTCACGACAACGGACGGAACTTATATTCAAAATCAGCAAATTGTTACAGGCGACAACACGGGACCGGTTTCGGCACAACTTGTTTTGAAAGATCCGACGGTTGAGGTTGCGGTTTTGGAAACCGCACGAGGCGGAATTATCCGCGCCGGACTTGGTTTTGACCATTGCGATGTCGGCGTTGTTTTAAACGTCGCGGCTGACCATTTAGGTTTGAAAGATGTCAACACGCTTGAGGATTTGGCGCGTGTCAAATCGGTCGTTCCGCGTTCGGTGAACAAAAAAGGTTACGCAGTTTTGAATGCCGAAGACGAAAATGTTTATCAAATGAAAGAGCTTGTTGACGGGCATCTGGTTTATTTTTCGATGGACGAAAATCACCCGAACATCGAACGCCAAGCGCGGCGCGGCAGAGTTTCGTGCGTTTATGAAAACGGCTACGTTACGATTCTCAAAGGCAAATGGAAAGTCCGCATCGAAAAAGCGATAAACATTCCTTTGACCTACGGCGGACGCGCCGAATTTATGATTCAAAACGTGCTGGCTTCGACGCTTGCTTGCTTTGTTCACGGCGTTTCTTTGGAAGATATTCGGAGCGGTTTGCGGACATTCAACGCGGGAACGGCGCAAACTCCGGGACGTTTGAATTTTATCGAAATCGGCGACACAACCGTCTTGATGGATTACGCACACAATCCGGCAGGCTTACTCGGCTTAACGAATTTCGTCAAAAAACTTCCGAACAAACACCGAACCTGCGTTATCAATGGAACGGGCGACCGGCGCGATGATGACATCCGCGAACTTGGCAAAATTGCCGCCGATACGTTTGAAAGAATTATCATCAGACGCGGAAATTACCTGCGCGGGCGCGAACCGGAAGAAATGGTTAAACTTTTGCAAGAAGGTATTGCCACGAGCGAAAATAAACCGCAAGTCCGGCTAATTCCCGAAAGCCGCGAAGCAATTCATCACGCCATAAAATCGGCACGAAAAAACGAACTCGTCGTAACTTTAGCCGACATTGTGCCGGACGATATTGCGATTGTTCAGGAATACCGCGATATGTTTTTGCAATCAAAAGCGGAGGGATAGAAGACAATTAGCCACGAACAAACACAAAAAAACACGAAAATCGGCTTAAAATATTTCGTGATGTTTCGTGTTTGTTCGTGGCTGAAATTTATCTTGTGTTATCGGTAAATCTCAACTTTCAAATCGCCACTCGCAGTCATAAAAGCGCGATACATTCCTTCAGAATTGAATGGCAAAGCGACATTTCCGGCAGAATCAACGGCGATAAAACCACCTTCGCCGCCGATTTGTGTCAAATGTTCGAGTGCTTCGGCTGAGGCTTCTGCCAAACTTAATTTTTTATATTTCATACGCGCCGCCACATCGTAAGCGGTAACACCAAGCATAAAAAATTCGCCGTGTCCGGTGCAGGAAACGGCGCACGTTTCGTTTGCGGCGTAATTTCCCGCGCCGATAATTGGCGTATCGCCGATGCGTCCGAACTTTTTGTTGGTCATTCCGCCGGTTGAAGTCGCGGCGGCGACATTTCCGTTTAAATCGCACGCTACTGCGCCGACAGTTCCGATGGATTTTTGATTTTTGATTTTTGATTTTTGATTTGAAGTGTGGTCGAGTTGGACGCGATTTTCTTCGATGGCTTTGAGGAGTTGCAGATAGCGGTGTTCGGTGAAAAAATATTCGTCCGCTTCAAACTCTACTTTCAATTCGTGTGCAAATTCGTTTGCGCCTTCGCCCGCAAGCAGACAATGTTCGGTTTTTTCCATCACCAGACGCGCCAATTTTATAGGATTTTTGACATTTTTGACGAAAGCAACCGCGCCCGATTTCAAATTTGCGCCATCCATAATGCAAGCGTCCATTTCAATTTTGCCTTCGTGTGTAAAAACCGAACCTTTCCCCGCATTAAAAAGCGGAAAATTCTCCAATTCAACAACGGCAGTTTCAACCGCATCGAGCGCGGAATCACCTCTTTGCAAAACGCTGAAACCTTTTCGCAGAGCTTTTTCCAATCCGTGCCGATATTCTTTCTCCAGCGCGTCAGTCATCTCACTTTTGAGAATCGTTCCTGCGCCGCCGTGAATTGCCAGAGCTATTTTTTTCATAATTTTTTGAACTTTGAACTTTGAACTTTGAACTTTGACGTATGGAAAAAATCAAAAATCAAAAATCAAAGTTCAAAGTTCAATTTTCCTAAGCCTCAAAGCGTTCATAATAACCGAAACGGAACTGAAAGTCATTGCCGCCGAAGCAATCATCGGACTTAAAAGAATCCCGAATATCGGAAACAAAACTCCGGCGGCAAGCGGAACGCCTAAAATGTTGTAGAAAAAGGCGAAAAATAGATTTTGACGGATATTTTTCATCACCGCGATTGATAAATTTCGCGCTTTGATGATGCCGTTTAAGTCTGATTTCAATAAAGTTAAATCTGCCGATTCGATGGCGACATCTGTTCCTGTTGCAAAAGCAATTCCGACGTGCGCTTGCGCCAAAGCGGGCGCGTCGTTCACACCGTCGCCCGCGAAAGCGACGATTTTTCCTTGTTTTTGTAATTCTGAAACTTTGTCGGATTTTTCCGCCGGCAAAACTTCGGCAAAAAACTTATCAATATTTAATTGTTTAGCGACAAATTCGGCAGTTTTCGCATTGTCGCCTGTCATCATCACGACTTCGATACCGTTTTCGTGAAGTTTTTTTATCGCTTCCAAAGCTGAATCTTTAATTTTGTCGGCGATGACGATAAATCCGGCAGAATTTTCGTCAATTAAAACCTCGACAACCGTCAAACCTTTCGCTAAAAATTCATTTATTGCTTGGTTTTTGGCTTTTGGTTTTTGGACTTTGACCGATTTTCCGCCAATAATTCCCGAAATTCCAACGCCGGTTTCAGATTGAAAATCCGAAACCGCCAAAAGCTCCAAATTTCTCTCTTCCGCCGCCGCAACAATCGCCGCCGCAAGCGGATGTTCGCTCAATTTCTCCAACGAAGCCGCATATTTCAAGACATCTTCTTCCGAAACTATGAACTTTGCACTATGAACTATGCACTGAACAACGGGTTTTCCTTCCGTAAGCGTTCCCGTTTTGTCAATAACCAGCAAATTAACCTTTTCAAAGACTTCCAACGCTTCGGCTTTTTTGATTAAAATTCCGTTTTTTGCACCAAAACCCGTGCCGACCATAATTGACATCGGCGTTGCTAAACCTAACGCGCACGGACAGGCAATTATCAAAACCGAAACTGCCGAAACTATTGCAAAAGCAGTATTTCCGACAAAAAACCAAACCAAAAAAGCAACAACAGCAACCAAAATCACGGCGGGAACGAAATATGCCGAAACGACATCCGCCAATTTTTGAATCGGAGCGCGGCTTCTTTGCGCTTCGCCGACCATTCGGACGATATTTGCCAGCAAAGTTTCGTTTCCGACTCGTTCCGCACGCATTAAAAACGAGCGATTGCCGTTGATTGTGCCGCCGATAACCTTTGAATTGGCAAATTTTTCAACCGCAATCGGCTCACCCGTAACCATTGATTCATCTACAAAGGTTTCGCCTTCAATAATCACGCCGTCGGTTGGGATTTTTTCGTTTGCTTTGACTCTTAAAGTCGCGCCCGCTTGCAAATCTTCAAGCGGAATTTCGCTTTCCGTTCCATCTTCAAACAAAACCGTCGCGGTTTTTGGCGCAAGTCCCAAAAGTTCTTTAATTGCCGAAGAAGTTTGCGCTCTTGCTTTTAGTTCAAGCACCTGTCCGAGAAGAACAAGTGTGATAATTACCGCCGCACTTTCAAAATAAACTGCAATGGAATGAGTATGCGCGTCGTGCATTGACATCGGAAACCAATTTGGAAAAAATAACGCGACAACACTAAACAAAAACGCCGCGCCCGTGCCGATTGCAATCAGCGTGAACATATTCGGCGAAAGATTTTTGACGGATTGCACACCGCGAACAAAAAACGGAAAACCGCAATATAAAACAACCGGAATAGAAAGTATAAATTGAATCCAGACAGATGTTTTCGCAGAAATAAAATTGTGAAAATTCGGCAACATTTCCGCCATTGCCAGCGCAAAAATCGGCAAAGTCAGAATTGCACTTATCAAAAATCTGCGTTTCATATCCAAATATTCGGGGTCAGGCGCAGAATCCAGAGAAATAATCATCGGTTCAAGAGCCATTCCGCAAATTGGACAAATTCCGGGACCAATTTGGACGATTTCAGGATCCATCGGACAAGTATATTCCGCTTCCGAAACTGTCATTGGCTCAGGTTTTGTGTCTTTTTGTAAGAATTTTTCAGGATTTTGGCGAAATTTATTCAGACATCCGACCGCGCAGAAATAAAAAGTCTCGCCTTTATATTCAAATTTCGCGGCTGAAGTTTCAGGTTTGACAATCATCTTGCAAACAGGGTCAACAAACGTCTGAAAATCTTCTTCTTTCGGTTTTTTTCTGCCAAGTTGGACGAGATTTTGATTCATAAAACACATTATTTTCACCACAAAGACACAAAGAACACAAAGATAAAATAAAAAAACTTTGTGTTCTTCGTGTCTTTGTGGTGAATTTCATTATTAGACAACTTTCCAAAATAAAAGCGAAGATTTTTTCAACGCAAAGACGCTAAGACGCAAAGACGCAAAGATTTATTGATTATTTGGCTGAAAAATCTTGCGTCGAAAAAAACAAATTTTCAAAACTTTGCGTCTTTGCCACTTTGCGTCTTTGCGTTGAAAACTTTAACGCTCACATTTTCAGACCGTTATTTTGGAAAGTTGTCTATTGAACGACAATTTTTCCTTTCAACATATCCATTCCGCACGAGAAATTTATCTCGCCTTTTTTGTCTTTTGGAATATCAATCAAGACAACTTCGCCGACGGGAAGTTTTTTCTTGATATTCAAATCTTTAAAAACGATTTCGTCGCCGCAATTTTCCTTATCAACTCTCAAAAAAGCTAATTTCACACCTTTATCGCCGCTCAAATTTACTTCCGAAGGCGCAAAACCGTCTTTGCTGACAGTAATTTTGTAATAACCTTCGGGAATTTTCGTATCGGTTAAGATTTTATCGGTTTTTCCTTGCTTAACATTGACGACAAAGGGAATTGCCGAAACTTTTCCGCCACGTTTTACTTCGATAAAAACCTTATAAAGTCCGGCATTCGGAAAAGTAACGTGCGCCGAAACGGTCGGCACTTCTGCATTTGCCGAAATTTTTTCATCGTGTTGATGTTCGCCCGATTTAATGTTATCTCCCGACATTGGATGCGCGTGAACAAAGTCTTTTAAGTCTTCCGAAATGATGACAAAATGAGCTTTTTCGCCTAAATAGTTTTCCAAATCGGTTACAGGTTTATTTGTCGCTGCATCATAAACCATAAAATTGAGCATCATTTCCTTATTCGATTCAATTTCGCTGTCCGGCTTCATCAAAACACGCAGATTTTCTTGTGTTTTCTCTAATTTTTCATCTGCTTTGAGCGGCACGGGCGTTCTTTGTGCGCCGTCAATCTCGATAGGCAAACGATCAACGATTTGCGTTGCACCTTTCGGCGTATAATCGGCATACGCGAAAAATTTTCCGCCGTTTTTGAAAGTAAAATCTGTCGCTAAAGTGCCGTCGGCTTGCGGTTCGGGATGAATATGATAAAACTCCGCCAAATCATCGGACACAATCAAGAAATGGAGCGGCTTTTCGTGAACGATTTGCAAATCTTTTACAATCGCGCTCGCTTCATCTCTAATCGTAACGATTAATTTTACCGGCTGATTCGGCACAATCACCGCCGGTTCTGACTTTAATTCGGCGCGAAAACCTTTATATGTCGAAGGATTTTCGGGTTTTGCGGTATTCGTGTTTGAATTAGTCGAATGATTGGCGTGTTCGTTTGCAGATTTACAACCGACAAACGCCAAAATTGCCAATGCGATAATAAAAATAGATAGTTTTCTCATAAATTTGATGTTCAAATATTCTATTTTATCAAAAAAATGCAGAAACACGACCGTAAGGGAGTGTGTTATCAAAAAAATGCAGAAACACGACCGTAAGGGAGTGTGTTCATTTGCAATGACACATTCTTTTACGGTCGTGTTTCTATTTTTATCAACGACACACTCCCTTACGGTCGTGTTTCTGCCATTATTTAGTTATAAATCACGGCTTCATTTGAATACGCGCTTTCCAAATCGCCGTGAACTGCCTTCACACGATAGAAAACTCTCACGCCGGGCGTTTGATTTTTGTGTTGAAAACGGGTTCTGGATTGGACTTTTATAAAATGATACTCGGTTTCTTCGCCGACTTTGGCTTCAATTATAAAATTCACTGCCGGATTGTTGCCGTTGCGGTTAAATTTCAGATAATTGATGCCGTTCGAACGACCTTCGACGACTAAATCTGTCGGTTGCACAACGGAAATCGGCGTTAAATTGCCGTCATTCGCATTCAAACCCAAAGATTCAAGCAAAGTTGCGCTGACATTCTTATTCGATTTGAATAAAAGGTTATAACCACCGACTAAACCGCGACCTTGTTTCTCGGTAATCTTTAAATCGGTCGTCGCCGCCACAGATGCCTCGCGTTTTGCCACCTTTGCGTTCAGTTTTGTTGTCAAACTGTTCCGCAAATTTTCCAAAGCGGTAATATCATCTGCGGTCAGATTCAATTCCACCAGATTTGCTTGCGCGACCGTGATAAAATTATCAAGCCACGCAATAAATTCGCCCGTGTTTGTTGGATAAAAAGATTGTGCCATATAAGTTCTAAGCTCCTTTGATTTAATTTGTGAATCGGATTTCTCCGTTCTGCCCGATTTCTCCGGCAGAGGCATTCACTAATAGCAAGAACGATGCAAGAAATTTATTCTTGCACGCAAAAATAAAAAAATTAAGTGGATAGACAAAATTACTTTTCACTAACACCTCTAAAATAATTGATAATTGATAATGAGTAATTGATAATTTACCGTATATTTACACGACAATTATCAAATTTCAATTATCAATTATCAATTATTTTAGAAGTTATTTCCTTTGTTTATTTTTGTTCGACTATTTATCGGAGGGAAGTAAAAATAAGGCTGTTTGAAATATTTTTTAAATTGCCACTAGCTTGAGCTAGTGGTTTGCAAAAGGAAAAAAAGGCTTTAGCCAAAGAGGAAAAAAATAAAAATTCCGCTTGGCTTTAGCCCAATCTTTGCGCTAAAGCGATAGGGATGATTGATTCTTTTTCTTTTATTCGGCTAAAGCCGCTTATTTTATCTCTTAAACCACTAGCTCAAGCTAGTGGCAATTTAAAAAGCATTAATTTTGGCTCACTACCCAAAATTTAAAAGATAAAAGAGCGGAATTTAAAGACAAAAGAGTGGAATTTAAAAATAAAAATTCGGAATCTAAAAATAAAATTCCACTCTTTTATAATTTTTTTCCACTCTTTTATTACAAAAGAATGGAATTTTATAATTTTTTTCCACTCTTTTGTCGCAAAAGAAGGGAATTTAAACGCAAAAATCTGATATTTTTTGACTAATTAAAGATACTTTCTCAAACTTTCCGTTTTTTCGGCGGCGGCAAATGAAAAAAAGGAATGATTTTGTAAAAATTCAGCCAAATCATTTTTGGTTTTTTAAGTAGATAAACAATCTTACTTTTCACTAAAACCTCTGAAATAATTGATAATGTGCCGTATTTTTACACGATAATTACCAAATTCCAATTATCAATTATCAATTATTTTAGAAGTTATTTCCTTTGTTTATTTTTATCCGACTACTTAGGAAAAACACACTTACTAACGTGCGTGTTTCGGCAATTTTCGGCAGAAACACGACCGTTAGGGAGTGTGTTTGCTAAAGATTCGGCTAAAACACACTTACTAACGTGCGTGTTTCTGCCGTTTTAGAGGAAAACACACTTACTAACGTGCGTGTTTCGGCGATTTTGGTTATTTGGCTTGGGGTTCGCCGATAAATTCTTTGAATTTCGGGTTGTCTTTGAGGAAATCGAAAACCGGATTGATGAAAATAAGAAATTTTAGCGTGGTTTTATTAATTTCGGTGTTGGTTAGATTTTCCAAAACCGCTTCGGTATCTTCTTTGAGTGCGGAAAGCATTGCGCGATTGAAACTTGCGTTGGCGGAAGTGGAGTTTTCGGCTTTGGTCAAGAATTGTTCTAAGGCTTTTTTCTTGCCTAAAATTTTGCAGATGAAGGCTGTCAGGATAAAAATCTCGAATTTTGAGGTGTCGGTTTCGAGAAATTCCAGAAGTTTTTGCAACGCCATTTTATAATTTTTTTGCTGATGGGCGATTTTGCATAAAATTAGATATAAATCGGGCTTTCCTTCAAAAAGTTCGATGCCTTTCAGACAAATTTCTTCGATTTCCGCCAAAGGAGCGTTTTTTTCAAGAAAAAAATGGGCGGATTTTACATAAATTTCGTGGCTTTTTGTTTCCAAATCAATGGCTTTTCGATAGATTTCGGCAATGTCCGCTTCTGTTGCGCCCAGCTTTATCATTAAATTTATCAACCGATTGAAAATTTCGGCATCATTCAGAAATTTATTGATAGTTTTCTCCAAAATATATTCGATTTCTTCAGCCGGAGCGTTTCTGTTTTTGAGAGTTTCCAAAAGTTTGAGATAAACCTTGCTTGATCCTTTGTCTTTTTCAATCAATTGAAACATCACTTTTTCGGCTTCGGCTTCTTTGCCCTTTTGTTTTGCATATAAATTCAGAAGAGAATAATAAGCATCGGGATAATCGGGCAAAGTCTTGATTGATTCGAGATAAAGTTTCTCGGCTTCGGCGTAATTTTCGGGATGTTGGCTGATTAAATTGGCAAGCCGAAACTTGGCAAAATAAAAATTCGGTTCGAGTTCGAGAGCTTTTCTGAAAAGACTTTCAGCTTCGGCGTATTTTTCGACATTTTTACGCAGATGATACGCCAAAAAAGCGTGAGCTTTGGCATTTTGCGGAAAAAGTTTGATGGTTTCACGCAAAACGTCGGCGGCTTCCGCCATTTTTTTGCCTTTTTTGGCAAGCAAGATTGATAAATTTAAATGATAATTGATGTTTTCAGGGTAAAGTTCGACGGCGCGGCGAAAAATAGCTTCAAATTTATCGAAATTTTCCGGCTTTCTCGGTATTTGCCTTAACAACAATTGATAATTTTCTGAAGAATCGGGCTGTTTTTCGATAATTTCCCGCAAAACATCGGCGGTTTTCTCCCTGTTGTTATACTGCATTTCCAACAACGTCGCCAAACTTTTATTTAATTGTGAAGATTGCGGAAATCTTTCGAGCGATTGGCGCAGAATTTCTTCGGCTTCTTTAATGCGGTTTTTATCTTTGGCAATAAAAAAAGCAAGTTCGGCATAATTTTTGTAATAATCAGGCGAAATTTCAATCGCTTGCCGGTATAAATCTTCAGTTTCGTCGCGGCGTGTCTCATCTTTGCTAAGAAGCCGCGCCAATTCGGTATAATTTAACGAATAATCGGGCGAGAAATAGATGGCTTTGCGAAGCAATTCCTCCGCTTCGTCGAGCCGTTCGGGATTTTGGGCAACAGTATGTGCCAAATGCCGATAAACTTCGGGATAATAAGAAGAATGTTCGAGAGCTTGCCGAAACATTTCTTCGGCTTCATCTAAACGATTCGGATTTTTGCCAATCAATAAACCCAAATTAACGTAAGTTGTGGCATAGTTCGGAGCGATTTCGAGAGATTTTCTAAAAAAACTCTCAGCTTCGGCGCGGCGGTTGGAATGTTTCGCCAAAAGATTTCCCAAAGTGTTAAAAGTGCGGTGATTTTTGGGATCGAGTTCGATAATTCTCCGAAAAATTTTTTCCGCTTCATCATAATTATTGAGAACTTTTTCAAGAAAAAAACCTAAATTTAGATAAGCCGGAAGATATTGTTTGTTGATTTTGATGGATTGGCGAAAGGCTTTGATAATTTCTTCAGGCGGAAAGTCAAGTTTTTGGTAAATCAGCCCTAAATAATTGAAAGTCGGCGCATATCGCGGACGCGCTTCGGCAGATTCGAGAAATAAATCCTTTGCCGCCGCAAAATTTCCTTCCTCAAAAAGTTCCAAACCGAATCCGAAACAGTTTTCCCAATCAGTTTCTTTCGGTTCGGCTTCAACCGTAAAAGGAATTTCGACGATTTCAACCGATAAATCCTCAATCGGTGCGGGCGGATTGGCAATCGCCTTCAACTTTTTTTTAGGTTTGCGAAACTTCGCCGGAGATTTGCGTTTCATATAGGAAAATCTGCCCTTTGGCGTTGAGAGAAATTAAGAAAATATTACCGAAAATTTACTAAATATTACAGTCCCGACAATAAAATGAAAAAAGAAAATGATTTGGCGACAATCAGGACAAATCATTTTCCTTTTTTGGAGCAAAACACACTTACTAACGTGCGCGTCTCTGCAATTTTCGGCAGAAACACGACCGTTAGGGAGTGTGTTAGCTAAAAATTCGGGGAAAACACACTTACTAACGTGCGTGTTTCGGCAATTTTGGAGCAAAACACACTTACTAACGTGCGTGTTTCTGCAATTTTAGGCAGAAACCTGAGCGTGAGCGAGGGTGTTAGCTAAAAATTCAGCAAAAACACACTTACTAACGTGCGTGTTTCTGCCGTTTTGGAGCAAACACACTTACTAACGTGCGTGTTTCTGCCGTTTTGGTTATTCATCGTCATCGTGAGCGCGGATTCTGCCGGAATCTTTGGCTTCTTGGATGACTTTATCCGATAAATTATGCGGAAGCGGGTCATAATGCGAAAATTGCATATGGTAACTTCCACGCGCTTGCGTTACGGAGTTGAGCTTCGATTGATAATCGAGCATTTCCGACAATGGAACTTGCGCTTTGATGACTTGTTGTTTGCCGCGCATATCCATTCCTTGAACTCTGCCGCGTCGGGAATTAAGATCGCCCATAATATCGCCCGAAACTTCTTGCGGACAGAAAACTTCAACGTCCATAATCGGCTCTAAAAGAGTTGGACGGGCTTTTTCCATCGCGGCGCGAAAGGCTTTGCGTCCGGCGGCGCGAAAAGAATGTTCGTCCGAGTCAACTGTATGATATGAACCGTCAATCAGCGTAACTTTGAAGTCAACTAAAGGATAACCGGCAATAGCTCCGGCGGCGGCGGCTTCGATTATTCCTTTTTCAATGGCAGGTCGGAAGTTTTGCGGAACAGCCCCGCCGAAAATTTTGTCAACCCATTCAAATCCGCCGCCACGTTCAAGCGGTTCAAAGATACATTTGCAATCGCCGAATTGACCTCTGCCGCCGGATTGCTTTTTATGTCTGCCCTGAACTTCAACTTGTGCTGTAATTGTTTCTTTATACGGAACTTTCGGCGGATGAAGCGCGACTTCGACGTGATACCTTTTGTGTAATTTGTCCACCACCGTTTCGATATGTAATTGTCCTGAGCCGGAAAGAATAAATTCTTTCGTTTGAGCATCACGTTCAAAATGCAAACTTGGATCTTCTTCCAAGATTTTGTGCAAAGCAACCGAGATTTTTTCTTCGTCGGCGCGTGATTTCGGCTCAATCGCAAAGGCAATTGCGGCTTCGGGATATTGAACTGCGGGATAACAAATGGCGTTCGCTTTATCGCAAAGCGTGTCGCCGGTTTGCGTTTCTTTGAGCTTCACGACCGCAATAATATCGCCGGTTTGCGCTTCTTGAACTTTATCCAAAGTCTTGCCGCTGATAACGTGCAACGCGCCAAGTCGCTCTGCCGTGTCGCGGGTTGAATTAAAAACCGTCGCGTCCGCCGAAACTTTGCCGGAAACGATTTTCATGACGTTGATTCTTCCGGCAAACGGGTCGGCAATCGTGCGAAAAACATACGCGCTGAAGGGTTCATCGTTTGAATATTTACGTTGCAGTCGGTCGCCTGCGCCTTCGGGATTGGCAAAACCGTATTCGGCTTCGTGCGTTGCCGGATTCGGCGCAAATTCAACCAAATGATCAAGCAAAATCGAAAGTCCGACGAGATTGTTTGCCGAAACTGCATAAACGGGGCAAAGTTTGCTCTTCGCAATCGCTTTTGCCAAGTTCGGATAAATATCTTCTTCGTCCAAAGTGCCGTTTTCAAAATATTTTTCCATCAAATCATCGTCCGATTCGGCAACTAATTCGATAATTCTTTCGCGTGTCGAATCAAAAACGTCGCGTCCTGTTTCGGGAATCGGAATTTCTTTCGCCTTTCCGTTGGCATCGAATTCATATGCCTTTTGATGCACGACATCAACCACGCCTTTGAAGTTTGCTTCCGCACCAATCGGCAAAGTAAAAGGCACAATCGAACGTGCAAATGATTCCGTCGCCGTATCAAGTGCGTGTCCGAAATCAGCATGTTCTTTATCGAGCTTATTGATGATCATAAAACGCGGCAAAAGAAACTCATTTGCATAAGACCAAGTCTTTTCCGTCTGAACTTCGATGCCTTTCACGCCGTCAACCACAACCAAAGCGCAATCAGCCACACGCAACGCCGGACGAGCGTGCGAAACAAACGCCGCATAACCGGGTGTATCTATCAGATTGATTTTCGTGTCTTTATATTCGAGATGTGCGAAGTTGTTATTGAGCGAAACCTTTCTCTCAATCGAATCTTCTTCGTAATCGGTTACGGTCGTTCCTTCGTCAACTTTCCCCCAACGAGTCGTTGCACCGGCAACGTGAAGCAAAGAACTCGTTAATTGAGTTTTACCCGCGTCGCCGTGTCCAATGACAGCCAGATTTCTGATGTTTTCAGTCGTAAATGCTTTCATAGTTCGGCAAAATTCTCCTTTTTAATTTATTTATTGGATAGTTGTTCATTGTTAGCTGCAAAAGAAGGGAAGTTTTAGCAACGAATCACTAACGGCTAACGACGAACAAGTATGAATTAAATTTATATTACAAAAAAGCGATTAGCAAGATTGCGCGTGAAAAAGTGAAGAAATACACTTCTGCGGGACTTCCCGCAACTTGTGCGGGACTTCCCGCAACTTGCGTGGGACTTCTCAAAACCTTTGCGGGAGTTCCCACAACTTGTGTGGGACTTCCCGCAACTTGCGTGGGACTTCCCGCAATTTGCGTGGGACTTCCCAGAACTTGCGCGGGACTTCCCAGAACTTCTGCGGGAAGTCCCAAAACTTGCGCGGGAAGTCCCAAAACCTTTGCGGGAAATCCCAAAACCTTTGCGGGAAGTCCCGAAACCTTTGCGGGAAGTCCCGAAACTTCTCTCCGTCCATCAACGGGGATTTGGTATCAGCTACGCTCAACAGCAGGATTCGGAGCATTGCAGTTTGGAATTTCGACGGATATTCCAACGCAGAATGCTTTTGTGCCTCAATAAAAAAGAAGTGGTCGGGAAAATTTCCTGACCACTTCTTTATTTTTTATCAGCTTTACTGTTCCATTAATTGCTTTAATCTTTCGGCATTGAGATTATCGAATGTTTTCAGTTCATCGTATTGCTGACGTGCGGCTTTTGTGTCGCCTTTCAGAAAATAGATGTAGCCGAGATTGACTTTGGCTTTTGAAAAACGCGGACTTAGTTCGAGACATTTACGATAGGCTTCGATGGCTTTGTCGCGGTTGCCCGTTGTAAAATAAGCATTGCCCAAAAGATAGTAACCATCCGAATAATCGGGATTTTCATTGGTGAATTTAATCAAACCCGTAACGGCTTTGGCATAATATTTTTTGGCTGTGTCTTCACGGTTCAAAAAACTGTAAGCGCGTCCAAGATAAAAGTTCGTTTCGCCGTCATCGGGCAAAATTGCCAGAGCTTTGTTGCAGGTTTCAATTGCCGAACTGTATTGTTTCGTGTCGTTATAGGCACGGCAGAGATTGGTATAGCCGGTGGCGTTATTCGGCGCGTATTTTACGGCGTTTTGTCCGGCTTGGATAGCGTCAACGTGTTTGTCAGCCAACGAATAATACCACGTCAGATTGACATATAAACCACCGTCGTTCGGGAAATTTTGCAATCCTTTGAGCATAGTGGCAATCGCGTCTTGAAAACGTCCTTGGTTACGGTAAAGTTCGGAAAGCAAGCTGTAAGTAGCGTAAATATCAGGTTTTGCGCTGAGTGAGCGTTCAAAAGCCTGAATCGCTTCTTCTTGATTTTTTGCTCTTTGTTGTGCGTCGCCGTATAAAAAATAGGCTTCGCCGACATAGCGTGTGCCTTTTTTAATGGCATCGGCGGCAGATGTGCCTTGTTCTTTTATATTTCCCGATTGGCTGTGAGCATATGCTATAAAATACAGAATGTCGCCGTTTTGCGGGGCTAATTGCGAAGCGCGTTTATAGGTCGCAATCGCATTTTCCCAATCTTTTTTACCAAGATATGCTTCGCCCAAAGCCATTACGAAAACGATGTTTGACGGTTCGATTTTCGAGGCTTCGGTGGCATCAATGACTGCGGCATCATAGTTTTGCTGTTGCAAATTCATATAGCCGCGAAGTTTATAAATTTCCAGAGGTTTCCTATATCCGAGCGTTAAAGCACTCGATAAATCTTTGATACCTTGTTCGTATTGTTCGAGATAATAATGCGAAGTGCCTTTCCAGAAATAAGCGTCGGCATATTTCGGGGCAATGACGATGGCTTCGGCGTATTTTTCAATCGCGCCTTGATAATTTTGTTGTCGAAACAATTTATCGCCGTCCGCAACCAATTTCTTTGCCTTTTTGGGTTGGGCAAACACTTCATTCGGTGCGAAAGAAAAAATCGTCAGCAAAAAAAATGCTGTCATAAATCCAATAAAAAATTTTCTTTTCATCTAACTATCTCCTAAAAAAAACTACTGAAGAATCTTCGTCGAATCGTCTTTCTTCGGTGTCTTTGCCGGCGTTTTAACCGGCGTAACCTGCGCTTGCGTTTTAACCGGCGTAGGCGTAACGCGAACAATTTGCGGTGTTGGTGTTACACGAACTTGTTGTGTCGGTGTCGGTTTGACAATATCTGTTTTTGTATCTGTTTTCGTATCGGTGTTGGCGATATTGTTGGTGTCGCTGTTGGTGTCGCTGTTGGTGTTGGCGACATCGGTATTAGTGTCCGAATTGGTATTCGTGTTTGAATTTGTGTCAGTTACAATGTCAATGGGCGAAGCCGTCGGCGACGGAGAAACAGACGGCGCAGGTGTCGGAGTCGGATCGGTTTTTGTTGTTGAACCTCCGCCGTAAAGATACCACCAACCGAAACCTGCCGCACCGATTCCTAAAAATAAAAGTAACCCCAGAACGCCGAGAATTGCAAAAATTTTGCCGTTGCCGGATTTTTTTTGCGGTTGGGTTGTTACGGGTGAAACTGCCGCAACTGCCGCAACTGCCGCCGGTTGAGGTTGTGAATTGTAATCTTCACGAATTTCTTCTTGCTTGAAGTCCTGCGTGAACGAAAAATCTTCCGTCATACCGGAGCTTGGCACAGGCGTAACATCAGTCGCTTGTGAATCATCAGACGGCATATACATTGCTGTTGCCGGCACTTCTTCTTTCGGCGGTTCGACTTTTGAATCGAAATTAGTCGGTTGCGGCGTAACCACATTTTCGCCGTCAAACTTAATCAGCGGCGTTGTTGCTTCGGGTGAATAATTTTGTGCCGGCGGAGCTTCGACTTGAGGTTCGGAATCGGAAACCGAAGGAGTTGCGTCTTCTACGACAGGTAAAATTCCGCCTGAAAAAACTTCGGTTTTAATGTCCGATTGCTTTGCGTCGAATTGCTGAATATCACCGTCATAACGCAAAGTTTCATCGAAATTAGGTTGTTCGCTTTGAATGGCGGGCAAAGATTCGGTCTGCATTGCCGAAACTTTCGGCACTTCTGTTTCCGTAATTAAATCGGGCGATGCAACCGGCGGAACTGAAAATAAAGGTTCGGTTTTTTCCGGCGCAGCATTTGTGTTATTTTCAGGCAAAGTAAATGCTACGGTATTTGCCGACATTGCTTTTTGCAACTGGGCGTAAGCATCGCGCAAATCCTTCTGCATTTCGCGGGCATTCGTGTAACGCAAATCTTGGCTGACTGCCATTCCTTTGATAATTACGTCCGAAATAGCTTTGTTGACTTCCGCATTGACTTCATTTATCGGTCTAACCGGATCGGGCGAACCGTTCAGAAGCGAATCGGCACGGGTTAAAGCATCGGGCGGAACAGTGTTTGTTAATAATTGATAAAGCGTTGCCGAAAGCGAATAAAGATCGCTTCGCGGACCTGTTCCCGTGCCGCGAATTTGTTCCATCGGCGCATAATGCGGCGTATAGCCGACAACACTTCCCGAACCCTCTGCGCTGACGTTGCGGCTGATAAGCGATTCGCCGATATTACTTTTCGATAAACCGAAATCAAGCAGGATTATATTATTTTCATCGGTCAATTTTAAGTTTTGCGGTTTAATATCGCGGTGAATAATCGGTGGTTCGTGCGAATGCAGATACCAGAGCGCGTCCATCAATTGATCAGCCCAAAATAAAACCCACGACAGCGGAAAAGGTTTTTGTGTCATTTCCAGACGCTTTGATAAATCGTCGCCGGAAATATGTTCCATCACCAAATACTGATTACCGTTTTCGAGAAAATGATCGCTCACCTTCGGCAAAACCGGATGTCGCAGACGACCTAAAATACGCGCTTCGCGTTCAAAAGCATTGCCGAGCATTTCGTCTTCGGAAAAAAAGGTGCGCTTGAGCGCAACCGCACTGCCGAGTCTTTGGTCAACCGCCAGATAAACTTCGCCCATTCCGCCTTTGCCAATCAAATGCACGACTAAATAACGGTTTTGTAATAAAGTGTTCGGTGCTAAAACTTTCATCTTATTATTAAAATCAATTCACAAAATTTTTTAAATACTTTGTTTTTATAATTTATTACAACCTACAGATTCTAAACTTATAATTTCCGTTGCACTAAAGACGCTCTGAGCAACTCGAATAATTTGTAATTGGTAATTTAAATTACCGAGAAACTCGAAAAACACAGGGTTTAATTCAATATTTTCCGCAAAAAAGTAGAAAAAACTATTTATTGCCCGCCAACAATTTTTCCGACGGAAGCATTGCGGGCTGACCTTCGTGTTGCCAACAGCGACCGCCGCCTTTGACACGACGCGAACACGGCGTTCCTTTTTTGGTTGACGCGCCGCAAAAATACACGGGTTCGGTTGCTGTGTTTGAAACTGTTTCCGTTTGCCGTGTGGTTGGTTTTTCCGTCGAAACGCTCACCTGATTAGATTTGATAACAGGTTTTTCGATTTTCGTATTCGTGTTTGATTCGGCGGAATTCGTCTGGTTTTTTTCGGGTTTGCTCGTATTTTGAGCATTCCGACTGATAAATTGTGCTGGTGTAGCTTCCGGCGCAGGCGTTCGCAAATAGTTTCCGAAACCGAATAATCCGATAAAAATCCCAAACGCGGCAACTGCCCAAGGCGTTTTATCGTGAACGCCGTGCCGTGTTTCGCAAAGTTCGCAGAAATGGCGGAAACTCAAAAATTTACGTTCGGTGTTTTCAATATTTTCACCGCATTCGTTACAAAATTTGGGTTTATAAGACATAATTTCCGCATCAGTCCGTTTGATTTTGTTAAAAATGATTATAAACCATAAAGAACAAAAATGTAACCCGATTTTTTACTGTTTCGACTAATTTCGCCCGATTGAAATAAAACCCGACCAATAGAACGGATGCCGCAAGCGCGGATTTTTTAACTGTTTTTGCATTGCTGTCTGCAAAGATTTTGCAACTGAATTGTTTTTATTAAACTTTAAGTTCCGATGAAATTCGGTCATCAATTCCGCCGTGCTTGCTGATTCTACTTTCCATTGACTGGCAACGACACGCGGCACTCCGGCAATAAAAAAAGCCCAAGAAAGTCCGACAATTCCTTCGCCGACAAATGCGCCGCGTCCCGTTTCGCAAGCCGAAAGAACAGCTAAATCGGCACTGAGATTCATTTCCGCCAATTCCCACGCTTCGAGCAAACCGTCTTCCTCCGATTTATCCGTCGAAGACAAAACGATTGCCGAATACATCGGATTTTGATTATCCAAAATGCCGTGCGTGGCAAAATGCAGAATGTCGAAGCCTTTAGAATTTTCTTTGAACACGGTTTCGGTTGCCGATATTCGTTTGTAAATTCTACTTTGTTTTGCGCCGTAGAGTTTTCCCAAAAAATCAACTTCTTTTTCCGCCGAAGGTAAATCGCCGAGTTTTGTGCCGCGTTTTTCCGCCAAAATTGTTGTCGTATTTGAATCGAAACGCGGATTGCCGAAAGCCAGAAGTGTTGGCGTAGTGGAAGGTTTTCGCGGCTTTTTTTGCATTTCGCGCAAAACCGTCAGCGACGGCGCGTAGGAAATATCGAAATCTTCAATCAAAAAACGATTTTCTGCCGTAATTAACGCTTGAAAAGAAATTTCCCAAAGAAACGAATCGGGAATTATGACGAGCGAAGTTTTGCCGCGGAGTTGGGCGGACGCGGGTTTTAAGAGTAAATCGAAAAGTTTGCGGGCAGGTTCTTTATAATTCAGATTGATTGCCGAATCGGAAATTATTTTATGAAATTCGCCGACCTGTTTTTGCAAATCTTCTTTTTTCAGTTCAATCGGATAAATTTGCAATAAAGGTTTGCCGCCGTTTTTCGTGATGACATAGAGAAAAGTTTTGCCGCCCGTTACCGCAAACTCCAAAAAAGCGGTTTTTTCATCGGGAAAAAGCGCGGAAATTTCATCAAGCGAAATCGGCTGAAATTCGCCGCGTCTTATTCTTAATTCGGGTTTTGTCGCGTAGAGTTTTAGTTGAAAATCTTCGTAATCAAGCCGCGCCTGACCGAGTTTTTTTTCCAAATCAGCAATTCGCGGTTTATTTTGATATTCTCTTTGATTTTCGCGTGTCAATTCTCGACTTATTTCATTGATTGATTGCTTTAATTTTGTTTGTGTCGTCTGTTCTTCTGCTGATAAAGCCTTTGAAATCGAAGGTTTGCCGGTTTGGATAATATCGAATAAAACTCTGCCTTTGAACAATTCGGCAGATTTTAGCGCGTCTTCATTTTCCTTCAATTCGCTTAAAATCAGCGTCAAATTTTCATAATGCTGCGCTTGCCCTCTTAAAAATCTCGCTTGCGTTTCGGTGTCGGACAGTAATTTTGGTCGTGCTTCTTCGATATATTTTATCGCTTCCAAAGCATTTTTTTTAGCTTCGGGCAGATTTCCTTTTTTTCGATTTAAATGAAATTTTTGATTTAACGGATTTGCAGGGCTTTTCCCAGTTTCCAAAGCAATTTGGTAAGCCTTTTCGCTCCAATTAAGCGCAATTTCATCGCGCCCCAGAAAAGAATTAAACGAACTTAACCCCATAAATGCTTCAATCAATTCGTATTTAAAGCCGATTTGCTCAAATTTTTTGACGGCAATCTCCATTGTTTCAATGGCTTTTTCGTGGTCGCCCATATCCGAATAGCAAAAGGCGATATTGCCCAAAGTTGCCGCTTCGCCGTAAATATTTCCGGCTTCTTGCTGCATTTTGAGCAGTTGATTCAAAGCTGAAAGTTGTTCTTTCAGGTCGGTTGTGTTTATTGCCCGAAGATTTAAGATTTGTCTTTTTAACGGAATGTGATTTAATTCTTCAGCCAAAACGGAGGCTTTATTCAAATATTCCAAACTGAGTTTGAAATTATTCTGCGAACCGTAAGCAATAGCAATGTAATAAAGCGCGATTGCTTCGAGAGCTTTGTCGTCGTGTTGCTTGGCAAATTCGAGTGCGTTGAAATATTCTTTGGTTGCTTCGGCAATTTCGCCTTTCGATGAGGTTACCAAACCACGCCGGTAAATCATTCTGCCGTAACATTTTTTATCATCCGAATTTTTTGCGACGATAAAGCCGATGTCCGCCATTTTATAACCGAGTTCTATTTTTCCGGCATCGCCCAATTCAAACAAAATATAAGCTATCAAACCGCACAAAGACGAATTTTGCAAACCCGAATTGTCGCTTAAAAGTTTGCTTCGTTCTTCATCATTTTCGGCATTTATCAGCTGAAACATCAAATCTTCTTCGCTCGGACGGGTGCGCCAAATTTTCCAAACTTCATTTTCTTTAACAAACAAAAATGTCAGATTTTGCGGTTTGTTTTGAATTTCAATCGAAATACGTTGGCGGAAAATGTCATCTTTGAAATATGAATTGGTAAATTTCAGATTTTGTATCGAAATCGTTTCGTTTTGAGTAAATAAAGAATTGGTTTGTTTGAAAAAATCATTCGCAAATCCAGAATCCGCTTTCCAGAATTGTTTCAGACTCATTTCATCTTTTTTTTGAAAAGCAAAATAGAAATTTTCAATCGTTGTGCGAACGATTTTTTCGTCATCGGTTTGAGCAAAAAGCGACGATGAAAAAATCAAAATAAACAGAAAGACAGATTTTGTAGCTTTCATTCTTTAAATTACCTCTCGAATTTTTTGAACAGACCGATTTTAAGATTAAACCGCGAAATACGCAAAAACACGCAGAAAATTTTGTTTGCTTTTCGCGTCGCTTTCACGTCTTTCGCGGTTAAAATTATCTTTGCGCTTGCTCGATTTGGCGCAGAAATTTTTTGGCATTTTCGGAATTCGGATTTTGTTTGAGATATTGTCGAAATTCGTTTTCGGCTTCGCGCAAAAGTCCGGCTTCGGCAAAAGCTTTACCTTTTTCGAGCGAGTTTCGCGCTTGATTTATTTTGTTTTCATCCGTTTGGCTGAGGATGTAAAATTTTCCTTGTCCGAGATAATTTTGCGTTTTGCCATCTGCCGAAATTGATTTTGCGCTAACTTGCCATTGATAAATTTTACCTTTCGTCAAATTTGGGACGCGCCACGAATTGCCTTTGAGATTTTCGGTTGTGGCAATTTTATTAAAATCATTGTCAAAAACCGAAACTTCATAATTTTCCGCAGTCGGAACATTTCGCCAAGATAAAATCGGCGATGAACCACGAATGACTTTGCCGTTTGGCGCAATGACGGCAATTTTCTGCGTCGGCAAATCGTTGTTTCCGCGCAGAGTTTCGTTTTCATTTATTCGCAATTCATTCAAAAATTTCGGCAAAACGAGTGCCGCCATTTCAATTTCTTTCGGTGGTTCATTTGTGTTTTGATTTTTATTTTCCGACAAATTTGTCAAATTCATTTTCGGTGCGTTCTGATTTATCGTTGGCGTTTGAGCGATATTCGGCGCAGTTTGATTTATCGGAAAATCGGTTGTATTCGTCGGGTTTTGCACGATTTCATTTGTAGTGGGCGAAACAAAAAGCCAAATCAAAAACGCGCCGCTCAAAACAAAAATCGAAGCCAATGCCAGCCAAACCGCTTTGTGATTCGGTGCGGAAAACCATTCGGAAACCGTCGTCCAAAAACGTGGTTTTGAAAGTTCGCGGATTTCTTTTTCGCGCTCTAATTCTTCGTGAAACTGCAACAAATCGCGCAAATCCTCACGGCAATCGGAACAAATCTCAACGTGGCTTTCAACAATCTCGCGCTCGACTGCATCAATCGTTTGATAAATATAAGGCTTCAAATGTTCATCATAATTCAGATGAAAATCGCGCATCGTTTCATCCGCCAAATCTTCCATTAACAACGCTTCCTCGCGTTCGACAATATTTGGAAACATCTCGTCCAACCTCCTTTCGCAATCTTCGCAAGTTTCAAGATGCGCCTGCACACGCAAAAACTCACGCGGCGACAAATTGCTCTCACCGTAATTTTTTAACTTGACTTCGTTTAAATGCTTACTCATTTTATTCAAGTTTCTAGTTTCTGGTTTCCGGTTTCTGGTTAAGACCAAATGACCAGAAACCGGAAACCAGAAACTAGAAACTTATTTTTTTATTCCCAATCTGCTCCGCAAAAGTTTTCGTGCGGTGCTTCGCAGATTATCAACCTTTTGCTCTTTCGATGAGTTTTCGCCGTCTTCGATGCCTAAAAACTCGGCGATTTCCGCGCTCGACATCGGCAATTTCGCAAAGATTTCGGAAAATTCTTCCAAATTTACTTCCAAAGCGTCGGCAATTTCCTTAATCGTCGCAATTCGCTTTTTCAAAAGCAAAGTAACGACTTCTGTCCGGTGCGATTCCTTCAAACTCAGAATCAAAACCTTCCGCTGATTCGGCGGAAAAGTCTTGATTTCATCCCAAATCCGCCGCAGATAATTTTTCTGACGCTTGGCGATAAAATCATCTTTTCGGGCGTATTCAAACATTTCTTCCGGCAGTTCGATTTCTTCGATATTTACCGCGTCCGTAATCTCCAAAATCGCCTTGAGCAATATATTTTTCGGCAACGCGCCATTCGCCGTTTTCAAAATCGAAGGCGCAAGTATCTGAGTTTTCAAAAACAAATGATTCGGATATTTTCGACAAACCTGCGAAACAATTTCATCAAATTCCATCTCCGAAGCGTTTTCCGTCTGCAATTCCAAACAAACAAATTGAACGCCTTCACCATCAGTAAAAAAAATCAATTCGCCGCCGTCGCGCATCCGCCGCAGACGATTATCATTGCGCCGCCATTCGGGTTGCTTGCTCAAAATAAAATCCTTACGACAATTAAAAGTTACGGTCGAAGTATAAGCCGACAAATTGTTTATTGGTTTGACGAAGCTGTTTTTGCCCGCACGAAGTTTCCACAAAACCTTCAAAATCCGCGTTTGCGCGTCCGATTGAATCTCTTCCTTTTCATCAAAAGTGAGGGTGAGGTATGAGGCTAAAACCTTCCGAATCTGTGGAATAACGGTTTCTTCAAACAACCGATTCAAACATTCTTCCGACACGATTTCGCTTTCCGCCGACAAAAACGGCAGCAAAACGACATCGTTTTCATTTGGAAAAATGTCTTTCGGCATAATTTTGAAAATTTCTCCGGCGGCAAGTTTTCTAATGATAATTTATCATTAGAAAACCCGCCGCCATTGTAATATGAGAGAAGTTTCAACTCAAAAATATTACGGCACAAAAGCATTCGGAGTCGGCAAATCTCCGTTGATGCCGAATTGCTGAATTAGAGTTCCGCTCGTTGAACGATTTATAAACCAAGTCTGACTTGTCGGACGAAAAACGCCTGCGTCGGTTTTGCCGTCGCCATCGTAATCTCCGGCAACAGGCATGTCGCCGTTTGCGCCGAACGGAAAAGCGTAGAATGAAAAATCTTCCGAACGCAAAATAAACCAATTTCCGTTTGAAGGTCGCCAGACGGCAATGTCGGTTTTACCGTCGCCCGTGTAATCGCCTTGCACGGCTTTGTCTGTGCTTGCGCCGAATTGCGCGGCAAAAACACTGCCGTTAGAACTTCGACGAATCCACCATTCGCCAACTCCGCCGTTGTTGCGGTAAATCGCAATATCCGCCTTGCCGTCGCCGTCATAATCTCCGACAACAGGCTTATCGCCCGCCGATCCGAAGCCGATAATGTCCGTTCCGCCACTCGATTTATTGATAAACCAAGTCAAAGAAGATTCACGAAAAACCGCCGCATCTGCCTTGCCGTCGCCGTCATAATCAGCCGGAACAGGCGTGTCGGTCGAATTACCGAACGGAAAAGCATAAAACGAGAAATCTTCACTTCTCAAAACGAACCATTGCCCTGTTGAAGGACGGAAAAAAGCAAAATCGGTTTTATCATCCCCTGTATAATCTGCGGGAACAATTTTATCGGTCGAAGAACCGAATTGCGCGGCAAAATTTCCGCCGTTTGAAGATTTTTGATACCACCATTCGCCTTGTGCCGGACGGAAAATTGAAATGTCTGTCTTGCCGTCGCCGTCGTAATCAAAAGGTGTGGGACGTAATAAATTGAATGCTTCACAGGAATTTATCAAAACATTTACTTGATTCGATAGGCGTTGAGCAATAATTAAATCGGGACGCGAGTCTAAATTGGTATCTTGGGCAAATATCCAAAGCGGTTCGTGCATTCCGTAGGTTATATGCGTTGCCGCACCGAATGAGCCGCTGCCTGTTCCGAGGTTTAACGAAATCGAGTTTGAAGCGGAACCTCGATTTGCCGTAACAATATCTACAAAACCATCGTTATTAAAATCGGCTACTGCGGTTGAGTGTGGGAATGTGCCTACCGTAATTGACATTGCTGTTCCGAAGCCGCCGACACCGTTCCCAAACAAAGCAGAAACAGAGTTTGCTCCTGAGTTTGGCACAACTAAATCCGATTTACCGTCAGCATTAAGATCGGCAACCGTGATATGTGTCGGATTTGTTCCGACGGAGTAATTTGTTGCCGCAACAAATGTTCCGTTTCCATTGCCCAAAAGAACTGAAACATTATTGCTTGCATAATTCGCGGTTGCCAAATCGAGATTGCCGTCAGAGTTGAAATCTGCGGCAACCACATAAAAAGGTTGTGTTCCAACAGAAGTCATAACGGCACTATTAAAACTGCCTTGTCCGTTGCCGCGTAAAAAAGCAATTTGATTTGTGGTAATTGCTGCAACTGCATCTAATTTTGCGTCGTTGTTAAAATCGCCGGAAACAACCCAAGTCGGGATACCCGGAATTTGAAATGAGTTTCCAGATGAAGAAAATGCTCCGTTTCCATTACCTAACATTAGTCTGAGCGTCGAAGCATCAGACCAGCCGTGTAAATAATCCGGTTTACCATCGCCGCTAAAATCACCCAGAGTTCCTGCATATCTGTTATTTGCGACATCCGGCGTAGGATTAAGAATTCCTTGCCCGTTAAAATTTCCAGTGCTATTTCCTAATGCCGCAGTATGGTAGGAATTTTCATGACTGCCGCCATATTGGAAAAAGTCAATAAATGAATCATTGTTCACATTAGCCAAATGAAATCCGCCACCGGAATTTGTATCTCTTGATGCTTGAACCATTGATACGCTGTATGCACCTGAAAATCGTCCGTTTCCGATGTTCAATAAGATATTAAATTTAGAATCGCCTGAATTAGTTACGATAATATCTAGTTTGGTATCGCCGTTGAGGTCGCGGAGATAGACGTTAAGCGGTGAGTTTCCTGCGTAATAATTGATACTTGGGGTAAATGCGCCATTATTTCCGGTGATTATTACGGATAAATTTCCATTGTATGAATTGAGCGCAACGATGTCTTTTTGACCGTCACTGTTCACATCTCCCAAAGCAATATCCGAAATTGTTGTTGAAAATGAAATTCCCCATTGCCTGTTGCCATTATCGTTAAATGTAGTTTGACCGCCGCTATTCTCGGTGCGAAACGCGTATAAACGCGCAATTTGGTCGGGAAGTCCCGCAAGATAACTGCCACCCATTACAATATCGGGAACTGAATCGCCTGTTATGTCTTCAGCCTTTACTTCCGCTCTTGAAGTATATAAACCTGTTTTTTGAGAAACAAGAGAAAATATTCCGGCTCCGTTGTTTCGATAATAACTGAGTCTTGTTCCGGTATTAGAAACGTCATTATCGCCGTGCGCTACTGAAAGGTCATTATCTCCATCTTGATCAAAATCTGCAGAGGCAAGTCCGCCGATTGAACCATCAACAGAATAATTGGTTGCAGTGCCGAAACTGCCGTTTGCATTTCCAAAAAATACCGAGAATGAGTTGACTGTAAAGTTTGAAGCGGCTATGTCTAATCTTGAATCGCCGTTGAAATCGGCAATGGCTAATCTGCTCGTGCCGGGTTGTGCGGTATATAAATCGGTAAGACCGAATGTTCCGTTTCCATTCCCTAGCATTATTCCGACTGCTCCGGCTGATGAAAGCGCAACGGCAAGATCGAGTTTATTGTCTTGGTTGAAATCTCCGGTTGCCAAACGAACACCGTTCGGCTCCATTGGTGTTGTCATCGGGGCTTGAAAAGTTCCATCGCCGTTTCCAAGCGTTACGGCAACAACCGAATTAAATCCCAAGCTATTTATAACTGCAACATCAATTTTTCCATCATTATTGAAATCGCCCGCTACTGAGCCGGAGTTGCTTGCCCCTGATTGAAATCCTCGTCCAATAATAAAATTAGGCGAAGGACACGCGGCAAAAGTAGATTTGAAACTACACATTGCTAGCAAAAAAAATATTGAAGTTAGTAAGAAAAATTTGATTTTGCGAAAATTATCGAAAAACTGAAATAAAAATTGTGGTTTCTGTGCCATAAAGCCGAAATCTCCTATTTGAATATTAAAATCTGAATCGTTTCAAAAGTGATGGGCGGGTATGCGTCGGGCGATTGATAACGGAAAGAAAGTTGAAAATTAATTAAATCTCTTTTCACTTCAAAAGGCGACGCACAAAACACTTTTTCACCTTTTGCTTTATAAAGACCGCGCAAAATCGGCAACCTTACCAATATGTAAAAAAAATTATTATTTTGAGAAAAAAAATATTATGCCTTGAACGCCGCCGGCAATTAGAAAAATCCAATAGATTTGTCCGATTGTGAAACTGATGACGAATATTTTACAATCCCGGCGCGACATTCCTTTCGCTTCAAATGCACTTTTTCGCATCATAATTGTTGTAATAAATGGATTAAATTTGAGCGAAAAAAAGATGAATTGAACAAATAGTGGTGTCCTCCTGAGAATCAATTTAGTGAGTCGCTTTATAAGATTTTTCCCTTCGTAATCTCGCAGTGACTTTATTTCTTCCATAGCCAAGAAATCTTTTTCAAATTCGTCATAAAATTTCACCGAATACCAATCTAATAAGAAGGACGGAATCGCCATTATTAAGCCACCCCAAACAATCCCAAGTTGCCATATAACAAATGAATAAACAACAACATCGAAAAGCAAGTTAAACAAACCGTAGATGCTGATGCCGGTTATCCATTGAAAAAAGCGTTTCATAATTTACCCGATTTGAGATGCAAAGCGGGAGATTTTATCTTCGATATAAGGTTGAAAATAGCCGTGATATTTTTGTTGAACCTCATCTATTTTCCAATCATCGCCGGTGATAATTTTTCGGCATTTTTCAGATTCGCAAGAACATTCCATTTTCCAACCGTCAAGTGTCATACATATTGCGTAATCAAAAGTAATCTCCTCGCCTTTGCGAATGTCCCGCATCGCAATCAGATGAATCGCGCTTTTGAAACCGCTGTTCGGCGTGCAACTGTGATTGAAGAATTCGCCATTTTCGAGTTCGACAAACTTTGACGGACCAAAAAATAAATTAGGGGTTTCGCTGATTTGATAATGGAAATGTTGAATCTCCGGTTGCAGAGAATTAACTTCTTCAAGCGTCAATATATGTCCGCCAAAGACGACTAAAAGTTCATCTTTTGAAATATCACTTTCTGCAATTTGAAAACGCCCTAAACGAATATTGAAAGAACGTGCGATTTTAGTGTTAATCCAATTCAATTTGTGAATCATAAAGTTTTCGAGTTTTTTACTTGTGTGCTTCTCAAAAGATTAAGACCACGCAAAATCGGCAACCTTACCAGTAGTTAAAAATATTTTGTAAAAATAAAAAAGGCTTGAGATTTCAAGCCTTTCGAGTGTTTTGGTTGTAAAAAAAATTAACGATTTTCGGGCAGAAGTTCGTAGTTACCCATTGAGCGGTTGTGCGCGTCGAGTGCGCCGATTGCGTCGCTGGTTTCGTCGAGCATTTGTTTGGTCATGGCGATTGAATCGCTTAATTGCTCGAAATCGAGAAGCGAGAATTTTTCGGGCGTGTTCATCGTAACGATTTCGTCGTTTAAATATCCGAAGAAATTTTCGATTGATTGAAGCTGTCCTTCGACCAATTTTACCGATTTTTCCAATTCGTCAAATGAAGCCAAGCGGCGTTTGAGAATTTCGACGTTGGTTTCTTGCACGCGGCGCGTTTTTTCGTCCGGCGCGTTTTCCATTGCGCGAAAGGCTTGCGCGAGTTGGTTGTGGACAGCTTGGCGATTGATTGATTTTAAGTGTTGTTTGCGGCGGCGATAAACGTCGAGCAAATCAACGAAATCTTCCCAGCGTTGATGAAGGGAAGTCAGGTTGCTCGGAAGTTGTTTTGCGCCCGTGAATTTGTGGTAATTTTCCTGAATTTTGTCTTTTTGCCAGCGCAGATATTCGACGGCTTCGCGCTCTCTGGGCGTGAAACTTTTAATTAATTTATCGCGGTTGGCTTTGTTTAATTGCAAAACTCTTTCTTTTTCGCGGGTGTTGACAATTTGGCGATACGCCGGAATCATCGGCAAAAAGACGACATAAACCGCTTCGCAAATTAGCGCGACGAGCAAAGGAATAAAACTTCCCGTGTAAGCGGCGGCAACGGCAAAACCCGCCAAACCCCAAAAATTCGCCGGCTCTTTGACGGCTTCCTTGACGTATTTCGTGTTAAATCTGGTAATTTCTTTCTGAACTTTTGCTAAATCAGCCATAGATATTGTAGATGCTATTTTTGCCGTTTGCGTTTTGCCCTTAGTTTATTTCGACTGATTATTTTGATTTACTTCATTCAACAAAACTTGGTCGAGAACTTCGTTTTCTTTGGGCATTTCCGTGCCTGCGCCGATTTGTTTGCCTGTCGCGTTTGAACCCGAACCAAGCATTCCCATTGATTGTTTATATTCTAAAAGTTTATCTTGAAGCTGAATGTCCATCGCTTCGCGTTCGATGTCTTGCATTTGCGCGTCAACCGAAGATGAGCCGAGTTGCAATTTGGCTTCTGCCGCCGCGACTCTGCGGTCAATTTTTTCGCGCATTTCGTTGAACGTCGAAGCATCGTCGCCGATGTCGAAGGTTTCCATCGTTTGCGCGAGTTGTTCCTGCAATTTGGCTTGTTTCGCCGCGCTGATAAGCTGCATCGCTTCGGCGGTGCGCTTTTTCATATTCAAGACGTAATTATCACGCGCTTTCAATGCTTGTTTCGAGGCAACCGAAGCGTGTTCGGCTTGGACGGTCGTGCGTTCCAAATCCATCTGCGCTTGTTGGAGTTGACCGATATAAGCGGTGGCAATGTCGTCGCGTCCCATTTTGACCGACGCTTTGATTTTCGAGTCCAAATCAACGACTTGGTTTGAAAGATTTTCCTTCTGTTTATTCAAAAGCCGTTCGGTTGCCATCACTTGCGCGACGGAATTGTTGAGTTCCGGCACGCGGTCGCGCATATCCCGAATCGTTTGCTGAAGCACGAGTTCCGGGTTTTCCATCTTGTCCAAAGCCGCGCCCGTCGAAGCGCGAAAAATTCTCGTAATTCTTGCCCAAAGTCCCATTTTCTTTACATTTTCTCCTAAAAATTATTTTACCAATAACTTCTTCCGAAATCCTAAACGAAAGCAAATAAAGCAAAGTTGCATTTTCCGCTTTTTTCGTAATTTCAAGTATAACAGGAAAACTCATTTAGTTAATAATCAAACCGCAAAAGCGGGAAAAAAAATTTGATATGCCAAAATTATGCTTCAAATTATGGAAAAGTCAATTTTTCCGACGCAGAGTTGCAAGTTTTTAATTTCTGCAGCGTTCATAAAAAGGCAACCGATTTTTTCGAAGCTAGTTTGAAATTAAAAATTAAGGTAAGATAAGCGCGGAAACTTCGCTTTCCCCGATTCGCGTTCTCGAAGGAAAATAGGTATCGAATTTATAAAATAATGTTTTTATTATCCACAGATAAACACAGATGGACACAGATAAAATCAAAAGATAAGAATCCGTGTTCATCTATATTCATCTGTGGATAAATATTCATTTATTCGCTATCGAAAAATTAAACAAAAATTATGCGACAAACGATTTCTTTTTTATTGATTTGCGTTATTTATATCGGAATGTTTTCTCCCGTGATTGTGCAAACGAACGCACAGACACGCGGCAAAGTCATTACACAAAATATGAACCAGAATTTACCGAACGGATTGCAGTTTCGTCTTTCGGAAGGCGAAGAAGGCGCGGAAAAACGCACGAAACAAGAGCCGGTCAAAGGCGATGCGTTGTCAGATGGCGATACGTCGAAACTACTGAATCGGTTGCCGGAAATTAAAGCCGATGCAGACGATAAGACCGAATTTGCCAAACGTATCGGCACTTTACCCGCGCCGAAAACGGGCAATAAAGTTCCGGTAAAATTTCCGTCCGATGAAGAAAGAAATCCGACGGTTCAGCAGGAAAAACAGACATTGGAAGTTTTGCGATTCTCGCCCGAAGGCGAAGTTCCGCTTGCGCCCGATTTGTCCGTAACTTTTTCGCAACCGATGGTTGCCGTAACTTCGCAGGAAGAAGCGGCGAAAACCGTTCCTGTTGAGATGTCGCCGTCTGTCGAAGGAAAATGGCGTTGGTTGGGGACGAAAACCTTGATGTTCGACACGACGAAACGCTTTCCGATGGCGACCAAATTTACCATTCGCGTTCCGGCAGGAACAAAAGCCGCGACCGGACAAGTTTTGCAAAAAGATGTCGTTTGGACATTTACCACGCCGCCGCCGAAAGTCGAGCAGATGATTCCCGCAAATCAAGTAACACGGCGCGATGCGTTGATGTTTGCATCATTTGACCAAGAGATAAATGCGGAAGCGGTTTTGCAAACAATGAAAGTTGTAGGCGGCGGAAAACCTTTAAAAGTTCGCCTCGCAACACAGGAAGAAATTGACAAAGATCCTTCGATTTCATATTACGCCAAGCAAGCGCAACCGAAGCGTTGGTTGGCTTTTCGCGCTTTAAATTCTGATGGCTTGACTGAAAACGCACTTCCGGCTGATTCGGCGATTTCGGTTACATTTCCGAAAGGCACGCCGTCTGCCGAAGGTCCGATTACGACCGCAAAAGATCAAGGTTTCTCATTTAGAACTTTTGGTGCGATGAAATTTGTCGGCGGCTGGTGCAGTTATCAGAGCAACAAAAATTGTTCGCCGTTTGAAACTTGGTATTTACAGTTTTCAAATCCGATTGAAGCATCGAAATTTACGAAAGAAATGATAAAAATCGAACCTGCGGTCGAAGGTTTGAGCATTTATCCGAGCGGAAATTACGTTTATATTCAAGGCTACAAAAAAGGAAAAACGACTTATAAGGTTACGGTTGACGGTGCGTTGCCGGACGTTTATGAACAAAAACTCGGAACGCCCGCAACGGCGACGATTACGGTCGGAACTGCACCGACGAGTCTTTATTCGCAAGGCGGCACGTTTGCCGTAATTGACCCGACAGCCGCGCCTTCGTATTCGATTTATTCGACGAATATGCCGAGCGTAAAAGTTCGTGTTTATCAAGTCAAACCCGAAGATTGGTCGCAATTTCAACAATACGTTCGCCGCATTAATTACGATGACGACACAAAAAAACCGCAAATTCCGGGCAGATTGGTTTCAGACAGAATTGTAAATATTGAAAAGAAAGCCGATGAAATGGTTGAAACGCGAATTGATTTGTCGGGTGTTTTGGTTGGCGGTTTCGGCAATGCGATTGTTGACATCGAACCGACAATTCGGCGCGATAAATATGACCGAACGCGCATTTTTACTTGGGTTCAAGCAACACAAATCGGACTTGATGCGTTTGTTGATAATCAGGAATTAGTCGGTTTTGCAACTGATTTAAAGACCGGAAAACCGCTTTCAGGTGTTGACCTTTCGATTTATCCGAACGGGAAAGCAGTCAGCAGTCAGCAGTCAACAGTCAGCAGTGAAGAAGGATTTTTTGAAATGGCTTGGAATTGGATAAAAAGTTTCGGACCTTCCGCCGATTCGGTTGAAAATACCGAAACGATAGACGAAAACGGCGATGTTTCGACGGCTGAAACAATTTCAGAAGCGAAAACGAGTTTGACGACCGAAAACGGCATTTTGCGTCTGCCTTTGCCGGACGCGGGTGCAAATCAGCAAAATCTTTTGATTGCGCGAAAGGGAAAAGACGTTGCGTTTTTGCCGGAAAATACAGATTATTACTGGCAAGATTCGGGCAGTTGGTTTAAGCGTCCCGAATACGATTCGCTTCGCTGGTTCGTGTTTGACGATAGAAAAATGTATCGCCCGAAAGAAGAAGTTGCGGTGAAAGGTTATATCCGAATTGTAACGGGCGGAAAATTGGGCGATGTTCAGCCGCTCGGTGATAAAGCAAACGGATTAACTTATTCGGTGAAAGACCCGCGTGGCAACGAAATCGGAAAAGGAACGGCAAATTTGAATGCTTTCGGCGCGTTTGATTTCAAATTCAAATTGCCCGATAACGCTAATTTAGGTTATGCGCGTGTAGATTTGTCAACAAACAGCAGTATTTACGGCGGAAGTTACGGACATCAATTTCAAATACAGGAATTTCGCCGCCCCGAATTTGAAGTAAAAGCGCGAAATGAAACGGAAGCACCGTATTTTGTGAAAGAATCGGCAAAAGTTTCGGTCGAAGCGAAATATTACGCGGGCGGCGGATTGGCAAATGCCGATACAAATTGGAATGTTCGCGCCACGCCAACGAATTACACGCCGCCTAATCGCGGAGATTTTACGTTCGGAACATTTGTTCCTTGGTGGAGATATTATTCGGAGGATTATGCGAATACAACCTATCAGAGCTTCAAAGGTTTAACCGACGCGAGCGGCAAGCATATTTTGAAAATTGATTTTGAATCGGTCAAACCTGCCCGACCTTATTCGGTTTCGGCTTCGGCTTCGGTTCAAGATGTTAATCGGCAAACTTGGGCTTCGACGACAAATCTTTTGGTTCATCCTTCGAGCGTTTATGTCGGTTTGAAAATTCCGCGTTATTTTGTCCAAAAAGGCGAAAATATCAATGTCGAATCAATCGTCTCGGATATTGACGGAAATCTTTTGGCAGATAAAGACGTTGAAATTACAGCGGTTTTGAAGGATTGGACGTTTGAAAAGGGAAGTTGGATTGAAAAAGTTGTTGATGAGCAAACCTGCAACATAAAATCGGCGGCGACGATGCAAAAATGCGTTTTTCCCGCGAAACAAGGCGGACGTTATACGATTACGGCTCGCGTGATGGACGACAAAGAGCGTGTCAACGAAACCGAAATCACTGTTTGGGTGGCGGGTGGAAAAGTCCAGCCGAAACGCAATGTCGAACAGGAAGAAGCGCAGATTATTCCGAACAAAAAAGAATATAATTCGGGCGAAATTGCCGAATTGCTCGTAATGTCGCCGTTTCCGAATGCGGAAGGCGTTCTCACGCTCAGACGCGACGGAATCGTTAAAACCGAAAGATTTACGATAAAAGATTCGTCAATCGTTCTGAAAATTCCGCTCGAAGAAAAATATCTGCCGAATATTTACGCGCAAGTTGATTTAGTTGGCGCGGCGGCGCGGACGAATGACGCAGGCGAATTGGACGAGAAATTATCGAAACGTCCGGCGTTTGCGACAGGACAAATCAATCTCTCGATTTCAACGGCTTCGCGTCAATTAACCGTAACTGCCGAGCCGCAAGAGAAAACTCTTGCGCCCGGTGGCGAGACGAAGGTTAATGTCGCGGTAACGGACAAAAACGGCGAACCTGTGGCAAATTCAGAGGTTGCAGTTGTCGTGGTTGATGAATCCGTGCTTGCGCTTTCGGGTTACAGCATCGCCAATCCGCTGTCGTATTTCTACACGGCGCGTGGCAACGGAGTGCGCGATTTTCACTTGCGAAAAGATATTTTGTTGGCAAATCCGCTCGACGTGGCAAAGCGTCAGAATGAGCAAAATGTAGTTGCATCAAATACTACAACTCTTTCAGGCGGCGCAAATCGTTCTGTCAGACAAGAAATGGCAAAACCAACGGCAGCGATGAAGTCTAAAGATGCCGACAACAATGCTCCGATGATGGCAGAAATGGTTGCGGATGAAGAAAAAAGCGACAGTGGCAACACCAACACGCCGATAAATCTTCGCCAAAACTTTGACGCTTTGGCAGTTTTTGCGCCTTCGGTGAAAACCGATTCAAGCGGAAAAGCGGTCGTCAATATCAAATTGCCCGACAATCTGACTCGTTATCGCGTAACGGCGATTTCGGTTGATAGCGGAAAGCGTTTCGGCAAAACCGAGTCGGACATTACGGCGAAACAACCTTTGATGGTTCGCCCAAGTGCGCCGAGATTTATGAATTTCGGCGACAAAATCGAGCTTCCGGTCGTCATTCAAAATCAAACCGACAAAGATATGCCGGTTGATGTGGCGATTCGTGCGACGAACGCGGTTTTGACAGGTGAAAAAGGCAAACGAGTCATCGTCAAAGCCAACGAACGCATCGAAGTTCGTTTTCCGGTTTCGGCTGAAAAAGCTGGCACGGCGCGTTTTCAATTCGCCGTAACTTCGGGCAAATTTGCCGATTCTGCGGAAATTTCATTGCCTGTTTGGACACCCGCGACGACCGAAGCGTTTGCGACTTACGGCACGACCGATGCAAACGGCGCGGTTTTCCAACCTGTGCAAACTCCCGGCGATGTTTATCCGCAATTCGGCGGTTTGGAAGTTACGACTTCTTCGACTCAGTTGCAAGAATTGACCGATGCGTTTATTTATCTTTATCGGTATCCGTATGAATGTTCCGAGCAGATTTCTTCGCGGATGATTTCGATTGCCGCTTTGCGCGATGTTTTGACGGCGTTCAAATCGAAGGATATGCCGACGGCTGACGCTTTGCAGAAAAACTTTGAAAAAGACATCAAAATTTTGCAATCGCGCCAACGCGACGACGGAAGTTTCGGGCTTTGGAAGAAAGACCGCGAACGCTATGAATATCCGTTTTTGACCGTTCACGTCGCTCACGCGCTCGCGTTGGCGAAACAGAAAGGCTACAAAGTGCCGGACGAAATGCTGAATAAGGTTAAGCCTTACTTGAAAAATGTCGAAAGCAAATTTGACGAATGGCACAGAAAATCGCCGCAAGTTCGTTGGACAATTTCGGCTTACGCGCTTTACATCCGCGATATGATGGGCGATAAAGACACTGCAAAAGCGAAGAAACTTTTGCAAGAAGCGACGCTCGAAAAACTTCCGTTTGAAGCAATCGGCTGGATTCTTTCGGTCTTGGCGAATGATAAAAATTCAACGGTTGAAGTCGAAAGCATCAAACGATTTTTGATGAATCGCACAACGGAAACTGCCGCGACCGCCAATTTCGTAACCGATTACGGCGACAATGCGTGGCTGATTATGTATTCAAATCGTCGTGCGGACGGCGTTTTGCTCGAAGCGTTAATTAAAGCCGACAAAAACAACGACATTATTCCGAAAATGGTTCGCGGTCTGCTCGATCATCGCACGAAAGGCGCGTGGTCGAACACGCAGGAAAATGTCTTTATTTTGTTGGCTTTGGATAAATATTTCAACGCTTTCGAAAAGGTTACGCCCGATTTTGTAACGAAAGTTTGGCTCGGAAATACATACGCGGGAGAACAAATTTTCAAAGGTCGTTCGATTGACTCGAATCAGTTGAATATTCCGATGTCTTATTTGACCGAACAAGGCGGAACGTCGAATCTGATTTTGGATAAACAAGGCGCGGGACGTTTGTATTATCGAATCGGAATGAAATACGCACCGACAAATCTAAAACTCGCTCCGGCGGACTACGGATTTACGGTTTTGCGGAAATACGAAGCCGTTGACAATGCCGACGACGTGAAACAAAACGCCGACGGAACTTGGACAATCAAATCCGGCGCAAGAGTTCGTGTGCGTCTGACGATGGTTGCTCAAGCGCGGCGTTATCACGTTGCTTTGGTTGATAATTTGCCCGCAGGTTTGGAAATCTTGAATCCGGCTTTGGCAGTTACGGAACAAATTCCGTCCGATACGCAAAACACATCGGTTGTCGAGCAATATTCACGCGGCTATTACGGTTCGTGGTGGTGGCGGCAGAATTGGTTTGAACACCAAAACTTCCGCGACGAACGCGCCGAAGCATTTTCATCGCTTCTCTGGGAAGGCGTTTATAATTACAGCTACGTTGCCCGCGCGACAACGCCCGGACAATTCGTTGTGCCGCCCGCGAAGGCTGAGGAAATGTATCATCCTGAAACCTTCGGCAGAAGCGGAACGGATTTCGTGAACGTCGAATAAATTAACTGAAAAAGCGGAAGCGGCTGAAAATGTCGTTTCCGCTTTTTTTTTACCAATAATCGGGCAAAAGTCCGCCTTTGAATCCGAGCGGCATTGTTCGCGGCGGTAAATCCGTGCCTTTGGTAACAGTCCATTTAACTTTTGAAACGTCCGTGTGTTTTTCGATGCGTTCGAGCCAAGGCTTGGCGTTGACAATATCCATAGCCGTTCCTCTGCCCATAATATTTTCTTCCATTCCTGCCGGAGTGTCGTAGCAATCGTCGGCGTTTATGTCATCGAAAATACATTTATCGTCGCCAAAAAGAGCTTTGATATGAAGTTGATTCAAACAATGTCCGAGTTCGTGATGAAATGTTTTGTCCGTGTCATTGCTGTCATAAATTTTATGACTCGAACGAAAATCATCGGAAGTGTCTTTGGCAAGCCGCACGACTTTTAAGGGCAGATGCGTAAAAGATTCGCCTCTGAAAGTATTGACGGTTTGCAGACGGAACAAACAAAGCACATTCGGACGGCAAAGTTTTCCCGCGCCGAGCGATTCATAATCGAGATGCGCGTAATCTTTCGGCGTGAGCAGTAAAAAACGGCGATTCCAAAAAGACTCACTGCGTCTGAACCGGCGGTTAAAACTCATCTGCGCTTGCATATCCCAATCTTGAATCGGAACATATTTTCCGTCCAAATCTTTGGCGACGTAGCGGTTTCCGTCTTTGTAAATCAATCCCGCAATCTGATTTCTGCTGTCGGCAAAATCTATCGAATAAACAATTTCGATGTTCAGCCAAGCGTTTTGCTGTGGATTTCCGCCGCTTGGAACTTCGAGATACGAATCAAACAAATCGCCGAAAACATATTCTTTATAATTCAAACCGTTTCGCGTTAGTGTTGCATCCATATTTTTATTTCAGCCAACTGTCGCCCCAAGGCGTAGCGGTAATTGTCGGACCTTCAAACTTCCAATTATCGTAGCGGTCATTAATGTATTGACAGTTTATTCCGGCTTTGACGTGCCGCCCGACGGATTTGGCGAGTTTCATTAAGAAGTTTCGCCCGCGGTCGCCGTTTTGCGTCGAGCCGGGAACGCAAACCGGATTATTGATGGTGCTTGTCGCGCCGACGACGGACGTATCACTGCCGACACCGCAACCGTGAATTTCAACGCCGACTCGTGAATAATCGGGTTTCATAAAAATTGCAAGTTCGCTGAATTCTCCGGCGTTTGATTCGTTCAAACCTTCGCCGAATTGCAAATATCCGGTGTCGCCGTGTCCGCACAGACGAATCATATCAACCGAGTAATAGCCCCAATTCTCATTCATTATAAATCGCTTGGTGGTTTGAACAATTTGGCGGATTGATTGGTTTGGATAAACGAAATGATAAAGCGAAGGAAACTCGAAATCCTCCATTTTGTCATCGCCCGTGCGCGTGTTCAGTTCAACGCTTCGCCGAAAGGCGTGCGGAAATCTAACGTCAATAATGTAATAAATCATAATTTTTTCTCACAACGGATAGTTGACGGAAGGACGGAGATTATTTGCTTGTTGTTTGCGATAGAAAAAAGCGCAACGAAATTAAATACTCCGTTGCGCTTTTCTGTTTCTAAGCCAAATTTACGGCAGAGCGGTGAAATCCAAATCTTCAACCGCGTCTTCCAAGGTTACGACTTGCGTCGGATTCGCAAATTGATGACGTTTGTCGGCAACATTAATCGTGTAGGTCAAGCCGACTTCCAAATCTTCAAATTTGTAATAACCGAAAGCATTGGTTTTAAGGGTGATAACTTCGCCCGAAGGTTTGGTCATCGAAACTCTCGCGCCGGAGATGCCGATGCCTTGGGCATTGGCGATTCTGCCGCTGATGTTGACACCTGCGGCGACGACACCGCAAAGCGTTCCCGTGCCGGTTACGTTGAGCGTATATGGTCCGCTCGGTCCCGGCGGCACTCCGCCTGTTGAATAGCCGTCAACGACGATATGATAAGTTCCGGCAGGCATATTCGTAATCTGAAAGTCTTCCGCCGCTCCACCAACACCGTCGTCGTCAATGACGATAGCATCTGTCAATAGACTACTGCAAACATTGGTGTAACCGATGACAGTCAAATCCTGTGCGCCGGTCGGGTCCATCGTTACGTCTATCGAGTTGTTCGCACTCGTAAAGCAAATGCTGTAGGCAACATCGGGTCCGGTTCCCGTGCCGGTATAAACTCCGCCGCGTGGAGCCGCGCCCGCCGGACCGCCGCCTACCGGAGCGCAAGTCGGGCAACCCGTAACGGTCGGTGCGACAGTATCCGCCGGTAAATCGTAATTGTCAACAAACCCGACGGTCGTGCCGACATCGGCGTAGGGCAAAGTGTTAATCACGGTTGCCGCCGCGCCGCAGGTGTCGCCGCCCACGAGTAGTGACTTATACAAAGGTCTTTGCACTTTGCGGTTCGGATTGACCCAGAATGTCTGTCGCAAATCGGTTTGGAAGATTCGTTTGCGGTTCAAATCCATATAATTGACAACTTTTTTCTTGCCTTCAAAAAGTTGTTTGTTGTTTAGGATAATTGCTTTGGCGCGATAGGTGTCGCCGCCGAGCAGGAAGCACAAGGCGATCAGCAAACACGCCACTGCGAGTCTGCGCCGCCGCCATTTTTGACTAAAACTTTCTTTTGTTCGTAATTCTCTCATCAGTTACTCTCCTCCGTTTCAAAATAATAAATAACGTCGGATTTGCGGGTGCAAATCTTCCATCGAAAATAATTGCTGTGTGATAACTGCGGGGCTATAAAAGAACGAAATAACCTGTCGGGTTCTATAAAATAAAATTGTTTCAAATTATAGACCTGTTTCCCGTGTAAAGCAAGAAAGGGAGAAAGGGAGATGGGGAGAAAGGGAGAAAAGGAGATATGCTCCCTGTCTCCCTTTCTCCCCGTCTTCTTCTCAGGCGTGTGCGATAACGGTTTTGATGTCGGTCGGGTTGCCAACGGGTTTATTTTTTTCGATGAGAACGGCTTGCAATTCGATGGTGATTGCCTGACCGTTGGGGTCGGGCGGAATTTGGAGAATGTAGGGCGAATCGGTGAGCGTTTCGTGCGTCCAGGTGGTTGTGCCTTTGATGCGCCAACTCAGACGCAGACCGCCGAGACCTTGTTTGCTGAACAGGATTTTTATTGCGTAGTTGATTAAATCCTGCGCCGTAATTTTCGCGGTGCGGTCGCCGGGCGCAACGGGGTCAGGGACGTTTTCATAGAATCCCAGATTCAACCCCATAGCATCGGTAAAATTTTCCTGAACTTCCAGATATTCGATAAATTCTTTGGTGCGCGGTTCGATACCGAGTTTGGTCGGCAGAGTCGGCGAACCGATACTTACCGTAGGAATCGCCGGCACGGGCGCATTTTTATCGCCGTTGTATAAAAGCTCGACAAATTCGGTAAAACTGACCTTGGTTTCGGCAAACTGATTTTTCACCAAACGCCAATCGTGATAACTTACGGCATCGGTCGCCAACGTCGCTAACTGTGCCGCGGAAATATTCAGCACATCTTTATAGGCTTCACATTTCGCATTCATATTTTGTAACATCAGATCGAATCCTTCTTCATCTTTCGGTATTCTTTTTCTAATCATTTGGTTTTCCTCCTATAAATTTAATAAGTAACGGTTTCATTTAAATTTTATCACGCTTGTCAAGTCTTTTTCGGAAATTACATCAAAGCAATGCAAGCCTTCGCAGGTATGATGTCAGCGTTCGCAGAAGCAATGTCAACGTTCGCAGACACGATGCAATCGTTCGCAGACACCGTGCAAGCGTTCGCAGACACGATGTAAGCCTTGCATTACTTCTGCGAACGCTGACATCATACCTGCGAACGCTGACATCATACCTGCGAACACTGACATCATATCTGCGAAGGCTGACATTGCTTCTGCGAAGGCTGACATTGCTTCTGCGAACGCTGACATTGCTTCTGCGAAAACCGTGCAAAATAAAAAGACGAGCCGATTAAGCCCGTCTTTGTTACGTTTTATGATTAAAAACTTTACGGTTGCGCGGTAAAATCCAAATCTTCAACCGCATCTTCCAATGTTACGACTTGCGTCGGGTTGGCAAATTGATAACGCTTATCGGCGACTTGCACCGTATAAGTCGAGCCGACTTCCAAATCTTCAAATTTATAATACCCGAAAGCATTGGTTTTGACGGTGATGACTTCGCCCGAAGGATAAGTCAGGGAAACTCGTGTGCCGTTGATGCCGATGCCGTTAGCATTAACGATTCTGCCGCCGATGTTCACGCCAGCCGCGACGGGCGGAGCTAAATTGGTCGTCGTAATCGTAATCGAATACGGTCCCGAAGCCGCCGGAGCCGGCGCGGCGTAATACGAATCAACCGCAATATAATAAGTTCCCGCCGCGAGCGGAATCGGAACCAGCGGATTGGGCATATTTTCAGGTCCCGCACCCGGTCCGATTTGGTCTTGCGAAGTTTGTATAGTATTTACCGCCGGAATCGTGTTGCCCGTGCCTGCCGGACAGACGTTGGTTAAAAACAATGCGCCGTCCAAAGTCGAACCTGTCAGTGTCATTACCGCCTGAACCGTTCCGCCGCCCGCGCCGATGGTAAATTGATAAAAATGGTCGGGTCCCGGATAGGGAAACGGAAGGTTTGGATGATTATAAGTAGTAATCGTATTGTTTCCGCCCGTCGTGTTGCCCGTATCGTTGAACGGACTCGTCGTAACATTGGTCGCCGCCGCGCAAGTGTCGCCGCCCGCCAAATATTTTGAAACCAGCCACGAAGGTTTCGCCGCCGGAATTTTTTGATAGCTGATGATTTCCTGATTAGATGAAATCATTCGATTTTTCCGCGTCATCGCGCTGACGTTGTAATGGTCGTTGCCCATCAAAAAACAAAACAGAATAAAAACAAATGCAATCGTCAAACCATTGCGCCGCCAATTCTCGAAATACCCCAAAATTGATACTGCCGAATCTCTCATAAAATAATCTCTCCTCTAAAAATAAAATAATGCCGGACAAGCAAGCAGGGGAATTGTCCCGTAGCAGAAAAAGTATCTAAAGTATAGTGTAATTTGATATTCAGTGGCAATTAGGGGTTAGGGATTAGGGATTAGGGATTAGGGTTGAAAACGAAGAGTCTAAGAACCTAAAACCTAAAACCTAACTCACAAACCCAACAGACTAAAATCGGTCGAAGGAAAATGCCTTGCGAGATTTGCAATGCGCGACTTTTGCGCTTCGGACAAAACGACTTTGCCGCGCCCCGAAACGCCTTTGTTGAAGCGATTTTTCTCGCCGTCCGACTCGATTTCGGCGATTTTTGTTTGAATAAAATCAAGCGGCGCGTCCAAGCCGTTAAACTCCAAAACTTTTTGCACCGTAGCGGGTTTGTCTTTAATCATTTCCTCGTAGGTCAGCCACATCATTTCAAGCCGCCCTTCGCGTTCGGCGCGTTGCCACGAAGCGACAAACTGAAAATACCAAGGAATCGCAAACTCGATGAGCAAATCAATCTTCTGCGCGTCATCAAAGGCGAGAAATTCGTCTTTATTAAAAAACGTGCTGAACGTGAAACCTTTCGTGTAGAAATCAAGCAGACTCGCGGTTGAATCGAAAATGTTTCTGACCAAAACCACAGGACGCACGCCAAACGCTTGCATCATTTGAATATTCGCCTCCGAAGCGCGGGCGTGTTGTTGCGTAACTTTGTTTTCCTTGCCGAACTTCGCAAACTGCGGCAAGTCCAATTCGTGTTCGTTTTGCAAGGCGGAATAGACGCTAAAGACATCTTTGAAACCCGTTACGGCGACCAGAACATTTTTCAGAAACGTCGAACCGCTCTTCGGTGTGCAGGTAACAAAAATATGCCGCCCGATGTCGCGTTCGGTGTAATCTTTCGTATAATCCGCCAGACGCGCCGGAGTTTTTACCCAAGCCAGCGCATTCGTCAAATCAACGTAATAAGACGGACACGGCTCGATGGCGATTGCTTTGCGAATAAAAAATAAAGCCGCTTCGTGTTGGCGGGCTTGGAAAAAATCCATTCCGAGATTCTTGAAAGTATCCGCAAACTTTCCGCGAAATGTTTTATCATTCGCCATTTCGCCGGTTAATTGAAGCGCGGAAACCTCCGGCGTGTAGCGGTTGACGGGCGCAACATCGCCCGATTTTAAGAGTTCTTCGATGCGTTTGCGATATGCGGTGAGAAGATTATGCGTAACAATATCGCGCACATTCGAGCCGACCTCAGACTTCTCAATCGCCAGCTTAAAAGCCAAAATCGCCGCGTCCGCCTGATTCAATTCAAGATACCTCAGCCCGCGGTCAACGTCTTGTTTGATTTGCAAAGCAAGTTCGCGCTCGTTCTCTTCGACCGATAATTCAAATGGTTGCGGTTGTGTCATAAATTATTAAAACGACTGGAGCGCAAGCGTCCCGCTTGCAATGCGTCGCTGTTTTTTAGCGGCGCAAACGCCTTTGTCATTATTCAACTTGATTTCCTCGCAAACGCTTTTTCGCGCTCTCGCGCTCATTGCAAGCGGGACGCTTGCGCTCCAGTCGTTAATGCCAAACTTACGCTATCTTAACAAAACCTTTCTGCCCCAAAAAGTCCAAAATCAGCCGCGCATTTTCTTCCGCCGAAAAATTAACCGTGTCGAGCGTGATTTCGGGCGCGTCGGGCGGTTCATAAATGTCGTCAACGCCTGTGAAATCTTTAATCTCGCCGCGTCGCGCCTTTGCATACATTCCTTTCGTGTCGCGCCGTTCGCATTCTTCGAGCGGTGTGTTGACGAAGATTTCGATGAAATTATCAACCATCTGTCGGACTTCGTTGCGAGTGGCGCGATAGGGCGAAACCGCCGCGCAAATCGCCACGCCATTATGCCGCACGATTTCCGACGCTACAAACCCGATTCGCAAAATATTCGTGTCGCGGTCTTGTTTGGAAAAACCCAAACCTTTCGAGAGATGCGTCCGCACAACATCGCCGTCCAGAATTGTAACGCGCCGTCCGCATTCGAGCAGAAGATTCGTCAAAATCTCCGCCGTCGTAGATTTTCCCGAACCGCTCAAACCCGTGAACCACAGACAAACGCCCTGTTTCTCACGCGGCGGGAAACTTTCCGCAAGGATTTCGGCAGTTTCGCGGCGCGTGAAAAATTCGGGCAGAGCTTTACCGCGATTCAAATAATCTTCGCGGATTTGTGTCCCCGAAAGCGCGAAAGTTTTAGTGTTGTTTGGAACTTTGGAGATTTCTTCATAACGGTTTTCATCGGGCAAATAAACCATCTCATCAAACGCAATCATCTTCACGCCCAATTCCTCCGCAAATTCCGCGACCAATTTCTGCGCCGCGTCCGCTTCGTAAAACCCATTGCCCGGACTCGCGTGATTGCGCCCGACGATAAAATGATTTGCGCCGTAATTTCTCCGAATCAAAGCGTGAAACAACGCCTCGCGCCCGCCAGCCATCCGCATCGCCAACGGCAAAAGCGCAAGCAAAACTCTGTCCGCTTCGTAATGATTTTTAATGAGGGCGCGATAAGTTCTGACTCTGGTGAGATAATCAATATCGCCCGGCTTCGTCATTCCGACAACCGGATGAATCAGCAAAGTTCCGTTGGTTTCAGCCATTGCGCGTTTCGTCATTTCCTCGTGCGCCCGATGAATCGGATTGCGCGTCTGAAATGCGACGACGTTTTCGTTATTCAATTCGGCTAATTTCTCCCGCGTCTGCTGTGGTGAAAGCCGCAAATCGGCAAAGTCGTAATGCTTCGGCAGATTCAAAATCCGCAACACGCCCGACAGATTAAATTTCCCCCAATGCTCAATTTCCGAAACCAACGGATGCCGAAAATCATCCGTTTGCAAAACATTCCTTGCAAAATCGGAGCGCGACCATTCGTAAATCTCCTCAACACGCAAAACGCCGAGCAAATCGTTCCGCTTATCGCGCAGAGCAATTTCCGCGTCTAATCGCAAACCGTCAAAATCATCACACGGCAAACTTATCGGCATCGGAAACAACGTGCCGTTTGCCAGACGCATTTCGTTTGAAACTCGTTCAAAATCCGCCCGCTTCATAAAAGTTTCAAGCGGCGAAAACGCGCCCGTCGCCAACAATTCCAAATCGCAAACCGCCCGTTCAGAAATCTGCACGGACGGCAGACGATTGGCGAAATTGAGCAATTCTGCGCGTTCTTCACCTTCCACAATCAGATTGATAAGTTTGCCGCCGAAAGGCGAAATCAGGTTCATTTAATTTGTTTTCAGATTGCCGGAGTTATCGAAAACTACCGTTTCTTTTTCCGAACGGTCGCCGAAGGCTTCGACTTGCCATTCGATTTCCTTGGTCGGTTTAAATTTATCCACCGGAATTTTAATTCTAATCGTGCTGACTTTCGCGCCCGTCATTTTGACGGTTTCGAGCGTTTTTTGCATCACTTTCGGAATCAGCGAAAAATCGAGTTTATCAACATCGAACGGCTCGGAAATAGAAACCACCGGATTATTGCCGAAAATTGACGCATCGGCGCGGAGAAATTCGTGCGAATTCATTCGGTATCTGTTTAGTTCATTAGGATTTTTCGGGTCGAATGCCGAAAAAGCAAAATTCTCGATTTGGATGTCCAAATCCGTAACGGACAATTTGCCGCCGAAAAGCGGTTTGATTTCCGAGATGGATTTTTGCATCTGCGCGGCATCGAAAAATTTAAGACGCGGTTTGACGTTGGTTTCGGCAACCTCAACGATGTCGCCTTGCAAATTGGTCGTGTATTGTGCCGTTGTATCGGAATCGGTGAGAATGACATCACAACGCATCGCCTCGCGTGTTTTGCCGACATTGGAAACCAAATTATCATCGCGCAAAGCAAGTTGTTTGCTGATGACGTAGCGGCTGACGCTCGGATTTTTCAGATAAGAATTTTTCTTGGCAAATTCGAGCGCGGCGGACATAACTTTGTATAAATCAAACGAATCTGCTTCGGCAAGCTGAAAAGGTTTCGCTTCGCCGGTGGATTTTGTTTTAGTTTCGCTCAAAGAACCTCTCGAATAAACATATCTTTTTGTATATGTCGAAAAATAAACTTCGTTGTAAGTAATTTCTATTTCATACAAAGGTTCTTTCCCGATGCCTTTTTCCTTCACGGCGGCGAAAACTTTCCGCAAAGTTTCCGCGTCGAACATATCTTGTTTCGGCATCAAAAGACGGCACGACAAAACACTCGAAAGAATTAGAAAAATAAGTATCAGCGATTTTATTTTCATATATTTACAGCCAATTTTTGCATATAAAATTCCGATTCATTTGAAATGTTTAAAGGCTAAATTATTTCCGACAATTACCGAAATGATGATAAAAAGACAAATCGGCACAACGGCAAAAATAAAGGGCAATCCGTAAATTAAAATGATAAATGCCAAAGCTACGGAAAAAAAGAGCGACACGATTTGAATCAATCCGACCATAAAAGCCGGAAAAATCAATTTCCGCCGAAAACTCTTGGGTGTCATCATCGAAAAAATTGAAAAAGAACTCACCACCGCCGAGAAAAAGAAAATGAGCGGCACAATCAGAAACATAAATCGGCTAAAACTGTTCGCCGTATTTTCTTCAAACATCGTTGGAGAATTCGGTTGAATTAAGGACAGACAAACAATCAAACTCAAAAAAAACAGCACGGCTTGAAGCGTCAAGCAAAGAAACGACAACAGCGCAATGCGTTTGGTTGAACTGAGTCCGGCAATAAATTGTCTGAATCTTTCCATATTTTTTATTCTCAAACATAACATTCCGATTCCAACACTTTCACCGGCTTGCCGTTTTTCATCTCAAAAACTGCGGTGCGATTGCCTTCGTAATAAATATCCCACAGCACAAATTCCATTTTGCCGTCGCCGTTAAGGTCGGCGATTGCGGAAATCTCACGCATATTCGGCGGATCGAAATCACGGCTTTTTACAAGTTTAGCAGTAAAAAACTCGCCGCCCATTAAAATATTCTGTGTTTTGCCTTTGACGATTTTCCTCAGCAAAACAAATGAATAATCGCCCACGCTTTGTTCTTCGCTCATTCCTTTTTTGTAATAATTTCCGGCGATAATAACTTCGTCTTGCCCGTCGCCTTCGAGGTCAATCCGATAAATTTGAGTGATGACAATGTTGGTTTTGGCAATGCCTTTGGTTTTGAGAAAGTCGGAAACTGCTTTGGTATAAGTTTTATCCGTCAAACTGATTGCCTGCGGAATGCGCGGCAAAGGATTCCATTTGGCGTTTGCGCCGAGCGCAAATCTCACGTTCTCGTCAGGATTGTCCATTTCCGTTTCCGGCAATTTTATCACCGGATTTTCGAGGCAAGCTCCTTGCCTTTCGCCTTTTGTCCCGAAAACTTTGTCTTTTTCGACACCGTTAAAATTGATGATATTAAATTCGGTTTTGTCTTTGAGGCTTTCCGCCGTTTTTTCCGCCGTTATCCATTTGCCGTTCTGTGTGCCGCCCAACAACGTAATGTTGTGAACTATCGGCACAATCGTTTCCTGTGCGGAAACGCTTAAAGTGAAAATCAATAAACATAAAATCGGTAATACTTTTCGCATAAAATTTCTATTTTTCCTTTTTAGTTTTAATTTATTCTTACTTAATATTGACCACGCTTTCGCCAAATTTTGCTTTAAGAAGATGATGACTAATTTTCGGAATTGTGTAAAATACTTTCGTGATGAAAAATTTATTAACTCTGTTTTTGACGATTTTTGTGAGCGCGAATGTCTTTGCACAAAACAATTTGCAGAAGATTTACGACACGGAAAAAGCGTTTGAAAGAGCCGTCGCCGAACGCGGCGTGAATCAAGCGTTTATCGAATTTTCTGCGCCCGACGGCGTTTGTTTTTTCACGGGCGAGCCGACAAATTGCCGTGAATTTTGGCGTTCGATTCCGAAATCTCCGGCGTTTATCACTTGGAATCCGACGTTTATTGATGTTTCGTCAAACGGCGCATTGGCTTATTCGCTCGGAAATTCAGCGTATCGCGCAAGCGGTAAAGACGACAAAAACGCGATTTACGGCGAATATGCAACCGTCTGGATGCGTCAGCCGAACGGAAATTATCTCGCTGTTTTGGATATAGGAATTTCGCACACGGAAGCAAATACCGAAACAAAATGGACTTCACCGAGCGATTCGGGCAAGGAATTGAACGCGCAAAAGAGTTCTGCCGCCGATGTTGCCACAGGTTTTTTTGAAACCGCAACTAAACAAGGCGCAAGTAAAGCCTATAAAGCATTTCTCGCCGAAGACGCACGGATTTTGCGCGAAGGAAAAATGCCCGTTGTCGGCAAAAAAGCCGTTTTAGACGAAGTGAAAAATCAAAAAGGCTATTTGACATTTAACAAACGAACCGTTTTTACCGAAGCGGCAGATATGGCTTATATTTCAAACATTTACACGGCTTTGGACAAAAGTGGAAAGCAATATGAAACCGGAAATTTCGTCCAAATCTGGAAACTTCGCGGCGGAAAATGGCAAATTGTCTTCGATTTGTTTTTACCGATGCCCCAAAAATAGTTTTTGAAAATTTATCTGCGAAAATCTGCGATAGAAAGAATTTATTTCTCGCAGATTTTCGCAAATCTTTCCATTCGTCTGCACCAAAAATCAGCTGTTCAATCAGCCTTGGCAGATTACTTTTTAAAGCTCTGCCTTAAATCCAAACCCGTAACATTTTTTATTGAGTGTTATAACTTGCGGGGCAAATTGAAATCATTTTGAAATGGCTGAAACGCTTGAGTTCCAATCGGCTGTAAAGTTTTACATAATCAAAATAATCCGGCGAAAAATTGAATTTACAGTTTATTTGGTATTTAATAAGAATCAAAGGCAACTCGATAAATCCCTGAAAATTTAAGGCAATGGCAAATTTCCGCGACAAAGATGTTACAAAGTTGCTTGACGCTTGGAGTGGCGGCGACGGCGAGGCTTTGGCTGAATTGATGCCGTTGGTTTATGATGAACTGCATCGGATGGCGAAGCGTTATATGAACAGCCAACCTTCGGGACACACTTTGCAGACGACCGCACTGATTCACGAAGCGTATTTGAAACTTGCCGACAATAAAGATAAGCATTTTGCTAATCGGACACATTTTTTTGCCGTTGCTTCAAGCGCAATGCGACATATTTTGGTTGACTACGCCCGTTCGCATCAGACGGAAAAGCGTGGCGGCGCGATGCAGAAAATTTCGCTGGAAGATGCGGCAGTCGTTTCGGGGGAACGCGCTTCGGAACTCATCGCGCTCAATGACGCACTGGAAAATCTTTTCACCCAAGACGAACGCAAGGCAAAAGTGGTCGAATTACGCTATTTCGGCGGTTTGAGCGTTGAAGAAACGGCGGAAATTTTGGAAATTTCCCGCGAAACCGTGATGCGTGATTGGCGGTTTGCGAAAACTTGGTTGTTAAGGGAATTGTCGAATCAATAGAAGAATTTTTCACCACAGAGACACAAAGTTTTTTTTGATTTTCTCTGTGTTTCTGTATCTGTGTGGTAAAATCCCTGTAAATTTGTGAGCGATTTAGCAAAAATCGAAGAAATCTATCACGCCGCTTTGGAGAAACCGCTTGCGGAACGCGCCGGATTTCTGGCGGAAATTTGCGGCGATGATGCGGATTTGCGCCGTGAAGTCGAATCTTTGCTTGAATTTGATGAAGATGCGGAAGATTTTATCGAATCGCCGCCCGAAGACATTGCCGCGGCGATGTTTGCCAAAAACGAAACTCCGGTCGGGAAAACTTTGAGTCATTATCGCGTTTTAGATGTTTTGGGCGCAGGCGGAATGGGCGAGGTTTTTCTGGCGGAAGACGTAAAATTAGGGCGGAAAGTCGCACTTAAACTTTTGCCCGCGCAGTTTTCTTCCGATGCCCAACGAAAAGAGCGTTTCGAGCGCGAAGCCCGCGCCGCTTCTGCACTCAATCATCCGAATATCATCACGATTTACGGCATCGAAAAATTCAAAAATCAAACTTTTATCGTTACCGAATACATTGAAGGCGAAACCTTGCGCGAACGGCTGATAAAAAGCGGTGCGCCCGATTTTAAAGATGCACTCGATATTGCTCTGCAAATCGCTTCGGCACTCGAAGCGGCACATTCCGTCGGCATTATTCACCGCGACATCAAGCCCGCCAATGTGATGCTTCGGCGCGACGGAATTGTGAAAGTCCTCGATTTCGGACTTGCAAAGTTGACGGCACAAACCGATTCGGAAGCCGAAACGCAAAAACTACAAACAAAATCGGGAATGGTGATGGGAACGGTGGCGTATATGTCGCCCGAACAGGCTCTCGGCGAACGATTGGATGCACGAAGCGACATTTTCAGCTTCGGCGTGGTATTTTACGAAATGCTCACCGGAACACAACCTTTCAAAGGCAACAGCGATGCGGCAGTTTATAATGCGACGCTCAATGAAATGCCGCCGTCGCCGCGTGAAATCAACCCACGAATTCCGCAGGAATTTGATTTCATCGTTAGCCGAATGCTAGCGAAAAAACGCGCCGAACGCTATCAAACCGCCGCCGATTTGCGAAACGATTTGAAGACTTTGCAAAGCGGTTCAAGCGAAAGATTTTCGAGCGGTTTTTCTTTTCAAACAACAAAATCGAAACGGTTTTCCAAAAAAATGATTTATGCCGTATCCGCTGTTTTGATTCTGCTGGCGGCGGCGGTGTTTTATTACGTTTTTTTCGCCGGAAACTTCGCAACGCCCGCGCAAGATGCTGTCAAAAACTTCAATTTTACGCAGTTCACAAATAGCGGCGATGCAATGCTTCCGAGTCTTTCGCCCGACGGGAAAACCTTGCTTTTTTCAAGCCGTCAGACTGGAAATTGGGATATTTATTTCCAAAGAGTCGGCGGTGCAAACGCGATAAATTTAACGAAGGATTCGCTCGCCGATGATTTTCAAGCCGTTTATTCGCCCGACGGTGAACAAATCGCTTTCCGCTCTGACCGCGACGGCGGCGGAATTTTCGTGATGGGCGCAACAGGCGAAAATATCCGCAAAGTTTCCGATGCGGGGTTTTATCCGTCGTGGTCGCCCGACAGCAAGCAAATCGTTTTTTGCAATTCGTATTTTGAGGATCCAACGACTATCAATTTAACCAGCGGTGGAATTTTGATTTTGAATTTGGCAAGTGGCGAAAAACGCGAAATTTACGGCGGCGACGCTTATCAGCCGAGTTGGTCGCCTTCAGGCGAACGCATTGCTTTTTGGTCATTGAGTTCAGGCGCAATCCGCGATATAAAAACCGTTTCAGCGTCAGGCGGCGAAGCTGTTTTTGTTACAAATGATGTCGCGCTTGATTGGAGTCCGGTTTGGTCGCCTGACGGAAAATATCTCTATTTTGCCTCGAATCGCGGCGGCAGTATGAATTTTTGGCGAGTTGCCTTGGACGAAAAAACGGGCAAGACGCTCGGCAATCCCGAACCTTTTACCACGCCTTCGCTTTACAGCAGTCATCTGACTTTTACCAAAAACGGTAAAACGCTCGGATATGTTCAAACGACGAATTCATCGAATATCATCCAAGCCGAATTTAATTCAAAAAGCGAAACTCTCGACGCAAATCTCAAAGAAATCACACGCGGCGGCAGATTTGACCGCAATCCTTCGGTTTCTCCCGACGGTGAATGGATTGTTTTCGACGCGATAAAAGATAAACAAGAAGACCTTTTTCTGATGCGCCGCGACGGAAGCAATCTGCGCCAATTAACCGACGACCTTGCCAAAGACCGTGCGGCGCGTTTCTCGCCCGACGGCAAAAAACTGATGTTTTATTCCGAGCGTTCGGGCAAATACGAAGCGTGGACAATCAACACGGACGGCAGTAATTTAACGCAAATGACCTTCAACACCGAACCTGCCGGATTGCTCGCCTTTTGGTCACCCGACGGCACAAAAATTCTCCAAAACGTCAGCGATAAAGAAGCCCGCATTTTTGACGCTTCCAAACCGTTGACCGAGCAAACTCCCGCATCTTTGGCGGCAATTTCTTCTCCTGATTATTGGCTGATGGCGTATCATTGGTCGCCCGATGGTGAGAAATTAGGATTGTTGGTATCAGGCAGAACAAAAAACATTTTCGGCATTTACACATATTCCTTCTCTTCGCAGAAGTATCAAAAAATCGCCGATTACGGAGATTCGCCGATTTGGTTAAACGATAACCGCCGCATAATTTTTTTTGACAAAAATAAAATTTTTCTGCACGACACGCAAACTTCCAAGACTAAAGAACTGTTGACTTTACCCCAAAATGTAAGTCTGCAAGGCATCACGGTTTCACCTGACAACCGTTTTGTTTATTTTTCCATGGAAAAAAAAGAAACAAATCTCTGGCTGGCAACCCTCGAATAAGCAAAAACTGAAAATCCGGCAAAGTGGAAAGCGAGAAGCGGTTGGCTCAAAAAAACATCGAACCGCTTCTCGTTAGTAAATTATTCACCGAACTGTTGCACGGTAAAATTCAATTCCGCAATATCTTCACTAATATTGACGATTTGCGGCGCGAACGTGAAACGTTTTGAAACAACTGAAACGACAGCCGTTTGCCCGACCTCGATGTCGTCGAAGCGGTAATAGCCGAATGTTCCCGTGCGTGTTTGGATTGTTTCACCGTTCGATAGAGTTATTACGACAATCGCATTACGAACGCCGCGTCCGTCCGAAGCCGAGACGCGCCCGCCGATTGAAACTCCGGCGGCGGTCGGCGCGAAGATGTTTAAGCGGTAATTCGTAACATTCGTATTCGTGCCGTCCGAAGCGGTGATTTGAAAATCGAAAACTCCGGTTTGCATTGGCGTTCCCGCAAGCGCGACAATCGCATTCGGCGCGACATTTGTAGTCAAATTCACGCCGTTCGGCAATGCGCCGCCCGTTATCGAATAAGTAAATGCGCCGTTGTTTGGAACAAGCGTGTAATTGTAGCCGACGTTTTGCGTTCCGTTCGGCAAATCGGCGACGAATATGCCGCCGTTTGTGGAGTTGTTGAGTTCAAACGCGCCAATGTCCAACGTGCTGACTCTCGATGCGCCGCGTTGGTCGCTGACAGGCGTGGTGTTGCCGTCAACGAGCGTTTGGACGGTGGCGTTGGTGTCGGTGATCGGCGGCAGGTTGGTGTCGGCGAGCGCGCCTTGAAAAGCGATGATGTAGCTTGCTCCGGGTTTGCTGACCGAAATGTTGCCTGCGCCCGTGCCCCTTGTCAGACTGTTTCCGACGAGAGCCGCTTGGACGGCGGCGGGTGAAGCGTCAAAGGCGAGGTCGGCGAAGTGACCGTTGAAGACCAATCGGAAAGTTCCGCTCGCGGGCGGCGTAACCGTCTGGATTTCGGAATTGCTTCCGGCACCCACAGCCGGAGAATTGGCGGTCAAAGCGTGTGTCTGCGTCGTGCCGCCGTAAAATCCGAGCGGGGCGAGTTGCGCCGGTTGATTCAAGATGTTGTTCGCCGTGTTGCCCGTGATGGTTGTGAATTGGGTGTTGCCGATGAGGTTGTTGCCGAGCGAATTGAGTGTGCCGAAGAAATCAGGACTATTACTTGCGGAGTTTCCGGCAACGATGGTGTTGAGCAGATTAACTGAGCCGGAGATGTGGGAATTAACGCCGCCGCCGAACGAAGCCGAATTGCCGCTGACAGTGGAATTCGTCACGGTCGTCGTGCCGTAACTCAAAATGCCGCCGCCTTCGCCGCCTGTAGCAGAATTGCCGCTGATGGTGGAATTCGTCACGGTCGCCGTGCCGGAAATCCAAATGCCGCCGCCGAACGAAGCCGAATTGCCGCTGACAGTAGAGTTCGTCAACGTCAGCGAACCGGAACTAAAAATGCCGCCGCCGCTGCTGCCGTCGTTCACGCTATTGCCGCTGACCGCCGAGTTGACCACATTCAAAATGCCGGCATTGAAAATGCCGCCGCCGCCGGCATTTGATCTCCTTCCGCCCGTGACGGTCAAGCCGTTCAGAGTTAAATTCGCGCCGCTCGCAACATCGAAAACGCGGCTTTGGTTGTTGCCCGACACGCGCAGATTCGCCGCGCCCGTCGCATTGAAAATCCAGAGCGTTCCGGCTGTTGCCGCGCTGTTAATCGTCAGTTGTCCGCTCCCCAGAGTTATCGTGCAAACGCCGTTCGGACAGTTCGGGTCGGTCGGCGAAATCGCAAAGATTATCTGGTCGTTCGCGCTTGTTCCGTTTGCCGCCGCGATTGCTTCGCGCAGGCTGCAATCGGCATCGCACACGCCGTCGTTGGTGTCGGCGGTTTTCGTTACCGTGAGCGGCGACGGAATGTTCGCGCTCGTCTCCGCGCTGTTCACGCTCGTCAAATCGTTCGGGTTGTTCGGGGCAAACACGAATTGTCCGCCGGCACAAGTGTTGATAACGGTAGTTGAATAGTTTATAGAACCTCCACTGTTGGCAGGACAACTTGCCGTTTCTCTCGTGTGCGCGGGCGTGAAGGTGCGGACGACGAAATAATTCGTTCCGGCGGGCAACCCCGAAACGGTCAATCCGGTCGCCGTTTTGCCGCCCGAATCGGCGGTCGTGCCGCGTGAAACGTAAGCTCCGCCCGGAGTCTGCGACGAGAGAACCTCATAATAACCGCCGTGCGCCGTGTAAGCAATCGGTGTCCATGCGAGCGTCGCCGTTCCCGCGCCCGTCTGCGCGATCTGCACATTGGTCGGCGGCACGGTTTGAGTGTCACGCCAACCCGGATCAATCGTGTCAATCGCGCCCGGCGGCGTATTGACGACATCAAATTTGTTATAGCCGAGTTTGACAGAGCCGGAAGCGTTGCGGATGTAATCGGGCAAAACGCCTTCGAGCGCGTTGCCGTTAATCCACAGTTCAAACATTGACGGATTGCCCGTCGCGGGCAGAGTTCCGCTGAAACGCGCTTGAAAAAGATAGAATGATGGCGCGTTGCCAAACTGCGTCAAGCCCGCCGGAATCTGTCCGCCGAGCGGAGTTTGTTGGACGTGAATAACATTAAGAGCGGGAAACCGCGTCGGATTCAAGCCCTGCGGAAACACATCGCTCAAATTTCCCGTGATGCCGGGATTTGAATCAAGCCGAATTTTTACCAACTGCGTCATCGTGTCGAGCGCGGCGAGATTGCTTGCCGGCTGATGATTCATATAACATTCGCGTAATTCCAAATTATCTAACGCCGTCAGCCCGGCAATTTCGGTTCCCGGAAACGGCGCGGGCAGCGGAGTGCTGCCGCAGCCGATTGAGATGCTTGACACGCGTTGTTGGCGGCACGAAACACCCGCCCAATTCTGATTAGCTGTGCAGGGATTGGTCGTCGTTGACCACCCGAAAGCCGCCCCGAACCCGTGATTGTCGCGCAGATTCTGCATAATCGCCACATCCGCCGGAATCTGCGCCCGCGTTTCCAAAACCCCGCCGCCGAAAACCATCAAACCCAAAACCAATCCGATAACCTTAATTTTTCCCGCTTTCATAATTTCACCTCTTAAAATTTATGCTTCTACTTTGATAAACGACACCGCGAGGCGAAAACTGTCATCGGTTGAAAAAAAAATTCGGGAACAAATAATCGGGCAAGAAAATTCGGATTTACAATTTATTCGGCATTTATTAAAATCAAAAGCGAAAACCCGATAAATGCAACGCGAAATTTTGTAAATGATGAATGTCGGCGATAGTAACGTAACCAATCTGCTCGATGCTTGGAGCGGCGGCGACGAGGCGGCTTTGGAGAAATTGATGCCGCTTGTCTATGACGAATTACATCGGATGGCAAAGCGTTATATGAACAGCCAGCCATCGGGACACACTTTGCAGACAACCGCGCTGATTCACGAAGCGTATCTGAAATTGGCGGCGGGTAAAGAGAAGCAATTTGCCAACCGCGCACATTTTTTCGCGGTGGCGGCAAATGCGATGCGGCATATTTTGGTTGACCATTCGCGCCGTCGTCAGAGAGACAAACGCGGCGGCGCAATGGAGAAAATCTCGCTTGACGACGCGCCTGTTTTATCTTTGGAGCGTGCTTCGGAAATCGTCGCGCTCGACGACGCGCTCGAAAATCTTTTCGCGCAAGACGAACGCAAAGGAAAAGTTGTCGAACTAAGATATTTCGGCGGTTTGTCGGTTGAAGAAACAGCGGAAGTTTTGAAAATTTCACCCGAAACCGTGATGCGCGATTGGCGGTTTGCGAAAATTTGGCTGTTGCGCGAATTGTCGAATCAGTAAATGTTGGGTTTCTGGTTTCTAGTTTCTGGTTTCTGGTTGAAAGACAAAAAACCAGAAACCAGAAACCAGAAACTTTTATCCTGTGAGCAATATTGCGAAAATCGAGGAAATCTATCACGCTCTTTCGGAAAAACCGTTGGCGGAGCGTGATGAATTTCTCGCGGGAATTTGCGGCGATGATGAAAATTTGCGGCGCGAAATTGAAGATTTGCTCAAGTTTGAGGCGCAAGCCGAAGATTTTATCGAATTGCCGCCCGGCGACGTTGCGGCGACGGTTTTTTTTCAGAACGGTGATGAAAATCTGGTCGGGCAAACTTTGAATCATTACCGCGTGGTTTCAATCTTGGGCGCGGGTGGAATGGGCGAGGTTTATCTGGCGGAGGACGAGCGGCTCGAACGCCGTGTTGCACTCAAGATTTTGCCGACGGAATTTGCCGACGACGAAGCGCGAATGAACCGTTTTGTGCGCGAAGCCAAATCTGCGTCTGCGCTGAACCATCCGAATATCATCACGATTCACGAAATCGGGATGAGCGGCGGCATAAACTACATCAGCACCGAATTTATCGAAGGCGAAACGCTTTTGACGAAAATAAAAAAACGTCCCTTCGATGTTCAAACCGCGCTCGAAATTGCCGTCCAAATCTCTTCCGCGCTCGACACGGCACACAAAGCCGGTATCATTCACCGCGACATCAAACCCGAAAACATTATGATTCGCCCCGATGGGTTGGTGAAGATTTTGGATTTCGGCATCGCCAAACTTTCCGAGAGACAAGGAGAAGAGGAGAAGAGGAGAAAAGGAGATGCGAAAACCGAAAAGTTTCCTCTTCTCAAAAATTCACCTCTTCAAACAAAAACCGGCGTAATCATCGGCACGGCGAGCTATATGTCGCCCGAACAAGCGAGAGCCGAAAAGATTGATGCGCGAAGCGATATTTTCAGCTTCGGGATTGTTTTTTATGAAATGCTGACCGGCACACGCGCTTTTGCGGGCGAAACGCCTTTGGAAATTGTCAGTTCGATTTTAAAGGACGAACCCGCGCCACTCAGAGAATTTTTGCCGGACGCGCCGCCGGAACTCGAAAGCATTGTCGTAAAAATGCTCAAGAAAAACGCCGACGAGCGGTTTCAGACGGCAGGTGAATTGTTGGCGGAGTTGAAAAGCCTGCGCCTTGAAACGAATTTTCAGAGCGCGGCGAAAAGCGATGCCGATAGCGTTAAAACGCAACCGATGAACGCGCCGACAACAGCAATTACGGGAGCAATAAAAAAACACAAATTCGGTGCGGTGGCGGCGGCTTTGTTGATGTTGATTTTGGTCGGTGTCGGTTTGCGGTTTTTCGTCTTTTCGGCTTCGGGCGGCGCGGCGGCTGATTCGCTTGCCGTTTTGCCGTTTCAGAATGTGGCGGATGAATTCTTAGGCGACGGAATTGCCGAAACTTTGATAAATAATTTCACAAAAATCCCCGAACTGCGCGTAATGGCTCGCAATTCGGCGTTTCGTTTTCGCGGACGCGACGCTGAGGCGCAAACTATCGGCAAAGAACTTGGTGTGAAAGCGGTTTTGACGGGACGCATTACGCAGGAAGCCGATAAAATCAGCATTCAGGTTGATTTAATCAATGTTTCAGACGGCACGCAGATTTTCGGAAATCGTTATGAAGGCAAATCTTCGGAACTTCTCGACCTTCAGCAGAAAATTGTCCGCGATGTTTCGGCGCGTTTGACGAAAAAAGAACAACAAGCCTCAAAAAAATACACTGACAGCGCGGAAGCCTACGAATTTTATCTGCGCGGACGTTATCTTTTGAATAAACGGACGGCGGACGAATTGAAACGGGCGATTCAGGAATTCAAACAAGCGGTTGACCGCGACCCGAATTTCGCGCTCGGTTACGTCGGACTCGCCAATGGTTACGCACTTTTGGAAGAATACGCCGGAACGCCCGCGACAGAAACTTTGCCGCAAGCCAAATCTTTCGCCAAGCGTGCGCTCGAACTCGATGATTCAATCGCCGAAGCCCACGCCTCGCTCGGTTTTATCAACAGCAGTCTTTGGGAATGGACGGAAGCCGAGCGCGAGTTTCAAAAAGCGATTCAGCTTGACCCGAAACTTTCGACGGCAAATCATTGGTATTGCGGCTTTCTTTTGCAAACCGGACGCATTGACGACGCGCTTCGGGAAATCAAACGGGCGCAGGAACTCGACCCTCTTTCGTCAATCGTCAGCGTCAATGTCGGAATGACTTATTTAGCAAAAGGCGACACGGAATCAGCCATCCGCGAACTCGAAAAGCTAATCGCGCTCGACCCGAATTACTGGACGGCACGTTCGTGGCTCGGCACGGCTTATCTGATAAAGGGCGACCACGAAAAAGCGATTGCCGAACTGCGAAAAGGCGCGGAACTTTCCAAACAATCGGGCAGAGCGTTATCGTTTCTCGGCTACGGGTTGGCGAAAACCGGCAAACTTACGGAAGCGACGCAAATCGCCCGCGAATTAGAAGAAAAATACAAAAACAAAGAAGCCACCGTGCAAAATCTCGCCGTTGTTTATGCCGGACTCGGCGACAAAGACCGTGCTTTCGAGTGGCTCGAAAAGAATTTCAGCGAACACAGCGGCGAACTCGGCAGAATCCGCTGGTATCCGCAATTTGAATCTCTGCGCGGCGACTCGCGCTATCAATCTCTGCTCCAAAGAATGGGGCAAACGCCCTAAATTGTGTTGGGTAAGATGTTTTTCTGTATATCTTTGGGATAAATTAAATTTGTGAGCAAAAATTTTCAAAAAGTCGCCGAACTTTTGCGTCTCGAAGCCAATGCAATCGAGCGGACGGCGGAGATTTTAGATGTTGAAGCAGTTGAAAAATCAATTTCGCTTCTGGCAAATTGTGAAAGCAAAGTCATTGTAACGGGCGTTGGCAAATCAGGCGTTATTGCACAAAAAATCGCTCAGACGCTTGTTTCGACCGGAACTGTTGCGGTTTTCGTGCATCCGTCGGACGCGCTGCACGGAAGTTTAGGTGTAGTCGCCAAAGGTGATTGTGTGATTGCCTTATCGAATTCGGGCGAAACCGACGAGCTTTTATTGATTTTGCCGACGCTGAAACTGCGCGAAATTTCGATAATTTCGATTGTCGGCAATTTAGATTCGACTTTGGCGCGAAATTCTGATGTCGTTTTAGACGCTTCGGTTGATAAAGAAGCGTGTCCGCTCAATCTTGCACCGACAACTTCGACAACGGTTGCGTTGGCAATCGGCGATGCGTTGGCAATGACCTTGATGGAAGCTAAAGGCTTGACTGAAAAGGATTTTGCCGAAAATCATCCGGCGGGACGTTTGGGCAAACGGCTGACTTTGAAAGTCAAAAATCTGATGCACGAAAGCCCGAATATTACGGCAGACGCAAATTGGCTCGAAGTCGTCAAAGCGATTTCAAAATACACACTCGGCGCGGTGAATGTTGTTGACGAAAATGAAAATTTAATCGGCATTGTAACCGATGGCGATTTGCGGCGGACAATTGAAAAGACCGCCCCCGAACATCTTTCCGAATTAAAAGCCGAACAAATGATGACACGCTCGCCGATTTCCGCCAAACCTGAAATGTTGGCGTTTGATGCACTGAATTTAATGGAAAATCGTCCACGTCAGATTTCGGTTTTGCCCGTTGTCGAAGGCGAAAAATGCGTCGGGCTTTTGCGCCTTCACGATATTGTCAGAAGCGGATTATGAAAGTGAAAAACTAAAAACTAATAAGTGAATAGTGAAAGAAAATACGTTCTTCACACTATTCACTTTTAGTTTTTAGTTCTTCATTAATTTGGCGACTTTTTTGAAGCGGCGTTCCATTTCGGGCAAATGTTTTTCGGATCTTTCGACTAGTTTTCGCAGACGCGCGGCGGTTGAGCGTGAACGCACGACTTCCAAATCGTCTTCATCTGTGAACCATTCGCAGAAAGTGTGGAACATCGCAAACGAAAGATATTGCGCTGCCGAAAAATCGTAGTGAAAGATTTTTGCCGTAGCAAAAGATTTTTGAACATTCGCACCCGCCGATTTTGCCAACCGTTCGATGATTTTCAAGGCGGCTTCGTATTGCGGACGCACCAGAGAATCAGCTTCCCGATTGTCTTCAAACCATTTGACATTTACTTCAAAATGATTTTCCGCCGACGGCAAAAATCCCACAATTTCATAACGGCAAATGCCTTTGAGATGAACGATTGCTTTTTCATTTTCAATTTCCTCAACGCCGCAAATCTGCGCCGCCATACCGATTTTGCCGATGGAAATATCTTCAAAACCTTTCTCGTCCAAAGATTTGACAGGTGTAAAACCGAGAAGGTCGTGTTCTTTTGTTGGCGTTTCCTTGAGCAATTCGTAAAACCAAGCCGTTTCGCCAACGGTGGAAACAGTGATTTTGTCCTGAATTGTCGGAAAAGCAATAATACGCTTCCACGGCAGCATCGGAATATGTTTGACTCGTGCTAAGTTTCCCAAAAGTGTTTCGCGTCCGTCCGCCGTTAAAACCCGCCCGTCGGGCATTACGCGGTGTTGGCGGATTTGATTCATCAATTTTTTGCGTTTTCTGGCTTCTTTTTTGTGCATATAATTTTTTGAGAAGAGATTTATGCAAATTTTTTCATATTTTTATATCATCTGACAAGGAATTCGTCATATTTTTTGGCAACTTTCCGCTTGTTAATTCTATCTATTGACAGGTAAATTTGAAAACGCGAGGCTTTTATGAAAAAAACATTCGGACTTATTTTGGTAATTTTTCTTTCGGTTTCATTCGCACGGGCGCAAAACGCCGATGTTACAATTCAGCTTACAGAACCGTTTTTCGAGGCAGTTCTCGATTCGATGTTCAAAAATGGTGAGCCACCCGAATTTCCTCTGGCGTTCAACAGTTCCGATTTTCAACTTCCGACATCGGTTTTTCAAACCATCGGTTTTATGCGCCAAACAACAGAAACCGAACAAAACACACGATGCCGCGAAACGATAAAACTTCAACGCCAAATGGACGGCACGAAAACTGCCGTGCGTTTTCGCAATGGACAAATTTCCGCGCCGATTGCTTTTTCGGGAAATTATAATCCGCCGCTTATCGGTTGTATAGATTTTTCGGGCGTGGCGGAAACGCTAATCAATCTCGAATATGACGAAAACAAACAAACACTCATCGGACGCGCTCGCGTTACGAACGTCAGAATGAGTGGAACAGGTGGTGTCGGAAGCAGTGTTTTGGCGCGAATGGTGCAAAATTCGATTGATAAAAAAGTCAATCCGATAAACATTCTCGCAACCGATAAAATCTCATTTGCCGTTCCGATTCAAAACGGCGGAACAGTCCGAATGAAAGCAACCAACGTGCGCCCCGAAGTCGGGAACGGTGTGCTGAATGTTTTTATTTCATACGAATTTCAGTAGCCTTAACCGCAACTCAAATAATCGCGCAAAACCCATCCGATAATAGATTTTCGCCCGCGTGTAATGCTGATTCTTGACCACCGGTTTCCGGCGGTAGCGTCATCAATGGCAACCAAAGTTCCATTCTTGACGGTTTTAATAATTTTGCCGTTTGGTTTGGTGCGGACGTTAAGCGGTGTGCCTGTCGGATCATTAACGGTGCAAGCCATCCATTCGGTTCTTTGCGGCGGATTTTTTGCTTCCGTTAGTTGTCCCACAAAAAGCATTAAAGCCAAGACTAAGATTCCTAAAATTTTCTTCATCATAATTTTATTTCCTTCAAAAAAATAACATTTTTCGAGTATTTATAAATCAAATCGAAAAATAACACAAGCCGATTTTATTTCAAAATCGAAAGATATTCTTTCCAAACGCCGACATTTTCGGCGTATTTTTTTGCCAAATTCGTCGCAATTTGGCGAATATGCGTCAAATCGTGAACCACCCAAGTTGATAAAAGCTGTTCGAGATTGATTTCGCCGAGTTCGGGATGAATTGCCTTTAATTGCAGATGTTCATCGGTTAAATTCCAAGATTTTAGGATTTCCAAACTTTTCTTTCTCGCTTCGGCGAAGGTTTCGAGCAATTCGCCAAGCGTTTTTCCTTGCGAGTTTTCAAATTGAGCGTAGCGGTCAAATGGTTCAAATCTCGGATTTTCCCCTTGCCGCAAAATAATTTCCGCTCGCGGAATCCAATCGGTTTCCTCAGCGTGAATGTAATGCCCGATAATATCAAACGGACTCCAATCGTCTTTGTTACCTTCACTTTTTGTCCAATCTTCCGACAGATTTTCGAGCAAAGATTTGATGGTTTCGGGGGTTTTGGAAAGAATTTCTTGCGCTTGTTCGATTTGAAATTTCATAGCTTCGGCAATTATACAATTTATTTGGTAGAATCTAAGGTTTGAGTTATGAATTTACCTCTTGTAGCAATTATCGGTCGCCCGAATGTCGGGAAATCAACACTTTTTAACCGTTTGACGGAGAGCCGCAAGTCCATCGTCGGCGATGAGCCGGGCATTACACGCGACAGAATTTACGGCGAAGTTGAGTGGAAAGCGAAAACTTTTGAACTCGTGGACACAGGCGGAATCGTGCCGGACGACGAAGCAATTATTCCGGCGAATATTTTCAAACAAGCGTCGTTTGCCATCGAAAAAGCTGAAGCGATTATTTGGGTTGTTGATGCCCGTGCGGGTGTGATTCCGCTTGATGAAGAAATCGGCGTGTTTTTGCGAAACATCGGCAAGCCGGTTTTTATTGCCGCCAATAAAGCCGAAACGCGCAAAGTCGAAGAAGAAGCCGCCGAGTTTTATCAATTCGGTTTCGGTTTTGTGCCGATTTCCGCTGAACACGGCAACGGTGTCGGCGACCTTTTGGACGAAGTTTTCGATGTTCTGACGTTTGAAGAAGGGACGGAAGAAGAAGATTCGGACGAAATAAAATTGGCGATTATCGGTCGTCCGAATGTCGGAAAATCTTCTTTGCTAAATAAAATCTTGGGCGAAGAAAGAGTTATCGTTTCACCGATTGCCGGAACGACACGCGATGCGATTGATACGCATTTGACGGTCAATGATCAAAAGTTTTTGATCATTGACACGGCGGGAATTCGTCGCAAAGGCAAAACAACCGAAATGGCGGAAAAACTTTCGGTGATTATGGCGCGAAAATCTCTGGAGCGGGCGGATGTGGCAATTATGGTCATTGATGCCGTTGAAGGCGTTACGCATCTGGACGCAAATATCGCCGGATATGCTGTCGAATCAGGTTGTTCGGTGATTATCGCAGTCAATAAATGGGACGCGCTCGAAGCCAAAGAAACCAATACGATTTACAGATTTGAAGACGATTTACGCCAAAAAATGAAGTTTTTAAGCTGGTCGCCGATGGTTACGATTTCGGCTTTGACCGGACAAAGAGTTGCAAATATTCTGCCGCTCGTCGTCAAAGCCAACGAAGCCAGAAATTTGCGGATTCCGACATCAAAATTAAACCGATTTTTTGAAGAAAACGTCTCGCAACCAAAAGGCGGAACCGCACCCGCACCCGTCAAAGGCGGATTTTCGCGGCTGAAAGTTCAATTTCTGACGCAAGGCGGTTTGCGTCCGCCGCTGTTTATTCTTTTCACTTCGGGCGGAAGCAAAGCCGGACTTCATTTTTCTTATTTACGCTATATTGAAAATCGTCTGCGCGACGAATTTGAATTTTTTGCAACTCCGATTCGGCTAAAAGAGAAACACAAAGTTCGCAAAGGCAAAGAAAAATGATTAGTCAACAGTATAAACTCCAAGAATTATACCAAAACAAATTAGAAAGCTCAGTTAAGTAGCCAGCCGAAGCAAGTCAGT
>CAZJQP010000006.1:18324-92227 GCA_964548225.1 uncultured Blastocatellaceae bacterium | reverse complement strand
CTGACTTGCTTCGGCTGGCTACTTAACTGAGCTTTCTAATTTGTTTTGGTATAAGTAGATTTCGCTTGGTTGCGAATCATATTCATACATAAATCACGCAATTTCAGGCTGTTTCCAGCGATTGTTCGCGGTAAGACAGTTTCTTTTACATTTCTTTACAATTTCCTTACAAAAAACTTTCGACTAAATCAGACTAACTTGCGTCAAAAGAAATGAACAGCGAAAGCTCGACACAAAATTAAAATTTATTTGAGGTAAAACTATGTCATTAAAAAGAAAAATCATTTCAGGAATTATTTCTGCATTTGCCGTCGTAACATTCACGACTTTTGTTTCGGCGCAAAACACCGAGAACACACAACAACAAGATTCGGTCAACCAACAACAAAAACGCGATAAGCGAATGAAGCGCAACGGCTTTGGCGGCAGAGGACATCGCGGCGGTATGATGCGCGGTTTTGAAAAACTCAATTTGACGGACGCACAAAAAGAGCAAATCCGCACAATTATGGAATCAAACCGCCCGAATCAAGCGGAGATGGAAGAAGTCAAAACTTTGATGCAAGCCAAACGCAACGGAACAATCACCGCTGAACAAGAAACTAAACTCAAAAATTTCCGCGAGCAAATGAAGCTAAAGCACGAAGCCGCCAAACAGCAAATCTTGGGCGTTTTAACTCAAGAACAACGCGATGAACTTGAAAAAATGAAGGCAGAACGTGAACAACGGCGCGAAAAACGCAAACAAGAGCGTCAAAACCGCCAAAAATCAGACACCGAACAAAAAGACAATTAAACTTTATTCTGTAAAAAAATAGGCGCGAAGAAGATTTTCTCCGCGCCTATTTTTTTGCAAAACTTCCCGAAAAATCTATCCGATAAAAAGTTCGTCGTCCGTATAAGCACGGTCAATGCGTTTCGGCGCGGGCGCGAAAAGAACTTCCAAGCCCTTCCGCACGCCAGCCATAATCGCAGCGATTTCGCGGGCAGGTTCGACGACTTTCGTTTGAATGTAATCGGTTGTCGAAACAACTTGCATCTGCGTTCGGTCAATCGTTTTGCTGACCAAGGCAACTTTATCTTTTGCTTCGACGGCGGTCATTCCGACAAGCTGTTTGATCTCGGCAACTTCTTCTTTAATCAAACCTGCCGATTCCGAAAAATACTTTGTTGCCGTTGAAAGATTGCCCGAAATTTCATTAAATTGCACGGAGATTTCCTTGCCCTGAACACTAATCGCATTGACTTGCGTAATCAGCGGCTCGACTTTCTCTTCTAAACGGTTGACCGTATTGATAACTCTTTTAATAATTATCGCAATGACAATCAACGCAATCGCCATCACGATAAAACATATCGCAATGACGATTGACGCAATCATCATCCAAAACTGCGGATTATTGGCTTCCATATTTCGATTTAGGATTTAGAGTTAAGGATTTAGGATTTTTGGCTTTAAATCCTAAATCCTAAATCCTGAATTCTTTTATCCTTCGTTTTCTTTGTCGCCGACCGGATAGCTCGGACGACCTTCAGTAATTGCTTTTGATTCGTTGCGGCGTTTTTCTTCGACGTAGGCTTCTTTTCCGGCTTCAATCGCGGCTGAAAAAGGATTTTTCGTGCTGGCTACGGCTTCTTTCGCCTTTTCGGTTAATTCACCGGCGCGTTCTTTGAGTTCGCCCGCTTTGTCTTGCGCGGCTTGGATATATTCGCTCGCGCGTTCACGTCCGACTTCGTAATATTCACCGGCACGTTCTTTGGCAACTAAAGCAGCTTCCTTGCTTTTTTCGTAGCCTTTGCGTGTTGCGTCGGCAATGTCGCCACGCAATTCTTCGCCCGATTTCGGCGCAAAAAGCAACGCCAAAATTGCGCCGATTCCGCCGCCGATGATTAAATAAGTTAATTTAGTAGTTGCGCTTGTTTCTTCTCTTTCGTTTTCGTATCTCATAATTTCACCTCTTAAAATTAAATTCTGAAAATGTATCAAAACAAATCATTTTTTTGACGTATTTGAAATATAGCAAAAATCGCGCCACAAGGGAAGAAGAAAGTAAAAAAAATCACAGTAATTTGGCTTTAAGCATTCGCGGAATGTCTTGCAAATCTTGAATAAATTCGACTGATTGCCAGATTTTAGGCGAACATATTTCGCGGACTTCCTTTGATTGACTGAAACCGATTTCGATTAGCAAAAAGCCTTCGGGTTTTAGAAATTCCGGCGCATCTTTGATAATTTTTTCGATAATTGAAAGTCCGTTTTCGCCGTCGGTCAATGCAAATTTCGGCTCAAAATCGCGCACTTCGGGTTGTAGACCGGCGAAATCTTCCGAATCAATATACGGCGGATTTGAAACGATTAGATCGAATTTTTCAGATTTTATTTCGGTGAAAATATCCGAAATTTTCAAATCCAATCTGTCTGCAACTTGATGATTTTCTGCGTTTTTTCGCGCAATCTGCAAAGCATTCTCGGAAATGTCAATCGCCGTCGCCGTCGCATTTTTTGCATTGTGCAAAATCGAAACCGAGATGCAGCCCGATCCTGCACCGATTTCCAAAAATCGCGGATTATTTTTTTTGCTCAAAATCTGCAAAGCATTTTCGACAATCAATTCAGTTTCCGGTCGCGGAATCAGAACATCTTGCGTAACAATAAAATCAAGTCCGTAAAATTCCTGCTTTCCAACAATGTATTGAAAGGGTTCACGATTTTTTCGGCGTTCCAGAACACTTTGAAAACGCAATATTTCTTCATCCAAAAGCTCATATTCGGAATGCGCGATGAGAAAAGTTTTATCTTTTCTCAAAACAAAAGCCATCAGCGAACTTGCTTCACGATGCGGGGCAGAAATTCCGCTTTTGTTCAAAATTTCGGTTGCTTCTTTGAGAATTTCGGAGACTTTCATTTATTTTTTTTTACACAAAGACGAATTATTTTATTTTGTGCTAACGCGCACCGTCGCCACGCAAAACGGCGGGCAAAGTCAATAAAATTATCTTTAAGTCGAGCCAGAGCGACCAATTTTCGATGTAGAAAATATCAATTTGCACCATTTCTTCAAACGTCAGGCGATTTCTCCCTGAAACTTGCCAGAGTCCGGTAATGCCGGGTTTCATATCGAGCCGACGACGATGGCGCAAATCGTATTCTTCGACTTCATATGGAATTGGCGGACGTGCGCCGACAACACTCATTTCACCACGCAAGACGTTCAAAAATTGCGGTAATTCATCAATGCTCGTGCGGCGCAGAAATTTTCCGATTCGTGTAATTCGCGGATCGTCTTTAACTTTTCCGAAAACGGGTTTTTCGTCATTTCCGGCATTTGCTTCCGTCGCGCCTTCAATGTTTTTGCGGTATGCTTCACGGTGGATTTCTTCGTCTGCGTCCGCCTTCATCGTGCGAAATTTGTAGCACAAAAATTTCCGTCCGTCCATTCCGACACGCTCTTGTTTGAACAAAATCGTGCCGCGTGAATCAAGTTTTATAAAAATCGAAACAATCAGCCAAACCGGAAAAGTAATCAGCAAAGCCAGTGCGGAAATCAAAATGTCTGAAGCACGTTTGATAAATCTTTCCACGTCTGAAAGCGGCTCGCGGAAAAGTCTGACCATCGGCAAAACGCCGATTTGTTCAACGCTCGTTTTTTGCGGCAAAGAATTGAAAAGCGTCGGTGCAAGACGAAATTCAACCTTTTGCTTGCGCCCGATTTGCATCATCGCGTCAAACAATTTTTCCGGTGGAATTTGATTGTCTGTAATAATTACTTCCTGAATTTCAAGCTCGCGGATAATGTCCGATAATTCATCGAGAGTGCCGACAATAGGCACTTCTCCGAAGGATGAATTAGGAATTAAGAATGATGAATTTTTCTTAATTCCTAATTCATCCTTGCTCACGATTCCGACTACTAAATACCCCAAATCGCGGCGTTCCTTGAGTTCCCGAACTGTCTGTTCGGCTTCAGCGTTTGTGCCGACAATCAGTGTCGGAATTAAGTTTATGCCACGATTTCTGAAAACGGTTTGGACAAATCGCAAACCGAGATGAAACACGATAAAAGCTGTCAAAGCCAGCGCGAAATTAAGCGCGAAAACACCACGAGAATAAGGAAAATCTCGAAATGCAAAACCGCCGCGAAAAAGAAATGTAAAAGCAATCGTCAAAAGCGACGCGACTGAAACGGCTTTGAAAATTTTGATTGTTTCGTTGACATATGAAAACGCGCCTTGCAAACGATAAACTCTTTGATATGAAAGTATTAGAAGCTGAATCGGCACAATAAAAAACACGATTCCGGCGTAAGGCACGAAAAATTTCGACCACGCCCAAGCCGTTTCTGAAAACACAGGCTTGCCTTCGCGCAAATAAAAAGCAATCGTAAAACAAGCAAATGTCAAAACCGCATCAAACGCAAAAATCAACAATTTCACCGACGGCAAAACGAAAGGCGGAACTTGATTTTTCGCTTTTTTTAATTTTTTTTCGGTTTTGATTGTTGCTTTCATTAAGTGCTGATTTATTTCAATCAGCAAACTGAAGAAAATTTGTCCACAAATGAACACAGATGATTTTATTTAGATTCATTTTGATATTATCTATGTGAATCAAGGGTAGAAAGCCAAAACACTCGATTTATCAATTATTCATTATCAATTATCAACTTTCTCAGCAGTATTTCGCTTTTAAACGCTAAAAATAATGGATAATTGATATTTAATAATTGATAAAGCCGAAAGATATAACAAAATTTCCCCTGATTTTCTGTCCTTGATTCGTATTATCTGTGGATAATTAAAAACTACTTTCAGTTCACTACTTTATTTTTTAAGCTAAACGCGCCGCAGTTGCAACTTTTGTTCGGCTAACATTTAGGTTATTCTTTTCGTTTGTCGAAAGGCAAAGCGATTTAAATGAAAATCCTAATCACCGCGCCGAGTCTTGACGAAAATGAAAACGTCAGCGGAATTTCAACCGTTGTGCGTCAAATTGTTGAGCGTGGCAATTTTGATTACACACATTTCAGTGCGGGCAGACGCGACGGCGAACGTCAAAATCCGGCGTGGATTTTAAAACAAATAAATTTACCAATTCAATTTTCCAAGATAATAAAACGTGAGAAATTTGATATAGCGCACATTAACACGGCTTTCAATCCGCTTTCAATTGTTCGTGATTTTGCGCTTGTTAAAACGGCAAATTGTCCTATTCTTCTACACATTCACGGTGGCAAATTTTTGGCGCGTGATTTTGAAAACGCCGCGTTGAAAAAAATCGCCGAAAAAATGGTTCGTGCAGCTAATGCGGTTGTCGTTTTGAGCGAATTGGAAAAGCAAATCGTTGAAAATCTTTGGCAAGGATTAAATATTAAAGTTTTGGAAAACGCTGTCGCGGTTGAAGATTTTCCGGCGACGCAAAAGAAAAAGAAAACAATAATTTTTCTTGGACGATTAAATGAATCCAAGGGCTTAAATGAAATTATTGAAGTTATTTGCATCTTAAAAACGGATAATTATGATTTCACTTTTCGAGCTTTTGGCGCGGGTGAAATGCAGGATTATTTCATCGAAACAATGCGTCAGGTTCTTGGTGAAAAATTTCATTTCGGCGGCATAATTGCAGGTAGAACAAAACAAAGAGAACTTGCCGAAAGCGACATTTTTTTGCTTCCGTCGCGCTATGGCGAAGGCTTGCCGATTGCGATGCTTGAAGCAATGGCGGCGCGAAATATTGTCGTTGTTTCCGAAATGGCTTCAATCGGTGCAGTTATCAAAGACAATTTCAACGGATTTTTAATTAAGCCGAAAAACACTTCCCAATTAATCGAAAAAATGGAATACATACTTTCAGGCAAACACGATTTGGAAGAAATTCGCCGAAATGCGCGGAAAACTGTGGAGGAAAAATTTAATCTGACCGATTATATTAAAAAATTAGAACAAATTTACCGTGAAATCAGAACCGTTGAGCAGTAGCGAACGGGCAAACTCTGCCAAATCGCTACTGTGATTTGTTCCCAAAAATCCGATATGGAAAAAATCGAAAAATCAAATCGCGTTCGCGTTGTCAGTCTTTTTCCTGATGTCATTACGCACGAATCTGCAATTGCCAAAATTGTTGAATTGGTCAATGAAAAACGCGGTGGATACGTCTGTTTCTCAACCGTCCATATGGTTATGGAATCGCACGATAACGCAGACTTCGGCTTGAAGGTCAACAGCGCAGATTTAATTGTAACGGATGGAATGCCGCTAGTCTGGATGCAAAAACTGCAGGGCAAAAAAACGGCTTCGCGTGTGCGTGCAAATGATTTGATGATAAGTTTGATGGAATTTGCTTCAACCAACAATTTGACTGTCGGGTTTTATGGCGGGCAACAAAAAGTTATTGATGCAATCCAAGTTAGGGCGAAAAGGGAATTGCCCGATTTGAAAATCACCTACGCTTATTCGCCACCGTTTCGACCTTTGACAGAAACGGAAGATGCAGAAATTACGGCAGACATCAATGCGGCAAAACCCGACATTTTGTTTATGGGGTTGGGCTGTCCGAAACAGGAAAATTGGATGTCGGCGCACAAAGAAAAACTGCAATCCGTGATGCTCGGAGTCGGTGCATCATTCGATTTTTATGCCGGTTATGTTAAAGAATCTCCTGCGTGGCTCGGAAACTTGGGACTTGAATGGTTGTTTCGCCTAATTCAAGAACCGCGCAGACTTTGGCGCAGATATTTGGTTCTAAATCCGCGTTTTTTATGGCTTTGCGCGATGCAATTGCTTGGCTTGAAAAAGCTCTGAATCCTACACTATTTGTGCTTTATTTTTGCTCATTTTTACCTTAATTGTTCGTCTCTTTTCTTAGGTTTTGATGTCTAAAAGTTGAAATCAAAAGAGATAGCTAAACTATTGAAAAATAATATATTTTGCTTTACTTTTGCGGCAAAAAAAGTTATCCTTAATTTGCAACTTGTTTCATTGATGCAACATCTAAGCAATCAAGAAAGAGGAGGCAGAAAAATGACAAATAAAATTTTAGAATTTAATCAAAAAGAAGCTGTTCAGAGCAAGAAGGAAATAATTCTTTCGCTGTTCAAAAGCGGCACAACGGAAATTGAGTCAATCGCGGCAGTTTCGGGTGCGAAACCGAGTTATGTCGGTTCAGTTTTGCATCAAGCCGGGTTGATTGACAACTATTTTGATTTATATACTTCGACGAATTATCCGATGAATGTTTATTCGCGTTATTTTCGCGGAAAATTAGGTTTTAAAGATGTCGAAACAGCACGTCGAAGCGTGCAGAATTTGGAGCAGGTTTATCGTTATTTTGAAAGCCGGCAAGACCGCGCCGGACAACATCACGCGCTCGAAATGGCTTTGACAATGCTTGACCGCGCACGTTGGACGAACAAAGCGGAAGAAGCAGAAGTTTATCGGGTATGGTTGGTTGATAAACTCAGCCGTCCGCTCGTTGACAACGTGAAATCAATGGAAGCCAAACGGCAGGAAAAAGCGGGCGAGCAAGTCGAATTAAAATTGGCGGCTTAAGTAAGATGATGAGAAGAAGCGACGGAGAGATTTTTCTCACGGTCGCTTCTTCTCATCGTCAATAAAATTATTTCGTCGCGCCCGGCATATTTGCTTCGATATTCAAAACGACGACAACATTATCTGAGAGCATTTGCGTTCCATTTGGAAGATTTGTGCCGTAATTTACGCCGAAATCGCGGCGATTGATGGTGGTTTCGGCGTAAGCTCCCATTTTCATTCCGCCACTTCTTTGATCGGGTAAAAATCCGGCGACGGTGAACGGGAATGTGATTGATTTGGTTACGCCGCGCATTGTCAAATCTCCTGTAATCATCAGATTTTTTCCTTTCTTTTCAACTTTCGTGCTTTTGAAAGTCATTTCAGGGAATTTTTCGACATCAAAAAAATCAGCCGTGCGAAGATGTTTATCGCGTCCCTCATTGCGCGTGTCAACGCTCGTCATCATTGCCGTAAATTCGACCGAAGACTTTGTAATGTCTTTCGCATCATAATTTATCGTTCCTTTGAAATCTTTGAAATATCCCGGAACATCAGCCAGTCCCATATGTCTGACGCGAAAACCGATTGCGCTGTGCGCTTTATCAAAACTATATGCGCCGGTCATTCCTTCGTCCTTTTTGTTCGGGACGTTAAAGCGTTCGACGACCGACGTATTTTCCGCCAAAGTGTTGAAACCGATGAAAAAAATCGCACCGAAAAGGGCGAAGATGATTCCTGAAATAATAAAAACTTTCTTCATTTTGTAATTCTCCTAAATTATTTTTGCTTTTGATGGCATTACATCCATTGTCGGGAAAAAAATCTTACAAGTCAAAAACATTCGATAAATATTGATTAAAACAACAGTTTCTTTTATTCTCGACTGCAATTTTTTTTTACTCGGATTGACAAAATGATTTTTTGGGCTTCAAGATAAGTGCTTCAGACTATGCGAAGAATTTATTTACAAAAAGCGAAAACACAGGTTGCGCGGTCAAATACGATTCGGGATATAAATCGCCAAATAGTGCTGAATTATGTCAGAGAAAGAGAGCCGATTTCACGGGCGGAAATTGCACGTCAAACCGATTTGCAACGCTCGACGATTTCGACTCTGGTTGATTCTTTGATTGAAGAAGGCTTTATCGAAGAAACCGGCGCGGGCGAATCCACCGGTGGACGCAAACCGAAATTGCTTCATCTGAAAAGAAACGAAGCTGTTGCCATCGGCGTTGACATTACGCCGACGACAACAACTATTGCGACCGCCGATTTAGCCGGAAAAATTCTCGAAAAAGAAAGTTTTCCGACTTCGCCCGACGTGGATGAAGTTTATCGGGAAATTATTTCGCGTCTCAAAAAAATCAATCAAAAACTTAACAATCCGACGACAAAAATCGGTGTGAGCATTCCCGGAATCGTTGACCAAAACGCAGGAATTGTTACTTACGTTCCGTTTTTCCATTGGAAAGATTGGAACATCAAGAAACAAATCACGGATGAATTAGGCTTGCCCGTCGTGATTGACAACGACGCAAACGCGCTTGCACTTGCAGAACTTTGGTTCAGCAAAGGCGAAATGAACGGAATCAAAAATTCCATCAGCGTTCTCGTCGCCGAAGGAATCGGCACGGGTATTGTCTTTGACGGACAAATCTATCGCGGACAAACCGGAACGGCGGGCGAATTCGGACATATGATTGTCGGCAATCAGAGTTCGATTGAATGTTCGTGCGGCAGTCGAAAATGCTGGGAAGCGTTTGCTTCAAACAAAGCTCTGATTGCAAAATATCTCGAAACAACGGGCGCAGAAAGCATCGAAATCGAAGAAATTTTTGCAAAATTCCGTGAAGGTGATGAAATTGTCCGCGAAATCGTTCATCAATACATCAGCTATCTTGGGCGCGGCATTGCTAATTTGATTGTCGGTTTGAGTCCCGAAACAGTGATTATCAGCGGTAAAGTTACAAAAGTATGGGCTTTGATTGCCGACGAGTTAAATCGCGTTATTGCCGATAACATTAAGCAAAAACTGCCGAAAACCAAGATTTTGGCTTCAACGCTCGGCGATGAGCCAACGATTATCGGTGCGGTCAGTTTGAGCCTTGTCGGTAAATTTGCACGGACGAATTAGACGAACGAAAATGATAAATTATAACGAATTCACAGAAATTTAAGAAAAAATTTCAATTTTTTTAAAATAATACTTTGTTTGTCTTGACAACAAACTTAGTTTTTCGGCATAATTTGAATACTTTAAGTTCTACCAAAAGCATTTTATCGAGATTATTGAATTCCCTTGAAGATTTTTATCAGTTCGGGAGTTTTATTTCTGCTAAACAAAATAGCAGAAATGTTTTCGCAAAATCGCTTTTTATCAAACAAATATAAATTTAAAGATTGAATCCCGATATAAATTTTCGGAAATGAAAAGCTGAAGGAGGAGTATTTTCAGAATGAAAAAAACAATTAACAAGTTAGCAGGCGGAATGTTTTTCGCGGTGGCGTTTATACTTTTGTCGGTTGGTTTTGTATTTGCCCAGACGGAATCAGGGCGTATTCAAGGCAGCGTAACCGATAATGTAGGCGGCGCACTCGGCGGAGCAACAATTACCGTAACCGAGATTTCAACAAACCGCGCAATTACGGCGCAGACAGATACACAAGGAGAATTCAGCTTTTTGGCTTTGAATCCCGGTCGTTATCGTATCGAAGTAACACAGGCGAATTTCAAAACTTCGCGGCAGGAAATAACGCTCGAAGTTCAGCAGGTTGCTGTTTTGAATTTCACTTTAGAGCCGGGCGGCGTAACCGAAATTGTCGAAGTTACCACGGACGCACCGCTTGTCGAATCGGCAACTTCGTCAGTCGGCGAAGTAATTTCAGGTTTGGAAGCGGTTGAATTACCACTCAACGGACGCAATGTTTTGGAATTGGCGCGGCTGACACCGGGCGTAACACAAGGTGTTATTGGCGGGTTTGCATCGGGTTCGGGAAACAATGCCGAAACCTATCGTGGCGGCAACACGGGCGGCGCGGCAATTTCCGTCAACGGACAACGCACGCAAGCCAACAACTTTTTGCTTGACGGCGTGGACAACAACGAATCGCTCGTCAACACGATTAATATTTTTCCTTCAGCCGAATCGGTTCAGGAATTCCGCGTGCAAACCAGCGTTGCCACCGCCGAATTCGGACGCGGCGGCGGCGCAGTTATCAACTCGGTTTATAAATCGGGAACAAGCAAATATACGGGAAGCGCATTTTTGTTTCTCCGCAACGACAATTTAGATGCGCGTCCGACGTTTAACACGGAAAAAAGTGAATTTCGGCGCGGACAATTCGGCGGAACTTTTGGCGGACCTGTTCCATTTGTCGGCAAAGACCGCATTTTCTTTTTCGCGGATTACGAAGGTTTGCGCCAATTCTTGCCTTTCGGCGAAGAACTCGCAACCGTTCCGACAGCAGAATTTCGCACCGGAAACTTTGCGGCATTGCTCGCGGCGGGCATCAACATTCAGCTTATTGATCCTTTGACCGGGAATCCGATTGCGGGCAACCGCCTTGATTTACTTCCGGGCAATCGTCTGAATCCGGTAGCTTTGCGCTATTTGCAAGCATATCCTTTGCCGAATCGTCCGGGCGTTTTCAACAACTACGCGACAGTCAGAAATCAAACCGTTGAGCAAGACGGCTTTAACATCAGACTTGACGGCACGATTAACGAAAACAATCAAATTTTCGGTCGTTACAGTTGGGGTAAATCAGACCAAACGACAAGTTCGCGTCTTCCGGCACTTCCGGCAGGATTCGGTTCGGGAACGAATCCGGTTCGCACAAAAGGTGTGGTTATCGGTTTAAGCACGGTTTTGAACGCCAATCTTTTTAACGAATTTCGTATTCAGGCAAACAGCATCAAATACGGCTACACACCACCGTTTTTCGACCAAGCAGTTTCGGCTAGTCTCGGAATTCCGAATGCTAACCGCGACGAAAGTTTGGGTGGCGGCGCACTTATCGGCGGATACAACGGACAGCTCGAATATACGGGCGATTTCGGTCCGTATATCGTTCCGCAAGATACATATCAACTCGTTGATAGTATGAGTTTTACAACAGGTAAGCACATTCTGAAATTCGGCGGAACTATTCTTCGCCGCGATGTTGCGCTTTATCGCCCGAATCGCGGAAAAGGTTATTTCTTCCTGATTGGGAATGGCGACCCAACGCAGTGCGGCAACGCGGCGACAACTCGTTTCGAGCAAGCCGATTTGCTTATCGGTTTTGTTTGTAACTATCAAATCGGTCCGCCGTTCGGCACGGTCGGAACAAAGAATTGGGAAAACGCGCTGTTCTTTCAAGATGATTTCCGCGCAACGAAAAATCTGACGCTTAACCTTGGTGTGCGTTATGAATATTTCACGAATCCGACAGAAATGTATGGTCGCCAAGCGAACTTCGACATTTCGACCGGACGTTTAATTGTTGCCGCCGACAATAAAGATTCGTTGGTTAATACGGACAAAAACAACTTCAGCCCGCGGTTCGGATTTGCATATAATTTCGGTGGCGAAGGTAAAATGGTTCTACGCGGCGGTTACGGAATTTTCTACTTCTTGGATCGCGGCGGAATTGATAACCAATTAGCACAAAACCCGCCGTATAGCGGATTTTCAGTTTTCGGTTACGGCGATGGTGTTCGTATCACACTTTCGGGACGCGCTCCGAACGGTTCGCTCGATTCGCGTCTGGCAACCGGTGCATTGCCACTCGGTGATGTTTCGAGTGTAAATTTGAACAATCCTTCAGGCGTAGATGTTTTGGCAATTCTTCCTAATAACAAAACTTCTCTTGTTCAACAATATAACGTCCAGTTCCAATATCAATTAACCGGAACAACGGCAATCAGTGCGGCGTATGTTGGGACACGCGGAAGCAATCTTGCACTTTATTACAATCTGAACGGACGCACCGTTGAAACGGGAACAAATGTCAACTGTCCGCGGGCTTTGGTTAATAACAAATGTTTCCCGCTTATTAACCGTGTCAATGTCCGCGACGATAACGGCAAATCGCAATATGATTCATTGCAAATCCAACTCGAAAGACGTTTTACACGCGGTTGGCAATATCGTGCGGCATACACTTATTCGCTCACGAAGGACAACGGCGAAGGCGCATTCGACTCGGTCGGTGACACAAACATCAACTTTGTCGAACCATTCAGCCGTTCGAGAATTGACTATCCGCACGTTTTCTCGTTTGAATCGGTTTATGACATTCCTTTCGGACGCGGCAGAGAATACGGCGCAGATGTAAATGGATTTGTTGATGCAATTCTCGGCGGTTGGCAAGTCAACGGAATTTTCCGCGCACAAAGCGGCAGTCCGTTTGATGTTCGTCGAAACGGTGTGAGAGTTGACCTTATCGGTGATCCATACACGGCAAGCGGCGACAAATATCTGAATATTGCGGCGTTCCGCGAAGCTCCGACAGGACGTTTCGGAACATTAGAGCGCAACAGTTTGCGTTCGCCTTCAACCTATCAACTGAATCTGGGAGTAACGAAAAATTTCGCGGTATATGAAACATTCAAACTTCAATTCCGCACCGAATTTTTCAATCTCTTTAACACACCGCAATTAGGCGTTCCGAATACAGACCTTGGAAATACGGGGGATTTCGGTAGAATTCGTTCGACTTCGCCGTTTTCCAATCGTCAAATTCAATTCGGATTGCGTTTGCAGTTCTAATCTAAATTAAAAGAGCCGCCATTTTTATTAAATTACGGCGGCTCTTTTAGCAGAATTTGTTTGAAAACTTCGGAAGACAGAAAGCAAAAAGCGTCAGTTGTTAATTTAAAATTGACCGGCAAAGCAACATAATTTTCAAAAGTCGGTTTTCGCTTCTGCTCATTTCAAGGTTTTCAAACGAATTCTTAGACTTTCCCCTACGAAAAAGTTAAACTTTAGCTACAAAAATCTGTGCGGAAAAATGAAACGAAAAAACATTCATTTAGCAATAATTCTCTGCCTTTTTACGGCAATTTCCGCATTGGCAAATTATAATGCGCCGACCATTTCTAAAGTCGAACCGCCGAGTTGGTGGGCAAATCACACGATAAATCCTGTCCGACTTTTAATTCGTGGCGAAAATTTTCAGAGCGCAAAAGTTACATCAGAAAATAAAGCACTAAAAATTTCAAACATTCGCGTCAATTCACGCGCCGATTATTTATTTTTTGATGTAACAATTGTGCCCAAAACAAAACCTGCGAAATACGAATTTGAAGTTTCGACCGCGAACGGCAAAACAAAAATTCCGTTTGAAATTCTCGCGCCGCTCGATGCGAAAACGAATTTTCAACCGATTACGAATGAAGACGTAATTTATTTGATAATGACCGACCGTTTTGCCGACGGTGACGCTTCAAATAATAAAGAAGTTGAGCGCGAAAATCCGCGAGCGTGGCACGGCGGAGATTTTAAGGGAATTACGCAGAAAATTCCGTATTTAAAGGAATTAGGAATCACGGCAATTTGGCTCACGCCTTGGTATGACAATCCTGACGAAACCAACAAGTGCGACAAACCTTGGTGTCCATACACAAATTATCACGGTTATCACGCGACAGATTATTACGGCGTGGAAAATCATTTCGGTTCGATGGCGGATTTGCAGGAAATGATTCGAGAATGTCACAAAAACGGCATCAAAGTTATTCAAGACCAAGTTGCAAATCACGTCGGAATCCAACATCCGTGGGCAAAAAATCCGCCGCTCGAAAATTGGTTTTCGCCTTTCGCACAAAATTCATTTAATAATTCGGTTTTGCTTAGTCCAAACGCTTCGCAAGCCGAGCGTGATAATTTATTGAAAGGTTGGTTTAACGAGCTTCTGCCGGACAATAATCATTACGAGCCGGAAGTCAGTAAATATCAGATTCAAAATGCTTTGTGGTGGATTGGAACGACCGGAATTGACGGCATTCGGCAAGACACAATTCAATATATGCCGCGTGAATTTATCCGCGATTGGTCGAGTGCGATTCTGAAACAATATCCGAAATTTTATATGGTCGGCGAAGTTTTCGAGCGCGATTCGGCACAAACCGCATTTTTTCAAGGCGGAAAAACGGGTTGGGACAATATTGATACAAAATTGCCGTCGGTTTTCGATTTCAAACTCTGGGAAACATCGCAAGAAGTTTTCACCGGCAAAAAACCGATGCGAGCGTTGCGCGACGTGCTGAAATATGACGGACTTTATCCGAATATAAATAATGTAACGACGCTCACCAATAATCACGACACCGACCGATTTATGTCTTTGCAAGGCGCAACGAAAGAAAGCGCGAAACTGCACACGGCATTTACGCTTGCCATACGCGGAATTCCGCAACTTTATTACGGCGAAGAAGTTTTAATGCAAGGCGGTTTCGACCCCGACAATCGCCGCGATTTTACGAAATTCGACAAATCAAACCGCACCAAAGACGAGCAAGAAATGTTTGAATGGACGCAAAAATGGATAAAACTGCGAAAAGAAAATCGTGCTTTGCGCGAAGGTCAAACTATTGATTTATTTTATGATAATGAGGTTTGTGTTTTTGCTCGAAAATTGACAGGACCCGAACGCCAAGTCATAAGAATTTTTGCATTTAATAATTCAGACAAAGAAAAAACCATTGAAATTTCCAATCAATTTATCGGCTCAGAGATGTTTAGAATTCTTGCTGATAAAGAAATAAGTTCAATATTTGAAAATGCTCCAAACTTAACATCAGAAAACGGAAAATGGAAAATAGTCGTTCCTCCGAAAGATGTAGTTGTTTATAAGATGAACGGAAAGTATTTTTATTAGTTGTTTTTCTCCTTCGGAGAATTTTCGCAACAATGATGCAAAAAAAACTTTCACAAAATTACGATTTAACCGAAAACCAACGCGCCGAATTTTGGCGAGACGGTCACATTCTGTTGCGCGACGCGGCAAGTTCGGATGAAATTGCAAAATATCGTCCAGCGATTAAAAACGCGAGTTACAAATATTCAAATGAAACGCGAAAGCTCGAAGAACGCGACACTTACGGCAAGGCTTTTTTGCAAATTATGAATCTTTGGCGGCGCGATGAAACAGTAAAAAAGTTTGTCTTTGAAAAGAAATTCGCGCAGATTGCGGCTGATTTGTTGGGCGTAGAAAAGGTGCGGCTTTATCACGATCAGGCGTTGTTCAAAGAACCGCAGGGCGGTTACACGCCTTGGCATCAAGACCAATATTATTGGGCTTTGGACACGGAAAAAACGATTACGATGTGGATGCCGCTCGTGGATATTGACGACAAAATGGGAATGCTGACGTTTGCTTCCGGCTCGCATAAATTCGGCGCAATCGGAAGTCTTGAAATTTCCGACGAAAGCGAGGAAATTTACGCGAAATATATCGCCGAAAACGATTTCCCGATTGCCAAAGCCGAAAAAATGAATGCGGGCGACGCGACATTTCATACGGGTTGGACGATTCATTCGGCAGGCGCAAACTGTTCGCCCGAAAAGGTGCGCGAAGTGATGACGATTATTTATTACGCCGACGGTGCAAAAATAACGCCGCCGCAAAATAAAAACCAGATTGCCGACATCGAGACTTGGATGGGTGGCAAAAAATCGGGCGAAATTGCCGATTCTTTTTTGAATCCGGTTTTGAACTAGATTTGTTCAGAGTCCAAACTTCAGTTTGCCGCAACCGTAAGCGAAGCAAAACGGTTGCGCGGCGTTGGCAAACTTGAACTTTAATCAACGCCGAAACCACGATGCTTCGCACGCAGTTTGCAAACTGAAGTTTGGACTCTGAACTCAAAATTATTATGGAATTTCCCAGAGCAAGTGGAGTTTTACTGCACCCGACATCTTTGCCTTCAAATTACGGCATTGGTGATTTGGGCGCGGAGGCGTTTAATTTTGTAGATTTTCTGAGCAAAGCGAAACAGACTTACTGGCAAGTTTTGCCGCTCGGTCCGACGGGTTTCGGCGATTCGCCTTATCAATGTTTTTCGGCTTTTGCGGGCAATACGAATCTGATTTCGCCGGAATTGTTGGTTGAAGACGGATTTTTGACGTTTGACGAAATAAATGAGAAGCCCGATTTTCCTGTTGGGCGTGTTGATTTTGGTCTGCTTTACGATTGGAAAAACTCAATTTTGGCAAAGGCTTACGAGCGTTTCCGTTTGACGACGAGCGTTGATTTGCGCGGAAAGTTTGAAACATTTTCGCAAAATACGGCTTTTTGGCTCGACGATTACGCGCTTTATCGGGCGATAAAGTTTTCGCAATCGCAGAAGGCTTGGTATGAATGGGATGAGGCGTTGAAATTGCGCGATGAAAATGCTTTAGCCGAAGCGCGGGAAAATTTGCACGAAGCGATTCAGGCGCAGAAATTTTATCAATTTTTGTTTTTCAAACAATGGCTCGCGGTCAAAAAATATGCGAATGAAAAAGGCGTGAAAATTATCGGCGACATACCGATTTTTGTCGCGCTCGATTCGGCTGACGTTTGGTGCAATCCGCAGGAATTTAAGCTGAATGAAGACGGTTCGCCGAAAACTGTCGCCGGAGTTCCGCCCGATTATTTTTCGGCGACGGGACAGCTTTGGGGAAATCCGATTTACAACTGGGACGCGATGCGCGAAAGAAATTTCGGCTGGTGGGTAAATCGTGTGAAATTTACTCTGAAAACCGTTGATATTGTGCGAGTTGACCATTTTCGCGGATTTGCCGCGAGTTGGGAAGTTCCGGGCGGCGATAAAACGGCGGTGAACGGGCAATGGGTGAATGTTCCGGGCAAGGAATTGTTTGAAACTTTGAAACGAGAAATCGGCGATTTGCCGTTTTGGGCGGAAGATTTGGGAGTGATTACGCCTGATGTCGAAGAATTGCGCGACGGATTCGGCTTTCCCGGAATGCGGATTTTGCAATTTGCCTTCGGCGGCGACACCGCAAATCACGATTTGCCGCACAATTACATAAAAAATTGTGTCGCTTACACCGGAACGCACGACAACGATACGACTGTCGGATGGTTTTCCTCGCAAGCCGGCGCAGGTTCGACACGCGATGCGGCGGAAATCAGCCGCGAACACGATTTTTGTTTGAAATATTTAAATTCCGAAGGCGCGGAAATTCATTGGGATTTTATTCGTGCTGTTTGGTCAAGTGTTGCAAACACAGCGATTGTGCCGATGCAAGATTTGTTAGGTTTGGGAACGGAAGCAAGAATGAATCTGCCTGCGTCCGATTCGGGAAATTGGTATTGGCAATGCACAAACGGCGATTTTTCGGACGAAATTGCAGAAAGATTAAGAGATTTAACGGGAGTTTATGGAAGATAGATGGATAAATGGACTGAAAAAATTCCTTCGATTTTATGGATTCCGATAATTATCGGTGCGATTGCGCTGTTTATCGGCGGAAGTTATGCAATTTTTTACGGCTTCGGTTATGTCGAAGGTTTCGGCTCGCTGGTGATGCTCGTTTTGGGGTGGATTGGTTTCCGAATCTGCAATAATTCGGACGGTTTGGAAACCGGAACTCTTGCCGTGGCTCTCGGAATTACTTTTTTCGGGCTGATGGGAATGGCACTCGACCAGACAGGAAATTTTATTTACAACAAGCCCTTGCAATGGATTTTCTGTCCCGAAAACAGCGAATTGATGCGCGATACCATTCGGCGCGGCGTTCGCGGCGGCGGTGTTTCTCTGTCGCAAAATTTTACTTGCGTTGCCGCCAACGGCGAACAAATCGTGCGCGAAATTTCAGTTTTCGAGCAGTTTGCCTTTCGGTTTTCGCAATATGTCGTTATCGGTTACATTTTGCTCGGTTTGAGTCGCGCTTATGCAAAAATCAGAGGTTTTCGTCAAAACAAAAACGGCGGTAATTGATTATGAATATTAAATTGTTTTTCCTTTTAATTTTGGCTTTGACAATAAATTCTTTCGCGCAAAACGCACCAACGGTCGAAAAAATCGAACCGCCGAGTTGGTGGACGAATTCGACGATAAATCCGGTGCGTGTTTTGCTGACGGGCAAAAATTTAAAAAACGTCAAAATTGTTGGCGGCGGAAATGGCGCGTGGACGGCTTCGGGAATGAAATCGAGCGAAAACGGCAATTATTTGTTTTTTGATTTGAATATTTCGCCGAAAGCAAAACCCGGTAAATACAAAATTGGCGTAACCGGCGGCGGTTCGATGACGAATTTTGATTTTGAAATTTTGCCGAAAAATGTTTCGCCGACACAACATCAAGGTTACAGTCCGAACAATGTAATTTATTTTGTAATTCCCGACCGCTTTGCCGACGGCGACACTTCAAACAACGATCCGGCGAAATCGAAAGGTTTATTTGACCGCCGACTCGGACGACATTATCACGGCGGCGATTTGCAAGGTTTGATAAATAAATTGCCGTATTTGAAAAGTTTGGGCGTAACGGCGATTTGGACAACGCCGATTTATGACAACAACGACAAACCTGATTACAAAGAAATGTATGAAGGAATGCCGTTCACGACAGGTTATCACGGCTACGGCGCGACCGATATGTATGCCGTTGACGAGCATCTCGGCGATTTGGCAAAGCTCAAAGAATTTATTCAAACCGCGCAAAAAATGGGTTTTAAGGTTATCCAAGACCAAGTTGCAAATCACACAAGTCCGTATCACGCTTGGGCAGAAAATCCGCCGACTCCGACTTGGTGGAACGGAACGGTTGAAAATCATCTTTCCAATAATTGGCAAAAATGGACAGCGATGAATCCGCGTGCGACGTATCAAACGCAAAAACGCAACATCGAAGGCTGGTTTATAGATATTCTGCCTGATTTTAATCAAAACGACCCGGAAGTTGAAAAATATCTGATTCAAAATTCAATTTGGTGGCTCAACACAGGCGGATTTGATGCAATTCGGATGGACACTTTGCCGCACGTTCCGCGCACATTTTGGGCAAAATGGGGCGCGGCGATAAAACGCGAATATCCGAAAGTAAATATTTTAGGCGAACTTTTTGACGGCGATCCGGCTTTGATTGCTTATTTTCAAACGGGCAGAAAAGGACACGACGGAATTGATACGCAGATTGATACGCTTTACGATTTTGCGCTTTTTTATCCGATTCGCAATGCGTTTGCGCGTGGTGAATCAATTCGCGGAGTATCGCAGATGTTTTCGCGTGATTGGCTTTATCCGAATTCTTCGGTGCTGACGACATTCTTAGGTGTTCACGATATGGAGCGTTTTATGAACGAAAAAGGCGCGACGACCGAAGGTTTAAAGCTCGCGCAAACTCTGATTATGACTTCACGCGGAACGCCGCTTCTTTATTACGGCGACGAAATTGCGATGCCCGGCGGCAACGATCCCGACAACCGAAGAGATTTTCCCGGCGGATTTCCGGCTGATGGAATTAACGCTTTTGAAGCAAGCGGAAGAACGAAAACACAAAACGATGTCTGGAATCATCTCGCGCTTTTGGGCAAATTGCGAATGGAATTAGAACCTTTGCGAAACGGCAAAACGCTTGATTTGCTGGACGAAGAACAACAGATGGCTTATGCGCGTCTGACCGAAAAGCAAGCCGTTTTGATGATTTTCAATAACGACACAAAACCGGCGGAAATTTCATTTGACGTTTCAATGATTAAACAATTTGCGCCTAACGCGATTTTGGCGGACAGATTAGGCAAAATCTCTGACATTAAATTAGAAAACGGCAAAGTAAAATTAACGATTCCGGCGCGGACGGCGGGAATTTTTACAGTTAAATAAAAGAGGAAAATCTATGGAAAACAAACCACGTTTAAGTTTTTGGCAAATCTGGAATATGAGTTTCGGCTTTCTCGGAATCCAATTTGGCTGGGGTTTGCAAATGGCGAATATGTCGCCGATTTATAAATATCTCGGCGCGGACGAAGCGAATCTGCCATATCTGTGGCTTGCCGGACCGTTGACTGGTTTGCTCGTTCAGCCGATTGTCGGCGCGATGTCGGATAGAACTTGGAATAAACTCGGTCGTCGTCGTCCATACTTTTTGGTCGGCGCGATTTTGGCGAGTATCTGTTTAATTCTGATGCCGAATTCTTCAGCGGTTTGGATGGCGGCAGGTTTGTTGTGGATTATGGACGCTTCGATAAATATTACGATGGAGCCGTTCCGCGCTTTTGTCGGCGATAAATTGCCCGAAGAACAGAGAACTTTAGGTTTCGTAATGCAGTCGTTTTTTATCGGCATCGGTTCAACTTTGGCAAATGCTCTGCCGTATATTTTGACGCTTCTCGGCGTAGTCGGGGTGATGAAAAGTGGCATTCCTTATTCGACTTTGATTGCTTTTATTGTTGGTGCGATTGCATTTATCAGCGCGGTTTTGTGGACAATTTTCACAACCGGCGAATATCCGCCCGAAGATATGGAAGAATTTAACCGCAAGAAAAATGAGGGCAATATTGTTTCCAATATTTTCAAAGAAATCGGTGAAGCCATTTCAGATATGCCAACAACGATGAAACAGTTGGCGGTCGTTCAATTTTTCACTTGGTTTGCGTTGCCGTTTATGTGGCAATACTACGGTTTGACGGTCGCGCGGCACGTTTTCAGCGCGGTTGACGATAAATCGGAACTTTTCAAACAAGGCACGGAATGGGGCGGCGTTTGTTTCGCGGTTTATAATTTTGTTTGTTTTCTCGTGGCGTTTGCGATTCCGCCGCTTGCCGAAAAAATCGGACGTAAAGGCGTTCATATTGTCTGTTTAATTTGTGGCGGATTGGGATTACTTTCAACTTTTGCCGCCGCCGGAAGTCCTTATTTTTTATGGATCGGAATGGTCGGAGTCGGAATTGCTTGGGCTTCGATTCTTTCGATGCCGTATGTTATCTTGGCGGGCGCAATCAAGCCCGAAAGGATGGGCGTTTATATGGGCGTTTTCAATCTTTTCATCGTCATTCCGCAAGTCGCGCAATCGTTTCTCGCACCGCAAATTTACAAATCCGTGCTTGGTGATAATCCGTTAAATGCGGTAATGCTCGGCGGAATTTCGATGCTTGTCGCGGCTGTTTGCGTTTTGATTGTCAAAGATGTTGGCGCAAGTAGAATCGAAGCGGTTTCGGGCGGGGGGCATTAAAAGGCAAAAGTAAAAAGGTAAAAGGCAGAATTGATTTTATGAAACGAACGATTTTAATTATTTTGACGGTTATTTTGTCAGCAAATTTAGCTTTTGCACAACAACCGACACGCGATTTCTCGAAGGAAACGGCGCGGATTTCGCCCGATTGGGTGAAAGATGCGGTGATTTATGAGATTTTTCCGCGTCAGTATTCGCAGAAAGGCGATTTTAATTCGATTACAGTGGATTTAGACCGTTTGAAAAATCTCGGCGTAACGATTTTGTGGTTGATGCCGATTCATCCGATTGGGAAATTGAAGGCAAAAGGTTCGGTTGGTTCGCCGTATGCCGTGCAGGATTATTACGCGATAAATCCTGATTACGGAACGAAGACTGATTTGCAGAAACTCGTTGCGGAAGCGCATCGGCGCGGGCTGAAAGTCATCATTGATATTGTCGCCAATCATACGGCTTGGGATTCGGTGATGATGAAAAATAAATCGTTTTACACGCAAAATGATAAAGGCGAAATCATTCCGCCTGTGCCTGATTGGGCAGACGTTGCAGATTTGAATTACGGCAATCCCGAACTGCGGAAATACATTATCGAGATGCTCAAAATGTGGGTGCGCGATTACGATTTGGATGGTTTTCGGTGCGATGTCGCGGGTTTTGTGCCGACCGATTTTTGGGAAGAAGCGCGTCGGGAAGTTGATAAAATTAAGGCTGATACGATTTGGCTTGCCGAATGGGAATCGCCCGATTTGCTTGTGAAAGCATTTGATTTGGATTATTCGTGGGCGAATCATTCGATTTTATCCGAAGTTTTGTTTGGCAATAAACCGGCTTATGAAATTCGCAAAACTTGGGAATCGGATAACGCGAAAAATCCACGCGGCGCACTTCGGATGCGTTTTTCCGACAACCACGACGAACGCCGTGCGATTGCGCGTTTCGGCGAAAAAGGCGCAATGGCGGCGCAAGCGTTAGCTTTTACTTTGGACGGCGTGCCGATGTTTTACAACGGAATGGAAGCGGGCGACACGACCGAATCGGGTGCGCCGGCGTTGTTTGAAAAGATGCCGATTTTTTGGGACGCACAGGTTCGCCGTCCCGAATTTCCGAAGTTTTATAAAGGAATGATTGATTTGCGGAAAAATTCCGTTGCTTTGAGACGCGGCGATTTGGCGTGGCTTAAAAATTCGGACGAAGCACGAATTTTGACTTTTAAACGCACGTCAGGCAACGAAGAAATCATTGTTGCAATCAATATGACAAGCGCACCTTTTTTCGGTTCAGCTGAAATTGCCGGAAGTTTTGAAGAAATTACACCGAACGCGGAGAAAAAATCAGTCGGTTTGCCGACGCTGAGTTTGGAAGCGTTTGAATTTAGAATCTTTAAGAAAAAATAGAATGAGAATATTGCAGATTATTTTTCTGTTTAGCTTTGCCGTCTTTGTTTTGGTGATTCCATACCTCATTTTCAGCCGCATTCAAGGCGAAAGCGACAATACGACTTTGATAATTTTTGTTGCCGCAATTTTTGTAATCAATGCGTTTTTTATCATTCGCAAACTTTTGAATATTAGGAAAGAAAATTAAGAGTAAAAAGCAAAAATAAGGAGAGATTGATTTATGAAAAACGTGCGCGAAAATATTGATAGAAAAAGTCTTAAGTTTCTAATTTTGCCTTTTTACTTTTTACTTTTTACTTGCTTGAGCTTTGCTCAAACGCTCGCGCCGAACGCGCCGGGCAAAGACGCGCAATGGGCAAGCGCGGGAAAACAAGGCGTTGGAACGAGCGCAAATTTGGACAGCAAAGTTTGGTTCACACTTCAAGGCGGCGCGTTAACGGAAGTTTATTACCCTGATGTTACAGTGGCAAATGTTCATCTTTTGCAATTTGTCGTGGTCAATCCAAAGACGAAAAAAGTCGAAACCGAGCGCGACGACGCAAATCATCAAATCAAAGTTTTGCGTCCCGATTCGTTGACTTTTCAGCAAATCAACACGGCAAAATCGGGCGAATGGAAAATCACGAAAACTTACACGACCGATGTCGAACGCGAAACGGTTTTGATTGATGTCAAATTTGAAACGAAGAATAAAAATCTGAATCTTTACGTTTATTACGATCCTTCGCTCGGCAATTCGGGGATGAATGACCGCGCTTATTCGCCGCTTTTGCAACTCAAAGATGATTATGAATACGAAAAAACCGAAATTACGAAAGACGGCGTAAAAACGACAAAAAAATCGGGTGAAGCCACCGTCAGCGGCGGAATGGGGGCGGAAGATGGAAAATATGTTTCAGCGTTGTATTTTTCGACCGACATCGAAGAATATACGAACGGATATTACGGCGTGAACGATGGTTTGGAGCAGTTGCGGAAGTTCGGAAAAATTCGTGAAACTTACGCTGAAGCATCAAAAGGAAACGTCGTGCAGATGGCAAAAATCTATAAACCACAACATTTTACGGCGATTCTCGCATTCGACGAAGACATCTGGAAAGCAACCGTAAAAGCGGGCGCGTCTTACAAAAAAGGTTTTACAAAATGTTTGGAAGAATACGAAAAAGGCTGGGCTGAGTATGTAAAAAATCTGCCAAAAGTCGAACCGAAATATCAGGCGCAGTTTAATATGGCGGCGATGCAACTCAAAGCGCACGAAGATAAAACGGTGCGCGGCGCGAATATTGCTTCTTTGAGTGTGCCTTGGGGCGGCGGCGATAATGCGAATGAGAATAATATCGGCGGTTATCATCTGATTTGGTCGCGTGATTTGTATCAGGTGGCGACGGCTTTTATGGCGATTGGTGATAAAGCGGCGGCGGAACGTGCGCTCGATTTTCTTTTCAAAATTCAGCAGAAACCGGACGGAAGTTTTCCGCAAAATTCTTATCTTGACGGCAAGCCGTTTTGGAATTCTTTGCAACTCGATGAAGTTGCGTTTCCGTTGATTTTGGCTTATCAATTAGGCAAAAACGATAAAGCGACTTACGAAAATCACATCAAAAAGGCGGCAAATTTTATTGTCAAAAACGGACCGAAAACGCCGCAGGAGCGTTGGGAAGAAGAAGCCGGATTTTCGCCTTCGACGATTGCGGCGGAGATTGCAGGTTTGGTTTGCGCGGCGGACATCGCGCAAAAAAACGGTGATTCGGAAAGCGCAAATCTCTGGCTCAAAACCGCTGACGAATGGCAGGCGAACATCGAAAAATGGACGGTTACGACGAACGGAAAATATTCAAAAGAACCTTATTACGTCCGCATCACGCAGAACGGAACGCCGGACGCGGGCGATAAAATCGAACTCAACAACGGCGCGGGATTTTTTGATGAACGCGAGATTGTTGACGCGGGATTTTTGGAATTGGTCAGATTAGGAATCAAATCGCCACACGATAAAATCATTAAAAATTCGGTCAAAGTCATAGACCAAGTCATCAAAGTCGAAACTCCGAACGGCGCGGGATTTTACCGTTACAATCACGATGGCTATGGTGAAATGGACGACGGCAGACGCTGGAACTGGGACGGAAAATACACGGGCAAAGGCAGACTTTGGGCGTTACTTTCGGGTGAACGCGGACAATATGAGCTTGCTCTGTCGGAAAATGCGGGCGGCATTCCGGTCAGCGAACCGAAAGAAAAAAGTATGACGTTGGAGCAATACGCATTGGTCTTGGCAAGACACCGGCTTGACACAATGGCGAATTTTGCCAACGAAGGTTTGATGATTCCCGAACAGGTTTGGGATAAAAAAGAAGTGCCGAAAGCCGATTCGCAGTTTTCGCCAAACTTGAAATTCGGCGAAGGCACAGGCTCGGCAACGCCGCTCGCGTGGTCAATGGCGCAGTTCATTCGCCTCGCCGTCAATCTGCAAAAAGGCAAAAACCTCGACACGCCCGATGTTGTTTATAATCGGTATGTTTTGGGAAAAAAGTCAGAAGTTAGCAGTCAGAATACAGAAGTAAAAGTTGAAGAATGTGAGAAAGCTAAATCTTATATTTACAATGATGAAGCTGTATTGAGGGCTATTCCTCGTTATAGTTCTGATTATCCTGAAATTTGGAACAAAAAAGATTCCGTGGCTTTCGCAATGCGTTTTGCTTATTTCGGCTCTGCAAATGATGTAGAAATTGTTGGAGATTTTACAGGTTGGAAGCCGTGCGGTTTAAAGTTAAAAACAGGCTCGCCAAATTCATCAGGCATAAAATTTATCGGTCTAAAATTTTCAAATTCTGCCCGCGTCGAATACAAACTCATCATTGATGGCAAATGGACAACTGACCCGCAAAATCCGAATAAAATTGATAACGGTGTCGGCGGTGAAAATTCGTTTTTTACGATGCCGGATTATCAGCCGACGGTTTGGGATAAGGAAGTTCAAACGCCGACGATTTTACAGCCGACGCTGAACGAACTCGAAGTCGAAAGCAAGAAATTCGGCAAGCGAAAGGTGAAAATTTATCTGCCTTCGGAATATTTCAAACGCGGCGTTGCGCCTGAGCTTCCGGTGCTTTATTTACAGGACGGAAGCGATTATATTTCTCGCGCCAAAGCGATAAATGTCTTGGAAAATCTGACGGCGGCGAAAAAAATTGAGCCGTTTATGATTGTCTTTATTGACCCGTCTGACCGGATGAAAGAATATTGGGCAAACGACGATTTTGCCGATTACGTCGCGCTCGAAATTGTTCCGGCGGTGGAGAAAAAATATTTTTCGACCATCAAAACTGGACGCGAAAACCGTATGCTTTTGGGCGCGTCTTTGGGCGGCATTACGAGTTTTCATATCGGTTTGAGACACGCCGACAAATTCGCACGAATCGGCGGACAATCTACTTCGTTTTGGGTTGATAACGAAAGAGTCGTCAAAGAATTGGAGAAATTGGACGCTTCAAAAATTTCCTACAAATTTTACATTGACGACGGCACGCTCGAAGGCGTTGAAGATTCGCGGCGTGTGGTTGAAATCTTGAAGAAAAAAGGTTTTTCGGTGGTTTATAAAGAAGCGGAAGCCGGACATAATTGGACGGCTTGGCGCGACAGATTAGCGGATGCTTTTATCGCGTTGATGAAATAAATAATTCACCACAGACGCGAAGTTTTGAGGTTTGGAGAACGAAATTGTATGAAAATAGCAGTTTTTTTTTACAATTTCTTCGCGTCTGCGATGAAAGCGTAGATTCTTTTTTAATAACCCGAAGCGGCGGCGGTTGCGTAGCCTCCGGCTAATTCGTAATACGGAATAAATTCGCCGCCCGACATCCACGCAAAAGGCGGCGCACCGAAAAAGAATTGCGGGTCAATGCGTCCTTCCAAACCTTTGCCGCAAAATCTTTCCGAGCGAAACTCAAAATGCAGATGTTGCTCCCATTTGTTGCTTCCCTTGGCATTGCCCGTGCTTCCCGAATATCCGATAAGGTCGCCGGCTTTAACGTCGTCGTATTTGCCAACCAAGCTTGTGTTAATATGCGCGTAAAAAGCGTAAAATGTTTCGCCGTAACTGCCCGTAAAGCTCATCAAAATCTGCTTGCCGTAGTTTGAATCGTCAACTATATCAACATTTTCGATCTTGCCATCTGCCACAGCATAAAGTGGTGTATTATCACGCGCCGCAAAATCCCAACCTTGGTGTGCTTTCGTGCCTTTTTTTCGCACCCAACCGAAAACATTGCCTTTGCCGTATTTCACGCCGCCTAAAATCTGAACTTCTCTGACCGGATAAAACATTTAATTTATAATCGCTCCTTAAAAATCTGCGCTAAATTTGCGCCTACATTTACTAATGCGAAAATAAAATCAAAAATCTATCATCGTTTAAGAAAAAAGATCAAATTTATTCATAGATGGTTAAATCTTGCAAATCAGTTAAGAAGTTGGATACAAAAAATGAGGTTAAACCCAAACGGAATAATTAATAATTACCTGAGTTCGGGATAAGAAAACCGACTGGAGCGCAAGCGTCCCGCTTGCAAACACCGCGCTTTTCAGCGGTGTAACGGCGTTTGTTCACCTAAAACTTCTGAGTCAGCAGAGTATTTTTCGCGCTCTGCGCTCATTGCAAGCGGGGACGCTTGCGCTCCAGTCTTTATCCCGAACTCAGGTTAATAATTGATAAATCGCTCCCGATTATCAGGCTTTTTAGAGTGTTAAAACAGTTTCTTCAGAGCGTTTGCGGTCGCGTTCCTTACGTCCGCAAGTCTTGTCAGTGCGTCTGCGGTCATAGACATTACGACTGATCTATCAGTCAGCACGACGGAGGACGCAGTCAGCACGACAGAGGACGCAGTCAGAGCATTTTTGGTATCAATCAGCGCGACTGAGAGCTTAGTCAAAGCGTTTTTGATGTCAGACGGCGCGTTTTCTTGTCTCGCAATCATTAAATATATGATTCACCTTGCGCCCCGTGTAAGGTGAGTTGATAATTTGCTGTATCTTTACGCAACAATTATCAAATTTCAATTATCAATGATCAATTATTTTAGAGGGTTTAGTTAAAAGTAGTTTTGTTTATCCGCTTAATAAATCTACCGGCTGGCAAAATGACTTTGCGGCTCTGCAAAGTTATTTTGCGGGGCGAAATAGCCATTCTTCGGGACGATAATGGCAGGTTTTGATTGATAATAATTGATTTGGGCTTTGGACTTTATAGCTTGTTTAAATTTTCAGTTTTCAGCCGCGCAAGTGGCAAAAAGAAAGTCGCCGGATGGGCAACGTCCGGGTAGATTAAGCATCAGAATTCGCACGTCAGAAAGTAAAAAAGTGGGTTGGATAAATTCAACCCACTTTTTTACTTTTCCGCTTTAATTATCACCGCCGCCTTTTTTGCCTTTGCGCGTTGTGCCGGATGGTTTTTCCTGCACATCGGGTTTTTTGATGGGCGTATTTTGCGGAACGGATTTAGTCGGCGTATCGTTATTGCGCGGCACGGGCGTTGGATTACCCTGCGGCTTAACGGTTGTTTCGCCGTTGTTTTCGCCTGTTTCGGTAACGGTCGAATCAGTTGTCGTTGTCGTCAAGCCTTTGTTATTGCGGCGCGTGGTTGGCGTGAAAGTAATTCCCGTGCCTTTGCCGTTCTCGTCGGCTTTATCGAGTTTTTCCTGTTCTTCGCGTTTGTTGCGTTCGATTAGAGATTTGATGTCCGAAGGAATCGGTGGCGGATCTTCAAATGTTTCGCGCTTTTTGTCCTTCATAAACGGCACCATAAACGCATTGAAAAAGGGAACTGCGCCGTGTCCGCCGGTCATACCTCTGCCGAGCGATTCTTTGCGAAGCGGGTTTCCCATCCAAATTCCGGTAACGTAAGTCGGCGTGTAGCCAATAAACCAAACGTCCGTTTCATCGTTGACCGTTCCGGTTTTTCCGGCAAGTGGATGTCCACCCGCACTTGCGCTGGTTGCCGTTCCGCCGCCTTGCACCACACCGCGCATCATTTCAACCATTGTCAGCGCAACGTAATCACTTGTAACTTTATAAGTCGTTTTTTGCCATTCTTCGAGCAAACTGCCATCGCGGTTCATTACTTTGCGAATCAAATGCGGTTGAACTCGCATTCCCTTATTTGGGAAAACCGAATACGCCGAAACCATTTCGAGCAGAGAAGCCTCGGACGCGCCAAGCGCAGACGGCAAACTCGGAGCCATCGGGTTGGTAATTCCGAAACGTCTGACCATTTGCGCTCCGGCTTGAATTCCTACTTGGTCGAGTAAATGAACTGCCGCAATATTATAGGATTTTGCCAACGCAACTTTCATCGGCACATTGGCGTGCGATTTCGAACCACCGTAATTACTCGGCGACCAGCCGCCGCGTTTAATCGGCGCACCGCTGACGACGGAATTCGGTGTCATTCCGGCTTCAACCGCCGCCGTATAAATAAAAGGTTTGTAGCACGAACCGGTTTGGCGAAGTCCCTGCGTGGCGTTATTAAATTTGCTCGTGTGAAAATCGTAACCGCCGACCATAGCCACGATTTCGCCTGTTTTGGCGTTTATCGAAACAATCGAGGCTTGCACTTCAGGAACTTGCGAAAGCGTTCCCGAAATAGTTTTCTTTTCGTCGTCAACATTAGTAATTAAAAACTCGGCTAAATCACCGACTTTAAATTCATTTGCCGGAGATTTTCCGCTTCTGCCCATATCTTTGCCGGTGATAAGAGCCTTGTATCTGCCGAAACGAACTTGCGCTCCGCTTGCATCAATCTTCATCACCAAACCTTTGATATATTCGCCTTTTTCGTAAGTATCACCATACCAATCGGCGTGTTTGTAGTTGTTCAAAATTCGCTGAACGTCTTTTTCCGCCGTAACGGGGTCGCCGTTGTTATCAAGCAAAACAGTTTGATATTCCGAACGCCACGCTTTTCCGTTGTCGTAGCGGCGCAAACCTTCGCGGACGGCTTTCGTGGCGAGTTTTTGGGCTTCGATATTGATTGTCGTATAAACTTGCAAACCGCCTTGCGCGACTCGCGTAGTGTATTTGTCTTCGAGATATTTGCGGACTTCTTCAACCGGATAATCCCAAGGCGAAGATTTTGGTTGCGATTGATAATAAGCTGTGTCGTTTAATTTAATTGGCTTAGCTTTGGCGGCATCAACTTCTGATTGCGAATATCTGTCAGGAAAAAATCTGACCATTTGGTCAAGCACAGTGTTGCGGCGGTCTAAAGCCTTTTCCATATTTCGCGTCGGCGAATATTCGGGGGATTTCGGAATTGCCGCGAGAAGTGCGGCTTCTTCCAAACTCAAATCCTTCAAAGATTTACCGAAATATGTGCGCGAACCTGCCTCGAAACCGTAAGAACCTGCGCCCAAAAAGACGTAGTTCATATACATTTCGAGAATTTGCCGTTTCGTGTAAAGCCGTTCGATTTCGAGAGCCATTGCCCATTCGCTCAATTTGCGCGAATAAGTTTGGTCTTTGGTGAGAAAAAGATTTTTGGCTAATTGCTGAGTAATGGTCGAAGCACCTTGCGTTTTACCTTCGGTTACGTTGTAAAAAGCTGCGCCGCCGATGCGGTAATAATCCAAACCGTTATGCTCGTAAAAACGCGAATCTTCGATCGCCAAAAGCGCATCTTCGACGACTTTCGGAATGTCGGATTCCTTAATCGGAATGCGTTTTTCGATAGCAAATTCGGCTAAAACCGTTTCGCCGTCGTCGGCGTAAATTGTCGTTACCTGCGGCGGACGATAAGTTGCCAATGCAGAAACTTCTGTCGCAAAGCGCGAATTATTCAAATAATATGAACCTAAAATACCCGTCAGACCTCCGGCGGCAACTGCCAAAAGCAAAGCTGTCGGTAACCACAAAAAACGCCAAAGACTTTTCTTTTTCGCGCTGACGGATTTAACTTCTTTCGATACGATATTTTCAAATTCTTTCGCCATAAAACCTCTGTTTAGGATTTAGAATTAAAGTTTCAAAACTAATTCTAAATCCTAAATTCTAAATCCTAATTCCTAATTTACAAATCTACGCAATTTTACGCTAATTACAAATCCGATTGCAATAAAAGTCGCCAAAATAGCCGAAAGTCCTGCGCTCATCAATGGCAAAGGAACGCCGATGACGGGCAGAAAGCCCAAAACCATTCCGATGTTCATAAAAATTTGAAACGACATTCCGCCGACAATCGCCATAATTACGAGCATTCCGGCGCGGTCAGGCGATTGCCTCGCGCCCATTACGAGCCGCGACAGAAGCAGAGCGTAAGCTAAAAGCAACGAAATACAGCCAATAAATCCGGTGTTTTCCGCTGTTACTGCAAAGATAAAATCGGTCTGCGGTTCGGGCAAAAATTTCAGAGCAGCTTGCGAAGTTTCCGTGTCGCCTTTGATGCCGTGCAAACCGCCGCGTCCGACCGTAATCATTGATTGAACTGTATGATAACCGTAACCTCGCGGATCGGCATTTTCGGGATCTAAAATCACATTAACGCGCTCGATTTGATATTGTTTAATTTTTCCTGTTTGAACGCCGACATAAAATGCTAACGGCACGAAAATCAAACCGGCGACGATAGTAATAATAACGTAACGGATTTTAATTGATGACAAAAACAGCACGACAGCGAGAATCGGGAAATATGTAATCGCCTGTCCCGCGTCCGGTTCGAGCATAATCAAGCCTACCGGTCCGCCTAAAATTGCCAAGCCGATAAGAAATTCTTTCAATCTTAAATTTCCTGCTTTTCGTGCGCCGAAATATTTAGCAAGCATCAAAATAGTGGGAACTTTGACGAATTCCGACGGCTGAAATTGTCCAATCAAAGGCAATTTTACCCACGCTTGCTGTCCATTAACTTTTACACCCAAAGGAGTTAACACTAAAAGCAAAAGAACAAGACCGCCAACGTAAAAAATCGGCGCGGCATCAATGACGCGGCGGTAATCTGTAAAAGCAACGACCATCATTGCCACGAGCGCGATAAAAAGACCGGGAAAAATCTGCTTACTCCAAGTGTTCATTTCCGGCTGGGCATTGTAAATTTGCCACACGCCGAAACAAACTATCGCCGTTGCCAAAATCGCCAGCAAAAAGTCAAAATCTCTAAAATTGCGTCTTTCGATTACTGCTACCATTTGTCATTTGTCATTTATTATTGAACATTTATCTCAAACTGGGGATAAATGTTCAATGATAAATGGAATCATTTCACCGCCACTTGTTTCTCCTGCCCAAGATTCGGATTTCGCTTCGCCAAATATGCTTCATAAACGCCGCGAGAAGCAGGTGCAGCGAAACTTCCGCCGAAACCGACGTTTTCGATTAACGAAAGCACAGCGATTTCGGGTTTGTAAGCAGGCGCAAAGCTGATAAACCAAGCGTGGTCTTTGTTTGCGCCAACGTCTTTGCCGAGTTCGGCAACTTGTGCTGTGCCGGTTTTTCCGGCAATGTCAAAATTCGGAATACGGATTTTCGCCGCCGTTCCTCCACCGTTGACTACACCCCACATTCCTTTAACGACGAGTTCTTCTTGTTCCTTCGTCATTTCGATAATTTTCGGTTCAGGGCGTTGAAAACCGAAACCTTCGCGCATCGGCTGATAAACCAAATCGCCTTCGTTGCCGATTGCGCTGATTGGCTTGAATTCCTTCAAAAAATGCGGCACATACATTTTGCCTTGAACACCTATTGAAGCAATTGCCCGAAGCATCGAAATTGGTGTTACAACTACAGTATCTTGCCCGATTCCGGCATAAACCGTGCGAATGTCGCTCCATTTTCCCTCACGTTTTTCGATTGCGGCACGCCAACTTTTCGGCGTTTGACTGATTTTTTCGTTCGGCAAATCAATACCTGAGCGTTTGTCATAATCAAAATCCTCAATCATTTTAATCAAGCCGTCAATGCCCATTTTCAAAGCCAGACGATAATAATAACCATCGCACGATTTCGTAATCGCGTAAGGCAAAGGTGGAGAACCGTGACTACCCATACAGCGCGTAAATTTACTGCCAATGGTAATTCCGCCACCACAAGCAACGTTTGAATTCGTAACCGTAATCACACCTTGCTGAAGTCCGGCGACGGATTCGGGAATTTTCCACGTCGAACCTGCCGGATAACGTCCTTGAATTGCCCTATTGTAAAGCGGACGTTTTTCGTCTTGCCAATAAGCTGCAATTTGTTTTCTGCCTTCAGGCGAATTGCTGGATTGGACAAAAATATTCGGGTCAAACGACGGCATCGAAGCCATCGCAAGCATTTCGCCCGTGTTCGGGTCCATCGCCATAATTGTTCCGCGCTTGGTCGGCATTTTGTTTAATTGCTCTTCGGCGGCGAGTTGTAAATCAAGGTCAATCGTTGTAATCAAATCTTGTCCGGCTTGCGGCGGCACGATTTCGAGTTCTGATTGGACGCGCCCACGACTGTCAACAATAACTTTCCGATAACCGTCGCGCCCGCGCAAGAATTCGTCATAATATTGCTCAAGCCCGCCTTTGCCGACAATATGACCGGGACGAAAACCTTTTTCTCTGACTTCGGGTTTTTCCAATTCTTTCGGACTGATTTCGCCGACATAGCCGAGAACGTGCGCCAAAGTTTCTTTGAGCGGATAAACTCTCTGCGGTTGAAGCTCAACTCGCAATTCGGGAAATTCCATTGAATGTGATTCAACCCAAGTGATGTCTTGAATCGTCGCGTTTTCCTTTAAAACCAATGCTTCAAAATCGCTGACTTGTTTTTTTAGAAGATTTATTCTTTCAACAACGAATTGAGGTTCAAGCGCAAGCCCTTGTGCGTAATCGCCAATGCGGTCGGTTACATCAATTTTTTTTATCGGTTCTTTGTTGAGGGTGATGTTATAAGTCGAGCGTGAATCAACCAAAATCTTTCCGTTGCGGTCGAAAATCGCCCCCCGCGGTGCAGAAATGGGAATTAACCGTATGCGCTGATTTTCCGCTTTTTCCGCAAAATAATCGCCGCGAACAATTTGCAGGTAATAAAGCCGCACACCAAGAATCGTCAGCAAAATAAACGCAATAGCGTGAATTACTGCAACTCTCGCGCTGAGATTTTGAATGTGGTCGTATAACTTCATTTTTGTAATTGGTAATTGGTAAATTGGTAATTGATTTTTGACTTATTACCAATTACTAATTACCTTTTTCCTAAGCGAATCGGATTGCGCCGACGAGTTTGGCGGCGCGTAGCAAAGAAATCAGGTCTTCTTTTGCGACGAATATTTTCAACGCTGAAATTGCCCAATGTCAAATAAATAATCGTTCCGGCAATCGTCGTGCCAATAACTGAATAAGCAATCGTAACAATAAATGGCGCAGTCGGTGTTTGTCCGAACATTCGATGCAAGCCGTAATAAATCAAATTATCCAAAACACAAGCACTTGCTATGACGGGAATTTGCAAGAGAAGGTTGTCCAAATAGACACGCCGCACAATCTCCGAAACTATGTATGCTATCAATGTTTTAGAGAAAGCATTTGCTCCTAAAAGCCCGCCGCTCAAGGCATCAATCAGTAATCCTGCCACCGTTGCTAACAAAATTGCCCGAATCGTATTTCTTTGCAATGCGGCATAGACAATAATAATCAATGGAAAATCAACATACGCAAACACATCCGCTACACCGCGCAAGCTCCATTGAAGCGCGATGGCAATAATTAAAGCGATAATGATTTTTGCTTGTTCCATTATTGTTAGTGGTCAGTATTCAGAAAAATCTTCTCTTACTGCTGACTACTATTTTTTTACTGCATTCGGCACACTTTTTTCGTATTCAGGGCGTTGCGGCGGTTCATATAAAAGAACGCCGACTTCTTGCATTGCCGAAAGATTTGCACTCGGACGAATAAAAATTTGATGGGGAACGGTTGCCGAACCGGATTTTACTTCAACTATTTCGCCTAATTTCAAACCTGCCGGAAAAATTCCGTCTTGCCCTGTTGTATAAACAATTTCTCCTACCTGAACTTCCACACTTCCCGGCACATAGCTCATTTCGAGAATTTCTTTTTTGCCCGTTCCCATTACCACTCCGAGCGCGTTTGAATTTCCAAGTTCGCCGATAACACCGCCCAATCCGGATTTTTCCTTTGTTATCAAATCAATTTGCGCCGTTAAAGGGCTGACAGCCGTAACTCTGCCGACAAGTCCGCCATTTGTTACAACCGCCATATTCAATTTTACGCCGTCAAGACTTCCGCGATTGATAATCGAAGAAGAAAACCATTTTGACGCATCACGCCCGATAATTCTCGCCGTCAAGATTTTATATTGGCTTTTTTCTTTAAGGTCGAGTAGTGTTTTTAGACGTTCGTTTTCCGATGAAAGTTCGCCTTTTTGTTGAAGTTCGACTTCGAGTTCTTGAATGCGCTGTTTGAGAATGTCGTTTTCGCTCTGCGCGGAACGCAGATTGGCAAAAGATTGAAAGTAATTGCTGACCGAACTCGAAACAGTCGTAACCGGCGACTGCACAAAATCGGCAACTGCCTGCGACCAAACGCGGATATAACTTTGATTGGTATTTTTATCACGCGCATCAAATGCCATCAAGATAAAATTTCCAAACAGCAAAACAATCGCCAACCAAGGTGCAAGCCGCCAAACTTCTTTCTGACTTCTTTCTGCCATCTTGCTCAATTACGAATTACAAATTTCAAATTATGAATTATCAATTTTTTCAATCTCGTAATTCGTAATTTGAAATTCGTAATTGATTTAACTTCCTGTCATCAATGAATTGTCCCATTTGACGCGCTTGAGAAGTTCAAAATCGGAGAGCATTTTGCCCGTTCCAAGCACAACTGAAGAAAGCGGATCGTCCGCTAAAACTACCGGCAAGCCTGTTTCAATCATCAGGCGTTTATCGAGATTTTTGAGCAGTGCGCCGCCGCCCGTGAGAACAATTCCGCGCTCGACAATATCGGCGGAAAGTTCCGGCGGTGTGCGTTCGAGCGCAACGCGCACGGCGTTGATAATCGTCGAAACCGCATCGGAGAGTGCTTCGCGGATTTCTTCGTCCGTGATGGTAATCGTTTTGGGAATTCCTTCGATAAGGTTTCGTCCGCGCACGTCCATCGAAAGCGGTTCATCGAGCGGAAAGCCAGAACCGAGCGCGATTTTAATTGCTTCCGAAGTTCTTTCACCGATTAAAAGATTGTATTTGCGTTTGATAAATTGCGTGATCGCTTCGTCCATTTCGTTTCCGGCAACACGCACGGCGCGTGAATAAACGATTCCCGAAAGCGAAATAACGGCAATGTCCGTCGTTCCGCCGCCGATGTCCACGACCATATTTCCGTGCGGTTCGGTAATTGGCAAACCCGCACCGATTGCCGCCGCCATCGCTTCTTCGACGAGATAAACTTCCGACGCTTTCGCACGATACGCCGAATCTTCGACGGCGCGGCGTTCGACCTGTGTGATTTCCGAAGGAATTCCGATAACCACACGCGGACGAACCCACGATTTACCGTTGTGTGCTTTGCGGATAAAATGCTGAAGCATTTTTTCCGTAACTTCAAAATTCGCAATTACGCCGTCCTTCATCGGACGAATTGCCACAATATTTCCCGGCGTTCTGCCGAGCATCTCTTTCGCGTCGCGCCCGACGGCTTCAACTTGATTTGTAACTTTATTAATCGCCACAATCGAAGGCTCGCTGACGACAATGCCGCGACCTTTCGCATAAACGAGCGTGTTTGCCGTGCCGAGGTCAATCGCCAAATCGCTCGAAAATAAACTAAACAAAGACTTTAATGCCATTTTATATTAAATTTTCCGTATTAAATTCGTATCTTAAATTGGTGTTTGAAATGGAGAGTTTGATTCTCTAAAAAACCGCTAGAGATTTTGCTAAAGAAAAGACTTTCGCCTCAAACATTAACATACTAGCATACACCTAAAACTCTTTAATTTTCCAACCTAAAAACGCAAAATAATCACTTTTTTCCAGAAAAAACAAAATTGAGTAAGAAGTTCATTAAATAGTTTGAAATTATCAGCTATCAGTTATCAGTTATCAGTTATTTCGGAAGATAAATCTTTATAAATTTGGAATAACTGAAAGCGAATAGCGAATAGCTGAAACCAATCACTTTATAATAAGCCTTCCCAAACTTCTCAAACTTTCTACAACGATTTACAATTAAATTATGGAACTTTATTTTGAACTTATTTCCGATGCCGAAAGCATCAAAAAGGCTTGCGATGCTTTGAAAACGGAGGAATATTTAGGTTTTGACACGGAAACCACCGCACTTGATCCTTACGAAGGCGTTTTGCGGCTCGTGCAATTAAGCAACGGAAAAAATACGTTCGTGATTGACCTTAAACCGTTCGCCGATTTAAAGAACGCGCCCGAACTTGCGCCGCTTCGGGAAATTTTAAGTGCGCTGAAACCGATAAAAATCGCGCACAATGCGAAGTTTGACGCAAAATGGGTGCGACATCATCTCGGAATTGATGTCGGCGGAATGTTCGACACGCTTCTTGCCAGTCAATTGATTGCTGCCGGCGACCAAGACCGTCGGCACAATCTCGCGGAAGTCGTATCGCATTTCCTCGGCGTTGAACTCGATAAATCAGAGCAAGTTTCTGATTGGAATTCAGACGAACTTTCGCAATCGCAGGTTGAATATGCGGCGAAAGATGCTGCGATTATGGTTGATTTGCGTGAAAGAATCGTTGAAAGATTAAAACAGGATAATTTGATAAAAGCCGCAAAATTGGAATTTGACTGCGTAACAGCGATTGCCGCAATGGAGTTGAACGGATTTTATTTGGACGAAGCACGTTGGCGCGAACAACTCGAAAAAGTCAAAAAAGAACAAACGAAAGTCGCGTATGAACTTCAAGAAATGCTTTCCGCAGGTGTCGCGCAAGCATCGCTTTTCGGTGTGGCGGAAATCAATCTCGATTCACAAGTGCAAGTTACGGATGCACTCAAAAACTTAGGCGTTCCTGTGCCGGAAACGACACGCGGTTGGCAGCTAGAACCGCTTGCACTGGAGTTTCCCGTTGTTGCTAAACTCTTAAAATATCGCGGCGTTGCCAAATCCGTTTCTAGTTTCGGCGAAAACATTCTTGAATTTATCAAGCCAGAAACCGGCAGGATTCATTCTGACTTCCGCCAAATCGGTGCGCCGACGGGCAGATTTTCGAGCAGCAAACCAAATATTCAGCAAATTCCGCACGAAGAAGCGTATCGAAGTTGCTTTCGTGCGCCGGACGGAAAAAAGCTCGTAACTGCCGATTATTCACAAATCGAATTGCGGATTTTAGCGGATTTTTCAAACGATGAAAATTTTATTAACGCTTTCAAATCGGGCGCAGATTTTCACACGATTACCGCCGCACAGGTTTTCAATGTGAAAGCGGAAGAAGTAACGAGCGACCAAAGAAGTTTTGCGAAACGTCTAAATTTCGGTGTCGTTTATGGAATTGGTTCGCAAAGATTTGCGTTGATGACCGGTTTGACGCAGACAGAAGCCGAAAACATTATGCGCCGCTATTTTTCGACTTATCGTGGGCTGGATGCGTGGTTGCGCGACGTGGCGCGAAAAGTTGTTACGGAAAGAATTTCGCGCACGGCTTCAGGCAGAATGTATCGTTTCCGCTTTGACGAAAACGACCGCCGCGAAGTTTCCGGCGCACAACGAAACGCAAAGAATTTTCCCATCCAAGGCACGTCCGCAGATATTTTAAAACGCGCTTTACATTTTCTTCACGAACGAATTAAAGGCACATCGGCAAAACTCGTGAATATCGTTCACGATGAAATCATTCTTGAATGCGATGCGGCGGACGCGGAAAATGCCGCCAAAATTCTAAGCAAAGCAATGTGTGATGCGGGCGAAGAATATGTCAAAAAAGTTCCTGTGAAAGTTGACGTAAAAATTTCTGATGAATGGAGCAAATGATATGATGAAACGGCAAGACAGAAAAACTTCTGTCTTGCCGTTTCATTGTCCCATCGTCTTTAAAACTTCAGCCTCGACGGTTTCCTGAATTTTCCTCAAATTTTCCTCCGAATCGGCTTCAAATCTTAAAACCAAAATCGCTTGGGTATTTGAAGCGCGAACCAAGCCCCAGCCATTTTCAAAAAGAATTCTTGCACCGTCTATGGTAATTACTTCGTTGGTTTTCGCAAATTCTTCGGCGATTTTTGCGACGACTTCAAATTTTTGTTCGTCGGCGCAATCTACGCGGAGTTCGGGGGTGGAAAATGTTTCGGGCAAATCGGCAAGAAGTTCGGATAATTTTTTATCGGTTTTTGACAAGATTTCCAAAACTCTCGCGCCGGCGTAGGTTGCATCGTCAAAACCGTAAAATCTGTCGGCAAAGAAGATATGACCGCTCATTTCTCCGGCAAGCGCGGCGTTTGTTTCCTTCATTTTCGCTTTTATGAGCGAATGTCCGGCTTTCCACATAATTGGGTTTCCGCCGTTTGCGGCAATGTCATTGAAAAGATTTTGCGAACATTTTACTTCGGCAATAATCGTCGAATTCGGTTTTTCTTTCAAGATTTCACGCGAAAGCAAAACCATCAATTCATCGCCCCAAATGATGCGCCCGTTTTCATCAATAACGCCGATTCGGTCGCCGTCGCCGTCAAATGCAATGCCTAAATCTGCGCCGGATTCTTTGACGGCTTTGATGCAATCCTGCAAATTTTCCGTAACCGTCGGATCAGGATGATGATTGGGAAAGTTTGAATCCGGTTCGGTAAAAAGTTTTACCAATTCAACCCCCAAGTTTTCGTAAATTGGCACACCCGTAACTCCACCCATTCCGTTTCCGCCATCAACCACGGCTTTTAATTTCCGCATTCCGAGCGAGATTTTCGACAAAATATCGGCTTCGTAATCTGCCAAAACTTCCAGATTTTCAACCGTTCCCACACCGCTTGAAAATTCGCCCGAAAAAGCAACTTCTTTAATCTCTTGAATTTGCGAGCCGAAAAGAGTTGATTTTCCGAGACAAATCTTAAAACCGTTGTGGTCGGGCGGATTGTGCGAACCGGTGATCATTACACCGCCATCAACGTCTTTTGTAAAAACCGTGTGATACAAAACCGGAGTCGGGACTCTGCCGATTAAAACCGCATCACAGCCCGTTTCATTAAAACCTTTTGTCAAAAGTTCGCAAAAACGTGGCGAACTAACCCGCGCATCATAACCGATGGCGATGCGTTTTGCGCCGTTTCGATGAAAAAATGTTCCGATTGCTTTGCCTAAAATGGCGACGGTTTCATCTGTCAAATGTTCACCGACAATGCCACGAATATCGTATTCTCTGAAAATGTTCGAATTCATATCTTTCGTAAACCGTTAATTGTAAATCCTAAATCATAAAAAGCAAGAAACTATTTACGATTTACAATTTATAATTAACGATTTTCACTGTGTTTGATATACTGAAAAGTTATCTTCGGGCAACAAACGTCTGTCCGAAGGCATCAGAATTTTGTTTCTTATTCAAAAATTCAAAAGTTATGAAGAATTTATTTCAACTTTTTATTTCGACAATTTTTGTTTTCTCGTTTTGTTTAGTTGTTTCGGCGCAAAAGCCAACTCCGACTCCGACAGGGCAGGGCGAAGTTGATCTTTCAGGTAAGGTTTTCGAAGTTCGGCTGCCGGTAACGGTTACTCAGAAAAAAGATTTAATTTCCGGTTTGCAGAAAGGTGATTTTCTCGTTTTTGAAGATGGCGTTCAGCAAGAAGTTACATTTTTTACCAGCGAAACGAAAAATCCGCCTGTTTATGTCGGCGTTTTAATGGACACATCTGAATCAACAAAGGGAAAAATGCAGTTTTCCAAAGAAGCGGCGAGAAATTTTATCTATACCGTTCTTCAACTTCGCAAGGACAAAGCGGCGTTTATGACTTTTGACCATGAAGTAAATCTGCGACAGGATTTTACGGACAAAATGGATTTGCTCGACAATGCAGTAAATAAAGTCAAAAAAACGGGTTCGCAAACCGCGCTTTATGATGCAGTTTGGACATTTTCTGATGAAAAACTCCGTAATGCGCCGGGCAGACGAGTAATTGTAATTATTACCGACGGCGACGATACTTTCAGCCGCGCCGATTTGCAGGACGCAATTGATATTGCACAGCGAACCGAAACCACGATTTTCGGCATCTCTACAAAGGAAGGTTTTCTTGGCAGTGTTCCGGGCGTTGATGCCGGAACGGTTAAGGACAAGGGCGATAAATATTTGACCGAACTTTGTGAAGCAACCGGCGGCGAAGCGTTTTTTACGGGCGATATGATTGCGCTTGAACGGGCGTTCACCAAAATCAGTCAAGAACTTCGTTCGCAATATATGATTACTTATCGTCCCGCTAATCAAAATCTTGACGGCAGAGAACGCAAAATCGAAGTGCGTCTTGCTGATAAGGAAAAAGCGAAAAAATACGATATTCGCACGAAGAAAAGCTATCGCGCCATAAAAGATTCTTTGAGATAAAGTTTTGAACTCCAACTTTAAGTTGGCGAACCGCCGGCGAAGTATTGCAGGTTTTGCTCTGATAAATTCGAGTTAATCAGCGTCAGACAAAAATGCTTTTACTTCGCTCTTAGTTGCCACCATCTAAAGAAGCAACTCAAAACAGGAAGTTATAAAATATGAATTTGCGATTTAAGATTCTGATTCTTCTCTTCGCTGCGCTTTTTTTGAGCGTTGCGGTATTTAATTTTGACGCTTCAAAAGCGCAACAGCAAACAACTGCGACACCAAGCCCTACCGCGACTCCGGAAGAAGATGATGAAGTGATAAAGGTTGATACGGAAGTCGTTAATATTCTTTTTACCGCACAAGACAAAAACCGACGGCTGATGACCGATTTGAAAAAGGAAGACGTGCGGATTTTGGAAAACGGAGAAGCGCAGGAAATTACATATTTCGGACGGCAAGTTGATTTACCGCTTTCGTTAGCGATTTTGATTGACACGAGTGCATCGCAAGAAAGAACTTTGCCCGAAGAAAAATCGGCGGCGATTTCCTTTATTGATTCAGTCATCAGGCAAGAAAAAGATGAAGTTGCAGTAGTTTCTTTTACGGGCGATGCAACGCTCGAACAAGGAATGACGAACAATATTACAAAACTTCGCCGCGCCATCGAGCGTGTTGAGTTTGTGCCGCCTTCGGGTTATATCGGCGGCGGTGTAGTTGTCGGAACTCCGCCGATTTCGGGAAGAAATCAAACAATGCAAGGCTCGACTGCAATTTGGGACGCGATTTGGATTACGGCAGATGAAGTTTTAGGTCCTGCACCCGAAAAAACGCGCCGCGCTATTATTCTTCTGACTGACGGCGTGAATACTTACGGACAGAAAAAACTTGACGAAGCCGTGCAAGCATCTTTGAAATCCGAAGCTGTGATTTATTCAATCGGCATCGGTGATAATTTTTACGGCGGCGTTGATAAAGGTGTCCTCAATAAAATTTCCGAACGCACCGGCGGACGCGCTTTTTTCCCGAAGGACGAAGCCGAACTCCGCAATGCTTTTACACAAATTCAAATCGAAATGCGTTCGCAATTTTTGATTGCCTACGAACCGTCCAACCAAAAACGCGACGGCTCGTTCCGCACGGTTGAAATCCAAGTTGTCAACCCTGAACTTGTTAAACAAAAGGTTTTTCTAACACACCGCAAAGGTTATTTTGCGAAAACCGAGAAGAAATAATTTGCCGATCGTTCTCCAAAAAAATAAGCGCGAGTGATTCACTCGCGCTTATTTTTTTAGTGAAAAACTAAAGAATTACTATCTTGTCGGGCTAGCAACATCGTCATCGCCTCTGTTCGCAAGAACGAGAATAACTGCTGTGCCGACAACACCTGCGAAAATTGCAATAGGAACCCAAGCATTATCGTCATCGTCATCGTCATTTTGACGAGCCGACGGAATAGGCATTGATTTTCCATTTTCGATTTTCGTGATATTTACTGCTACGCCGTCGTTATTGAAAACTTGGACGTTTCCGGCAGTCAATTCACCCGAAATGTTGTTTTCGCTGAAATTCAACGACAAAGTCGAGTTTGGACTTAAATTGATATAGCCTAATTTTTCCAATTTAATCGTTGCCGCAGAATCTTTCGTAGTGATTACACCGGACGAGAAAAACGTGCGTCCGTTCAAAGCGCGTTCGCCGTTAAGCGTTACATCGCTATTTGCGTTGTTGCCGGTAACGACAATTTCGCCTGCCAATGAGTTTCCACCTTTTGCCAAAGCAACTGATGAAGACCCGACCATAACCGTTAGCATTAAACAAAGGGCTAAGATACTGCGAAGCCGATTTGCACTCATATTTATTTTCATTATTTCCCCCACTCAAAAAATTTAATTCATACTGTAACCTGTATCTAGGTTGAAAGTCAAAGATTTTTTCGTGAATTTTTGTTAATTTTTATTAAATTTTCACGAATTTTTCGATTCGTTCCAAAGAGCGTCCATTTCGGCAAGCGTTGTCGTATCAAAACTTTGTCCGTTTTTTTGTAAATTTTGCTCGATAAACTTGAATCTTTTGCGAAATTTCCGGTTAGTTTTTTTCAGCGCGGTTTCGGCATCAACGTCCAATTTTCGCGCCAAATTTATAATTACAAAAAGCAAATCACCGATTTCTTCTTCGATATTGTCATCAGTTTTGATGGCAGACTTCAATTCCGCAGTTTCTTCGGCGAGTTTATCGAAAATTTCTTCGATATGCTCCCAATCAAATTTAACTTTTGCCGCCCTTTTTGTCAATTTTTGTCCTTCTAAAAGTGCAGGAAATGTAAAAGGCACGTCATCGAGTATCGAATCTTTCAGTTTTTTGGGTTTTCCTGAAGCCTTTTGTTGTTCCTTTTTGAGTTCGTCCCAATTATTTAAAACGTCCTGCGCGGTTTCCAGATTCCGTTCTCCGAAAACGTGCGGATGCCGTAAAATCAGCTTTTCCGTAACGTCTGTAATGACATCATCAATCGTAAAATCGCCTTTTTCTTTAGCGATTGTTGAATGAAAAACGACTTGCAAAAGCACATCGCCTAATTCTTCCTGTAAATTATGTGTTTCGCCCGTTTGGTCGGCTTCCTGAATCGCGTCGAAGGTTTCATAACATTCTTCCAAAAGATATTGCGCCAAACTCGCGTAAGTTTGTTCTCTGTCCCACGGACAGCCGCCCGGCGCACGAAGTCGTGCCATAACATTTATGAGTTCATCGAAATTTTTTGACATAAATTTATTTGATTTTTGATCTTTGAACTTTGATCTTTGCATAAAGACTGAAATCAAAGATCAAAGTTCAAAAATCAAAGGTCAATTATTCGATTTTGAATTCTTTTTTGCCAAAATGCTAATATCGAAATAGAAAAATTTAGATGATTTATTGAAAAAATGAGCGAAAGAGAAGAAGAACAACCTGAAATTAAAGTTACGGACAGAAGAAAATTCAACCTTGACGGAAGTTTGCGCGAAGGCGTAGAACTCGAAGCGGAAAAGCCGAAAGCCGAAACGCCGATTTACACGCCGACTGCCGAAACAACCGAGGCGTTTGAGAACGCTCCTGACACCACACTGCAAACGGAAGAAGACGAAGAAATTCCGGGGGCAGAAGATCCGGCGAGCTTTATCAATTTTCTCTCGACATTGGCAACCAACGCCGCCGCCGCGCTCGGCGCAATGCCGCATCCGGCGACCGGACAACGCAGTTTGGATTTGGACACGGGCAAATATTGGCTCGATGTTTTGGCAATGATTTCCGAAAAAACCAAAGGCAATCTGCACCCGCAAGAATCAAGACTTTTAGAAGGCTTACTCGGCGATTTGCGGATGCAATATGTTCAACTCGTGCGAATGACCGAAGAAAAACTAAAAGCCCAAGCCGCGCAGAAATTTTCGGCAAGCGATATTTTAGGGAAGAAATAGTTAATAACGAAAAGTGAAAAGTTTATACACTTTTTCTTCACTTTTCACTTTTCACTTTTCACTATGAAATTAACATTTCTCGGCACGGGAACTTCAACGGGCGTTCCTTCAATCGGATGCAGATGCGAAACTTGTCTTTCAGATGATTCGCGTGATAAACGTCTGCGCGTTTCGATTTTGGTTGAGCATTCGGGCAAAAAGATTCTCGTTGATACTTCGATTGATTTCCGCCAGCAAGCCTTACGCGCCAAAATAAATTTTCTCGACGCAGTTTTGATTACACATTGCCACGTTGACCACGTTTTCGGGCTTGATGATATTCGTCCGCTGAATTTCCGACACGGCGCGATGGGCGTTTACGCCAACGAAATCGCTTGGAAAGACTTAAAACGCATTTTTCAATACATTTTTCAACCGACGCATTTCGGCGGCGGCTTGCCGCAACTCGTGCCGCACACGGTCGTGCATAATGCGCCGTTTTGCATCGGCAACGAAATCGAAATCACGCCGCTCGAAGTCATTCACGGCAAACTTCCCGTTATTGCTTACCGATTCAACGATTTTGCTTACGCGACGGATTTAAAGACGATTCCGCCGGATTCGATGGACGGTTTGCGCGATTTGGAAGTTTTGGTTCTCGATTGCGTCCGTTTAAAGCCGCATTCGACGCATCTTTGCCTTGAAGAAGCATTGGCAATTATCGAAGATTTGAAGCCGAAGCGAGCCTTTCTGACGCATCTGAATCACGACATTTTGCACGAACGCGATTCGCGCCTTTTGCCTGAAAATGTGCAGTTTGCTTATGATGAACTGATTATCGAAAAATAAATTTAAAAATTTGCAAAAACAGAACATTTATACGAAAAAAGACGTGAAATATTACGATGGGCAATTTTTTTTCTCAATGGGTGATGAAATATTACGATGGGCGATTTGAATGTTTCGATGGGCGATTTTTTCTCACGATGGGCAATTTTTTTTTCACGATGGGCGTTTTTTTTTCACGATGGGCGTTTTTTTTTTACGATGGGCGATGTAGAAATTTCGATGGGCGTTGATTTTTCTTAATGGACGGTAAATTTTTATGATGGGCAAAATAAAATCTCGTCAGACGATAGTAATTTTCGCATTGATGATTATGTTCGCGGCTTTTTCTATCTCTTTTGCACAAAAAACCAAAACGAAAGAAGCAGAAATCATTTTTGGCGAATACGGCGAAGTAACCGTCAAGGATTTGTTTCAAAAACGCGATATGACTTCGTATGAACAAGGCGGAAATTATGATTGTCGGGAATATGTTTTCAAAGGCAAACGCGGCGAATGCGACAAACAAAAATTTCGTGAATTTATTTGGAAAAATTGGTCTGACAAAAAATCGGCTTATGTTCGCATTACGGAAAATAGTCTTGATGCAGGAGCAACGCGACATTTTTTTATTGAACCCGACAAAAAAGGCAACCGGACAATCGTGTGCCGAATGGTAAGATGGCACGCGCTTCCGGGCGGCAATGAGATATTAGATTTTCCAACGATTTATTCGGTCGAACAGATAGAAGACAAAGCTAATAAGGAAAAATGGAAACTGATGTTTAAGAACAAGAGCGGACAGCTTGTTTTTGAATATTAATCATTCATCTATGAAAATTTTTCACGGAACGGATAATGCGGGAATTTTGCGCGGGACGGTTTTGACGCTCGGCGTTTTTGACGGGCTTCATCTCGGTCATCAAAGAATTATGCAAACTGTCGTCGAAAGTGCAAAGGCGAATAAATTAGTGCCGACGGTGATTACTTTCGATCCGCATCCGCGAGCCGTTCTGCATCCCGAAAATTCGCCGCCTTTGTTGCAAACGCTCGACCAAAGGCTTTCCGCGTTTGAATTTTTAGGCATCGAACAAGCAATCGTCATTCGTTTTGACACGGATTTTGCCAATCAAGACGCGGAAACCTTCTTGCGCGACATCGTTCACGAACGCTTGCAAGCGCGTGAAGTCTTTCTCGGCAAAGGCTTTGCGTTCGGCAAAAATCGCGGCGGAAACATCGAACTTTTGCGAAAAATCAGCCGTGAATTAGGATTTTTTGCCGACGAAGTTCCCGAAATCCGTCTGCGCGGAACGCGGATTTCATCATCAAAAATCCGCACGTTTTTAGCGGAAGGAAAAATAAATCTCGCCCGAAGAATGCTCGGCAGACCTTACGGCGTTGAAGGGCAAATCATTCACGGCTTCGAGCGCGGACGCACCATCGGTTTCCCGACCGCTAATCTCAAACCGCACAACCGCGTCGTCCCGAAATACGGCGTTTACGCGACCGCGACCTTAATTGACGGCGTTTGGCGCAAAAGCATCACCAACGTCGGCGTGCGCCCAACCTTTGAAGACGCAAACAATCCCTCAATCGAAAGCTACATCTTCAATTTCGACGGCGACCTCTACGGCGATGTTCTCCGCGTCAGATTTTTACATCGAATAAGAGATGAAAAGAAATTCAACGGTATTGACGAACTCCGCGCCCAAATCGAAAAAGACACAAAGCGTGCGCTCGATTATTTTTCGCACGAAGGCGTGAAAAATATGCTAGAGGTTATATGATCTAAAGGAACTTTTTTGCAAACATCTTCGTTTTTTGTGATTCTAAGAGAGTTATGCAAAAAGACTTGGTGATTGAGGAAAAAAACATTACGCCGATAATCGAAAACGGCAACGGGGCGTTAGTTCCGACAAAGAATTTGCCGATTTCAAAGCAGATTTCCAATGAAGATTTGATTGCCGAAGAAAAATCTTTGATTGAAACCGAAAGCGCGGTTGAAAAAAATTATATCGGTTTTCGCGGTTATTGGAGGCTTTTTCAGGTGTCGAAGGTTATCGGGATGCTTTCGCTTTACCTTTATCTCGACCAATATGAAATGCACCGCGCACAGCATTTGAAGCAAGCCGAATCGCGTCTGGAAACAGCTCGAAGATTGACTTGGCTGGCGGTTTTGGGCGAAAAATTCTACAAGGTAAAACTCTGGTTTTTTCATCAATTTATGCTTTTTCTGCGCTGGTGGTTTATCGGCGCGGAATCGAACAAAGAACTCAATCAGGAAAAACAAGCCGTTTGGCTCAAGGAAAATTTAATCAAATTGGGTCCGACGTTTATCAAAATCGGGCAATCAATGGGAACTCGCGCCGACCTTTTGCCTCTGCCGTTTGTCAAGGCTTTGGGCGAATTGCAAGATTCAGTTCCGGCGTTTCCCAATGAGATTGCGTTTGCGCGAATTGAAAAAGAATTAGAGAAAAAAATCTCGGAAGTTTATCAAGAATTTGACATCGAACCCGTTGCGGCGGCGAGTTTGGGACAAGTTTATCGCGCCAAACTCTTTACGGGTGAAGAAGTTGCGGTCAAAGTTCAGCGTCCGAATCTGGAAGCGACGATTAAAGGCGACATCGGAATTTTGCGAAAAGTCGCGTCGTTTGCCGAACGCTTTCCGGCTCTCAACGAAAACGCCGATTGGGCGGGAATGTTGCGCGAATTTGACGTTACGATTCACGAAGAAATGGATTATTCGGCAGAAGGTCGCAACGCCGAGCGTTTTTCGGAAAGTTTTAAGGATTGGACAAACATTCACGTTCCGAAAATCTATTGGTCAGCGACGACCTCGAAAGTGATGACGATGGAATTTATTCACGGCACGAAAGTTACGGATTTGGAAGAATTAAAATCGCGCAATGTTTCGCCTGAAAAAGTTAATCGTCTGCTGATAAAAACTTATTTGAAACAACTTTTGGAAGACGGATTTTTTCACGCTGACCCGCATCCGGGCAATCTTTTGGTAATGCCCGACGGAAGATTGGCGTTTTTCGATTTCGGAATGGTCGGACGCATCACGCCAAAATTGCAGGCGAAAATGATTGACGCATTTTTCCACGTCGTCGCCAAAGACCCGGAAGCCATCGCGCAAGATTTGATTGATTTGGAATTCTTAAAACCCGGCGCGGACGAATCGCGCATTAAAGATGTCGTCGTCAAAATGTTCAAACTCCATCTCGATTTGAAGCTCAAAGACGTTAAATTCAAAGAATTAACTTACGATTTGGCGGACGTGATGTATGATTATCCGTTTCGTCTGCCGTCGAATTTCACATACATTATGCGTGCGCTGATGACGCTCGAAGGCATCGGAATTATCACCGACCCCGAATTCAATTTCTTTGAAACCGCCAAACCTTACGCGAAAGAATTTATGCTTAAACGCGAAGGCAAAGATTTGCGTAAGTTGTTGGTTGACAAACTCTTAGGACGCGATCAAGAAGGCGGCAAAATTGATTTGGACAGAACTTGGAAACTTGCGAAGATGGCTTTCAAGACGGTTTTCAATACAGGAAAATAGGTTTAATGGAAATCAAAATCGCGCATATTGAAAACGATTTTTCTGTCAACGAACTTGAAAATAATCTTTGGGAAAATGCCGAAGAAATTTCAATCAAAAAATATTGGTCGGGCGAAAATGCGCCTCTCGGACGGCATTTTAAAGCGCGGCTTTTGTGGTCTGATTCTGCGCTTTATGTTCGATTTGAAGCAAATCAAAATGAGCCTTTAGTTATTAGCAAAACGCCGAATTTATTGACAAAAACGTGCGGACTTTGGGAAAGAGATGTTTGTGAGATTTTTCTCGCGCCTGACAAAAACGAACCGCGCCGATATTTCGAGTTTGAAATCGCGCCGAACGGCGAATGGATTGATTTAGAAATTTTTCAAAAATCGGACGAACGAATCACCGATTTTGAATATCATTCGGGAATGGAATCTGCCGCGCGGATTGAAAAAGATAAGATTTTGATGGCAATAAAAATCGAATGGAAGGCGTTTGGAAAAATGCCTGTGAAAGATGAAGTTTGGCGCGGAAATATTTTCAGATGCGTCGGCGCGGGAGAAAATCGCGGATATTTGGCTTGGTCGCCGACGTTGACGGACAAACCGAATTTTCACGTTCCCAAAAAATTTGGCGAATTTGAATTTGTTAAATAATTTTGATGACAACGAGCAGTAACACTGAAGGAAAATTATTCACAGATGAGCATAGATAAACACAGATTTTTCTATGCTCATCTGTTGACAAAAAACTGTTACTTTTACTGCAATAATTTTTACGCTTCAAACGGAATTTCGGCGTTTTGGAGAACGCTGAATTCATTGCGCGAAACTTTTTCGAGAAGTTCAGGCTCATCAAACATCTTTAAAAGCCCGCGAACGGTCGCATAACGCGGTTCATCTGAAATAATAACCGAAAGATTTACAAAATTGCGGATATATTGGTCAATTCCGTTGAGCAATGCACCGCCGCCGGTTAAAATTACACCTCTATCATAAATGTCTGCTGAAACTTCCGGTCTGAGCTCGGTCAGAGTATCGCTGATAATTTGCGCGACGCGGCGTGTGATGGCTTCAACAACCGGATAAAGTTCGCCGGTGGTAACTTCGACCGCCGCCGGTTTTCCGGTTTGCAAATCGCGCCCTCGAACCAACGTCGTTTTGGAAATATCGTCGGGCAAATATGTCGAAACAAATTCTCTTTTAAGCCGTTCGGTTGTTTCCTCGCCGATTTGAATGCCGCGATGCCGCCGAAAATGAGTTATCAAAGCCGCATTAATTTCCGCGCTTCCGATGCGTTCCGAGTGTGAATGAACGACCGTTCCTTTGGCAATAACGGCAATATTCGTTGTGCCTGCACCAATGTCTATGACGGCTGAAGCTCTTTTATCATTTGAGGTTACGCCTGCGCCGAATGCCGCCGCCAAGCCTTCTTCCATCATATAAACTTTGCCGATGTGGGATTCTTCCGCCGCGTGCAGAAGTGCGCGTTGTTCGACGTGCGTTACGTCGCCGAGCATACTCAAAACCGCTTGCAAAGAAACCTGTGAACCGCCGGATTTCGCTTTTTTGACGAAATGATTGAGCATTTTTTTTGTGCGCTCGAAGTCGGCAACTACCCCGCCGCTCAAAGGTGCAACCACAACGACATCACGAGCTTCGCGTCCGCGCATATCGTCGGCTTCCACACCGTAGGCAACAATTTCGCGTGTAGTTTCATTAACGGCGACGACTGAGGGTTCGTCTAAAACAATATCGCGCCCTTTAACAGCGATTATTGTATTTGCCGTTCCCAAATCAATTGCCATTGAATCGGTAACAAGTTTTTTCAGAGATTTAATCATACTAATTTAGTTTCAGGTTTCGGGTTTTTAGTTTCGGGTTTTAACTTGAAACCTGAAACTCGAAACTCGAAACCGAGCTTTAATTCCATTTTACCTCAAACAGTGATACAGGTTGCAAGCGATTTTTTACGGTTAAAGGTTCGTGCATTGTGAAAGAAAATGCGCCGCCCGAAGCCGCCGCCGTTGCTTCGCTCACTAAAATTTGTCCGCCGAGTGCATTTGATTCGAGTCGCGCCGCAAGATTTACCGTGTCGCCGATTGCCGTGTATTCGCTTCTTTGTTCAGAGCCGACATAACCAATTGTTGCTACGCCCGTGTGCAACCCGATGCCGGCTTGAATTCGGCTGTAACCTTCCGCTTCCAATTCCGCATTGAGTGTTACGATACGTTGTTGCATTGCAATGGCGGTTTTCAGAGCATTTGTCGCGTCTTCCGGTGAAGCGGTCGGCGCACCGAAAATAGCCATTAAACCATCACCGATATATTTGTCGAGCGTTCCGCCGTGAGCAAAAATTATTTCGCTCATTGCCGTAAAATATTTATTCAAAAGCCCGACGATTTTTTCGGGATTTGCTTTTTCTGACATTGAGGTAAAACCCCGAATATCCGCAAAAAGCACGGTAACTGTTTGATTTGCGCCGCCCAATTTAAACGAATCCGGATTTTCAAGCATCTGTCGGACAACATATTCAGGCATAAAACGGCTGTAATTTGCCCGCGCCACTTCTTCACGCGCCAGACGATTGTGCGCTTTGACGGTTTCAACCGTTACAGCTGTTTGTGCCGCAACCGCGCTGATAAGTTCCAAATCTTCCGCGCTGAATGTCGAAAACGGATCGAATCTGTCCGCATAAATTACGCCGTGAACATTCGATTCGGTTAATAAAGGAGCGCAAATGGTTGAACGAACACCTTGCGAAACAATTGATTCCGCACCACGAAATTGCTCATCGGTTCGTGCGTCTTGCGACAACAAAGCGACTTTATCGTGCATCACTTTTTGTGTTATTGTGCGCGAAATTGTTAATTTTTCGGTTAATTTCTTCAAATTTTCGTCGCGTGCCTTTATCGCAATCGGATACAGGCTGTAGTCCAAAATTTTACCGTCCGTCGTTTCATCTGCTATCAATGCGACAACTCTTTCGGCAGGCGTTCCGCGAAAAATCAAGTCGGTTGCCTTTACAAAAATTTCTTTTAAGTCAAATACCGTGCCAAGCGTTTTGCTCATTTCATAAAGCAAATCTAAAATCTGCGCTTTGCGTCGTAGTATTTTTATCTCTTCGGGCGTAACCAAATTAGCTTCAATCGAGGTTTTTGAGCGCACTCCGATAATTTCGTTTGCCGAAATTTGAAGTTGTGTGTGTCCGAGCGGCTGATCGTCGAAATTCAGCGATTTCGAAGGCTCCAAAAACGGAGTTTCGGTTTTTGCGGAAGATATTTTTGAAATCGTCTGTCCGAGTTGGTGAAATTCCAAAGTGCTTTCGCCGATAACAATTTTATCGTCTTGTTCGAGAACTTTTTCAAACGCCGGTTGACCATTGACGAAGACGCGATTGACGCTTCGGTTTATCTCTCCGTTGGCGGCGATAAAACCGTCAATCACTTTGAATTTTCCGTTTTCCGCGACAATGTGCGCGTGGCGACGCGAAACGCGGCGGTCATTAAGAACGATGTCATTTTCTTTCGCTCTGCCGATTGAATAGCTCATTGCGGGAATTAAACTTATTTCCCAAGTTTTCCCGCTTGCTTCGGTAATTTTAAGAATTGCGCTCACAGTTTTTGATATTTGTTCGTTGTCAGTTATCAGTTGTTTGAAGCAACTTGTCTATGACATTATCAATTAACAACTATTAACTATCAACTAAAAACGAACCAATTATGATTTATTTCGATAATAATGCCACAACGCAAATTGCACCGGAAGTTTTTGAGGCGATGAAGCCTTTTTTGCGAGAGTTTTATGGAAATCCTTCATCAGCCTACGGATTTGGTCGTGAAGTTAGAAATATAGTTGAAGATTCACGCGAAAAAGTTGCTTCATTAATTGGCGCAAATCATTCAAACGAAATAGTTTTCACGTCCGGCGGCACGGAAAGCGATAATTGGGCAATTCGCGGAACGCTCAAAGCAAATCCACATAAAAATCATATAATTACAACCAAAGTCGAACACGAAGCCGTGCGGAAATTATGCGAGGAACTACAATGTAATTACGCAATAACGTGGCTTGAAGTTGATGAAAAAGGCTTTCTGGATTTGGATGAGTTAAAAAAATCTCTGCGCGAAGATACGGCGATTGTTTCCGTAATGACGGCAAACAACGAAACCGGAATTTTATTTCCCGTTGCGGAAATCGCCGAAATCGTCAAAGCAAATTCCGACGCGATTTTTCATACGGACGCGGTGAACGCTGTCGGCAAAATTCCAATAAATCTGAAAGAAACGCAGATTGATTTGCTTTCGCTTTCCGGTCATAAATTCCATGCGCCAAAAGGCAGCGGTGCGCTTTATGTTCGGGAAAATATAAACTTGCCACCATTTTTTATCGGCGGCGCACAGGAAAATTCACGCCGTGCCGGAACGGAAGCCGTTCACCAGATAATTGGATTAGGCAAAGCGGCGGAACTCGTGCAGGATTTTTCCCCGATGGAAAAAGTTTTTGCACTTCGCAACAGACTCGAAAACGAAATTTTGCAGAAAATTCCGAATTCTCGTTTGAACGGCGCGGCAGATTACGCTAAACGCTTGCCGAATACATCAAATATTTCCTTCCCAAATCTCAATGGCGAAGCGATTTTGGCGTGGATCAGCGATTTAGGAATTTGCGTTTCCACAGGTTCAGCCTGCAATTCCGAAACGCACACCGCTTCGCCCGTGATGCAAGCGATGAACATTCCATACACGCAAGCTATGGGCACAATTCGCTTTTCTTTGGGCAGATACAATACCGAAAGCGAGGTTGATTTTGTCTTGGAGAATTTGCCGAAAATTATTGAAGAACTTTCCCAAATTTCATTGTGAAAATTTTTTTGCGATACGTTTTTCCAAAAACTGTCAGTTATCAATGTGAAGCGCGAAAAACAATCGGCTTCCGTAAATTGAAGATAGGAGAAATGATGAATATGACAGCAATTTTGAGAATAATGGTAAAAGGTTTTTTGATGAGTTTTGTGGTTTTGGGGCTTTTCGCGGTGGCGGCAAACGCTCAGCGGGAAGAAACGAAAAAGTTTGCGTTTAAGGTTGATAAGCGAAAAATTAAATTTACAACACCGGCGGTTGAAGTTCCTTCGGGCAAAATCGTGATCAGCGGCACGGTTAGAGGCGTTGATGTTTCGGGTGGCGGCGATGGTTGTTATACGGTTACGGTTACGACCTATCGTTTCACCCCAAATGGCGAAAAAATCCGTGTTAGTTCGCGCTCAAAGCGAATTTGCAAACAGGAAAGATTGCCCGAATTGGTGATTGACCGCATTCCTTCGGGAAGATTTTTGATTGAATTGGAAATTGATCGCCCGATTATCGGTGAAGGAAGATTGGAAGGCGAACTGACGATGCGCGTTCAATCCGAAAGAATAAATCTGCGGTAATTGGCGAAATTTGTTTATGCTCAAAAGGGCGCGGGGAAGTTTTCCTCGCGTCTTTTTTTATTCGCAGAAAAGTTTTCCACCTGTGGAAAACTTTTTCACAATTCTTTCCGAACAGTTTTAGGCGTTACAATCTCTTTATAGACGGATGGAGAAAATTGACTTCTCAAAACGTGAAAAGTTTTTGGTCTTGCGGGCGCAGACGGGCGATTTGCAAGCCTTTGACGAACTTTTGAAGTCTGTGCAAACGCAGCTTTTTCGATATATTTGCCGTTTGAGCGGCGCGGAAGATTTGGCGGAAGACGTTTTGCAGGAAGTTTTTCTCATCATCTACCGCAAACTCCGTTGGCTTGAAAAGCCGCAGGTTTTTCGCGCTTGGGCGTATCGAATCGCTTCGAGAGAAACTTTTCGGCGTTTGAAATGCGAAAAAAGCTGGACGGAACAAATCCGCGATGAAGAAATTTTAGCGGCAATTTCGGCGGTTGAAGCGGAAGCGATTTACGAGCCGGAATTGATTGAAAAATTGCCTGCAATTTTAGCGGAAATTTCACCTGCGAGCCGTGCCGTTTTGGTTTTGCATTATTTGGAAGAAATGTCTTTGGCGGAAACGGCGGAGATTTTGGACATCAATCTTGGAACGGCAAAATCGCGTCTGGCTTACGGTTTGGAGAGTTTGCGAAAAAAAATACGGAGAACATTATGAGCAATAAAAAAATGAAGCAAACAATTATAGTTTTAGCCGTGATTGAAGCCTTAATTTTAATTCCGGCAATGGTTTATGCAATTTTTTTCAAATAGGAGATTTACAATTTATGAACAACAAACTTGACGAAATTCGGACGAATACTTTGGCGAAAGTCGAGCAGAACGAGCGCAATTACAAATTTGCATTTGTCGGAGTCGCGCTTGTCGAACTCGCTTTTTTGGCGGCGTTTTTGGTTTTGGCGGATTTTTCAAACCGCGTTCACCTGCTTTTGCTTTTGACGGCGATGGCGATTTACACGATTGTCGGTTTCGGTCTGGTCGCGCTCGGTTTGCACGTCAACCGCAACACTCTGCGCGTTTTGCGGGCGATTGAACTTTCGGGAAAAGACGAAAATTAGAACTTTCCGCCGTGTTTTTGCGTAATCAGATTCGGTATTTTTCATAGAAATTTCGGAGAACATTAATGATTAACAAAACATATTTGCGATTTCTTTTTTCGCTAACACTAGTATTTTCAATTTTTACGGTTTCATTGCCGCAAATCGGCTACGCGCAAACAGGGGCGCAAACACAAGTTTCGACGGATTTGCAGAAATCTCTGCAGACCATCGAGGAAAAGGTTGAAAAACGCCGCGCCGAACTCGGCATTCCGGGAATGTCTTTGGCGATTGTTAAAGACGGGCAAGTAATTTACGCCAAAGGTTTGGGTTACAAAGATTTTGAAAAGAAAATTCCGGCGACTGCCGATACGCAGTTTGCAATTGGTTCGGCAACCAAAGCATTCACGGCTTTGAGTGTTTTGATGTCGCAGGACGAAGGCAAACTTTCTCTTGATGATTCGCCGAAAAAATATCTGCCGTATTTCAAAATGAAAGACGCAGACACGGATAAAAATATGACTGTCCGTGATTTGATGGCGCATACTTCGGGGTTGAATCGCACGGATTTGGCAATGATTACGGGACAATTAAATCGTCAAGAATTGATTCAAGTCGTCGGCGAAGCGCAACCGATGGCAAAATTGCGTGAGAAATTTTTCTACAACAACATAATGTTTGCGGCGGCGGGTGAAGTTACGGCAACTGTGCAAAAAATGCCTTGGGAAAAATTTGTCCCCGAAAAGATTTTCAAACCGCTCGGAATGACGAACTCAACGATGGATTTAAAGCAGATGCAGAAGGCGAAAGATTATTCATTCGGCTACGAATACAACTTCGACACGAAGGAAACGCGCCGTCTGCCGTTCCGCGACATTGATGAAGTTGCTCCGGCAGGTTCGATAAATTCAAGTGCGAACGATATGACGAAATGGATTCAATTCGTTTTGAATAAAGGTTCGGTCAACGGCAAAAGTATGTTGAGCGAAAAAGGGTTTGACGAATGGACGAAAGTTCAAAACAAAATCACACCAAACGGCAAAATCAGTTATGGTTTGGGCTGGTTTTTGCGCGATTGGAACGGTTTGAAAGTCGTCGAACACGGCGGAAATATTGACGGATTTAATGCGTTGGTGGCGATGATTCCCGAAAAAAACATCGGTTTCGTAATGCTCACGAATGTTTCCGGCTCGCCTTTGGGCAACGAATTGATGCCGATTGTTTGGGAAAATCTGTTGGGAAATCCGAACAAGGTTGATGAAAACGTCCAACTATCGCAAAAAACGATGGAACGAATGGTTGGTAAATACAACTTCAAGGAAGCCGGTTTTGATGTCGAAATCAAAATTCAGGACGGAAATTTAGTTGCAATCGCTCCGAATCAGCCGATTTATATTTTAAGAAGAGTCGGCGAAAGATATTTCAAACTTGAAGGTGCGCCCGACGGATTTTTTATGAAATTCCTACCCGCCCAAGGCGATGCGACGGAAATCTATTTGGAACAGCCGCAGGGCAATTATACTCTGACGCGAATCAGTGCTGAAACTAAAACGTCAAATGATGCGGCGAAAGAACTTATCGGAAAATATTCCGTGCCGTCGGGCAATGGAACAATCGAAATTAAATCTGAAACGGACGGCAAAATTACGCTTAATATTGCAGGTCAGCAACCTTACGCTTTGACCGAAAAAGCAAAAGATCAATTCAATCTTTCGCCTTTGCCAGCGGAATATTTTCTGAAGGTCAAGCGCGACGGCGAAAACAAAGTTTTAAGTGTCGTTATTGTTCAGCCGGAAGGTGAATTTGAATTCAAAAAAGCAAATGAAACCGCCGAAAATAAGCCAAAAATCACGGTTGATGAATTAATGGCGAAAGCAATCGAAGCGGCGGGCGGTGAAGCGAATTGGCGAAAAATACAGACACGCATTGTTGTCGGCGATGTTGATATGATTCATCAAGGCGTGAAGGGCGCAACGACAATTTACTCGAAAATGCCGAACAAAACCGCAACCGAAATGACATTTCTCGCGCTCGGCAAAACAATTGCGAAAGGTTTTGAATTTTTTGACGGCACGGGCGGCGAAGAAATTTATACGTTTGCGCCGGTCGAAAAATATTCGGGCAAAAAATTAGAAGATATGCGTTTGGGCGCAGATATGCTCGCGCTTCTGAATTGGAAAACCAATTATAAAACCGTTGAGATAAAAGGCACTCAAAAATGCGGCGACGAAGAATGTTACGCAGTCGAATTTACGCCCGAAAAAGGCACGAAAGTTACCGAACTTTATTCGACGAAAACATTTTTGCTGATGAAACGAAACGGCGTAGTTTCTTCCAGCACAAGCGACCAAAGCATTCCGTATTCGATAACTTTTTCGGATTACCGCGAAGTTGACGGCATAAAATTGGCTTTCAAAATGGTCAGCTCAAATCCCGGAATGGGCGATACTGTAACGGTTGTTAAATCCGTGAAACATAATGTTCCGATTGACGATAAAACATTTGCGCCGCGTGAGGTGAAGTTAAAATAAAACACGGATTCGACGGATTGGGCAGATTTTTACGGATTTAGAGCAGATTAGAGATAGATATATGGTAATAGTGGAAATGTGTCTGTGAAAGAGCGTGTCATTGATTGGCAGTTTAACACGCTCCTTCACAGACGCATTTCCGCCAACCATATAATTCATCGTAAATCTGCTCTAAAAATTATCTCACCGGACGCGGAAAGCTAACGGGCGATTTGTTTCCGGCTTTGTCAACGGCGCGAACGCCGAAAAAATAATTGTCTTTCGACATATTTTTCATCACAAAATTCGTAACATTTCCAACCGATTGCGAATTTGTCCAAACGGCTGAAGTTGTGTCGCGCCAAACAATTTCGTAACCTGCCAAATCACTTTCCGCAACGGCATCCCATTTCAATTCCGTATCGTTTCCGAGCCGCGTCGTAACCATTCCAACATTTTTCGGTCTTGCGGGCGCAAACGCCAGTCGTGCCAAACTCGCAATATTGATTTTTGTAACATTTGCAACATATCCGAAATCTACAAATTCGAGGGTGTCGCCGAAAAATTTATCGTTTTCCGTCCGCACGTTTTGATGTTGATGGTCATAATCTTCGTTTGGTTCGGTGAATCGGACAGCCGTGAAACCGCGCTCAAGAAACGGAATATGGTCGCCGCCGCGCAAATATCGGTCGCGGCGATAAACCATTTTTACGCCGAATTTCGGCGAATATAAATCGGCGGTTTCCTTGATAAATCTGGCAAGCTGGCGCGAAGCCGAGTCATTTTCGCCGCCTGTTCCACGTCTTGTGTTGGCTTCTTGTTCGGTTTCGTTTGAGGGAACGCCTTCGCTAAAAACGCGGACACTTTGACGGTCAGCCGAATTTTTCTGTGTCGTTACGCCGCCGATAATGTCGTTGGTGAACATTGCTTCGATATTCCAATTATTTTTCTTCGCATTTTCGGCAAAATACGCCGCGCCGAGCAAGCCTTGTTCTTCGCCCGCAACGGTCATAAAAATAATCGTCGCATCAAATTTATATTTCGACATTACCCGCGCCATTTCAATCACGGCGGCTGTGCCGGAAGCATCATCATTCGCGCCGGGCGCATCACAAACCGCATCAATCGGCGACGAACACATCGAGTCGTAATGTCCTGAAACAACATAAATTCTTTCAAGATTTGTCGTGCCTCTTAACGTCGCTACAACATTCGTCAAAATTGTTGGTTGCGGAATCCGGTTCGCTTTCGGCTGTTCAAAAGATTGCTTTTCAACCGTCAAACAACCGCCACAATCATTCGATATTTTTTGCATTTCCGCAAAAATCCAATCCCGCGCCGCGCCGATTCCGCGTGTCGGATTATTTTGTTCGGACAAGGTATTTCGCGTCCCGAAAGAAACCAATTTGCGAATCGAATTTTCGATATTTTTTGCCGAAACTTCTTTCAGCATTTTGTTTATTTCCGCGTTCGGTTTTTCCTTCGACTTTTGAGCAAAGGATAAAATTGAGCCGACAAAAAACAATAAACAAAAAACACCCAAACTTTTCTTCATATCAATTACCTCTCTCAATTTCTGTCTAACACTTCCGCCAATTTGTTAGTTTGTTTTGGATACAACTCAGCCAACAATCCGACCATTTTATAAGTTGCGTCTAAATAATAGACGGCAGGTAAAAACAATTTCTTAAAAGTTTCCTTGTTTCCTTTTTCAACGAATATATGGGCAATCTCCGGAAGATATTTATTTCTGTTTATTAAAATTGAGTCTAAAATTTTTAAGGCAATTTCTTGTTTGCCGATAAAGATTGTTTGTTTCGTAATTTTAAGCATTATTTCCGCTCGTTCGCTCTCATCGGCGGCATTTCTGGTTGTGTTTATTGCATCGGCATCTTTTCCGACTCTGGCTTGCGCTTCAGCAATCATACTTATTAAAGAACTACCGAAAATTGCTAACATAAGTCGGTCATTAGTAATTGTTTTAGCGATAGCTAATGCTTCTTCAAAAATAATTTCAGCTTTTTGGTTTCTGCCGGCTTTGGCTAATAGCTCACCTATTAAAATAAGAGATCTGGCTCGTTCCCATTCATCATTTGTAGAATTTGCTAATCCAAGTAGCTTTGGAAAATCTATTTCAGTATCCAGACCGTAAATTAAATCGAGTATTTTGAAACGGGACCAAAAATCTTTTATTAGCGCGGCTGTTTTTCTCGCTAAATCTTTCTCACCGACTTTTGCCTGTGCTTCGGCAATTGAAATTAAGGCATCATCACGATTATCGGTTATTTGTCTTGAGGTTTTAATTGCTTCTTCATAGTTACCTGTTCTGGCTTGAATTTTAACAATCGAAATTAAGGCTTTGTCTTTATATCTCGGGACAGCTATTTTGCTTACGGTTTTTAATGCTTCTAAGTTTTTCCCTGCTTTGGCTTGCATCTTGGCAATAAGTCTAATCGCTTTTTGATATGATTCGTTACCAATAATTTCTGTCGAGATTTTTAATGCCTCAGCATCATTGCCAATTTCTGCTTGGGCTTTGGCTATTGAAATCAATGCTTCATCTACTAAATATGGGTAATCCAATTTTTGAGCAAAGTTGAATGCTTTAAGAAAATATTCTTTGGATTTTTCATCCTTTTCCTGTAGTGCATAACTTTTTGCCAAAGAAATAAGTGCTTCCGTGTAAGCCGCCTGTTTTTCACCGTTTTCTATCGGCTTCAAACTTTCGGCAAGAATATTTTCAGATTCAAGATGGTTGCCCTTGATAATGTGCTTCTGAGCAATTCGAATTAATGCTTCATTTCGCCAAGAAGTTAATTTTATTTCCCTTGCCAACGATAAAGCCTCAACATATTTTCCGGCTTTGGCACAATCTTGCGCGAGCCAAAGTAACGATTCTGCTATTTCCTGTTCATCTTCACCTTCTTTTGCCTCATTCAATAAATTTTCCCAATTTTCAGCAGAAACCATTTCCGTATCTGATTTTTCAAAGAAATCCCGCCAGTTTTCAACCCAATCGTTTTGAAAAAGTTTTTTTTGTAGAATAGTAGTAAATTCATTGTAAAATGCGCTCAAAGAAAGAAAAATGATGCTTGAAAAACGAGCCCAAATTATATGAGAAAATTTAGGCAGATCACGTTTTACTAATTTTTCAATTATCTTTTCCGCTTCGGATAAACGATTTTCGTAGATGAGTTTTTCAGCTATCAACAGAAACCATAAAATACCGTTTTCCGGGTTGCTCTGGTAAATCATTTCGGCTTGCGAAACGGCACTTTCAGCACTAATTTCAAAAAAATCAAATGGAGTTGCCTTAACTTTGTTTGAAATCTGATGCGCGTGTTTTAGTCCGAACTCTGCCATCATAATTGCGTTATCAGAGATAATTGCTATTCGCAGAGCGGTTCGCAAAGTTTTTAAAGCAATATCCGGCTCATTGAAAAAAACTTTAGTCAGGGTTTCCAAGAAAACTTTATCTTGTCCTAATTGATAAAGTGTTTCATCTTGCCGTAATTGAAATAAGTGTTCGGCATAATAGCGCAAGCCATAATTGCTATATTGTTGATGAATTTGCCATTCCGCGCAATAATCCGACATTTTCCGTAAAAATTCATCTCTTTCGTGAAGGAAAATTTCTTTGGCAAAAATTTCTTTAAGCGATGCGTGGTCAAAAGAAAATATGCTTTGATTTTGCTTGTTTTGAATTCTAATCCAACGCCAAATTGCAGATGGCAAGCCTCGTATCTCAGACTCTGAAATCCCTGTTAGCTTTTTAACGTCGTATTTTGAAAGAGAACCCAAAGAAATACTCAAAACACCAAACAAAGATTCAACTTTTTCTTTCCATTTATCACTTAGAGTTCGGCAAAGAGCGTTATATTGCTTCTCTATATATCTACTGAAATGTTCAGGTAAATCCGGCACAGAGTCTTTAATCTGTTCGACCGTCTTGTTTTGAGAATCTATAATGAAATAATCGAGATAAAGTGGAAAACCTTTAGTTTTTTGATAAAGCGATTCAACAAATTCAGCGTCTTCCCCAAGTCGAAATTTGTTCAGTTTTCCTATTCCTAGCCATTTTTTAACATATTCTTTGGGCAATTTATCCAGAAATAAAATTCTGTCTTGAAAACTTCCAACTGCTTCAAACCATTTTTCTAAATAAGGTGGTTCTTCATTTTCATCGGCGCGTGCTGAAACAATTACAAAAACACCTTCGGGCAAATTCCCAAAAGGTTCAACTTCCTCATCAGCTTCGTCCAAAGCATCAATTACAATCACAAGCGGTTCACTCGCCGATGGTTTTTCTTCGTTGATTAACCCGATTATTGTATCTCGCAATCTGCCAATGTCGCTTGGAAACGTTTCTTTAGATTGATAAATACAAAGTTGACGTAAGAGATTTGTGTAAGCATTATTTACGAGATTAGTTGCGGAATCATTTTGATTGAAAAAATGATAGGCAAGGAAAATGCGTTGTCCGTAGTTGATAGTATTTTGATGAAGTCTTTGGTTAACCCAAGCGGCAAGCAAAGAAGTTTTTCCGTAACCGCCTTTAGCTTTGACGACAAAATAGCCGCTTTTTTCTTTATTGATAAAATTTTCAATCCGATTGTATTCATTTTCGCGCCCGACAAATACTTTTTCCTTGATCTTTATTTTGATAATTTCGTCAACTTTGATTTTTGACTCCAATGCTTGATAGTCAGAGTAGAAAGGCGCACGATTGGTTTGAAGTTCAATTTTTTTGAGCAGTTCGAGGATTTCGTCTTGTTTTTTCTCGATTCGGCTTACAGCATTTCCTAATTCGCCAATCACAACTGTCAAAGTGGTCAAAAGTTTGTGATTTTCAACCCCGAGATTTTTCAACATTGCGGCTTTGAGACGTTCGTTTGTTTTGTATTCTTCGTTAAAGAAACTGCACATCAGCCAAAACCAACGGTCTTTTTGCTTTTTGTCATCGGGTAGATTTCGGTCTTTGCTCAAATGCAACTGCGTAATAAATTCATCGCTCGGCGTAAAATCTTTCCAATTTCCGTTGATTTTTTCAGATAGTAAATTGAAAGCATCTTGACTGAACTCGCCAATGTAAGTTTGACGAATTTCACCCAAAACTTCGTCTTTTATTTTTTGGATAAATATTGCCTGTTGTTCATCAGGATTGAAACTTGAATCTATATCAAAAATATCAAGAACTTCGTTAAAATCGAGCGAAATTTGCGGAGTAAGTTTTGCTAAATTATTTTCTTCGTTTCTCAGCCAAATTTTTACTGCCTTAAACCATTTTATATCAAAATTTTGAAGATCGGTTTTTTCAAATAAGCAGGCTTCAACTGCAAAAAAAGTTGCCGTTAATTGGGATTTCCGCACCGCTCTCTGAATATCGTGATTCAAATTATTTGCATCATCAAGTCCAGCTATTTTCTTAAGAAAAGTTTTATAAGAATAGGCGGCAATTTCTTTGATGCTATCAGTAACCAGATTTCCGGTAATGCCCGGAAGAAGGCTTTTTTGAGTTTCCCCGATAACTGCGTTTGCTAAACTTTCGGGTAAGGAAACCCCTGTTACATCTTTTTGAAGCATACCGAAAATAACTCCGCCGATACCTAAAAAGGCACGAAACGCTGTAGCTCCTAATGCAATTGATTCAATTACGGGCAAAATTTAATATCTCCAAAATACTTTTAGTGAATTTGGCTTTGATAATAAACTTAAATGTCTTGGTTGTAAAGCAATTTCTTTTGATTATTGGCTTATAATTATATGAAAAAGTAGTATTTAATCCTTAAAAGCCTTGAGCGTTGAACCGTCTGCCGAATAAAGCAAACCGCTGGTTTCATCGGTCGTAAAACGCGCATCGAGTTCGGAAACCAACACGAAACGCGCATCTTTTCCGGTGTGAACATTTACGCCGACTAAGCCTTTTTTGTCGAAAGGTTTGGGCAAATCGGTGTAAAAATACATATAATTTCCGCGCAAATCGGCAAATTGTTTGCGGCGCAAAAGATAATCTGAAAGTTTTTCGACTTGCCGAATCGGGTCAATTCGGTCAATAAAACTTTCCTGCAAACTTTCGCGCGAAGGCGTAATTTTTTGCGCTACGCCGCTGATGATTTTACTGCGAATCTGTGACGGCGTAATGATTTGCAAACCGCTGATTCTATTGAGCAAATTCGGCGTGCGCGAAGCAATTCCGAAAACGCTGATGCGATTTGTAATATAATTTTTCACCGAATTTGTCGCCAAAGTCGTCAAATCAAACGAACCGAAACGCGAACTCAAACCCGACCAACGAAGCGACAAAACCGAACGCGCCAACGTTGCCCCGCGAAAAATATTCAACGCCGAAGTCGCCAAACCGCCGTAACGAAAATAAATCGCCGCCGCCCGAAGTGCAATGCCCGCAATGACTCGAAAAACGCCGCGTGAAGGCGGTTTGTGTTTCACACGCCAGAGCGCGTTGGTTTGGGGTTTCGGGTTTCGGGTTTCGGATTTGAAAATCGCCTGTTGAAACTGAGATTGACCTGAAACTTGAAACCCGAACCCCGAAACCCCAAACGCGGCGATTTCGTCGCGTCCGCCAACAACCGCCGCACCGCTTTCGTTGATTAAAACAAACTGCGCTTTTTCGACATCGTGTTCAAATTCGCCGATTTTTTTGCCCGTTCGAGCATCAATTTTGATTAAATCGTCTTTGTCGGCAATTAAAATGGTGTTAGCGTCTGCGAAAACAAAATTCGTAATTCCTTTGTCTGCGCCTTTGTAACGCCAGAGAGTTTTGCCGTTTTTTGTATCAATCGCCGAAACTCCGAACGAGCCTTTTTCTTCGGTTTCGCCATCTTTAATGCGCGTAAATTGTCCGCCGGTTCTGACATAAAGAACATTCCCGACAACTGCCATTTCCGCGCAAATTCCTAAATCTTTGGCTTCCCATTCGACTTTGTTTGTTTGCCGATTGACGGCGCGAACTTTTCCTCTGCCGGATGTATAAACGCTCTTTTCATCAAAGATTACATCGGCTTCGGTCAAAGCCAAACCGCTTTCGTTGACCTTGAATTTTTCGCGCTCCGATTCTTTTCCGGTTCGCGCATCATAAATAGTTGCGCCTTCGTAAAAAACATAAATTCTGCTGTCCAAAATCAGCGGCGGACGATAATTATCAAGCGTAAAAGGAATTTCGCCCAAGTTTTCGCCAAACCGCGAAGGCATCATTTCAACGTCTGAATCGAGTTCTTTTTTCCAAAGCTCGTTGCCGTCCGAAAGCCGCAAAGTGTGAATCACAGGCGAGCGTTTGAGTTCTTCGCCGATTTTGCCTTTCGCTTTTTTGACCATAACGACGACGAGTAAATCTTCTTGAGGCTCAACCGCAAGTTGCATCACATCGCCTTTCAATTTATCCGAACGCCACAAACTTTCGCCCGAAAGCAAATCAACCGCTTCGACACGCGATTTGTCGCCTTCGTCGAGGGAAACAAGAATTAAATCCGTCGAAGGAATCGGCGTAATCGAAGTTTCGTTCAGACCTTTATGCGATTTGCGCCACAGACGCTCGCCCGTTTGTCCGTCGAGCGCGTAAAGCGAATTATTCGTCCCCGCCAAAACAATCCCGAAATCGGTCGTTTGATAAAACTGAATTTTAGAGTCGAGATTTGCATTCCAAACCGACTGCGCGTTTGCAATCGCCGCGAAAAAACACAAAAAAAGCAAAGCGAAGAATTTCATAACTTTATTATCCACAAAAAAACACGAAACGGCATTAAAAATTTTACCGTTTCGTGTGATGCGCGTTTGTTGTAAAAAGTTTCTACGAGAAAATCGAAGTAATTTTCCGCCAAAGCCACGAGAAGAAACCTTCCGATTCGGGTTGCGGCGACGGTAAATCTTCAAAACTTTTACCTTCGCCTAAAATTTCATTCACCAATTTCCCGTCAACCAAAAACATTGTGCAACTACTTGTTGACGGCGGATTGCTAAAGCTATAAACCAACCTCGTTTCACCGACTCTGAAATTAACACCGCAAGCCGAACTTTCAGATGCGGTTGTAATCACAATTTCGTTTGTGTCCACACCTTTCCAACTTTTCAAAACGTGAAATTTAACCCTGTTTTGGTAATTTTCAGCCGGAACAATAGAAATAACTTTGCCGGAAAAAATAATTTGCGCGTTTTTTACGGCATTAATTTTGCCCACTTCGGTCGGTTGGGAGCAACTGCACGCCGAAACCAAATTGTAAGCAAAAAGCAGAACCAAAATTGAAACGAAAATTTTCATTAAATTCTACTGTATTCGATAGGCTTTTGTTTTCCAAACTATCACGACCGTGCCGCCTAATCTTTCAACAGTTTGGCGCAAATCTTGGTCGAGTTTTTTATAATCTTCCGTGCCGCGTGTGATGTTGGTCGTAGATTGTCCGCGATATTCGGAATCAATCCAAATATTGTTGCGTCGGTTGAAGGTTTTGCCTTTGACATTCATCGTTTCGCCCGAAGTTGTGCCTGAAGCCGAATTAGGTTTTTCTTCATCGCTTTGATTTTTTAAGGCTCGGTCATCATCTTTGGGTTCGACTTTCTTTACCGGACTCGGAACTCTTCGCGTTTTCAACTCCTCTTCAACATTTTCGTCTCTGCTTTCGGCATTCGGCGTGGCTTGCGGTTGTTGCGAAAGTTCATTTTCCGCCACAACGGGTGCGTCCTGCTGTTTACGTTCTTTCGACGAATTAACCGATTTTTCAGCAGGTGAATTTGAAACTGCCGCCACGTTTGACGGAATATTTGCCATTGAGTTTGACGAATAAACCGTAGCCGAATTTGAATTCGGTTGCATATTTGCCGGTGTCGTGTTTGTTGCCGCTGTTGCGTTTGATGTCGCCGCCGTGTTGTTTGCGGTGTTTGCAACAGGCGCACTTTTCGATTCAAAAGGCTTGTTGCTTACTTGCGAGATATTTAATTCGCTTCCGCTTTGCAAAGCGATGAAACCAATCAAACCACCGAAGACCAAAACCAATGCGCCGAGCGAATATGCCAGATTCGGAAAGGCAAAAAGTCTTCGATACCAAGGCAAAACGGGCGCAGTTTGAATTTCTCTTGCTACAACAAAAGCCGGAATTTCTTCTGCTTCCGCATTTAACGAAATAATACTTGAAAGAATCCGTCGGCAACGGTCGCAATCGGCTAAATGCTTGATATAAAGCGGTTTCGCTTTTTCCGGCAAAGCATTTTCGGCAAACGCGGCAATTTCGTCCGCGTCCAGATGCGAACCGTTCAAAACTGCACTTTCGCCGCCCCGCGTTTTCCGCAAGATTGCATCTATTTCTTTGTCGAATCCTTCAATCATTTATCATTTACCATCGAACATTTCTCAATGTTCAGTTTCAGAACGCTTCATCGGAAAATTTCTTGCACGAAAACGAAAATTATTAAAATCGTGAACATTTTTTCAAAACTTATGCCGAGTTTTGATGCTGTTTCGGACAGATTTTGTTTGACTTCCATTTCGTTCCAGCCGTGTCGGTTTTTCAAGATTATTTCAACTGCTTTGCGAATTTCCGTCTGCACACGCACGAGTTTGCGGCTTGCCGTTGCTTCGTGAAAACCTAGAATTTGCCCGATGTCTTTTAATTTCAAATCGTCGAAATAATAAAGTTTCAAAAGCAATTTATCTCCCGCTTCGAGTTCGTTCACGGCTTGCGAAAAGGCTTCGGAAACATCTTTTGTCGTTCGCTTTTCGCTGAAAATTTCTTCGGGTGTTTCTGTATGCGTGACGACATTTAAGCCGTCATTTTTCTCCGAAGATTCGTTTGCCAAATTTTCAAACTCTCTGTTTTCTTCGATTTGCACGAGTTTGGATTGCTTTCGATATTGGTCAACCGCAAGTTGCGAAACCACCGCCCGAAGCCATCCGCCGAGACTTCCGCGCCCCGAATAATACGAAAGTTTTGTTTTCAATTTTCCGTCTGCATCGTGCTTCAAGCCGTAAAGCTCCGCCCAAATCGAACTCGCAAGGTCTTCTGCGTCTTCATTATTTGCCGAAATCTTCCGCGCCGTTGATTTCACCGTCGCATCAAAATTCGTTACCAAATCTTCCCAAGCCTTCTCGTCCGACTTCTCACAAGCCAAAATCAAACACAAATCATCTGCCCGAATTTCATCAACAAACGCCATAATTTCAGCACTTGAAGCATTTTCGTCGTTACTGAAAACATATTTTTCCAAAGTCCGCGAAACACGCGGAAATAAATCCGCAATCTCTAGCCCACGCGAATTTACCGCACGCGAAATTATCCGCGCCGTTGCTTCCGTTATCGTATTTTGATGTTTTTCGGAAATGGAAACCATTCAAGAATTGACAGAAGTTTAACATTAAATTGCCGAAAACGGGAACAAATGCAAAGATTTAGTGTCTAACAATCTAAGATGCAGAAATTTCTTTTAATTTTATTGATTTTTTTCTTTCTGATTTCTTTTCGGAATGTTTCAGCACAAGAAAAACCGAAGTTAGTTTCTTGCGACGGTTGCCGAAAACCGGGAATTATTTATCTTGCCTTGCCGAAATATTCAAACGAAACGAAAAAAGTTCGCGCTTCCGGCAAAGTCGAAGTTGAAATTTTGATTAACGAAAAAGGCAAAGTAAAATCTGCGAAAGCCATTTCAGGACATCCATTACTTCGCGCCGAAGCCGAAAGCGCGGCGTTAAAATCGAAATTCGAGCCTTACAAACCTTCAGGGAAATTTATAAAAGTTCGTAGCAAGATTATTTATTTTTTCAGAAATTAGGACAATAAAATGAAAAATTTACTTTTAATTTTATCAATTTCAATTCTTTTCGGAAACGTCTTCGGGCAAACAGAAACATCTGTAAAAAGCGGAATTGTGAACGGAAAAGCAAAATATTTTATAACGCCGGATTATCCGCAAGAAGCAAGAGAAAATTGTATTGGCGGCTTAGTGGAAGTTGAGATTTTGATTAGCGAAGAAGGTAATGTCATTGAAGCAAAAGCTATTTCAGGCGAACAGCTTTTGTTAGATTCAGCAGTTAGAGCCGCGAAAAAAACTACGTTCAGCCAAACTTTAGACGTTGCGCCTGTAAAAACCAGAGGAATTCTTGTCTTTAATTTTACGCCTTTTTTGGAATGTATAACTAATGGAGTAGTCAACAAATTAGCGCGGTTTTTACCTCAACCGAATATAAAAAATATTGTTCAATCAAAGCATCTAAAGATAAATACGCCTCAGATTGTCGCGGTTATTATTACTGTAGAAAACGATGGAACGGTTAGCAAAGCAACAGCCATTTCAGGACATTTATTACTTCGCCCGACTTGTGAATCTGTGGCACGACAAGCAAAGTTTTCGCCAAGTCCAATCAATATAAAGGTAAAAGCATTGCTCGTTTATAAAATCAAACCTGACGGAACGGTTGATACAGATGTTGAAAAAGATGATAAAGAAGTTATTGGAACGCCGATAAATTTGATTCAGCCGCCAAGTCCAAATTGTAATTGCAGATTCGGGAAAAATCCGAGTATTGCCGTTGAAGCAAAAATAAACGAACAAGGAAAAGTCATCGAAGCGAAATCTTGGGCAGGACATCCGTTTCTAAAAAATCTCTGCGAAAAGTCCGCGCTCCTATCAAAATTTTTGCCGACAGACGTTAAAGCTAAAATTACGATTGTCTATAATTTTGAATCGCTTGACGAAGAAAATCGAAACGTCAAACTCAAAAATATCGAGATAAAAAAAGTTGAGTTTTAATTTTGAAAAGTTGCTGAATTTTCTAAACCAAAATCTTAATCATTCCGTCTTCAATCACGACTTCGTAGGATTCAATCGAGCAATCTTGGCGGGTAAAACATTCGCCGGTGCGGACATCGAAACGCCAGCCGTGGAGGTCGCATTCGACGATTTTGTCGTAAAGTCTTGAATCGGCGAGCAGATAGCCTTTGTGCGGGCAGAAATTTTCGATGGCGTAAAATTCGCCTTTGACGTTAAAGAGTGCGACTTCCGTGCCGTCTTTGAGTTTGACGGTTGCGCCGCGCCCGTTTGGAACGGCTTCGACTGCGCCGACGGTTATTTTTTTTCCTTCGCGCTTCGGTTTGCGCTTATTATTGTAAAGTTTTCCCATAGCGAAATTGCAGATTACAGATTACAGATTACAAATTCAAATCGGCACAAACAAATCAAAAATCGAAAATCAAAAATCAAAAATCCAACGGCTTGCTTTATCCGCTAAACTCAAACAAAATAGAGCAATGAGTGAAACGGCTTTTAATCAAAAATCGCGCCTTCGGTGTCGGGAAATAATGACGCAACAGGTTTTGACCGTAACGCCCGAAATGTCGCTTTATGATGTTGCCAAAAGAATGAAAGAAGGCGACATCGGCGTTTTGCCCGTTGTGGAAAATGAAACGAATCGGCTCATTGGAATTATCACCGACCGCGATATTGTCGTGCGCGTCGTGGCGGAAGAAAAAGCGGTGCGGGAAACGCTCGTCGGCGATGTGATGACACGGGAAGTTTTCACGGCAAAACCCGAAGATTTTGCGTTTGAAGCGATTCGCACAATGGGCGACAAACAAGTTCGGCGCATTCCGATTATTGACGGTGCAGGCGTTTTACAAGGCATCGTTTCAATAGCTGATGTCGCGCTCGAAATGGAAGACGAACGCGAAATCGCCGAAACTTTGGAAGAAATCTCAAGCGGGCAAGCGTTTTGGCGGAAAAATTAAGGAGCAGGCGTTATGAAAAATCGTCTTTCATCGGGATTTTTGGGCTTAATTTTAGTTTTTACGAATGCGGCTTTCGCGCAGGAGAAAGGCGAACAGGTTTTGTTTAATGTAACCGTAACCAACAAAAAGGGCGATTGGGTAACCGGACTCGAAGCTGAAAATTTTAAGATTTATGATGAGAAAAAACTCCAGCCGATTACATTTTTCAGCACAGAAGATATTCCTGTTAGTGTCGGGATTTTAGTTGACCGCTCCGAATCTGTGGGCGATTCCAAACTGTCCACCGTTCAGCAAGGTTTGACGAGTTTCGTTAATAAAAGCAATCCAAAAAATGAGTATTTTTTGACGACTTTTAATGTAAATCAAGAATTATTGCTCGACTACACACAGGGAAACGACGCGATTTTAAAGACTATCGAAAAACTTCCTGCAACCGCTCTGCAAGGAAATACAAAATTTTACGATGCTCTTCAAACCGCTTTGGAGAAATTTTCCAAAGCTAAAAATGAAAAGAAAGTTCTGCTGATTATCAGCGATGCGATGGATAATGAATCCGAAAATGATTTCAGCGACATAAGAAAGAGTATCAAACAATCGAATGTGCTGATTTATACTCTGAATATTATGGACGGTGGCAATTCGGCTACTCAAATTGGAAGTATCGCACAAGCCTTTTCCGATGAAATTTCAAAATTGAGCGGCGGTAAATCGTATTTTCCCGAATCACATAAAGATGCTGTTAAATTTCTTTTTCAAACCGCTGAAGAAGTTCGCAGTCAATATATTATTGGTTTCAAAGCAACGGAAAAAACCAATAAGGAACAATGGCGTGATGTTGAAATAAAAGTCGAAATTCCGAAAAGTTTGGAAAATATCGGCAAGGTTAATGTCAGAACGCGCAAAACATATTATTTAAAGGCAAAAGGCAATTAAGTTTTAGGATATGGCAAAATCAATCAATCGTTATTTTCAATTTCTCGGCTCGTCGAAAGAGGTGAAGACGAGCGGGCGGCTTTGGTATCCGTCGGCGGACGTTTATCAAACGCCGACGGGTTGGCTTGTGAAAGTCGAACTCGCAGGCGTTTCGGCGGAAGATGTGGAAATTGATATTCAGGGAAACGAACTTTACATCGCCGGAACGCGCCGCGATAAGTCTTGTGCGGCAGGTGTTTCGTATCATCAGATGGAAATAACTTACAGCCGTTTTGAAAAAACTTTGAAGTTTCCGGCATCTATCGAAGGCGCAAAACTCGAACATAATTTTGACAACGGTTTATTGATAATTCATCTGCAAAAACGGGAAAAGGCAAAGGGGCAAGGATAAAAAGCATCAAAGTAGAACTTAAAATTATGGCAGAAAATACACAAAATCAAACGACAGAAGCAACGGCGCAGAAATTTGAAATTGCGGTTTTGCCTCTGCAAAATACGACGATGTTTCCCGATACGGTCGTGCCGCTTTCGGTCGGACGCGAACGGAGCGTGAAAGCGGTTGAATCGGCGTTGGCGACGGAAGAAAAACTTATCGCTTGCGTTACGATTAAAACGCCCGAAATGACGGGAAGCGATGCCAAACCGATTGATTTATATGAAGTCGGGACGGTCGTAAATATTAAAAGAATGATGCGGAATGACGATGTGATGCAGTTAATCGTGCAAGGCGTTGACCGCGTGAAAATTCTTTATTGGGCGCAGGAAGAACCGTATTTGAAGGCGAAAGTCGAGGTTTTGCCGGAACTTACGATTACCGACCACGAAGAGGTCGAAGCCTTGAAACGCAATATTCAAGGAATGATTCAAGAGGCTCTGGCACTTTTGCCGCAAGTTCCGCCCGAAGTCAGAATGGCAGTAATGTCGCAAAATAATCCGGTTCAGCTTGCCTATTTTTTGGCTTCGGTTTTAGATTTGGGTGTTGAAACCGAACAAAAAATGCTCGAATCTAACACGGCTGATGAACTTCTGATGCTGACACACGCCGCGCTTGCGAAAGAGTTGGAAATTATGCAAATCCGCTCGAAAATCGCCACGGAAGCGCAGACCGAAATGGACAAAGCGCAACGCGATTATATTTTGCGGCAACAGAAAAAAGCGATTGAAAAAGAACTGGGCGAAGGCGACGAAGGCGGTGAAAAAGCCGAAGCCGCGCAACTCCGCGAAAGACTCGAAACTGCCGATTTGCCTGATGAAATCCGCAAAGAAGCCGAGCGCGAACTCAAGCGGATGGAACAATTACCGCAAGCCGCGCCGGATTATCACGTTATTCGGACTTATCTCGAATACGTTTTGGAATTGCCTTGGAAGAAATCGAGCGAAGAAAAACTCGATTTGAACGAAGCGCAAAAAATCTTGGACGAAGACCATTATGGTTTGGAAGACATCAAAGAACGAATTTTGGAATCTCTGGCGGTTGTCAAACTTCGCCCCGATTCAAAAAGTCCGATTATTCTTTTCGTCGGACCTCCGGGCGTTGGCAAAACTTCGCTTGGACGTTCGATTGCGCGAGCTTTAGGACGCGAATTTGACCGAATTGCGCTCGGCGGCGTTCGTGATGAAGCCGAACTTCGCGGACATCGCAGAACTTACGTCGGCGCAATGCCGGGCAGAATTATTCAAACCTTCCGGCGGGTTGGCGTGAACAATCCGGTTCTGATGCTCGACGAAATTGACAAAATGGGCAACGATTATCGCGGCGATCCCGCTCTGGAGAGTGCCGCGCGTGACGATATCGTGCAGATCAGCCCC
>CAZJQP010000006.1:0-18314 GCA_964548225.1 uncultured Blastocatellaceae bacterium | reverse complement strand
ACGATTATCGCGGCGATCCGGCTTCGGCTCTTTTGGAAATTCTCGACCCGGCGCAAAATCATACGTTCCGCGACCATTATTTGGATTTGCCGTTTGATTTGTCGAAGACCTTTTTTATTGCGACGGCAAATCAACTCGGACCGATTCCGATGCCTCTGCGCGATAGAATGGAAATAATCAGTCTTGCAGGTTATTCAGACAGGGAAAAATTGAATATTGCGAAGGAATATTTGATTCCTCGCCAAATTACGGAAAACGGTTTAACGCCCGACCAAATCGAAATCACCGATGACACGGTAAATCTTTTAACAATGCGATATACACGGGAAGCTGGAGTTCGCCAACTCGAAAGAACCGTCGGCAATTTGGCGCGAAAAGTCGCGCTGAAAGTCGCGCAAGGACAGACGGAAAAAGTTACGATTACGGCAAACGATGTCAAAGGTTATCTCGGTGCGCCAAGATTTTATCCCGAAGAATCGCGCAACGATTTGCCTGCCGGAGTCGCAACCGGAATGGCTTGGACGGAAATGGGCGGCGAGATTTTATTTATCGAAGCTACGGCTTTGCCCGGAAGCGGCGGTTTGACTTTGACCGGACAACTCGGCGACGTGATGAAAGAATCGGCGCAAGCGGCGCGAAGCTATCTCTGGTCGCACGCTTCCGAATTCGGCATTAAACCCGAAGCAATCAAGGAAAACGGAATTCACATTCACGTTCCGGCAGGTGCGATTCCGAAAGACGGTCCGAGCGCGGGCGTTACGATGGCTTCGGCGATGGCTTCGCTTTACACGGGAAGAAAAGTCCGTTCGGATACGGCAATGACCGGCGAAATTACGCTTTCGGGTTTGGTTTTTCCGGTCGGCGGCATCAAAGAAAAAGTCTTGGCGGCGCATCGTGCAGGAATTCGACGGATAATTTTGCCTGAGCGTAACGAAGCTGATACGGAAGAAATACCGGAAGACGTTCGCAAGGAACTCGAAATAATTCCGGCAAAATACATCAGTGATGTTTTGAAAGCCGCTCTGGAAAAAGATGCAACTGCGCCAAAGGTTGAAAATTACATAATTCCACCAACCGAAACGCATCTCGGCGAAGGTAATGAACCTTTGATTGCGAAATAAATGCTAGAATCAATCGGCTTGCTATTACTGATTTTCGGCGGAGTTATGTGGGTAACTTATGAAGTTGCCGAATTTTTCTTAAGAGATAAAGAATCTCGCAAATTCGGGCTGAAGATTTGGCTCGGCATCGGCGGAATAATTAGTTTGTTTTTGTGGCTGGTGCTGATTTTTTGGGGAAAATAAAAAAGTTAAAATGTCGGAATTAAACGATTTATATCAAGAAGTCATTTTAGAACACAACAAAAATCCGCGAAATTTCCGCGAGATTGAAACGGCGACGCGCACGGCGGACGGCAATAATCCGCTCTGCGGCGACTCGCTCAGGGTTTATGTCGAAATGGACGGCGAAACGGTGAAAGATGTTGCTTTCAAAGGTTCGGGTTGCGCGATTTCAAAGGCTTCGGCTTCGATGATGACGCAAACCGTCAAGGGCAAAACACGCGCCGAAGCCGAAACTATTTTTAATGAATTTCATCAAATGGTTACGGGCGAACTCGATGCCGAAACACAGGATAATTCACTCGGAAAACTGAAAATTTTTGCCGGAGTTTTGGAATTTCCCGCTCGTGTCAAATGTGCTTCGCTTTCCTGGCACACACTTCACGCGGCTTTGAACGACGAAGCGGAAGTTTCAACCGAATAAATGAAACACGATATTGAAACACGCACGGATTTGGAATTTCTGTTGGCGGAATTTTACAAAATCGTGCCTTTTGATGCGGAAATCGGACACCATTTCGATGACCTGAATTTGACCGCGCATTTGCCTGTAATTGTTGATTTTTGGGAGAAGGTTTTGTTCGGCAAGCCGGTTTATTTTAACAATCCGCTTGCCGTTCATCAAAAACTCCACGAAAAATCTCAACTCAAACCGGCGCATTTTCTGCGTTGGGTTGAGATTTTTAATGCCACGATTGACCTTTTATTTGAGGGCGAAACAGCGGAAAATGCTAAATTTCGCGCCGAAACGATTGCGAAAAGTTTAAATCAGAACATTAACGGCATTTCCATTCAAAAAATCTCCGACTGAAAATTTGTCCGGCACACAATTGCTAACTTGTGAAACAAGGTCGTTTTGTGTCAAAATCTTATTCATTCTAATAGAAAAAAATCCGAAAAACTCTTGAATGGAAAATGAGAATAAATCCTTACGCGGAGAGAAAACTGCGTCTTTAATCCGAATCGGAATTGCGGTTTTAATTTTGTTTTTTGCGTCGCTGATAGTTTCGCGGCTCGTCTATCCGTTTGGAGTCGGGGCTTGGGAATCTTTTAATTGGATGCCTGCCGAACATTTTTGGGAAGGCAAAAATCCTTATGCTTTTGCCTTTAAAACGCCGTTCGGAATGTCGCCTTACGGAGTCGTTTTTTACGCTTTAATCGGTATCGGCGTAAAAATCTTCGGGTATCAGATTTGGTTCGGAAGAGTTTTATCAGTTATTGCGTTTGCCATTTGTTTGTGGGCAGTTGTGCAGATAACACGGAAAATATCTTCGGGAAAAATTGCGGTTTTGGCGGCTTTTTTGGCAGGTTTGGCAATGTTTCCGGCGCAGATTTGGATCGCTATGATGCGCCCCGATTTGATTGCGGCGGCTTTTGCTCTGTCGGCATTGGCGTTGGCTTTCGGTCTTTCGGAAAATAAAAAAACTTCTCTTTGGAAAATCGGCGCAATAATTTTTTTATTGGGCGCGGCATTTTTTACGAAACAGACTTTTTTAATTGCGGCGGGAATTGTTTTTTTTCGTTTTCTGCAAGTGAAAGAATGGCGCGAAGCCGGAATTTTTGCCGGGGGCTTGGCAATTTTAATATCGGGCGGAATGTTTTGGCTGAATTATACTTCCGACGGTGGTTATATTTGGCAACACTTCACACACGCGGAGAGATTGCCGTATAGTTTTCTGCAAGCCTTGGAGGTTTTCGGCATAATACTCAAACAACCGGCGATATTTTTCGCGCTTGTTTGTCTGACGATTTTTGCGTTTCAAAAACGGCGCGTTTTCAATAATTTACGGCGCGGAGAAATATTGAAACTTATATCTTCGCCGCGAATTTTGTTGTTTTTTTATGTTTTGATTGCGCTTGTTTGGAGCATTCTTTCGGCAGGCAGAATCGGCGGAAACGCGAATTATTACATCGAATTTTCATTCATTTTGGCGATTGCCTGCGGTTTGATGTTTGAATTTTTTGCACGGAAAGAAAATATGCCGTCGCTTGCCTCGGCGATGATTATTTTGTTGACACTCGGCGGTGCATTTCAGATTTTTAGAGTTTTGCGCGGAGAATATTATCGTTGGGAAAGTTTGCCGTATTACCGCGAAGTGTTTGAAACCGTCGGGAAAATCGTGCCGAAAGGCGGCAAATGCGTCAGTGTTTATCCCGAATTGGTTGTTTGGAACGGTTGCACGTTTAATTTCGATGATTTTGAAGAATACAACGGAACTTGGTCGCCGGAATTGAGTGAGATTTTCGAGCGCGAGATAAAACAGGGAAATTATGCGGCAATCATTTGGTTTGAAGATAATTTTTCGGAAAAATTCCCGAATTATCGTTTAGTAAAAATGTCGCAAAATTTGCCCGAAAGATTCTTTAAAGTTTATCTTTATGTGCCAAATGAAAAGCCGTAAATTATTATGTCAGAAAGCATTAGCGTCTTTTTTCCGGCATATAACGATGCCAAATCAATCGGGAAACTCGTGGCGGACGCGCAAGAAACTCTAAAAAATCTGACGAACGATTTTGAAATTATCGTCGTCAATGACGGAAGTGCGGACGAAACGGCAGACGTTTTGCAAGAACTGTTAAAAACGCACGGAAAAATGCGTATTGTAACGCACGAAACGAATCGCGGATACGGCGCGGCGTTACAGAGCGGTTTCCTTGCGGCGAAAAAAGATTTAATTTTTTACACCGACGGCGACGGGCAATATGATGTCAATGAACTTGCTTTGCTTTTTGAGAAATTGGATGCGAAAACCGATGTCGTGAACGGTTATAAAATCAGCCGTGCCGACGGAAAACGCCGTAAATATGTCGGTGAAAGCTACAATAAAATGGCGCATTTCTTTTTCGATTTGCCGATTCGTGATGTTGATTGCGATTTTCGTCTGATTAGAAAAAGCGCGCTGGAAAATGTGAATTTAAGTTCAACAAGTGGTGGAATTTGTGTCGAATTGGTGTATAAATTGGCGCGAAAAGGTTGCAATTTTACCGAAATTGCGGTAAATCATTATTCACGCCCACACGGAAAATCACAGTTTTTCACTTTCGCCCGAATTGCGAAGACGCTGGCAGATTTTTTCTCCTTGTGGCTGAAATTGGTTGTGTTTCAAAAGCAGACCTAGAAAATTAAATTATGCTAACCCCAAAGCAGAAATATGAACACCGTTCGGTTTTAATAACGGGCGGACTCGGTTTTATCGGAAGTAATCTGGCACATCGTTTAACTGAATTAGGCGATGTTGAGGTTATTATTATTGATTCGCTCGAAGCGGAACAAGGTGGAAATCCGTTTAATGTTCACGAAATCAAAGATAAAGTAAAAATTCATATCGCCGATATGAATGACAGTTCGGTTATCAATCATTTGGTTGCCGGAGTTGATTATATTTTTAATTTGGCAGGAAGTAGCAGCCATATTGATTCGATGGAAAATCCGCACCGCGATTTGCAATCGAATTGTCAGGCACAAATAACTCTTTTGGAAGCCTGTCGAACCTTTAATCCGCAAGCAAAAATCGTTTTTACAAGCACGCGCCAAGTTTATGGAAGTCCGCTTTATTTGCCTTTAGACGAAAATCACCGAATTTTACCGCTTGATGTGAATGGCGCAAACAAAATCGCGGCGGAACATTATCATCTGCTTTATCAAAGAATTTACGGTTTGCGGACAACCTGTTTGCGTTTGACGAACACTTTCGGCAAACGACAGCAGATTCAGAACGACCGTCACGGATTTATCTCTTGGTTTATCCGCAAAGCGATGAATAATGAGACCATCGAGCTTTTCGGCGACGGTAAGCAAAAACGCGATTTGAATTATGTCGAAGACGTAATTGACGCTCTGTTGCTTGCAGGCGCAAGCGAAGAAGCTAATGGCGAAGTTTATAACATCGGTCATCACAATCCTGTAAGTCTTTACGATTTAGCAAAAGAAATCATCGAAATTGCCGGAAGCGGTTCGCTTGTGGGAGTTCCTTTTCCGCGCGAGCGAAGGTTGATTGATATTGGAAATTGCTATTCAAGCTACGAAAAAATCCAAAGCAAATTGGGTTGGTCGCCACAGACCGATTTGCGGACGGGACTTGTTGAAACCATCGAATTTTACAAAAAAAACCGTGATGAATATTGGGGCAGCAAAAAAACGAGTGCCGTTTCTTGAAATTTCCCGTGCAAACGCTGAAATTGCTGACGAAATAAATTCCGCTTTTGAAAATGTGATGAAAAGCGGGAATTTTATTTTGGGTGCGGAAGTTGCAGAATTTGAACGCGAATGGGCGAATTATTGCGGAACTCTTGGCGCAATCGGCGTAGGAAATGGCACGGACGCGCTGACGCTTGCGCTTCTGGCGACTGTTGAAAAAGGCGATGAAGTTATCACGACGACTTTAAGCGCAGGTTATACGGCTCTGGCGATTTTGAATGCAGGTGCGATTCCGATTTTTGCCGACATCAATCCGCAGACTTTCAATATTGACGCAAAATCAATCGAATCGCTGATAAATTCAAAAACTCGTGCCATTGTTCCGGTGCATCTTTACGGTCAAATGGCGGAAATGTCCGCGATTTGCGAGCTTGCGGAGCTTCATAATTTATTTGTCATCGAAGACGCGGCGCAAGCGCACGGCGCGTGCATTGACGGAAAACGCGCCGGAAATTTCGGAAATGCGGCGGCTTACAGCTTTTATCCGAGCAAAAACTTAGGCGCGTTGGGCGACGGTGGCGCGGTTGTTTCAAACGATGCGAAGATTTTGGAAAAAATAAAAATCTTGCGTCAAGGTGGGCATTTCGAGAATTTTCAAAGCGGTTTCGAGGGCAGAAATTCGCGTCTTGATGAATTGCAAGCGGCATTTTTGCGCGTCAAACTTAAAAAACTAGACGAATGGAACGAGCGGCGCAAGCAAATTGCGGAAAGATATAACACCGCGTTTCAAAATATTCTGGAAACGCCTTTTTGCGAAGATATAGATTCGCACGTTTACCATCTTTACGTTGTCAAAATGCCCGAAAGAGAACACTTGATAAAACTTCTCGAAGCGCAAGGAGTTTCGACGATGATTCATTATCCGTTTCTGCTTCACGAACAAAAATTATTCCGAAACGCCGCGCAAAATTCTCTGCCAAACGCCGAAAAAATTGGCAAAGAAATTTTTTCTCTGCCGCTCAATCCGCATCTAACGGACGAAGAAATCGAAAGTGTAATCGAAACGGTTAAGAGTTTTTTCTAGCAATACAAATCGCCGACAAACCGAATGGCAAAGCACGTTTTTGATTTTTCAGGAAACGCGCTTCCGCGAGCATATTTTTCGTGAAAAACGAATTGAGCCAATCCATATTCGGCGGCAGAGGTTTTACGTCCGAGCCGGTTTCGCCGATGCCGAGCGGTTTCATAATGTGTCGGCGAATGACCGCCGCCGGAAAAAGCAAAGTGTTCGCGTAAGTTGAACGCAAAACAGTAAATCCGGCGGTTTCGATTTTTGATTTTAGTTCGTTTAATGTGTAGCGGCGTTGCGAATTAACGGCAATGTCGTGTCCGCTTCGCATCCATTTGTAAGCCGCGCCGCGCACGAAAATCACGCCGTTTGGCTTCAAAACGCGATACATTTCGTTGATTGCTTTTTCGTCGCCGTCATCAAAAAGCTGAACTAAAACATCGAAACTTGCTACCAAATCAAAATATTCATCCGCAAAAGGCAAATCAGTCGCCGAAGCCTGAACGAGATTTTTTAATTTGCGTTCACGACAAAAATCAATTGCATCGCTCGAATAATCGAGTCCGAAAATATTTTCTTCAGAAGCGTAACGTCTTAACCATTCAAGATTTAAGCCTGTTCCGCAACCTGCGTCGAGAACTTTGAAATTTTTGCCGCCGTCGCAAAAATCATCTAAAACGGAAGCCGAAATTTCGCGCATTCCGGCAAACCACCAAAATTTTTCTTCCAGCGCGTAAAGGTCTGCAAAATCTTCTTTCTGCATAGAGATTTTATCTTAAAACATTTTTGCCAATTTGTTTCGATTTGTCGTAACTTTATAGGTGGCAGAATGAAAATCAAATCAATCGAACTTATCGAAATAAACTTACCGCTCGTCCATTTTTTTGAAACCAGTTTCGGCAGAACTTACGAACGGCGAATCATTTTAACCCGCGTTTTAGATGAAGACGGCGCGGAAGGTTGGGGCGAATGCACGGCGGGCGAAACGCCTTCGTATTCGGAAGAATGGACGGATGCTTGCTGGCAAGTTTTGGAAAAAATTCTTGCGCCGATGGTTTTGGGCGCAGAGGTCGAATCGGCGGCGAAGATTTGGGATTTGATGAGAAATGTGCGTGGAAACCGTATGTCAAAATCCGCGATTGAAACGGCTTGTTGGGATTTGGAAGCGAAAAAACAAGGCGTTCCGCTGTGGCGGCATCTTGGCGGCGTAAATCGGGAAATTTCGTGCGGCGTTTCGATTGGAATTCAAGATTCGATTGAGCAACTTTTAGAAAAAATTCAGACGGAAATTGACGCTGGTTACAAAAGAATTAAAATAAAAATTTCGCCGCGTTGGGATTATGAAGTTATCAAAAAAGTGCGCGAAACTTTTGGCTCAATTCCGTTGATGGGCGATGCAAATTCGGCGTATTCATTGGACGATATTGATAAATTAAAAAGCCTCGACGAGTTTGATTTAATGATGCTCGAACAGCCGCTCGCGCACGATGACATCATTGACCACGCCGTTTTACAACGCGAATTGAAAACGCCGATTTGTCTCGATGAACCGATAAAATCGCCCGACGATGCAAGCAAAGCAATCGAATTAAAATCGGGCAAAATCATCAACCTAAAAAACGGACGAGTCGGCGGACACACGCAATCAAAAATGATTGAAAAAATCTCCCGCGAAAACAAAATTCCCGTCTGGTGCGGCGGAATGTTGGAATCGGGCATCGGCAGAGCGCACAACATTGCAATTTCAACTCTCGCCGGCTACACAATGCCCGGCGACGTTTCCGCAAGCAAAAGATATTGGCACGAAGATATTATCGAGCCTTCAGTTGAAGTTTCCGCAAACGGCACAATCATCGCTTCGGAGGCGGCAGGAATCGGATTTGAAGTTAAAAGAGATAGAATTGATAAATTAACGGTAAGAAAGACGGAAATCAAAATTTAGTCGAGATAAAGAGATGTTTAATAAAATCCTATTTTTGTCTGTTATCATCATGACTTTTGCTTTTGTGTCAGATAACAAGGCGCAAAAAAATGAAAATCAGCAAATACCGACTCTGACTTACAGCGAGTTAATTCAAGACAAGGGAAACTATTTAGGAAAAACCATTCGTGTCAAAGCCTTTTGGATTTACGGCTTTGAGTGGAGTTTTCTTTGTGATGGAGATTGCAAAGGCGGACAAATTAAAACTTGGGTTGAATTTATAGATGAAGATGACTTATGCAAAGGCTCGAAAGGAAAATTAAAAAAGGGCAGTAATAATTTTGATAATAAAGCGGAAATCATTTTTGTTGGAAAACTATCAAGCGGAAGCTACGGACATTTTGGAGCTTATGATTATCAATTTACAGTAAGTTGTGTGGAAAAGTTTAAGAAATTAAAAGTTGAATTAAAATAATGAGCAATCACGAACCAAATAAAATCATTTTTTCGATGGTCAAAGTGAGCAAGTTTTACGATAAAAAACCTGTTCTCAAAGACATTTACCTTTCATTTTTTTACGGCGCGAAAATCGGCGTTTTGGGTTTGAACGGCGCGGGAAAATCTTCGCTTTTGCGGATAATTGCCGGAACGGACAAGGAATTTAACGGCGAGGTCGTTTTTTCAAAAGGTTATTCGGTCGGATATTTGGAGCAAGAACCGAAGTTGGACGAGACGAAAACCGTTAAGGAAATCGTCGAAGAAGCGGTGCAGGAAACGGTTGATTTGTTGGCTGAATTTAACGAAATCAATATGAAATTTGCCGAGCCGATGACCGATGACGAAATGAACGCGCTTCTCGAACGGCAAGGCGATGTGCAGGAAAAATTGGACGCTTCGGACGCTTGGGATTTGGATTCGCGGCTCGAAATGGCGATGGATGCGCTGCGTTGTCCGCCGTCGGAAACGGTCGTGAAAAATCTTTCGGGCGGTGAAAAACGTCGCGTTGCGTTGTGTCGTCTTTTACTTCAAAAGCCTGATATTTTACTGCTTGATGAACCGACAAATCATTTGGACGCGGAAACTGTCGCGTGGCTTGAACAGCATTTGGCGCGTTACGAAGGAACGGTCATCGCCGTTACGCACGATAGATATTTTCTCGACAATGTCGCGGGTTGGATTCTCGAACTCGACCGAGGCGAAGGCATTCCGTATCAGGGAAATTATTCGTCTTGGCTTGAGCAAAAACAGCAAAGATTGGCAAATGAACAGAAGCAGGACGACAAACGTGCGAAGACTTTGGAGCGCGAATTGGACTGGATTCGGATGTCGCCGAAAGGTCGCCACGCAAAATCGAAAGCGCGAATCAACGATTATGAAAAATTGGTTTCCGAAGAAAGCGAAAAGCGCAACGAAACTTTGGAAATCTACATTCCGCCGGGTGAAAGGTTGGGTGATGTCGTGATTGAAGCACATAATGTTTCAAAGGCTTACGGCGATAAATTGCTTTTTGAAAACTTGGAATTTTCTCTGCCGAAAGGCGGAATTGTCGGCGTAATCGGTCCGAATGGTGCAGGCAAAACGACGCTTTTTCGTCTGATTACCGGACAAGATTCGGCAGATTCGGGCGATTTTCGCGTTGGCGAAACTGTGAAACTCGGCTATGTTGACCAGTCGCGTGATTCTCTGAATGCGGACAAAACGATTTTCGATGAAATTTCCGACGGTTTGGATTTGGTTCAACTCGGAAGGCGCGAAATGAATTCCCGCGCTTACGTTTCGCGGTTTAATTTTTCCGGCTCAGACCAACAAAAGCGTGTCGGACAGCTTTCGGGCGGTGAGCGAAACCGCGTGCATTTGGCGAAAATGCTCAAATCGGGCGCAAATGTTTTGTTATTGGACGAGCCGACGAACGATTTGGACGTGAACACGATGCGTGCTTTGGAAGAAGCATTGGAAAATTTCGGCGGTTGCGCCGTTGTAATTTCACACGACCGTTGGTTTTTGGACAGAATTGCGACGCATATTTTAGCTTTTGAAGGCGATTCGCACGTTGAATTTTTCGACGGAAATTACAGCGAATACGAAGAAGATCGCAAACGCAGATTAGGACACGATGCCGACCAACCGCACCGGATTAAGTATCGAAATTTGACGAGAGATTGAATTTTGAAGGAGATGAGGCGAAGAGACGGCGCGATTAAAAGATTTTCTCTCGATTTCTTCGTCTCGCCGTCTCATCGTCTTACATTAGTTTCTGCCTTGCGTCGCACCCGAAAAAATGGTTACTATTAAATCAGACACACCTGCTTTGTAACCCGATTACAACAATCATTGATGAAAATTTATGCGAAGATAACGGCAGTTTTTTTGCCTTTGGGAGTTTTTTTACTATTTTCCGCTTGTGGCGGAAATGTGAAAACTGCACCGCCGGCGGTAGAAGTTGCGCCACAGCAAACGTCGGAGTTAAAGCCGACTGTTACGCCGCAAAAATCTCAAATTCCCAATCTTCAAACAGAATTGCTTGAAAACAAAAGTTCCCAAACCTCTGCCCCAATCGGCAAATTTGATTTCAAAAATTTCACTTATCCATTGCCGCGCGGTTGGCAAGATGCAGACGGCAAAGAAGCTGAACTCGTAGGCGGTAAGCGCGAAATGGTAAAGACGGACGAAGTTGAAAAAATCGGACTTTCTTTTGTTACGGCAAAGTTTTTTGATGCTACGGGCGATGGTCAAGACGAAGCGTTTGTTATTCTGAAAATCGAAACTGGCGGCGGCGCAATTCCGCAAATCGTTTATGTTTTTGAGTGGAAAAACAATAAGCCCGAAATCATTTGGAATTTCCGCACGGGCGACCGTGCCGATGGCGGTTTGAAAAATATTTGGGCGGAAAACGGCGAAATTTTCATCGAACTTTTCGGGCAAGATCGTTTTATTTTAGGAGAAATTGAAACCTCAAAAATCACCGGCGACATTGAACAACTCTGCTGTCCGACGCATTTCACACGCAACCGCTACAAATTTAACGGCAAAGATTTTATTCTGCAAGGCAAACGTCTGACGTTTTCGATGAGCGACAAAAACGCACCGCCGATTGAAAATATGAACGAAGTCGTTGAAAAAGAATTGAAACGATAAAAACTTCGGCTACTTGCTCTGAACGCGATAGCTGTTTCGCGCCCGCACGACTGCGCCCGAAACCGAGACTTTGACTTTTAATTGATGCAAAATTTTGTCTGATTTTTCAGCGGACGGATAAAAACCGAGCCGATATTGAAAGCGCAATTCTTCGATAATTTGCCGGAAAGTTTTTTTCAGATTCGTGTTGTCGCTCTCAAAAAAACGTCCGGCGGTTTTGTCGGAAATCTTTTTCAAAAAATCTTGCGCGATTTCGTTTTGCCGTTCAACTCTTTCACGTCTTTGTCTGCCATCACGCGGAAATCTTCGGTTATCATCACGCGGAAAACGCCGTCTGTTTTGCCCACGCGGAAAATTCGGACGATTTTGCATCGGTCTTTGTCCGGTTTCGTAAAAAATCGTATAAATCAGCGTATCCGATTCTTCCAACGAATAAAGCAAATCTTTTTCCGAACTCAAACTGCCTGCGTCTTTGCCGTCCGTGAGTAAAATTATCGCCTTGCGTCCTTTGATTCCGGCGAGAGATTTGTTGACCGTTTCAAAAACCGCATCGTGCAGAGTCGTCCCGAAATATCTGCCGATTTCCGCTCGTTTGACGGCGCGTTTGAGCTGTTCGCGGTCTGATGTCAAATTGCTCAAAATGTGCGGTTCATAATCGAAACTGACAATCATTGCTTTGTCTTCCGGCTTCAAAAGTTTGATAAAATCGAGCGCAGAATCTTTGATTTCGTCTAAAACTTCCGTCGTGCTGCGGCTCGTGTCAATCAGCAAAGCGACATTGAGCGGCTCTTCCGTAGCCGCGAAAAATTCAATTTTTTGCTCAACTCCGTCTTCAAAAATCGTAAAATCTTTAGCCGTCAGATTCGGCACATAACGTCCTTGTCGGTCGCTGACAATCACGGGAACGCTGACCAAAGCCGTCTCGATTTTGATTACTTCGTCCGCGTCCGTTTGCGCGAAAATATTCGCCACACTCAAAATCAGCAGACAGATGATAATTTTTCGCGTCATAAAATTTTTGAATCTCTAATTTTTAGACGAATCGAATCAATATTCAGTCTGAAAAATATTTTTACTTTATCATATAAAGTTCTTGACAGATAAAATTACTTAGCGTAAATTGTATAAAGTATGGGACGAGGGCAAGCACTCCGAAAAGAAGCAAACGAGCCGGTGAATATCGGCGACAGAGCGATTGATAATTTGCAATTTATCCGCGAAACGATGGAGCGTTCGGCGGTTTTTACGTCAGTGCCGGGTTACGGCGGAATGTTGATGGGCGCGACTGCCGTTGTTGCGGCATATTTTGCAAACAATCAGCTTTTGATTAAAGATTGGCTGACGATTTGGCTGGTTGAGGCGGTTTTGGCGTTTGCGATTGGCTTGTTAGCGATGTGGCAAAAGTCGAAAATCGCCAAGGTTTCGCTTACGTCTGCGCCCGCGAAAAAATTTGCGAGCGGTTTTGCGCCGCCGCTTCTTTGCGGAGTTTTTATCACGCTCGGACTATGGCGGCTTGGACATTTTGAAGCGATGATTCCGGTTTGGATTTTATGTTACGGCGCGGCAATCGTCTGCGGCGGCGCGTTTTCGGTGAAGATTGTTTCCGTTTTGGGATGGTGTTTTATCGCTCTCGGCGCGGTCGCTTTTGCCTTGCCCGCAAATAATTACGGAAATTTAATTATGGGGTTGACGTTCGGCGTTTTGCACATCGTTTTAGGGCTGATTATAGCCCGAAAATATGGCGGATAGAAAGTGAAAAAGTGGAAATGTGAAAATGTGAAAAAGTTTTTTGCCTTTCCGAATTCAAAACTTTTGCACATTTCCACTTTTTCACTTTTTCACTTTAAATTATGGCGAGAAATTTGGCATTAAAAATTGAAACGGATTCGGGCGATGCGCCGAAAAAAACGGCTTTGCGGATTGAAAAAGCGGCGGGAAATGTTTCAAACGAACTTGATAAAGTCATTCACGAACGGATGCGGCTCGGAATAATTTCGGCACTCGCGGCAAGCGAAAGTTTGTCGTTCACGGATTTGAAAAACTTGCTGAACACGACGGACGGAAACATTAGCGTTCACGCCCGAAAACTCGAAGAAGCCGGATATTTGACGTGCGAAAAATCGTTCAAAGGTCGCGTTCCGTTGACCGAATATCGCATCACCGACGACGGGCGCGAGGCTTTGAATCGTTACTTAAACCATATGGAAGCGTTGATAAATGCGATGAAGGGAATTTAGCGTTTGAACTTGGAGAAAACGGCAAAGTTCTAATTTCTGTGCGTCATTGACACAGATTTTGTTGGACGAATATGAAGAGTTTTGATGTTGTGATTATCGGAGCCGGATTAGCCGGACTGCAATGCGCTAAGTTGCTTTCGCGGCGAGGCGCAAAAATTTTGCTTGTTGACCGGAAAACGGATTTATCGAAAGGCGTTCACACGACGGGAATTTTTGTGCGAAAAACGTTTGAAGATTTCGATTTTCCGGCGGGAACGCTCGGACAACCGATTAGAAATGTAACGCTTTATTCGCCGAAATTAAAAGCGGTTGATTTGCGGAGCGAAAAAGATGAATTTCGCGTCGGGAAAATGGGCGCAATTTACGACGAACTTTTGAACGAAGCGGTCGAAAACGGTGTTCGTTTTGCACGAGCCACTTCGTATAAAGGTGCGAAAATGGTTGATGGCGAAACCATTGTCAAGCTCGAAAAACGTGGCGAAGTTACTGAAATTAAAACGAAAGTCTTAATCGGCGCGGACGGCGCAAATTCGCGTGTTGCGCGAGATTTGAATTTGGACGAAAACAAGGAATGGATTGTCGGTTACGAAGAAGTTTATCATTCAAAAAATCAAACGAGCGAGCCGCGTCTGCATTGTTTTCTTGATGCGAAGCTCGCGCCGGGTTATTTAGCTTGGATTGCCGACGACGGTGAGGAAATCCACATCGGCGTTGGTGGCTACGCCGCTGAATTTAATCCGCGTGAGGCGTTAAAATCTTTCAAGGAAAAGACGAAAAGTTTGTTTGATTTGAAAGATACCGAATTAAAAGAAACACGCGGCGGACGCATTCCGGTCGGTGGCGTTTTACGGAAAATTGCTAATGAAAACGGGCTTTTAATCGGCGACGCGGCGGGCGCGGTTTCGCCTCTGACGGCGGGCGGACTCGATCCGGCAATGCGCTTGTCAAAATTTGCGGCGGAGATTGTTTGGGAAAGATTGCAAAGCAACGATGCAAAAGTTTTGCTGAAATATTCGGGCGAACTGTTTCGGGCGCGGTTTGTTTCAAGAATTTGGATGAGAAAAATTATAAAAACCTTTACGAATCAAAGACTTTTGGAACTCGGATTCGCGTTTTTGCGTGGAAGAATCGGACAAAAATTCGCAAAGCACGTTTTTTTCGGGCGCGGTTCGTTTCCCGATGTCGAAATCAAAAATTCATCGGCGGTTGAAAATCTGAAATTTGGAATAAAAATATGAACGAAAAAACTAAAACAGGCTTGGAGATTTTGCAGGCGGCAGTTTTGTTGGGCGTTTTAGGCGATGTTTTGCTCAGGCAAACGCCTTGGGGATTAAATGTTTTGCTGTTTGTCGGTGCGTTTGTGGCGGCATTTGCGATGTTAATTTTGCGGCGCAGACAGGAGTTTTGGAGCGGGCGGACGATTGCGCTTAACGGCGCGTTACTTTTCTTTGCCGCAATGTATGTCTGGCGCGATTCCGATGAATTGAAAGTTGCCAATTTTCTGGCGATTTTTACGATTTTAGCCGTTTTGAGTCTGCCCGCTTTGAAGATAAAAACAAATCTGGCGGGCGTTTTTCATTACATTTTGGGCTTTTTTTGGTCAGGCATAAATGCGGCTTTCGCGCCGTTTTTTCTGCTGATTGACGATATTTCGTGGAAACTTCTTCCGCAGACGGGCTGGTCGAAGCATCTCGTTTCGGTGCTTCGCGGTTTGATTATCGCTACGCCGCTGATTTTAATTTTCGGCGCGTTGTTTATGGCGGCGGACGCGGTTTTTCAAGGCATTATCGAGAAAACTTTAAATATCCAATTTGATGTTTTGGTGAGTCATATTTTCTTTATCGGATTTTTCGCGTGGGCGGTCGCCGGATATTTGCGCGGTTCGGTGATTGGCAGTTTTGCGAAAGAATCGGCGAATAATACGGCAAATTCCGTTGTGCCGAAAGAAGAAATAAAACCGCAAGTTTCAAGCGTAACCGAAGAGACGAAGGAAGAAACGCCGAAGGTTGAACCTAAGAAAGATGAAAAGAAAAACACTTGGCAGAACTTTGATAATTCGGTTTTGCCTTCCGTTTTCACGCTCGGCACGATTGAGGTTTCGATTGTTTTGGGTTTGATAAATTTGCTGTTTCTTAGTTTCGTTATTGTGCAAATCCCGTATCTTTTCGGCGGGTTTGAACTCGTTCAAAACACGCCCGATTTCAAATTGGCTGATTACGCCCGACGCGGTTTCGGCGAATTAGTCGCGGTTGCCGCGCTTGTTTTGCCGATTTTGTTAATTTCGCATTGGCTTTTGCGGAAAGATTCTTCGGTAAGCGAAAAAATCTATCGCGTTTTGGCGGGAATTCAGATTGCTTTGCTTTTCGTGATTATGATTTCGGCGGCGCAGAGATTGTTTATTTTGACGGGAAACTTGGGTTACGGCTTGACGACTGTCAGATTTTATCCGTTTGTTGTGATGATTTGGCTGGCGTTGATTTTCATCTGGTTTTCGCTGACGGTTTTGCGCGGTGTGCGCGAACAATTTGCTTGGGGCGCATTGTGGCTGGCTCTGTCGGTCGTTGGAATTTTGCACTTTTTTAATCCCGACCAATACATTGTCCGCACAAATATTCGGCTGATGCAGGAAGGTCGCTCGTTTGATGCGTTTTACAATTCAAATTTAAGCGACGATGCGGTGCCGGTTTTGCTGAAACATTTTTCCGAATTAAATATTCAAAACCAATCTGCGGTTAAATCGAGATTGGAAAGACGTTACTGCAAAAAATTGAACGAAAACGATTTTCGTAGTTGGAATCTGTCGCGTTGGTATGCCAAACGAGCATTTGAAGAAAATAAAAATTTGGTTGAATCATTCGGAAATTGCGAATATCTTAATGATTTCCACCGTTAAAATATTGAGGGATTGAGAAAAATCTTGCTTTTTCAGTTTCAATTCTTTTAAGATAAGGCATAAGTCGTTCGGACTTGTGCCTTTTTTACTTTTCAAATTTCTCTATCAATTCAAAAAATGCTTGACGAATTTCCAAAAAAACGTGATTTTGTGCGCGAATATTTGCTTTATTTGCAGGTTGAAAAAGGTTTGGCGAAAAATTCGCTGGAAAGTTACAGTCGGGATTTGTCGCGGCTGAAAACTTGGGCGGAGAAAAATGAATTTGAATTATTAAAATTAACTCGGAAAGATTTGCGCGAATGGTTGATTGACCTTGCGGGCGAAAATCTTTCGGAAAATTCAAAGCGTCGAATGGTCAGTGCGTTACGCGGATTTTATAAGTTTTTGATGTTCGACGGACATATTCAGAAAAATCCGGCAGAAGATTTGGACGCACCACAGAAAGGTTTTTATTTGCCGAAGTTTTTGAATCAAACAGAGATTGAAAATCTTCTGCTCGTGCCGGATGTTTCGGGCGAAATCGGTTTGCGCGACCGTGCGATTTTGGAGTTAATGTATGCTTGCGGTTTGCGCGTGTCGGAAGTTGTTGACTTGCGTGTGAGCGATGTCGAATTGGATTTGGGAATCCTTACTTGCAAAGGAAAGGGAAGCAAAACGCGCAAAATTCCAATTGGCAAAAGCGCGGTCGAATGGGTGAAAAGTTATCTTGCGGCGCGGAATAAAAAAGAGAAAGTTGCAGTTCAAAATCTATTTTTAACCGTTTCGGGAAAACCGATAAATCGTCATATAGTTTTTCTTTTTGTCAAAGAATACGCTGAAAAACTTGGTTTGCACGACGTTTCACCACACACTTTGCGGCATTCGTTTGCGACGCATCTTGTTCAAAACAGTGCAGACATTCGCTCGGTTCAGCAAATGCTCGGACACGCCGATATTTCAACGACACAGATTTACACACACATAACGGACGCACATTTGCGAAAAACTTACGAAAAATTTCATCCACGCGCCAAAGCAAAATTCAGTTTCAATGAAAATCAGTAAAACCTTTTCGTTCCGACTTGCAACTTGTAAATTTTTTAGATAATATTGCACTTTTGCTAAATGGCTTGAAAAGTCGCCTATTAGCAACGATGTTTTAAACGCATGGGTGGTCGAGCGGTCAAAGGCAACGGGCTGTAAACCCGTCGGATTAATTTCCTACGTAGGTTCAAATCCTACCCCATGCACCATTTCGATTTCGGGTTTCGGGTTTCGGGTTTCGGGTTTTTATTAAATCCTGACTTCGAAATCTCAAATCCCAAATCAGTTTGCGGGAGTAGCTCAGTTGGTAGAGCGTCAGCCTTCCAAGCTGAATGTCGCGAGTTCGAGTCTCGTCTCCCGCTCCAAATTTGAAAGAAAATGCCCGAGTAGCTCAGGGGTAGAGCGCTTCCTTGGTAAGGAAGAGGTCACGAGTTCAAATCTCGTCTTGGGCTTTCCAATAAGTTTTTATAAATAATTTTTTTAGTTCGACTGGAGAAATAGATAACAAATGAGCAAAGAGAAATTTGACAGAAGCAAACCGCATGTGAATATCGGGAC
>CAZJQP010000005.1:0-115209 GCA_964548225.1 uncultured Blastocatellaceae bacterium | reverse complement strand
CATCTTTCAATGGCTGAATTTGCGCTCTAAAAAACTAGCACCAGAGGTTAATAGACGGGGTTTGGAACGTATCCGGATAGGTTGGCGGACGTATCCAGATACCCTTAAAATCTGTTTATTTGAAATTCACGCATCAAAATTTCATTAAATTCGTCTTCCGAATTGATTTCAGTTTCGTTTTTTTCGCCGTTTCGCGTTTCGATAAATTTTTTGTCAGTCAAAGTTTTGCGACCGTTTTCAAGCATTAGCGAACAAACTTTTCCGCGTGTAAAGTGCGATTCCGGCGAGGTTTGATGAAAATTGCACATTTTGTCGAATGCTTCTAAAATCCGCGCCCAATCTTTGAAAATGTATTCGCTTTTCCACGCTTCGCCCACTTTTTTGACGACTTCAAAATATTCTTCGTCAAATTTGCGGATTAAAAACGTGCCGTTTTCGTCTTGTTGTTCAATGTCTAATACGAATTTCAAAGGCTCGGCGGTAAAATCGCCGAAACCGACATCAACCAAATATTCTGCTTCGCCGATTTCGGTCAAAATCGCCAAATGGTCATATTCCGCGCCGAAATCTTTGCCATTATAAACTCGCGCCGAAATTATTTTGCTCCGAAAACCGATTTCCGTAAGCAATTCGTAAAATAATCCGTTTAATTCGTAGCAAAAACCGCCGCGCTTTTCGACGACGATTTTTTCGTAAAATCTTTCTGCGTCCAACAAAACCGGGCGTTTCCAATGAATGTCGAGATTTTCAAACGGAATATGCAAAAGATGTTGTTTTTGCAATAGTTTAAGCGTTTCCAATTTCGCCGCGACATTCGTTTTTTTGATGCCTATTCGGTGCAGATATTTTTCTATGTTCATAAAATCTTACCGATAAATTATAAAGCCGAAACTTTATCCAACCAAACTTTATTGACTGATTTGCGCTCAAAAGTTTAGCATTTTGTTTGGAGAAAATTTATGAGTTTCACTTTATTGGATTTAAGTTCTGAAAACTTTGAGTTTAATGCGAACGTATGGAATTGGCGGACGACGCTTGAAATCATCAAAAGTTTTGATATTTTGAGCGAAAGTATTATCAGGCAGATGGAATACAATGCAACGGGCGTAAAACTCGAAAAAGATACGGCGCATCAAATCGGCGAAAGAATTCGGGCGGAAATTTTGCCTAAATTAGAGCCGAACAAACGCATCTTTTCGGATTTGAGCATTACCGACGCGCCCGACGACGGCACACTTTTCAAAGACGAAGACGAGCAATGGAAGAATTATTCAGCAAGCTATGATTGGTTGAAGGATTTTGCCGATTTTTGTTTGAAATCAAAAGGTTTTCAGGTTTATTAATGCAAATAGATTTAAGAAGTATTATTGAATTTTCCTTGCTGATTTTGTTTGCCACAGTGCATGGCTATGCCGGCGCGTGGTTAGCGGTGCGGATGCTTTTTCGTCCGCGTTATCCGGTGAAATTGTTCGGTTTAACGATTTTTCCGCAAGGAATGATTCCACGCCACCGCGACCGTCTGGCAAACGCTATCGGCAAAGCCGTCGGCGAAGAATTGGTGTCGCAGGAAACGATTACCGAACAGCTTTTCGGCAAAGAATTTTTGCGAAAAAAGATTCAATCAGTAGTTAATTCTTATACGGAAGAATTATTGTCGGAAAATTATCCATCGTTGGTTGAAGCTCTGCCCGCGAATTTGCGTGAACCGGTTTTAGACGCAATTTCAACCTTGCAATTCAAAATCGGCGAACATATTCAAACCGTTTTGAAAAGCGAAGAAACTGCCGAATCAATCAACAGTTTTGTCGAGCGAAGAGTTGACGAATTTTTGTCGAAAAGGGTTTCGGAAGTTGTTGAAGAAGAACAAATTACACAAGTTTTGAGTTTTCTCGAAACACGCATCAAAAACGCTCTCAAAGAACCTGCCCTTGAGAATAAAATCGTTGATTTTATTAACAAACAGATTGATTCTCTCGCACAAACGCCAACGACTCTGGGCGAAATGTTCACATCTGACGCGATTGAATTGTTAAAGGAAAAAGCCGCCGAACAGATTGAACCGATAATTCACCAGCTTTCCGAACTTGCTACCGCCGAACGCACACGAAATCAAATTGGCGCACTGATAAAGCGTGAAGTTCATACCTATTACGAAGGTTTGCCGCTTTTCAAAAAAATCTTCGTTTCGCGTGAAAATCTTCTGGGCGAAGTTGATGATTTGGTTAATGAATCTTTGCCGAAACGCATTGAAGAAACTTTGCGCGGCGATTTCTTTGCCACCGAAGCAAAAGGTTTTCTCGAAACTTCGATAAATAACGCGGTTTCACGTCCGATTAATGAAATTGCCGGAAAAATCGCGCCTGAACAGCTTGAACGTCTAAAATCACAAGTCAGAAAAAGCGTTCTGTCGTTAATTCAAGGCGAAGCAATGCAAAATTCGGTTTCGGCTTATTTGACCGATACTTTGCATAAAATTCGTCCGCACAGCATTGATGCAATTTTGCAAACCGTTCATCCCGAATCTGAAGAAAAACTTAAAAAATTGCTATCGAGCGGATTGCTCAATATCTTAAATCAAGACGAAACCGCGAACATCATCAATAGTGTTCTTTCGCGCCAAATTGACCGTTTAATGAGTGCGCCAATCGGAAAACTTTCCGATCATATTTCCGAAGAACAGATGAAAAAAGCCGGTGATAACATTACTGAAACAATTATTTCCGCCGCGAAAGAAAAATTGCCGCAAGTTATCCAAGAATTTAACATCGGCGAAGTGGTGCGCGAAAAAATCAATAATTATCCGGTCGAAAAACTCGAAAGTTTGGTGATGTCCGTCGCTAAAGAACATTTGCGGACAATCGAACTTTTCGGCGCACTTTTCGGTTTAATCATCGGCGTTGTTCAATCTGCGCTTTCATTTTGGTTTTTTGCGAAATAAAACTTTTATTTTTTTCTCGTTAAAATTTTGCGAACTTTTTCTTTTTCGATTTCGTTTGCCATTTCGACATTCAATTCTTTTGGAGGCAATCAATGAAAAAAATAGGAATCATAATATTTATAATCGCTTTGTTTATCGGTGTAATCTTCGCTAATGTTTTTTCCTTCGGACAAACTTCGGCAAGATTTTTTAATTTTAATTTCAGTTTTAAGGAAGTCGGTTCCGGCAATGTTATTAAGGAAACACGAAGTGTTTCCGGTTTTTCGCAGGTTGATGTAAGCAACGCAATTCAAGTCGAAATTACATCACAGAAGAATTTCAGCGTCGAAGTCGAAGCGGATGATAATCTTTTACCGCTCGTCAAAACCGAAGTTCGTGGCAGTGTTTTGCGAATTGAAACCAATGGTAGATATAAATCGAGCAATCCGATTATTGTTAGAGTTTCTGCGCCGAACATCGAAGATTTAGATGTTTCGGGCGCGTCGAAGGTTAATTTGACTAATTTGAACAATTCTAGTTTTCAACTTCATTCGAGCGGTGCATCCAAGATCAATGTTCAAGGCACGACTGTTAATTTTGAAATCAAAACCAGTGGTGCATCCAAAATCGAAGCCGAATCTCTGAAAGCTGAAAATGTTTCCGTCAACGCAAGCGGTGCAAGCAAAATCAGCGTTTCTGTTTCAAATGATTTTAAGGTCAATGCCAGCGGCGCAAGTAATATTTCATACGTTGGAACACCCACAAATTTTGACAGAAAAGTTTCCGGCGCGAGTAACGTCAAGCAAAAATAATTTTATTTGAATTTTGGTAGATACTTAATTTTTTCGGGTTGGAATTTTTACCGCGAATCAATCTCAAAACGCACGAAATTAATTATTATTTCGTGCGTTTTGACGTTAATACACGTTTATTTTTTTCGCTCATTTTTTTGCCAATTCGCGTGAAAGCCAAGTTTTTGAAAAGCTCCAATCTCGTTTTACTGTTTCGGGGGAAATCTTTAAAACTTCAGCGATTTCTTCAGTTGTTAAGCCGCCGAAGAACTTCATTTCGACTACTTGGTTTTTGCGTTCGTCCAAAACTGCTAATTGTTTCAACGCATTGTCGAGCGCAACTATGTCCTCGGCGCGATTCGTCGAGTTTGCTACGACGTTTTCCTCCAATGTTAATTTTGCTGCTTTACCACCGCGTTTCTCGCGGCTTTTTGAGCGGGCGTAATCTACCAAAATATGCCGCATCGCTTTTGATGCGACACCGAAAAAATGTGCGCGGTTTTTCCAATTATTATCTTCTCCTGCCGCAAGTTTCAGATACGCTTCGTGAATTAATTCCGTTGTTTGAAATGTATGTCCCAAAGGCTGTTGACGCATAAATCTTCGTGCCATCATCCGAAGTTGTTCATATACCAAAGGCACGAGTTCATCAAATGCCTCCGGTTTACCATTGCTCCAATCTATTAATAATTGCGTTATTTGATGCGGAATTTCTTTCATTTACAAATTCAAACCAGAATTCAAAAGCGATTATAAAATACATCTCGCCGAATTTGAAATTTTCGCGCTACTTTCTTTCATACACTTTCTGCTTTATTGACAAAATGGTTCGTAAGTAAGATATTTATTCCATTCTATTTTTTGCGGAGTTTTTTTATGTTACCAACCGAAACAGATTTTGAGGCAAAATTTACGCTTGAAAACGGAGGCAATCAACTCGATGATGATCCGCCGTTTCATATTCTTATTTTAGGCGATTGGAGCGCGAATTCAACAAAAAAAGATTTGTCTCAACGCCGCCCGATTGTTATTGATCGTGATAATTTTGACGAAGTTTTGCGTGGTTTACAAGCAACTCTCGCCCTTGATTTAACCGGCGACGGGAATCTTATAAACCTTGAATTTACAGAACTTGATGACTTTCATCCCGATAATATTTTCCGTCAAGTTTCACTTTTTTCAGATTTACGCGATGTTCGCCGTCGCTTGCTAATTGCCGATGAATTTAACGACGCTTCACGTCAAGTTAAGGCGTGGTTTAACCTTTCGGATAACGCTGAAACTGCCGTCGAAAATGAAGAAACCGGAACAATTTCATCCGACAATTTGCTTGATCAGATTCTTTCTTCACCATCTGAAACTTTTTCTGATAAACCCCGAAAAGTTGATAATTCCGAACTTGGAGTTTTTCTTTCAAAAATTGTTTCGCCTTATTTAGTAAAAATTGATGAAACTGAACAATCGAAATTAATTGCCGCCGTTGATCAAGCCACAAGTGAATTGATGCGGACAATTTTGCATCATCCGAATTTTCAAGACCTTGAATCAGCTTGGCGCGGACTTTATTTTTTAGTTAGGCAAACTGAAACCGATACTGATTTAAAGATTTTTATTTTCGATGTTTCGCAAAATGAAATAGCCGATAACCTTAAGTCTATCAACAGTTTAGCTGATTCTTTTCTGTTTCGTTGGCTGATTAGCGAAACTGATGAAACACTCGGTGGCGACCCCTTTTCACTTGTTTGCGGAAATTATTCTTTCGGTGTAAATGTTGACGATATTGCGGCATTACTGCGAATTGCAAAAATTACTGATGCCGCCGCTGCACCTTTCGTTTCGCATATTCGACCTGAAATGTTTGGCACAAAATCATTCGGCGAAATTGATGATTTATCCGATTTGAAGTTCTTAGAAAATTCTGCTGAAGGAAAGCTCTGGCTTGCATTTCGGACTGCTTCCGAATCTAATTCCGTTGGTTTGTCCCCAATGCGTTTTCTTTCTCGACTTCCTTACGGGGCAAAAACAGATTCTACAGAAACCTTTTCTTTTGAAGAGTTTACAGACGAAATTTCCCACGAAAATTATCTCTGGACTAATCCTTCTTTTGCTTGCGCTCTGCTTTTGGCACAAAGTTATCGTCAATTCGGTTGGGAGGAAATGAGCGACCGGCAAATGCACGACATTGAAAATTTGCCATTCCATCTTTATCGTGAAAACGGGGAATCTAAAACAAAACCCTGCGCTGAAATTATTTTGACCGAAAATTTTGCCGATCAACTTTTGCAACAAGGTTTAATGCCCTTGCTTTCATACCGTAACAGCGACCGCGTTCGATTGCCGCGTTTTCAATCGGTTGCCTTGCCGCCAAGAAATCTGAACGGTAAATGGCGTAAGTAATTTTACCGGACAAATTTTATTGGTAATCACACGCAGTTTTCTATAAAATAGTCTATTGCCTTAGTGACGTTTTTTTCGTTAATTTAGTTCAGGCAAACTTTATTGGTTTTATGGGGTTTGATGAGGTTTTTGATGTGATTGTCATCGGTGCGGGACACGCCGGATGTGAAGCCGCTTCGGCATCGGCGCGTCTTGGTGTGGAAACGGCTCTGGTTACTATAAATCTTGATTTAATTGGTCAAATGTCTTGTAATCCGGCAGTCGGTGGCATTGCCAAAGGTCACGTCGTGCGCGAAATTGACGCGCTCGGTGGAATTATGGGCAGAATTATTGATCGGACGGGAATTCAGTTTCGATTGCTTAATCGCTCACGCGGTCCGGCTGTCCAATCGCCTCGCGCCCAAGCCGACCGTTCGCTTTATCGAGTTGAAATGCGCCGAACGCTCGAATCTACGCCGAATTTACATTTACGGCAAGGTGTTGTTGTTAGCCTAATTACTGAAAATAATAAGGTTATCGGCGTAGAAATGCAAGACACGCGCCGTTTTGGAGCAAAGGCTGTAATTATTGCCACAGGAACTTTTCTAAACGGCACAATTCACACAGGTCAACAAACTTTTTCCGCCGGACGCGCCGGTGAACCGGCATCAATCGAACTTGCCGATAATTTAAAGACACTTGGTTTTCCCGTCGGACGATTGAAAACCGGAACACCACCGCGTCTTGATGGTAGAACGATTGATTGGGACGCTTTTGAAGCACAACCTGCCGATGAAAAACCTGTTGCCTTCTCTTTTGCGACAGAAAAAATCGAGCAACCTCAAATTCAATGTTTTATTGGATACACAAGTCAAAATCTTCACGAAAAAATCCGTGAAAATCTTTACCAATCGCCGCTTTATTCGGGGAAAATTAAAGGTATCGGTCCCCGATACTGCCCTTCAATCGAAGATAAAGTCGTTAAATTTGCCGATAAAGACCGACATCAGCTTTTTCTCGAACCGGAAGGGCTGGGCACGCATGAAATCTACCCGAATGGTATCTAAACGGGTTTTCGACATCTTTACCTGCCGCCTTGCAACAGGATTTATTGCGAATGATTAACGGGTTTGAGAAAGTTCGTATTATTCGCCCGGGTTATGCCATAGAATATGACTTTGTTGATCCGCGTGAGCTTAAGCCGACAATGGAAACTATTAGAATTAAAGGACTTTTCTTTGCCGGACAAATAAATGGCACAACCGGATACGAAGAAGCTGCGTGTCAAGGTTTGATGGCGGGAATTAATGCAGCTCTTCAAATCCAAAAGCGCAATCCCTGTATTTTAAGACGAGATGAGGCATATATCGGCGTTTTAGTTAACGATTTGATTCAGCACGGAGTTGACGAGCCTTATCGCTTGTTCACTTCGCGTGCCGAATCACGTTTAACGCTTCGACACGATAACGCCGATCAAAGACTTTCCGAAAAAGGTTATCAAATCGGGCTTCTGGGCGAATCCGATTGGAATAAATTTAATAACAAGCGCGACAAACTCGCCGCTTTACGCAATGCGCTTGAATTTACGCGATTTAAACGGTCTTCCGTTGAATATTCGAGTATTTCGCAAATTTTAGGCTGTGATTTAGGCGATTCCATAACCTTGGCTCAGCTTTCAATGCGTCAAGGCGCGAACTCTGATCTAATTAAGCGGCTTTTACCTGAAGAAATCGGCAAAAATATTAAAAACACTGAGATGGAAACGGTTTTAGCAGACTTGCTTTATCGTGGCTATATTGAAATGCAGAATAACGCTGACCAAAGAATAGGTCATTCAGACAATTTAAAAGTGCCAATAGATTTTAATTATACTACTATCAGCGGGCTTTCAAACGAAATGGTTGAACGTCTCGAACGCGCCAAACCGCAGACTTTTGCTCAAATTCGTAAAATTTCCGGGCTTACACCTTCGGCGATCTCTACAGTTTTGGTTCATTTAACCGCCCAGAAAAACCAAAATGTAAATTAATTAAGTGTTTTACAATTGAAATGTGGGACGGGCTACATTGTTTTTATAGCACAATGTAGCCCGTCCCACATTTAACTGAAAAGCAATTAATTACAAGTAATTAGAAAAAACCGAAGGATTATGTTATCCTTATTCAAAATTACAGCTCAAATAAGGTATAAAATGGGAAAAATAATAGCAGTTGCAAACCAAAAAGGTGGAGTTGGGAAAACAACAACATCAGTAAACCTTGCGGCAAGTTTAGCAGTCGAGGAAAAAAAAGTTCTGCTGATAGATGCTGACCCGCAAGGCAACGCAACTTCAGGTTCAGGAATTCCGCGTGTAATGTCGAGAAAAACGCTTTATCACGCAATTGTGGCAAATGAAATGCTTGAAAACATTATATTGCCGACGGAATTGCCATTGTTTTTTGTGCTTCCGTCAGACAAGAATCTTGCCGGTGCAGAAATAGAATTAGTTGAAACACAAAATCGGGAATATATTGTTAAAGGTTTATTGGAAACAATAAAAGAAAAGTTTGACTACATAATCATTGATTGTCCGCCATCTTTGGGATTATTGACGCTGAATGGTCTAACGGCGGCTGATTCGTTGCTTGTGCCAATTCAGTGTGAGTATTATGCTTTGGAAGGTGTAACAGAACTTTTTGATACTTTGGCACGGTTGCGGCGCGGATTAAATCCGCAACTCGTCATCGAAGGTTTGCTTTTGACAATGTATGACGAACGAACCAACCTTTCGGCGGCTGTTGCACAAGACTTGCGCGATTTTTACGGTTCGCAGGTTTTGAAAACCGTAATTCCGCGAAATGTGCGGTTGGCAGAAGCTCCGAGTTATGGGAAACCGATAATTTTATACGATATTCGTTCACGCGGGGCAGAGAGTTATATTCAACTTGCAAAGGAGATTTTAAGTCATGAGTAGAAAAGCATTAGGCAGAGGTTTGAGCGCATTGCTCGGAGAAGAAAGCACAAGTGCTTTGGGCGAAGATTTTTTAGAATTGGAATTAGATTTGATTGAACCGAATGCCGATCAACCGCGCACAAGATTTACTGAACAGAATTTAGATGATTTGGCGCAATCAATCCGCGCAAACGGAATTATCCAACCGATTGTCGTTCGCAGAAAAGGTGGGCGGTATGAAATCGTTGCCGGTGAAAGACGTTGGCGGGCGGCGCAAAGAGTAGGTTTGCAAAAAATTCCGGCAGTAATAAAAGAAGTTTCAGATGAAAAACTGCTCGAACTTGCGCTTGTAGAGAATATTCAAAGACAAGAGTTAAATGCCATCGAAGAAGCAAAAGCATATCGCAAACTGATTGATACTGTTGGACTTACGCAGGAAATGATTGCGGAACGAGTCGGTAAAGGGCGCACAGTTATAACGACATTTTTGAGACTTCTGAAATTATCCGATGATATTCAATATCTTGTCGAAGAAGAAAAAATTACTGCCGGACACGGGCGGGCTTTACTTCTGACAGACGATTTGGAGATTCAAAGGCGAGTTGCCAAATCAATTGTCGAAATGTCGCTATCAGTAAGAGAAACCGAAAAAGCAGTCAAAAGATTAGCCAAGGGTGAAATGCAACCCGTTGAAAAACAAGCAGTTAAGCCGGTGTTAGACGCAAATGGAAAAGCGGCAGAAACAAAATTAAAACGATATTTCGGCACAAATGTCAGAATTCTACCGAATGGAAAAGGAACTGGCGGCAAAATCGAAATGGAATATTACGGAGAAGCAGACTTGAATCGAATATATGAATTAATGATGAAAAATTAGAAGTTTTTTATAGTTACAAATATTCAGGAGAATTTTGTAAAATAGTTACAGGAAGAAGAAAGCCGGATTTATCGAAAAAGAGCTTTATCACTTCCTTTTCTAAATTGGTTAAATGGAAAAAAAACGCTTAACAGAAATGGTTTCTTGCGCCGGTTGAGTGGCGAAACTTGCGCCGAGCGACCTTGCTCAAGTTTTGAGCAAAATGCCCAAACAAAATTTTACAACGGATGTTTTAGTCGGTTTTGAAACGTCCGATGATGCCGGTGTATTTAAATTGACGGAAGAACTCGCTCTCGTTCAAACTGTTGATTTTTTTACACCTGTGGCAGATGAGCCGGAAATTTACGGGCGCGTGGCAGCGATTAATTCACTCAACGATATTTATGCTATGGGCGGAACACCGTTATCTGCGCTTTCAATTGTTTGTTATCCCCAGAAAGGGGATTGGGAAGTTTTAGGCGAAATTTTGCGCGGCGGGCAAGTTGCATTGAACGAAGAAAATGTTGTGGTTATCGGCGGACATTCGGTTGATGACCAAGAAATAAAATTCGGTTACTGCGTAACGGGAATTGTTGATCCTAAACAGGTTATTAGAAATTCGACAGCAAAAGAAGGCGATGTTTTGATATTGACGAAACCGATTGGAACAGGTGTTATCAGCACAGGAATAAAATTCGGAAAAGCAAACGAAACAGCAATAAAAGCGGCGCAAAAAAATATGACGATTTCAGCCCGCGAAGCATCTAAAGCAATGCAGAAATTCGGGGCAAATGCTTGCACGGACATTACCGGATTCGGATTGTTGGGACACAGTTTCGAGATGGCGAAGGCAAGCAATGTTCAACTTAACATTAAAGCCGAGAAAATTGAGTTTTTGCCAGATGTTTTAGATTTAATCGAACAAAAAATGTTGACGCGCGGCGACAAAAACAATCGCGCTTATGTTGGTGAAACAGTGAAATTCAGCGACAATATTACAAGAGAAATGCAAAGCGCGTTATTCGATCCGCAAACGGCGGGCGGATTGTTGATAAGTCTTGAAGAAGAAAAGGCAGAATCGTTTTTGAATGAAATCAAAGACGCAAAAATGATCGGTAGAGTAGAACGAAAAACAGATTATTTAATTTCTGTCGAATAAGTTAAACGCTTTGTTTGTAATAATTTAGAAAATGTTTTTATTAATTTTAGAATCAATCGGAACGGCGGAATTATTGCTGATTGGGCTGGTTGCGCTCATATTTTTCGGTCCCCGAAAATTGCCGGAGTTTGCCAGAACATTAGGAAAATGGCGCAACGAATTTCGGAAAACGACTGATGAATTCAAAAATACATGGCAGAGAGAAGTAGAAACAGAAATAAATCAATTAAAGTCAGATGTCGAAAAATTTGGAAATGATGCAGATGTCAAAACCTTTTTCGAGGATCCGGCGGAAAATTCTGTCGGAAAAACTGTAAATATCGAATCGAAAAATTTTGTGCCGGAAATCAGAGAAGTAAGTCAAGAGGATTTCAAAGAAATTATCTCAGCCAAAACAGCACAAACTGAAGAAACCGAAAACGCAGTTGCCGAAAAGCGAAATTGGCTTTAGAAAAACTCATTCAAGATGGATTCAGAGGAAACAAAAAGGGAAGAACTCGGCGGTCAGATGGCATTTTTAGAACATCTGGACGAGCTTCGCAAACGGTTGGTTTATTCCGTTGTTTTTATAGTTATCGCATTTATAGTTTGTTGGTTTGTATCAAAACCGATCTACAATTTTCTTTCTGTGCCTGTTGTGCAGGCATTGGCACAGGCAAACAGAAGCGAAATTGCGGTTGAAGGCTTGAAAGGAGATGAAAAAATTCTCCCAATAAGCAATCTGAATGTGGGAGAAACAGGGCGTTATGTGTTTAATCGCGCTACAAATATAGGCGGTGGCGTAGTAAGCGCAGGAACTTCAGTATCAGCAAAAGTCGAGCGTGATGCAAACGGATTACTCGGATTATTCACAGATGAACAGATAATTACAGGAAATGTGATTATTCCGAAAGGTATCAAATTACCGGCAGATTTTGAAGGAAAAGCGAAAACGGAAGCAAGTGCAGATGAAAGGATGGTAGTTACAACAACAACCGAATCATTCACGCTTTATGTAACTGTTTCCCTTTATACGGCGATTGCCGTGGCAATTCCGTTTTTGCTTTTCCAGATTTGGGGGTTTATTTCACCTGCGCTTTACCTTCACGAACGGAAATATGTTACACCATTTATTGCACTTTCGAGCGTTTCGTTTGTTGTCGGAGCAGCTTTTGCTTATTACATTTTGTTTCCGCCGGCAGTCAAATATTTGCTCGGTTTGGGTGAAGACTTTTCGTTAATGTTGCGAGCAACGGATTATTTAGATTTTATAATTTTGATAATGTTAGCTATGGGATGTATTTTCCAAATGCCTGCAATAACATACGTTTTGGCGCGAATCGGATTAGTTTCCGCCGGATTTTTGTTAAAAAGTTGGAAATTCGCGTTGGTTATCATTCTAATTGTTGCAGCAGTCGTTTCGCCGACGGCGGACATTCCGAATATGATGTTGTTTGCCGCGCCGATGATGGTTTTATATGTATTCTCAATCGGGATCGCGTGGTTTTTTGGGCGGAAACGAAAGAGCGACTTTGAAGTTGAAAGTTTAGCGGAGTTGGAATAAGCGGGGAAGTAATAAAGTTTAGGAAGTAACAAAAGCAACCTTTCGAAAGATTAAAAGCATCTTGAATAATAGGATATTTCAGTCTAAAATTATAAAAGCAAAATTTCAGCAGTGAGAACGGGAAAAATAAGATTTCCGACTGCGACAAATACGAGGAGTTTTAACCGTTATGTCAAAGAAAAATTTAATTCGCAATTTAGCCTTGTCGGCTTCGGTTTTGTTGATAAGTGTTTCATTCGGATTAGGACAAAATCCATCAGCAACGCCGGTTCAGGACATTAATTCAAAAGAAAGAAAAGTTACGAAGGAAGGCGATAAAATCTACAAAGATTGGCTAAACAAAGACGTAAGATACATTATTACGAAAGAAGAAAAGAAAGCCTTCGAGCAATTGAAGACCGATGAGGAACGCGAAAATTTCATCGAAAACTTCTGGCGCAGACGCGATCCGAATCCCGACACGGAAGAAAATGAATACCGCGAAGAATATTACGAACGAATTGCATATGCAAACGAGCGTTTTGCTTCGGGTATTCCGGGTTGGATGACCGACCGCGGGCGAATTTACATTACTTGGGGCAAACCGGATTCAGTCGAATCTTATCCGACAGGCGGTTATTACGATAGACCGACGTATGAAGGCGGCGGTTCGACAACAACCTACCCGTATGAAGTTTGGTTTTATCGCCATTTGGATAATGTCGGCGACGGAATCGAAATCGAATTTGTTGACCCTACAGGAACAGGGGAATATCGAATTGCCCGCAGTCCATATGAAAAAGATGCTTTGGCAACTGTTCCGGGAGCAGGTTTAACGACAGCTGAACAGCTTGGAATCAACAATAAAGCAGATCGCGCACTTGGCACAAACACTTATACCCGTGAACAAGACAATCCGTTTCGGCGAATGGAGATAATCAATAATTTGCAACGTCCGCCGCAAGTAAAATTCAGTGATTTGCAGCAGGAACTGAGCGAATCACCCGTGATTGACAATAATCCTTTGGATTTTGCGCTACGGGTTGATTTTTTCCGTCAATCGGACGACCGCGTAATTACGGCATTCACAATTCAGACAGAAAACAAGGAATTGGTATTTGAATCAATCGGCGGACTGCCTACGGCGAGAATGAATATTTTCGGACGTATAATGGCAGTTTCGGGCAAACGCTCCGGCATTTTTGAAGATTCGGTAACAACTAGCGCATCAAGTGAAGAATTATCGGAAGCCAGAGATAAAAAATCGGTATATCAAAAAGCCGTAGCTTTAACGCCGGGAACTTATAAAGTTGATGTTGTCGTGCGAGATGTGGTTTCGGGAAACAAGGGAATTCGTTCAATCGGCTTTACCGTTCCGAAATATGAGGAAACAAAACTCGGCACTTCAACCTTAATTTTGGCTTCAAAACTTTACACGACTAGCGACCGTGACATTGGCGGAATGTTCGTTATCGGCGGCGCAAAAGTTATTCCGAATTTGACGGGCGTTTATAAAAAAGGTCAAGAAATTGGGGTTTATATGCAGATTTATAACGCCGGAATTGACCAAACAACATTGCGCCCTTCGGTTGATGTTGATTATATTTTGACCAAAGGCGGCAAGGAAATCTTGAACCAACGCGAAGATTGGCAAGGTTTGAGCGATTCGGGACAGCGTTTGACAATCGCCAGATTGCTTTCTACGATTGGACTTGAAAAAGGCGATTACGAACTGAAAATCAAAATCAAAGACCGTGTTTCAGGACAAATTCTGGAAACCAAAAACGGCGAAGGTAAATTTACCATCACCGATTAATTGCGATTGAATTTGCAAATTTGAGCCGGTGTTTTTTAACATCGGCTTTTTTATTTTATGCTTGAAACAGAAAGACTTTGCCTGAAATTATACGAAGGGGAAAACAAAACGGATTTCATTAATCTTTCAACCGATGAAAAGGTAATGAAGCACGTTGACACGGGTGTTTTTCCGCTCGAAAAAGCGGAAGCACTTTGGACAAAACTCATTGAAGATTTTTATCCGAACGGCAAAGTTACGATTTACGCAGTTTTTGCAAAAAATGATAATCGCTACATCGGACACGCGGCAATCCGTCCGCGCCCGACGAAACCGGAAGATTGGGAAATCAGTTATATGCTCAAAACCGAGGAATGGAACAAAGGTTTTGCGACGGAAATTGCAAAACGTCTGATACGATTCGGCTTTGACGAATTAAATTTGCCGGAAGTTTTTGCGACCATTGACATTGAAAACCTCAAATCCGTGAAAGTCATTGAGAAAGCCGGAATGAGTTTTCTGTGCCGCGAATATGACGAAGACGGTGGATATTCGGTTTATTCGGTCAAAAAATTATCAACCCAAAGCTGAAAAACGAGCAAAGTCCAAAGCTGTTTGTGATGACTTGCAACATTCGTTTCGTGTTCTTTCATCAATTTCTGCACGAATTCCGCGTCAAACAAACCTTGATTTTTCAATCTTTCAGGTGCAAGCAAATCGTGCATCAATGGATTTAATCTTCCTTTAAGCCATTCGGCAATCGGAATTCCGAAACCTTTTTTCGGACGGTCTAAAATTTCTTTCGGAAGCAAAGGCGCGACGGCTTTTTTCAAAATATATTTTCCTTTATTGCCTTTTAATTTATATTCAAGCGGAATTTGTGCGGCAAATTGTGCTACTCGCGGATCGAGAAAAGGCGCACGAACTTCGAGCGAAACTGCCATCGAAGCGCGGTCAACCTTCGTCAAAATATCTTCCGCCATATAAAAATTCATATCGAGAAATTGCATCTGTTCAATTTCATTCGTCGCATCGCAAATTTGCAATAAATCTTTCGCGCCTTTGTATATGTCGTTTGAAGTTTCGGCTAAAACGTCTTTCGATAAAAGGCTTTGTTGCTCGTCAATCGAAAACGAGCCGAACCATGAATGATGGCGCGTAACCAAATCATAATGTGAAGCGCGGACAAAGCGTTTGGCTTTGTAATCAAATGACAGATTTTTGTTGGAAACTGGAAGATTATTGACAATCGGCTCGATTAAATTATTTCTAAAAACACGCGGAATTTTACTGTAAAAATTGGCGACTTTATGCCCGAAATACATCGGATAACCTGCAAAAACCTCATCGCCGCCATCACCGCCGAGCGCGACTGTAACGTGTTTGCGAACAAACCGCGACAACAGAAAAGTCGGAATCAAAGAGCCGTCCGACATCGGTTCATCGAGCCAAGTTCCAATTTCCGAAATCAAATCCGCCGCCTTTTCGACGCTTAATTTATCTTCGTAATGCTCCGTTCCGAGATGATTTGCGACCATTCGCGCATACTTAGATTCGTCAAACGAATCTTCCTCAAAACCGATTGAAAAAGTCTTCACCTTTTCGCTCGAAAACTGCGTCGCAAACGCCGCCACCGTCGAAGAATCAACGCCGCCCGAAAGCAAAATTCCGAGCGGAACATCAGCGACAAGCCGCATTCTGACAGCATCGGCAAGCAGTTCGCGCAATTCTTCGGCTGATTTTTCGAGCGATTTCGTTTCCTTCTTTTCCCAAATCAGATTCCAATATCTTCGCGTTTTGATTTCACCTTTTTCGACTGTCAAAAAATGCGCGGCGGGAAGTTTTGAAATTCCTTTGTAAATCGAATTTGGCGCGGGAACGTAGTCGAACGAAAGAAACGAACGCAAAGAATCCAAATTTATTTCAGCTTTGACCGAAGCATTTGCCAGCAAAACTTTCGGCTCGGAAGCGAAAATAAGTTTGCCATCAAACACGCCGTAATAAAGCGGTTTTTCGCCGAATTTATCACGAGCAATCAGAAGTTTTTGTTTGCGTTTGTCCCACAAAGCAAACGCAAACATTCCGTTGATTTCATCGAGCATCGCTTCGCCGTATTCTTCGTAAAGATGCGGCAAAATCTCGGTATCGGAGTTTGTTTTAAATTTATATCCGCGTTTTTCCAAGCGAGCGCGAACTTCACGAAAATTATAAAGCTCGCCGTTCATCATCACGACAACGGATTTATCTTCCGAAAAAAACGGCTGTTCGCCCGTGTGCAAATCAATCACCGAAAGCCGCCGCATTCCGAGCGCAACCGTTTCATCAGTCCACAAACCTTCCGAATCCGGTCCGCGATGCCTCATCCGCTCACACATCAAATGCAAAACGGCTTCACTGTTTTGTGAAGATTTAATTTCTAAATTTATCCAACCTGTAATTCCGCACATCTACTTATCTTCTTTCGGCAAATCTGCTGAGTAAAAATGGACTGTGTGATAAATATAACCACCGCCAGTTGATTCCCACTCATAACTAAAATTCAAACTAATATAAAGCCCTTCAGCAAGATGTTCCTTTGGAATGCTAAAAAGAACGGATTTTCCCGAAGGAACAGTTTGTTCCGAGCTAACGTGAGCCATACGATAACCGATTGGTATTTCCGATTCTGAAATTTTTAATTCAACATTAGTCATTCGAGCAACTTCATAAAAAAGAAGACATTCTTCCTGAATATCTCGACAAGCCAATGTGTTAACAGTTAGATTCCACTTAGTATTATTATGAAAGCGCATCCAGATTCCTTTATCACTTTCACTTTGATAACGCGGTTTCCGCATTCCGAATTTTTCAAATGAAATGTATGCGCTTGGTTTTGTCTTAACTAACCGAAAATTGTCAGTTTGACCGCTTACCTGTGAAAAGAAAGGCAAGGAAAAACTTAAAATCAAAATTGTTGCTAAAAGGAATTTCATAAAGCACCTATGTTTTAAAAACCAATCTTCTCGCGCACGGCATAGATTGTTTTATCTTGCGATTCGTGATAGGTTCGCACGAGCATTTCGGCTAATAAACCCATTAAGAAAAACTGCATAGAGATTGCAAACAGCACGATTGCAATGACGGGTAAAGGAGTTAAGATGAACGACACGCCGTAAATGAATTTTAAGACGAAAGACCAAATTCCGGCGAAAATCGAGAGAAAAAACGCAATCATTCCGAATGTGCCGAAGACGTAAATCGGTTTCGTTTGATACGAAGCCATAAATTTTATCGTCATCAAATCGAAAACGACTTTGATGGTGCGCGAAATTCCGTATTTCGACTTGCCCATTGTCCGTGCGTGATGGTCAACGGGAATTTCGGTAACTCTTGCGCCTGCCCAACTCGCGTAAATCGGGATAAAACGGTGCATTTCTCCATATAAACGAACATCTTGAATAACTTCGCGGCGATAGGCTTTTAAGCTACAACCGTAATCGTGCAGATGAACGCCGCCAATCCACGAGATAATTTTGTTGGCGATTTGCGACGGGAGTTTGCGCGAAATTAGTTTGTCCTGACGGTTTTTGCGCCAGCCGGAAACTACGTCATAACCTTCGTTTAATTTATCGAGCAGACGCGCAATGTCTTTCGGGTCGTTTTGCAAATCCGCGTCCATCGGAATCAAAATTTCGCCTTTTGCGGCATCAATTCCCGCACTCATCGCAGCGGTTTGTCCATAATTTCTTCGGAGCGAAATCACACGCACACGCTCGTCTTCCGCCGCGAGTTCGCGTAAAATCTTTAAACTCGAATCGGTCGAACCGTCGTCAACGTAGATAACTTCCGCCGTTTTGCCTAAAGTTTCCAACGCTTCCCGAATCTTCGCGTGCATCGGGCGGAGATTTTCTTCTTCATCCAGAACAGGCAGAAAAAGCGACAGTTCCGGCGCATCTTTTATCTTCTCAATACTTAAAGTTTTTGTCTTTGTCAAAGCCATAATTTAGCTGTTACGCGACTTTTTTCCTATTTGCCCAACCGATTTTGTTAATTGCACGGTTGGCTCTGGTCATTGCACAGCCGATTTTGTTAATTGCACGGCTGAATATCCTCATTGCACGGCTGAATATCCTCATTGCACAGCCGATTCTGCTCATTGCACAGCCGATTTTGTTGATTGCACAACCGATTTTGTTGATTGCACAACCGACTCTGATGATTGCACAAATGAAATTCCTCTTTGCACAAAAGGTTTTTCAGTCCGCACGAATCATTTGTCTGCACGCACAAACCGTCTGTTTGTTTGCACGAAGCGATTCACAATAGTTACGTTTTAATTCTTTTTTGCGACAATCACAATCGAAACGCCGAACGGAAAGTTTGCGCGTTTCAACCAAAACCTTTCCGCGCTGAACAGTTTGCCGAAAACGCCGTTCAAGGCGGAAACATTGACGTTATTTTCGGATTCAGGTTTGATTCCGGTAATTTTCATCAAAGTTCTGCCTGCTAAGATTGGCGCGAAAAACGTCCAATTCGCGTAGGTTGCGCGTTCGATTTCAAATCCGGCTTGCTTTAACCTTTCGACGATTTGCGCTTTCGTGTAGCGAATCCGATGATTTGAAATGTCGTCCTGCACACCCCAAAGCCACATAAACGCCGGAACGAAAATCAAGGTTTTGCCGCCCGTTTTCAAAACTCGGTGCATTTCTTTGAGTCCGGCAACGTCATCGTCCAAATGCTCCACGACATCGAGCGCGGTTACAACTTCAAAACTTTCGTCCGCAAACGGCAATTTTTCCGCTAAGCCTTTATGAACCTTCAGACCTTTCTTGCGGCAAAATTCCAACGCATCGTCCGAAACGTCAACGCCTTCCGCTTCACCGAATTGGGCTAACATCTCCAGATTTGCGCCCGTTCCGCAACCAACATCAAGAATGCTGAATGCTGAATGCTGAATGCTGAATGCTGAAACAATTTGCCGTAAAAATTCTTCCAAAATCGCACGGCGACCGACGAACCACCAATGCTTGTCCTCGACATCGTTCATAATGCCGTAGGTGTGTTGCTCCATTTCTTTTGAAAGTGTCGCGCTCATAAATTCTTTGTTCTGAGTCCCGTCTTTAGACGGCAAACCGCCAGCGAAGCGAAGCGGTCTTGTGCTAATTAATATTCAAGTTTGCCAACGTCAGGCAAACGCCTCGCTTCGCTCGCGTTTGCGCCGACTGAAGTCGGGACTCAAAACTTTTATCTTTGTCTTAAACCTGCAAGTTGGCTCGCCAGACTTCCTTGATTGCCGTTTTCCTCCAAACCGTAACTTTCGCGCAGACGGCGTTTGATGCCTTCGTCGCTGACGAAGATTTTGCCGCTTCCGTCTTTGCCGAGAATCATCAAATCAAGTCCTTCCTGCAAATATTCGTCTTTGCCGATTTGCAGCATATATTCGCCCGAAGTTTTATGCGCCGCCCATTCGAGTTCATAAAGTGTCGGATCGAAAACGCTCAAAGGATTTACGTCCGTGTTTGAAAAACTTTCGATAACCCGCGCAAAATCAAAGGCGTGTTGACCTTCGTGAATGAAAGTTCCTTCACAACCGCGCTGAAAACCCGTGTCAATCGTTTCTTCGGCAATCGTAATATAAACTTCGCCCAAAGCCTCATTTAAACTCAAACGCTCCGATTCAATTCTTTCATTCGTCGCCGAATTATTAATCACGCCGGTGTTTCCCGAAGCGTGAATAATGCTCACAGGCAAACATTGCACAGTCATATTCGAGTCGTAAATCTGTTTCATTATGCGCTTTTGCTGCGGCGTTCCTTTTTCCAACATCACATCAAAAGCCTCTTCGATTGATTTGCGATACTTTTTCTTTATTTTTTTATCCCATTTCATAATTGTCCAAATCCACACCAACTATTTTGATTATGCCATAAAATCTCGACATTTTGCGCCTCAACTTCCTTCCACCACGTTTCAAATTCATCTTTAGAAATATAAAAAGCGGTCGGCGCAACTAGATGGTCGAAGACGATGTTGTGCTGTTCGCGCCAGCCGAATGTGCCGAGATGGTTGAGATAATCGTTGTAAAAAAGTTTGTTCGCAAGCGGTTTCGCGCCTTTGTTAAGCGGTTTGTAGATCAGTTTTGAGGCGAGAAAAACACCGAGTGTTGGAAGTTTTGAAAGTTGGTAAAGCGTCGGCTGATTGATTTTCGATGTAAAACCTTCGCGTATCGGATTGACGTAGCGCGTAATCCATTCGTTATTTTCCGCGCCATAAACCCAAGCCGAAATTGCGCCGCCTTTTTTCACTTTCGAGGCGAGCGACAAAAACGATTTTTTCGGGTCAGGCGTGTGATGCAAAACGCCAACGCTGAACGCATAATCAAACGCTTTTTTCAAAGGAAGTTTGAAAATATCGGCTTGAATTATATGGACATTCGGCAAGTGTTTCGTAGCTTGAAACGCTGATTCAACAGCGATGCTCAAATCAATTCCGACAACTTCTTTTGCGCCCCAATTCGCCGCCAAACTCGTATGCCGACCTTTGCCGCAACCGCCTTCGAGAACGATTTTGTCCTTGAAAAATTCAGGTTTGACGGGTTGCAGCCAACCTAAGAATTGTTCGGCATATTTTTCGTCTTCTTGAGTAAAATGCGTCCATTGCCAACCGAAATTTTCGGCGGTTTCGGCTTTGTCTTCTTCGATTTTTTCTAAATCTGCAAAACGCGGAACGCCGCGCTCGACCTTATATTCACGCGAACATTTTTTGCACGACAAAATCGCTTCGATAATTTCTTTTTCTTCGTATTTGCTCGCGTAAGCCAACAAAATATCGCCGCCGCAACTCGGACAAGCGAGTAAATCTAAAAGTTTTTCTTTCATTTATAGATAGTCTTTGGTCTTTGGTTTTTGGTCTTTGGAAAATCAAAAACCAAAGACCAAAAACCAAAGACCAAAAACCAAATTCTATTTCATATTCACAGCCGTATGCAATGAACGCCAAGAAAGATGCAAAAGTTCATCAATTTTTTGCCAATCTTCCTCGCTCACGCCACCCGATTCGGCTTTGGTATCGCGGATTTTCATTGCATCGGCGCGATATTTTCCGTATTCAAGAAATTTCTCTTTCGGCACATTGTAAAGCGCAGAAGCCGCATCAGCCAAAGCGTTTGCAAGGTCGCCGTCTTTATAATTTGCGCGTTGGCGGTGGACAATCCACCATTCCAGTTCTAAAAGCGAAGCGCGTTTGACATCAAAATCCGTCGTGCTGATGTCGCGGATTTCACTGTAAAATTTTTCCAAATCGGGCAGAGCTTTTTCGTAATCTTCGCGCGATTTGCCGTCTTTGAAAACAAACGCCGATTTCGCCGCGTAAAACGCCATCAATTGTCGCCGCCAAAACCGCACTTTGTATTGTTTCTCCAAAGTTTCGCCCAACTGCGAAAACAATTTCAGGCGTTCTTTGGAATAATACGAACGCCACATCGCCGTATCGAGCCGCGCAATTTCGTCCGCGTCAAACTCACGAATATCAACTTTATGCGGCGAATACAAATCAAACGCAATCCAAACGGACAGCAAAATTATTACTGCAATGAGAACAAGTGCAATTTTTTTTAGAACTTTTTTCATAATTTTGACTTCTCAAAGTCAAAATTCGCCGGAAAAGTTTTTTAGATTCAGTTTTGCCAGCGTTTGAGCGTCGGGATAAACGAATTTGCCAGATTTGTCGCCTGTTCGAGCGGCATTTGCAAATCCGCCGTCATATTTTCAATCGAACTCTGAATCATTTCTTCCATCGTTTGATGCGGATTCGTAAAATTGCCGTCCGCAAAGCAAAACGAGCAAAATTCCTGTGTATTTGAGCCGTCAGCGTTTGTCCCAAGATTGCCAAATTCTGCCGAAAGCGGCATTCCGCAACTCTGACAGCGAATTTTATTGTCCATAATCATTTTGGCAGAAACACGCACGTTAGTAAGTGTGTTCCGCGTAGCATTAACTTTCGGAAATTTGCAGCTTGTTTTCCAAAGCCTTAAATTCCGCAAACGGAAACGGTTGATGCCAGTTAAATTCAAACTCGTCCGTGGCGCGGTCTTCGTAAAGCTGTGCAAAAGTCGTAAAAAACGCTTCGGCAACCGTTTTGCAATCGTCCGCGTGTGCAAAAACGAGTTCTCTTTCCAGCCGTTCTTCGGTCGGATATTGATAAATTTCCAAAAAGGCTTCATCACCCTTTTTCGTGAAAACAAAATCGAATTCCTCAGGATTTCGATTCCAAAGCAAAGTTTCTTGAAAATCCAAATCACCGACCAGACGAATCAAAATCTGTAAAAGCTCCGACAACGCCCGTTCGTGCGGCGCGTGTGCCGTCGTCGAATTAAACTCGTTCACATCGTCCTTAAAACCGATTGACATCCAACCGCACTGCGGCGAATTGAAGCTGACTTCTAAATTGTTTGCCATGATGAAAGTTAAGAACTTGTGGGCAAATTTGTAATTTCTCCGAATAAGTTCTTTATCTGATAATACAGTAATAATCTGATTATTTGTAGCAGGAAACTATTTTTGACATCACTTAAAAGCCGAATGAATTATGTAAGGTTAATGAGTTTAGGAATGTTTGAAAGTTACATTCTTTAGATGACATCTTGCTTGAGTTTCTTCTCAGATTTCGCGGATGAGTTATTTATTTTGTGCCGCCATAACATTATGCCGACATATCCCATAGCTAAAATACCTAAAGAGCCTTCTTCAGGTATTTCATACGGCATACCTTCATTGGTTAAAAAAGGGGCAGAATTAGTTTCACTTTTCTGTGTTTTACCTGTTGTTAGATTAGCTTTTTTAGAATCTTGCTTCATTTTGATATATTTACTAAACGAGATTTTCAGTTTAAAAAAACAGTTGGCAACATTTCTGCTGCCATCCGTTTTTTTAGATAGATTTTCAAATTTTAATTTAAGGTAATCTTCCGGTGAAGTTGATACCTTCTAAATTGTCATTAACACTTACGACCTGTGTATCAAAAACATATCCTTTGCTTTGCACTGTCATCGTGACGTTTTGTCCGACTTCAATATCATCGATTCGATAATAACCGAATGTCGAAGTTCTTGCCGTTCGCGTTTCTCCGTTAGTATCAGTCAGCGAAACAACGGCATTCCGCAAAGCTCTGCCGTCAGGTGTCAGCACTTGACCGCTGATTGATGCACCGGCGGCAACAGGTGCAATTTGTCCGGCTAAAATCTGCTGATTGTTCGTGTTATTATAAGCCCAATCAACAATAGTCCAGTTCGTATGCGTATTTCTGGTAATGCGAATCCAACCGTATTTTGTGCCGCCGCCTAAAACGCCGCGAAAGCCGAGAAATCTTGTCGTTCCGTTAGTTTCCCAATGCGGGTTCGGATAACCACCATTATCCGCCAAAGAATTCGCATCGCCGACACCAAACACCCACGGACCCGCTGCACCAATGACCGCATTTGCGGCGAGTGCGTAAGGATACGCATATGAACCTACGATATTTCCGTTAAAGCCGTTAATGGCAAAATTCCCCGCGCCAATCTCGTTAGCTTGAATAAAAGCAACACCTCCGACAGTATTGTTTTGAATTTCAAAATCATTTCCACCTGCCCCGTCAATATTAACAGAACACTGATTAAGATGTATGGGTATGTTACAAGGCACATTTTGCGGACCTGAATAAACAATTTGTGCTTCCGTAGTTTGCAAAGCACCGAATAAAGCTAAAGCCATCGAAACATTAAAAACTTTATCGGAATGCGGAATAGGTTTGGTAACAATAGATTTTGAAAGCTGTAAATAGTCGTTCAGTTTGCTTAATGTTCTTTTTCGGGATTTTTTCATATTAATTATTAAGTTGTTTTAGTAATCACTGATTTGTCGGAATTACTCGTAAAAAGATAGCGGTTAGAATGTTTTTACCCTTTATTTTATAACACATTACCAAAATCGAGTCAATGTTTTTTATTCAAATATTATGATTAGAAACCTCTCGGCGAAGTCCCGCGTCAATGGCTTCTTTCATCTTTAATTCATCAAAATTGCCACCTAAAAATGCGTTTATTCGCTTGGTTTCGGAAGCCGGATTTTCGATTACTTTTGTATAACTGACATAAAGCACATCAATATTGCTTTTATCGGCAATCCAATCTTTAACTTCGCGGAGACTGTTTTCATAACTCTTTCCAAGATTTTGCGCGACGGCTTGTGGCTTTTTACCTAATCTGCCGAGCATCTTTTGTTGCGAACTTAAGACTTCGTTCATTTCTCTTTCCATAAAGATTATTTTATAGCGATAATTCAAAGGCAGATACGGAATTAACTGTGCGATGATTTTAACGGCTTTGCCTTCGGCTTGCGGCAACCAAGCCTTATTTTTAGCAAGATTCTTCACAGCTTCGTGTTCGTAATAACCTTTTTTATTGTTTTCATCGGCTTTTCGTTCGTTGTCGGTAAACAATTCCAGTCCGCCCGCAGAAAGCATCTGCATCATCATCGAAGTTCCGCTTCTGGGCAGTCCGCTGACGACAATTATTTCGCCTTTATAAGATTTATCAAATTCTTCCTTAAACTTTGCGGCTTTTTCGGGTTGTTTTAGATATTGTTCGTAAATTGTAATCAATCTCTTTCGTGCATAATTCATTTTCGGAGCAAGACGAAGGCAAACTTCATAAGCCGTTGCGGATTCTTCGTATTTTTGCATTGCCAAAAGCGATTCGCCCAAATAAAAATGGGTAATCGGCTGATAATATTGAAGTCCAATCGCGTGCAATAAATGGTCAACCGCATTTTCGTATTCGCCCATATTGAAATAACAAAGACCGATTAAATACCACGCGCCGACTTCTTCTTCGTCATAATCCAAAGCAAGCTGTAAGATTGATTCGGCTTCCTTAAATTTGTTCAACTGAAAATAAGCATTCGCCAATTTCAAACGTAATTGAGGCTGATCGCCTGCTTCTTTTTCAACTTTTTTGAATAATTCCAACGCTTTTAGCGGGCGTTGTTCGGCAAGTAGAAGTGTTCCTTCCAATAAATCTAATTGCGGACTTTCCCGATCCATCAATTTTTTAATGTGATTTACTACTTGGCGAGATTTTTTAAATTTGCCTACAAACTGATATGCGTTTGTCAAATAAGTTGCAAAACGAAGAACTTCGGGATTTTCTTTGTGCAAAACTTCTAAAAGTTTTATTCCTTCTTCCCATTGCTGACCATTGATATAAGAACGTGCCAAATTATAATTATTTTCATCAATCGTCATTTTTACGGCTTCGTTTGCATTTTCACCCGGATCATCAATGTAACCGAGTTCGATTAACTGTTTGAGTTCCGCTTCCATATTTTCGACACTGACATTCTTATCCGATTTGTGTCTGCCGTCTTCTCCTGCAACCGATTCCCAACTTTCGATCGGAGTCAGAACTTCGGCATTTTCAAATGCGTGAATCAAAACTTTTCCGTCCATATCATTAGCCGCAGGAAGTCCGAAAATATGCAACAATGTCGGCGTAACATCAAGCAAACTCGCCCCGAAAACAAGTTCATCTTTTTTTATTCCGGGACCTTTCATCGCAATAATTCCGTATGGACTATGTTCAATTGCCGGAGCAGTCGGTTCTTTCGGTAAAGATGCCGGACGATTGTTTCCAGGATGAAAACCGTGATCGCTCACCAATACGACTGTTGTTTCATCATCAATCAATTCCAAACATCTGCCGAGCATCATATCGTGAAAACGGTAGATGCTGTTGACGACATCTTTATACAATTCATAATCTTGCAAAGGAATATGATCTCTTTTTGGTGGATGGTATTTCATAAAACCATGTCCGAGGTGATCTATCGCATCAAAATAAACTGCGACAAAATCCCATTCTTCATACTCCAAAATATATGTTGCCGCACAATGAAGTGTCGCCGTAGCCGCAAGATTATTAGTTATGATATTTAATCGTTTGTCATTTATTTGATCAACTTTATCCAAATTAGGCACAAACGGAAAAATATGTGAAGCCTGAAGTTCGTGTGGGTGAACTCGCAATTTTGCATAAAAATCGGTTTTTTCTTGAGGATGCACACAACCATTCGGCATTTCCCAGTCTTTTCCTTCTCGCATTTCGGCACGCTGATAAAAATTAGAAATCATTGTGCCGTTAATCGGTTCGGCAGGATGCGACGGAAACCATCCGACGATATGGCTTTTTTTATTTTCCTGCGTCAGAATATTCCAAATAGCCTTACAATTACGGTTAGTATTATAAATCGGTCTAATTCCTTTTCCACCGGGAATTGGTTCGGTAAAGCCGTGAATTCCGTGTTTATATGGACGTTTTCCCGTCGCAATACTCGTCCATAACATTGGCGATAAAACCGGATCAAGAGTTGCCAATTTGCCCATCACACCTTCTTCGACCAAACTCTGAAGCGAAGGCATAAAGCCTTCTTCCATTAGCGGATTGATAACTTTCCAATCCGCTGCATCCCACCCTATCAATAAAACTTTTGTCATTATTTGTTAATTATTACGGTTGATAATTCAAAGAAAATCAAAATATCGAAAATTCATTTTGCCGAAGAATTATTTCAGCATAAAATATGATAAATTTTAGTTTGAATTTCAACAAACAATGAAACAATATCAGGAACTTTTACGCCACATTTTAGAAAACGGCACGCGCCACGAAGATAGAACCGGCGTTGGCACAATTTCGGTTTTCGGTTATCAAACGCGCTACGATTTACGCGCCGGTTTTCCGATTGTTACGACAAAACGAGTGCCGTTTCGATGGGTTGCGGAAGAATTATTTTGGTTTTTAAGCGGCGACACGAATGAAAAAAATCTGCAAGCGCGAGGCGTGGACATTTGGGCGGAATGGGCTGATGAAGCACACACTTCGAGATTCGGGCGCGAAGTTGGTGATTTAGGTCCGATTTATGGTTATCTTTGGCGCAGTTTCGGCGGCGATTATCCTGAAATGAACGGTTTTGACCAGATAAAAGATTTAATTGAACAGATTGAAACAAATCCGAATTCGCGCCGTTTGATTGTTACGGGTTGGAATCCGCAAACAGCGACGAAAGTTGATTTGCCGCCGTGTCATACGCTTTTTCAATTCAAGGTCGAAAACAAAAAAATATTGCACTGTCAGCTTTATCAGCGAAGTGCGGATGCTTTTCTCGGCGTGCCGTTTAATATTTCGTCTTACGCGCTTCTGACTGCGATGATTGCTCACGTTTGCGATTTGGAAGTCGGCGAATTTGTTCACACTTTCGGCGATTTGCATATTTATTTGAATCATTTGGAGCAGGTTGAAGAATTACTGAAACGCGAGCCTTTGCCTTTGCCGAAATTGGAATTTGTGAACGCGGAAAATTTAAAAGGTTTGGACGGTTTGTTAAATTTTAAATACGAAAACTTGAACTTAATCGGCTATCAATCGCACAAAAAAATCGCCGCGCCCGTAGCTGTTTGAATATGTTAATTTCAGAATTCAATTTCGATTTACCTGAAAACTTAATCGCACAAAAACCTCTCGAAAAACGCGAAAATTCGCGGATGTTAGCGGTGAACCGCGCTGAAAACTCTTTTTCGGACAAGCATTTTTTCGATTTCCCACGATTTTTGAAAAAAGGCGATGTCGTGGTTTTGAACAATACGAAAGTTTTTCCCGCAAGAATTTTCGGCGAAACGGAAACCGGCGCGAAAGTTGAGATTTTTCTTGTTCGAGAAGTTGAAAATACAATTTGGGAAACGCTGGCGCGTCCGGCAAAGCGTTTGAAAATCGGTCGGAAAATTGTTTTTAATGAAAATTTGTCGGCGGAAGTTTTGGAAAAATCCGATGACGGAAAAGTTTTTATAAGATTTGAAACCAACGGCGATTTTGATGAGATTTTAGATGAAATCGGCAAAACGCCTCTGCCACCGTATATAAAACGCGAAAAAGATTCGATTGATAATGACCGCGAGCGTTATCAAACCGTTTTCGCACAAAAACGCGGAGCGATTGCCGCGCCAACTGCCGGATTGCATTTTACGCCGAAGATTTTGGAAGAAATAAAAAATCAAGGTGCGGAAATTGCCGAAATAACTCTGCACGTTGGTTACGGAACTTTTGAACCCGTTCGAGTTGAAGATTTATCTCAGCACAAAGTTTTGCCCGAAAGTTACGAAATATCGCCGGAAACCGCCGAAATTATTAACAACGCAAAATCAGAATCGCGCCGGATTATTGCGATTGGAACGACAACAACTAGAACTTTAGAATCGGCAAGCAACGAAAAAAATCAAATAAAATCGAGCAAAAGTTTCGCAGATTTGACGATTACGCCGGGCTATAAATTCAAAATAATTGATGCGCTTTTGACAAATTTTCATCTTCCGCAATCGTCTTTGCTCGTTTTGACTTCAACTTTCGGCGGACACGAACTTATAATGAAAGCATACAACCACGCCGTCCGCGAAAAATATCGTTTTTACAGCTACGGCGATTGTATGTTCATACTTTAAATTACGAATGAAGAAGATACTTTTTAATTAGCTCAAATGGCTTTTTTGGATAAAATTTTCGGTTTTTTTTCGCCGGCAAAACAGGTTGACCCGGAGATAATCATTTCTGCGCCGATGATGGCTTACGAAATTAAACCGCTCACGGAAAAACATCTGAAGGAAGTTTTGAAATTGAATCTACGTTGTTTTAAGGAAGGCGAAAATTATACGAAACATACTTTTGCATATCTGCTGAACGAACCTAATTGCATTAGTTATCAATTAGTTACGCCGAATAAGCAGATGATTGCGTTTATTTTCGTAATGGTCGAATCAGGCATCGGACACCTTACAACAATTGGCGTTGCACCCGAACATCGGCGGCGCGGTTTGGCACAGAGATTATTGAATCATACGGAAAAAGCGTTGAAAAATCGAAATATCAGCACAGTAACTCTGGAAGTGCGCGTCGGAAATTCCGCAGCGCAAAATCTTTATCGCGGACTTCAATATTCAATCGTTCAACGCATCAAAAAATATTACAACAACGGCGAAGACGGTTTTTTGATGGTAAAGTCGCTATTCTAGCGAAGGTAAAAAGTAAAAAATTGAGGAATTTAATCCTACCGAAAATTTATCCGATAACCGATACGCGCATTACAAATCTTTCACATACAGAACAAGTTAAAAGATTTATCGAAGGCGGCGCAGAGCTTATCCAACTGCGCGAAAAATATCTTGCAGCGAAGAATTTTTATGAAGACGCACTCAACGCATTGAAAATTGCCCGTGCCGAAAATGTGAAAATTATCATCAATGACCGCGTTGATATTGCTCTGGCATTAAAAGCAGATGGGGTTCATCTCGGTCAAGATGATTTATCGCCTACCGAAGCGCGAAAAATTTTGGGCGAAATTGCAATTATCGGCTTTTCCACTCATAATCTCGAACAATTGTCGGAAGCCGTAAAAATGCCGATTGATTATGCGGCGATCGGTCCGGTTTTTGCAACGAAAACTAAAGAAAATCCTGATGAGACGATTGGCATTGAAATTATTAAACAAGCGCGAAAAATCATTGGGAATTTTCCGCTTGTTGCCATCGGCGGAATAAATTCGACTAACTTTTTGGAAGTTTTAGAGTCAGGGGCAAGCTCCACAGCAATTATCAGCGACTTACTTTCCGAATCTGTAAAAATCGTCGAAAAATATAAAGTATTAAAAATATCAATAAACAAAGTTAAAATTTAGCTTGCTTTTCTCGTCAAATTAGGTGAAAATATAAATCGAACGGACGAACTGAAATGCGCCGTCCGCAAAAAATCTCAAAATTCTTTTTCCTACCTTTTTTTAATCTCTGGGAGTTAATCCGAAAATATGAGTTTGCTTGACGTAGCCCCGATTATTGAGCAGATGCTGCTCATTTCCGACAATGTTAGCGATTTGAATTTCTCTTGCGGACAGAAACCGCAGGTCGAAATCAACGGCACGCTTTATTCCGCTTCGCCGCTCGGTTTGGGCAAATTGACTGCATTTCAAACCGAAATGATTGCGATGGCAATTTTGCGCGACCATCCTGAACCTGCGCGGCATTTAGCAACACGCGGCACGGCGGATTTGAGTTACAGTCTGGTTGGCAGATGCCGTTTTCGTGTTAATATTTTCCAACAGCGCGGTTCATATTCAATCGTGATGCGCGTCATTCCGCACGAAATTCCGAGTTTTGAATCATTGAACGTGCCGCAGGAATTGGCAAATATTTGCGGCATTCGCAACGGCATTGTTTTAGTAACAGGTCCGACAGGTTCCGGAAAAAGTTCAACACTTGCGGCGGTAATTGACCGCATTAACGAAACGAAAAGCTATCATATAGTAACGATTGAAGACCCGATTGAGTTTCTCCATTCACACAAAAAATGCACGATAAATCAGCGTGAAGTCGGTGCAGATACGAAGGATTTTTCGTCTGCGCTTCGTGCGGCTTTGCGGCAAGCCCCAAAAGTTATTCTTGTCGGCGAAATGCGTGATTTGGAAACGGCGGAAATCGCCCTCGAAGCCGCCGAAACCGGACACTTGGTTTTATCAACTCTGCACACGATTGATGCGGCAAAAACCGTTGACCGCATTATCGGTTTATATCCGAAAAACGAAGAAAAAATTATTCGCACACGCCTTGCACAAACTTTCCGTTACATCGTTTCGCAACGCTTGATTCCAAAATCGGACGGCAAAGGGCGAGTCGCCGCGGTCGAAATTTTGAAATCGAATCCGCGCACCCGTGAATATATCGAAAAAGGTGAATCCGAAGGCAAAACTCTGCTCGATGCGATGAAAGACGGTGAAATTGACGGAATGCAGGATTTCGATACCGTCATCCGCAAAATGATTGAACAAGGCACAATAAATCTCGAAGACGGACTTTCTTTTGCGACAAATCAAAACAATCTGCTTCTCCAACTCAAAGGATTGTCATCAACCGAAGATTACGCCAACGCACATCAATCGCAACCTCAAATAATAATGCCGCCTCCTACGCCGCGCAATCCAAATTCTGTTCTCGATATGATCGAGTAATCAGCTTTTGGTTTTTGGGCTTGGTTTTTCGCAAAAACCAAAGACCAAAGACCAAAAACTAAAAACCAAAAACCAAAATTATGATAATACGCTGTGATAATTGCTCTGTTTCTCTGCAACTTGATGAATCGAAAATTCCAAGCGGGAATTTTACTGTTCGGTGTCCGCGCTGTCAAAATTTAATTCGCGTTTCGCCGGGCGCGAAATCAACCGTTCAGCAATTAAAAGAAAACGCCGCCGCGCCTGCGGTGCAAGAAAACACACAAGATTTTTCGGCTAAGGAAAATGAATTTCAGATAAATAATGCGCTTCGTTCCCTGCTTTCAGCTTTGAAAACCGAAAACACGGTTATGGATGCGGACGATGAAAAAAGCGAAAAACCACGCCGGGTGTTGCTTTGTATGGGCGCAAAGCGTGATATTTTAGCCAAAACTTTGGTCGAATCCGGTTACAAAGTTTATCTCGCACAAACTCCGGCGCAGGCAAATGAACGCTTGCGCGAAGGCAAAACGGAAATTTTGCTTTTCTCGCCTGATTTTGCCTCAGAATTCGGAGGAACGGCAATTTTGCAACAAAAAGTTAATTCGATGCCCGCATCAGAACGCCGCCGTCTGTTTTTCGTTTCCGTCGAAGAAACAGGCGCGACGATGAACGCACACGACGCTTTTCTCAGAAATTTGAATTTAATCATCAATTCAAACGACATTCCGCAAATTCCGTTAATTCTAAATCGAGCCTTACGCGATTTTAACGCTCTTTATTACGATTACAACCGCGCCGCCGGTGCAGAAGCCATCTGAGGAAGAGACAGAAAGCGGGAAAGTGAGAAGGGGAGATTTTTTTTTGTTAATAAACTTGAGTGTTATTTTTACTTTCAAGTTTATCAACAAAAATTTCTCCCCTTCTCACTTTCTCGCTTTCTCCCCTTCTTCCAAGAATCCGGCAAAGAGACCGCGTTTTCCGGTGTGTTCAAGAATGTGTTTGTAGAAAACGGTAAGGAGCGCAACAATCGGAATTGAGAGAAAAACACCGGCGATTCCGGCGATTTGTTCTCCTGCAAGAACCGATAGAATAATTGCCAAAGGATGCAGATGAATCCCGCCGCGAATAATACGCGGGTAGGTAACATAGTCGTGAATAATCCGTAAAACAACGAGAAAAATAATCACATAAAGAGCTTTCCAAGGATCATCTGAAAACAGCGCAATAAGCGTTGCCGTAATTGCTAAAACGAGTGGACCGATAAGCGGAATAAACTCTAAAACCCCTGCCATAATGCCGAGTAAGATCGTGTATTTCATTCCGATCAGATAAAATCCGAGCATACACACTAAACCGATTAAAATGCAGGAAATAAGCTGCGCCCGCGTGTATGCGGCGAGTGTGAAATTTACGTCTTGCAAAACTGCTTCCGCCCGCGCCCGCCAACGCCCCGAAGGAAAAATTCGCAAAATTGAAAGGCGAAACATATTTACGTCTTTCAAAAAGAAAAATGACAAAATAGGAATTAAAAAAAGCCACGGCAGGTAAGTTCCGATGCTGAATGCCAATGAACCGAGAAATTCCGTGATTGCCGTTCCGAGTTCACCGATTTTCGCGGTTATTTTTTCGTTTATTTGCTTTTGGACATTCTCAGGTATCTGAAAATTCTCAAAGCGTTTATTAAACTCATTCAGTCGTTCTTGAAAATTTGAAGCATAATTCGGCAAATTCTCGGCAAATTCTCGGGCTTGAGTGGCAGCTTTCGGCGCGAGATTCGAAATTGCTACGCCGAGAATCGTGAAAACCAACGCATATGCAATAAGAATCGCCAAAGGTCGCGGCATAACTTTTTCGAGTTGACGTTCTTTGAACGGCTGGCGGATGATTTTTACGAGCGGATCAATCAAATACGCAAAGAAAATCGAAAGCACCAGCATAAACAAAAGACTCGTCAGCGAAGAAAATTTTGCCCGAACGAAATCCGCACCGTTCCAGACGATAAAAGCTATAAAAACAATTCGCACGACAGCCCAACTCGAAGGCGTTGACTGGTCGAGAAAAATTCTTCGGGCGGTTGGTTTTCGTTCGCGGATTTCTTTTTCTGCCACTTTTATTTCTCCTATGTCATTTATTTACTTCTTTATTCGAATTCATTTCAACGGTTACTACTTCCAAAGGTTTTGAATAATCTTCAATCGCAAAACGCTTCTGCAAATTTTTCCAATGCTCAGGTAAAAAAGGATAATTTGAGCCAACGACAAAGGCTTTTTTATCGTCGGTCGCGCTAAAACGATTGATTTCAGGCGTGCGGTTTTCACGGAGAAAGTCGCGGTCGGCTTTGTCGAATTCCCCGCCGTCTTTGCGTTTGATAACGTAAATAAACTTAAAATCCGCGGTTTGCATATCGCGGATTTCACGCTGTAAATCTGTCAATTTTTCTGCCGTTTCAACAGGCTCGGAATTTGTGTTTTCGGGCGAAAACGTAATTCTGCCGCAGGCGGAACAAAATATGAAAACGGATAAAAACAAGAACGATATGACAAAACGACGATGCGACAAGGCGAGTTTCCCGCTGTTGCTCCGTCGCATCTTCGTGTTGTCATAAAATTCATTTTGCATCTTCTTCCAATTCCTCATCTAATACGTTCAAATTCACCGTATTATTTTTTTCCATCTCGTCGAGAATTTTCTTTTCATCGTCTGTTTCCGGTGCTTCAGTTGATTCCTTTGGCGGTTCGCCTTTTTCGTCGCGGATTTTCAAAATTTTCGCTTCCGAATCTTCATAAGCCATTTCAACCCAACCGCTTTCGAGCAATTTGGCGAACATATCTTCGTTTTCACGAGCATCGGCAAAAATAAATCTCGAACCGAATTTTTCGCGGATGACGGGCGCGGCATCTTCGGTTTTACCGGCGGTTATGTCGCCAAGAAGTTTGTAAAGATCGGGATTTTCCGAATATAAATAATTCGGGTCAAGACCATAAACGTAAGAGTGCTTTGTGTTAAAGAAAAACAATTTCGGAAAATCGTCCCAGTTGCAGTTAAAAATTCGTTCGCCTTCGGGAATGTTAGCTTTCATCCAATCGGTCGCGGCTTTGTAGCGCGAATCATCTTCGTTATTTTTAATCGAAGTGATCATTCCTTCTTGCTCGATACTGCCGATTTTAATGCCCCGAAAATTGTAATACATCATCACAACCAACACGATCCCGATAAACCAAACAGCAACTTGTTTAGCAATTCCTAAATAATCAGTTTTTGCGGTTTGTTTATCTTTATCCAAAAGCGGTTCGATGTCGCGTTTAAATTCATCGGGTAATTCCGGCTTGTCGGTTACAAGAAACGCTTGCCACGCAAACGCGGCAAAAAGAATCGCAAAAGGCGGAAAATATTCGGCAAAACGTATCGAACGAAATTGCGACATCAGCAAAATTGTTACAAAGCATAAAAAGAAGGTCGCTTTTTCAGGAAGTTTTTTCAGATGTGGACGAAACAAAATATAACCGGCAAGCATCGCCAACATCGCAATCGGAAAATGCGTCAAAAGTTGTTGCCCCGAATACGGATACCATTCGCCGCCGACGGGAACAGCAAAATCAGAACCGATTTTGATTTTCGTAACAAAATGTTCCCAAAACAATCCGAGATTTTGCGGAAAATACGGATTGATTAAATTGCCTAAAATCATTCCGCCCGTTGTGTATGTCAGCGGTCGCCATTCAAATCTTTGTTCGTTCCAAAGAATAATCAAAGTCCAAATAAACGCCGCAATCCAGAGAAGCGGAAAAAGGCTGTAAGTCCATACAAACGCAAACATTACTGGCAAAAGCCAAACGTATTTTCGCTCGAAAAGCAGATAAATTCCGAGAACCGAGAAAATAATCGTGAGCGGCGGAGCTTTCGCCATATTCATTCGATAATAAAAAGGATTGGCGCACGTCAAAATCGCAAAAAACCACAGCAGAAGATAATCAACTTTGTATTTAAAGAGAAGCCAATAAATCGAAAAAATCGCCAGACTTCCATAAAAAACCGCCGCAAGTTTTGCTGCCATCACTTCATTGAAAAACCACAAAAAAGGAATCTGCAAAACGTGGAAAAGAAAATGATGATCGGCGTAATCTTTTGGATTCAAAACAGTTAGCGGCAGCCATTTGAATTCGGGAAGCCAATGTCCCGCTTTAAAACTGTTCCAAAGTTCCGCGCTCCAACGGATGTGATAATAACCGTCCCAATCGCCGCAGCAAACCGCATTTGTCGAAAACTGAAGCAGTGTCATCAACATAAAAATTGCGAAAAAGCCGAAGATGAGATAAACCCAACGCACGGCTTCTTCCGTGCCGAACCACTGTGTCCAAGTCTGTTTTGCCGCCTGCGGAGGTTGCTTTTCTTCCGTGATAACAGGCGTTTCCGTTTGTAATTCTTCCATTTTTATTAACTATTCGGAAAGTTAAGTCGAATAAGAAAAAATAACACGAAATCGCGCAAGACTTCTAATAAAGAAGGGCAAAATTTGAAAATCTTCGGTCGAAGAACGCAAATTGTCTGCCGCCAAATCAAAATAGTCGCTCGCCGAAAGCAAATATTCTATCGAAGAAACACTTTCTTCGATAGAATATTTGAAATCTTCGCTCGACAAATCTGATTTTTCTGCCGAATATTTGAAATCTTCGATAGAATATTCAGCCTCGTCGAACAATAAAATTCAGCTATCGGACAAGCGCATTTGCTAATCGAAAATCTAAAATTTAAAATCAAAAATTTGATTATGTATCCTAAAGGCAATCTGTTTATTCCCGCTCTCGTCGGGCAACTTGAAGCGATTTTGAAAGAGCCGCAAGGCGAAGCAAAAGGCGTTGCGCTCGTGTGTCATCCGCATCCATTGGGCGGCGGAACGATGCACAACAAAGTCGTTTTTCGCGCCGCCGCCGGGCTTGTTGATGCGGGTTTGATTACTTTGCGGTTTAATTTTCGCGGCGTTGGCGCGTCCGACGGTGAACACAACGGCAAAGCGGAAGTGCAGGACGTGCGCGATTGTTTGGATTATCTCACGGAAAATTATCCAAATTTGGAAATTACGCTGGCAGGATTTTCGTTTGGCTCAAGAATGGGAAGCGAAGTTGCGATAAATGACGACCGCGTTGTTCGTCTAATCAGCATCGGAACACCGGTTGATAAATACAATGATTTCGATTATTTGGAGAATCTTCGCAAACCGATTCTTTTCATTCACGGCGACCGCGACGAGTTCGGCGCACTCGAAAACGTGAAAAATTTAGCTGATAAAATTCCAACCGCCGAATTGGTTTATTTTGAAAATTGCGGACATTTTTTCGACAATCATTTAAACGAACTGCGCGAAGCCGTGAAAAATTGGACGCAATCGCAAATCGAGAAAAAATAAATGAAATGGTTGTGGAAAACAGGAAAAAGAAATTTTGAAAATTGCATTGAATTAAAGATTGATTTTGAAAATCGAAAATTTACCGTAGATTACTATTTCAATCATCCGATGGGCGGCGGCGGAAACTCGGAAACCTTTGATTTTGAAGAAGCTAAAAGCGAAAAATTTCATCGTCTGATTGAATATCAAGGCAATGGAAGTTTCGATAGGACTTTCGGCAAAGGCGCGGAAGAAACATTTTACAGCATTTTGAAAATGAGCAGAGCGCAATATGACGCGCAAGATTTAGAAAATAAAGAAATCGTGATTGACCACGAAGTTAGTCAATAAACCAATAAAATGTCGGAACAAACAGAAAACCAACAACCTGAAAAATTACGAAACGCCGCAATTCGTTTGACGATGATGCCACGCGACACAAACGCGCACGGAACAATTTTCGGCGGCATAATTTTGAGCTATATTGACGTTGCCGGTGGTGTCGAAGCCGTGCGCCAAACCGGACACGACAGATTTGTAACCGTGGCGATGAAAGAGGTTATTTTTCACGAACCCGTTTTCGTCGGTGATTTGGTTAGTTTTTATGCGACGACAACAAAAGTCGGCAACACTTCAATCACCATCAAAGTCATCGTCGAAGCCGAACGCTTCGGCTCACACGGGCAAATCGTCCGCGTAACCGAAGCCGAAGTCGTTTATGTCGCTGTTAATCAATACCGCGAAAAGGTGAAAATCGGGAAATAAGTGTTAATGATAAATGGTATGAAAGTTTTTAAGTATCTTAATTATGAGTTTTGGATGCCTAACATTAAAACTTTACTTGGAGGTCATATTTCAGAAATTGAAGATGGCAATTATTTTGAATTTGATAAATTAGTTGTTGACAGTTTCTTAAGCCAATTTAGATATATGCGCGGTTTTCACGGCTGTTGCCCCATAAATGTTGATTCATATTACGACAAAGGAATTACTCCACTTTGTTTTAGGAATGCCAATAAATGGATTAAATCGTTTTTTTCTGAGAAATTTCCTGAAGTGGAAAATAAAATCATAATTCAGTCAATTGATGAGATGAGTAATGAACTAAATATAAGGGAAAATCGAGTTTATTTTGTTCTTGATGACAAATTTTTAATTAGTGAATGTGGACATTATTTACTCTATGGAAGTGAATATATCTTGAGCGTGTTTGCAACAATAGAATCTAAAACAAGAAAGTCTTTTAGAGAGCATTTATTGAATATTGGGCAACCAACAATTTTTATTTGTAACATTCCAATTGAATTAATTTCTGAAGGCACAAAGAAAGAGTTGGCACAATGTTTAATTAGAAAAATTTGCAGTGAAAATAGGAATAATTCGCCCCAAAAAGAAAATTTAAACTTTGGTTTTCCGATTTACAATACATTGCCTTCTACTCAAATTATCAATCATTATCATCCACAAAATATAATAGATCCCTTTTAAGTTAAACATGCACACTTGGAAACTAGAAATCGAATACGAAGGAACGCGCTATCGCGGTTGGCAGATTCAGCATAATGCGAAGACGATTCAGGGCGAATTGATGGACGTGGCGCGGCAACTTTTTTCGTCAAGAGTCGAAATTTTCGGTGCGGGACGAACCGACGCAGGCGTTCACGCACTCGCACAAATCGCCCATCTGAAAGTTCCCGAACTGACGGCGAATATCACGCCGCGACAGATTCAGCACGGTTTTAACGATCTTTTGCCGCACGACATAAACATTATCAAAGTTTCAAACGCGGCGGAAAATTTTCACGCCCGCAAAGACGCGATTGCGCGGCAATATCTTTATCAAATTTCGACGCGCCGCACAGCTTTTGCGAAAAATCAGGTTTGGTGGATAAAAGACAACTTGGACGCACGCGCAATGCAAATTGCCGCCGAAATGCTTGTCGGACGACACGATTTCACATCTTTTTGCGAAAAAGACGGCGAGAAAAAAACATCAAGCATCGTCAAAATAGAATCGTCAGAGATTTTCACGCAGAATGATTTAATTTTATTTCGCGTCAAAGCCAGCCATTTTTTATGGAAAATGGTTCGCCGAATTGTCGGAATGCTTGCTGAAGTCGGGCGCGGCAATTTATCTTACGACGGTTTTGCAAGACTTCTGAAATTTCCTTCAAATGCGCCTGCCAAATTTACCGCACCGCCTTCCGGTCTTTTTTTGGAGAAAGTTTTTTATAAAAATTAAATAATTATATTTTGAAGATGATTTCGGGCGTAAATTGATTTTCTAAAAAAGCCAAATGTTTTTTCAAATCAATCGAAGGATTGGAAAAGGTAGAGAAAATTTCAGTCATTTATAATTCTTGTCAAACCTTACGCCACGACAAAATCCAAATCACCTTGAAATTGATGGATATTCGTCCGACAGTTTGAGAGCGACAATCAAAAAGGCACAATAAATTTTTTAAGTTTCGACGGCTTTGGTTTTGATTCCTTTCAGATAATTTTCCGAATCGAGTCCAACGAAGTAGATGTCTATTTGGATTTTGCCGATCTTGAAAACTTTTATATCTCTTAAATTCTCCTGTAAAAACGTTTGAAGTGCAGAAAACTTTTCAGCAATCGCTTTTTCTTCTTCGCCGAACCATTCTTGAATGGTGGTCAGACGCGCAAAGATTTCTGCAAAATCTCTTTCCTCGACCGGCGCGTCAGACAAATTGTTTGTTTGAATCAAAATATTTTCCCGTGTAACCTTTTCCGCCTGTGTGCCTTCAAAAGGCAAAATCTCCGCGTCCGTTTCACTGATGTAAAATAAACCTGCGGAAAGTTCTTTAATCTTTTCGGCAAATAAATTCATCTTTGGCAGTTCGGCAATAATATTTTTTTTCTTTTTTCTTTTTTTTGGCATTTTCCTTTGATATAACGTGCTTGAATCAAGCTGTTTTGACTATAAAACACTTTCGTAAATTCTGCCAAATAGCTGTCAAAAAAAGACTTTACATACTTCGTGAAAAAATTTTCCTCATCTGTGGATATTTGCTTGCAATTCGGCTTTTTTTTTGTTACTCTGTGAACCGTTTCCTTAATATAATTTCTTGTAAGTTATTGATAATATTAGACTTAAAGTTTTACATTAACTTTTAAGCAACTTTCCACAAGCCTGTGGAAAACTTTGTGGAAAACTTTATTTCAAGGACACGCAAAACTCGCTAAAGTAACCAAAATAGAAAGACTTGTCGGAAATTGCTAAACGAATTTCGGAGGTATTTTTATAAATTACGAAAACATAGATTTTTGCTTAAAAGTTTTATTAAAGATTTAACAAAATTTCGGTCGGGAGAGAAACAAATGGAAGTTTCGTCGGAAAATAGAACGGTTTGGAATAATATTTTGCAATCGGTAGAAAAGCGTCTGAATAAACAAATTTTCGATGCGTGGTTTCGCTCGATTCAATTTGACGGTTGCGATGAACAGGACAAAATTCTGCATCTTCGCGCCAGTCAGGTAAATAAAGATTGGGTAAATACATATTATTCCGAAGTCATTACACAAACTTTGAAAGAGTTGAATCTTTCAAATTACCGACTCGATTGGGAGATTGAAGAAACCGATTTAAGCGACGAAGACTTCGACGAAGAAGTCGAATTTTTGTTCGAGAAAAATCGTATCAATCCGAACCCGTTCCCAACAAACGGCGTGAACTTTGCCGATAAACCGAAAACCGAAATTCCCGCAAAAACGAATCCGACAAACTTTGTTGACATCGAACCGATTGAAAATTCGCTTAATCCGAAATACACATTCGGCACATTTGTTGTCGGTTCGTGCAATCAATTTGCTCACGCCGCCGCGCTTGCCGTTGCCGAATCGCCGGGCAAAACTTATAACCCAATGTATATTTACGGCGGTGTCGGGCTTGGCAAAACGCATCTGATGCACGCCGCCGGACACGCGATTAAGGAAAGAAATCGTCATTTAAGAGTTGCATATATTTCTGCCGAAAAATTTATGAACGAATTGATTAACGCGATTCGTTACGATAAAACGCAGACTTTCCGCGACAAATATCGTTCGATTGACGTTTTACTGATGGACGACGTGCAATTTATGGCTGGAAAAGAGCGGACGCAGGAAGAATTTTTCCATACATTTAACGCGCTTCATAATGACCAAAAGCAAATCGTGATTACTTCGGATTGTCCGCCGCGTGAAATTCCAACATTAGAAGAAAGATTGCATTCGCGCTTTGAATGGGGCTTGATTGCTGACATCGAACCGCCGGATTTGGAAACAAAAGTTGCGATTTTAAAAAGAAAAGCGGATTTGGACGGCGTAAATTTACCCGACGAAATTGCGTTTTTTATTGCGAGTAAAGTTCGCAGTAACATCCGCGAACTCGAAGGTTCGCTCGTGCGGCTTGTGGCGATTTCCAGTTTACGAGGCATTCCGATTTCAAAAATGTTGGCGCAAGACGCGATGAAAAATATCGTTGACAGCGACCAACCGGAAAATCTGACGATGGAACGCATTGCGAAAATGGTCGCGTCGCATTACAAATTGACGATTGAAGAAATCAAATCGAAAAACAATTCGCGCCAAATTGCCGTGCCGCGACAAGTGGCAATGTATTTGTGCAAAAGGTTAACAAAACACAGCTTTCCCGAAATCGGACGCGAGTTTGGCGGCAAACATCACACGACCGTGATGCACTCGGTTGAAAAGATTGAATCGGTAATTAAAGACGATAGAAATTTCCACAGGATTGTCAGCGAGCTAATTGATAATCTTTGCAGTTAGTTAGGAAATTTCACGAAAAGTTTCAGTGGAAAGTTTCCACATATAACGGATTATAAAATTTAAGTATTCTGTTTAGATACAATACTTAAACAAAGTTTTCCACTTTTCCACAGGCTGAGGAAAAATGTGCCTGTGGAAACTGTGGAAAAAGGTGTCGTGTTGTCAATTTTTTCCACAGACAAGCAAGTTTTCCACAAGTTTTCCACAGCGACTGTGGGCGTGTAAGTTTAACTATTTCTTCAATAAAGTGGCTTTTCCACTTTTCCACAGGCACTACTACTAATACTATTTAAATATACTGTTTTTAAAATAAATAGAAGAAGTAAAAAGCGGCGAATTTTGAAAGTAAAACTTGAGGTATAATTCATAGAAAAGATGAAAACGAAACTCGCAATAATATTCATTTTGTCTTTAATTTGTTTCGGCTGTTCCGAGAGCAAAAATAATAATTCAAACGAAATCAAGTCTTCTCAAAAAACGAAATTGCCCTCGGGAAAAGAAATTAAAATTAACAACATCGGCGGAATGAATTTTCAAAACGGAGAAACTGCTTTGGTTATGAATTACGAAACAGATATTTCCATTGAAAATTTGGAAGAACTTAAAAAGGAAGTAAGAGAAATTTGGGAAACTTTTCGTTATGACGTAGAAAGAGAAAAAAACACATTTGGAATTATTCGCGCTTCGCATTTTGAAGGAAGCGGTTTTTATAGAGAAGGAAAAGGTTATGGTTTTGTATTTAAAAAAGGCGAAGACGGAAATTGGCAACTAATGGATAAGAAGTTTTGAGTTTTTATATCGCTTTCAGCGACGGAGAAAAATTGAAAAATCGAAATTGTCTAAAAAGAAAATACCGCCTAAAATAAAAAACATACTCGTATCAAACAATTAGGAGCAATAGAATGGAATTTGTAATTAAGCAAGGCACATTAAAAGATGAACTCGGATTTGTGCAAGGGATTGTTGAAAAGAAATCAACTATTCCCGTTTTGTCGAATATTTTAATTGAATCGGTTGGTGAAAACACGATTCGGATTGTCGGGACGGATTTAGACGTAACGATTCGTTGCGAAGCGGAAGCGGACATCAAACAATCGGGCGCGATGTGCATACAGGCACGGAAACTTTTCGACATTGTTCGGTTGTTGGAAAACGGCGACGTGCATTTTACGAAGGAAGAAAACGATTGGGTAAAAATGACCTGCGGCAAATCGAAATTTCGTTTGGCAGGCGTTTCAAAAGATAATTTCCCTGAAGTTCCCTCTTTCAAATCTGCGCCAATGAAACTCTCGGCGGAAATCTTCAATCATTTTATTCAACACACAGCTTTTGCAATAACGAATGAGCAATCGCGCTTTACGCTTTCGGGCGCAAAGTTTATCGTTGACGGCGGAATGGCGAAAATGGTTACGACCGACGGACATCGTTTGGCTTATATTGATAGAAATTTAGGCGAAAACGCGCCGGCGGAAACGATGGACGCACTGATTCCGAAAAAAGCTCTGATGGAACTCGTAAAAATCTCGCGCGACGCAAAAAGCGATGTCAGTTTCGGCGAAGACCCGAATCACATCTATTTTGAAGTTGACGGGCGACTTCTTATCACACGCAAACTTTCAGGAAATTTTCCGAATTACGAAATGGTTATTCCGAAAGACAACGACAAAGTTGCGACTTTCGATTTAGAAGAAATGAAATCGGCGATTCGCCGCGTTTCATTAATGGCTGATGAACGCACACGCTCGGTAAAATTAACCATCAAATCCGGCGAAATCGAAATCGGCGCACAAAGTTCGGAAGAAGGCGAAGCAAACGAATCAGTCGTCGCGGATTACACGGGCGAAGAAGTCCAAGTTGGTTTCAATTCGCAGTATTTGCAAGAATTTTTGAGCGTCGTTACTGCAAAAGAAGCCGAATCCGTAACCGAAAACGAAACTGATGGCGAAAAAGTCAAAGTCAAAGAATCATCAAACCGTCAACGCATCGCCTTCGAGTTCAAAAACGGCAACGCCCAAACGATGATGAACATCGCCGGCGACACGAATTACAACTACAAATATATCGTCATGCCGTTAAGAATATGACGAAAAAAAGGAGGAAAGAAAATGGAATATTTTGTGATAATTTTCTTAGTCCTTCTTATCATAAATTTGCCAAAAATTTTCGGTTATATCATTAAGGAGCATAGGTTTACGGAAGATAGAATTTACCTTTGGAGAAACAGTAGGAAAAGAAAATTCTTACTACTCTTCAATCGAAATCAGAAATCCCCATTTTTCGTGCAACAAAACATAACTGTATGAATAATAAAGAAAATAGGTAGTTAATATAATTGTAGGACATTTGATAAGAAAAAAATGTCATCCAAAAATAATGGATGACATTTTTTCCTCAAATTGCAATTTAATAAATTTAGATTAAATTGCCCTACTTCGAATTTCTTCCAGATTATCGTCAATGAGCATTTCGCCGTTTTCAAAAATGGTTCGCATTTGGGAATTTTCGGCTTTGCGTTGGTCGGCGGATTCGAGTTTGACGGTTTGATATTCGCCAGCGTCGTCTTTGATTAAATCGAGCCGTCCTTTTTTGCTGTTTTTGCCGCTGTCGGTGATCGGTTGTTTATAAACTTCGATAAGTTTGCCGTCGGCGACGATTGCCGAGCATTTGTAGGCGAATTTCAAAGTGTCGCGGTCAATCTTTTGCAGCAACGCGCCGCCGATGCCGAAAGCGATGTTTGACGCGCTGAAGCCTTGCGATTTTAATTTTTCTAAAATCTGATGTATTGATTGCTCGTTCACGCCGTCGCCTTGGATGATGCGGACGTTTTTTAAGACTTTATAGCCTTTTGAATTCGTTGTCGTGCCGAATTTTTCGCCCAAAATCTGCGCGACTTTTGAAACAACTTCAATCGGTTCGCCCGAATCGGGACGAATGACAATCGTTGCGCCCGAATCAATGACTTCCTGTTTTAATTGCTCACCCCAGATTTTTTCGACCGCTTCGTAAATATTCCACGAATCCGAAACTACTGCAACTAAAGAGTTTGGCTTCGCAAATTGTTTCAACATATTGCGATACGCTTCTGCCTCGTTTTCGCGTCCCCAACTCGTAATTGTCGAATGTTCAGCCGCCGGAATCGAAAAACCAGCCATCGGTGAATTATAAAATTCGCGGTGAATCAAAAGCGCGGACATCGTATCCGTTCCCATAAAATTAACGAGATGCGCCGCGCCGCCAATCGCCGCCGTTTCCTGCGAAGAAACGCCGCGACTGCCGAAGTCGTGAACCTTAAAAGCAATTTCCGCATCGGCATCGTCCGCCGTTTCTTGCAAAAATTTATAAACATCACGTTTGATGTGCCAGCTTTGCGTCGCCACCGTGCAAGGATACCAAATCCGCATCAGTTGCGATTCAAACCAACTCGTCAGCCAATAAAATTCCGCGTCCGTGTTTTCAACGGTCATCATCACATTTCGCAACGGCACAACCGAACCTTCTGCCACCGCACGAACCCGCAGAGGCATTTTTCCGCCGTGTTTTTTGATAAGACTTGTCCAACCCTCATAATTAAAAGGCAAGCCGTGAGCGGTGATTATTTCACGCGCTTCTTCGACCATCGTTTGCGTAAAATTTTCTAAAAAATAACGCTTCAAAAGATACTGCAACCCGAAAAAAACGGTATGTTTCCAATCCCGTTCGCTACCACGCGATTCGAGATACGAATGCACAAACTCCGTCTTCGGCGGATATTGCAGAAAATGACTCGCTTTATACGAATCCGTGTCAATTATTCTATTTATTTCAAACATTTTATTTTATTCTCCTATTTTCGGCTTTCTCCCTGAAAACCTAATTCGATTTTGGATTTTAGATTTTGGATTTTGGATTTGTTTTCTTTATTCCAAAATTTCAATTATTCCTCTTTTTTTAGTTCTTCCCGAACTTCCATTAAAAGTTTTCCGAGCATATTTTTTCCGCTTCCGTCGCCGCCGTCGCCCCAATAATTGTCGTTGGCGGTATGTTCAACTAATTCAGCATCGCCCGTTTCGAGCAAAATTTGCTTCAAATCTTTGTTTTGAGTAAATTTTGCCCGCAGAGCTTCGCGCATAATGTCGTCTTTCACTTCTTCCCAATCTTTCCGAAACGGAAATTTGCGATTTCTGCCAAGATTTGCCGCTTCCTTTGGTGTTGGCGCGAGTCTGACTTGTTCTTCAAACTTAGTTCCTTCAAATTTTTGCGCCTGAAAATAATGTTCGCTCGTTTTCCAAACCTTATCTTTCAAGAAAATATGATGGCGCGAAAAATTTGAAAAACATCCGTATTCGCCATTCGTTAAATAAAAATTGATTACTTTTCTCTCGCTCATATTTTTTATAATTTCAACCGTAAAATTACGGGTTCTTTTAGTTTATCTTCAGCTAATTTGCCGTCTTCTCCAACCAAAGCCCATTGGCTGTTGGCGATGTAGTAAAAATCGTTGCCGACTTTTACGCCCAAGGTTGGTTCGTTAAAATCGGCGTGATTGGCTTCGAGTGTTTCGCTTTTCGTGATTGCGCTGAAATCTTTGTTCAGAAAAAATCTGGCGACACGATGCGGGCGAAAACCGTTTTGAATCGCAATCAGATTGCCTTTGTGAAAATAAATTCCGTCAATGCCGATTGGATTTGTGTTTTTATCAACCGAGATTTGCGAAACTTTTTTGTCCGTCATCGAAATTTTGAAAACGCCTTTTGAATAATCGGCAACGAAAAGCGTTTTTTCGTCCGGCGAAAACGCCAAACCTTGCAAAGACGCGAAATTATCGCTCGTCAGGAAAATTTCGAGTTCATCTTTGCCGTTTGAAATTCGATAAATATTCGGCGAAACGCTGTCGGATGCGAAAACATCGCCGTTTTTCGCAATTATCAGATCGCCGAGCGCGTGTTTTGCCGTTTCGTTCGACAAAAGATATTTTTGAACAAGTTTTCCGCTTCGCAAATCGTATTTGAAAACGCCCGATTTGCCGTCATCCGATTTCTGAAAACCTTGCATCTGCGGAAACGCGGTCGTCGTAACCCAAAGAATTTTGCGTTTTTCATCAACGCGCATTCCCGAAACGCTCCACAAACCATCGGTTTCCAAAGAAAAATCCGAAACTTTGCCGTTTTCATCAATCGAAATAATTTTGCGCCGATGAATACTGCTCACAAAAAATCGTTTTGTTGCAGAATCGTAAGCAATTCCTTCGGTAATCAAGTCTTTGTTTGGAATTGTAAAAGCCTTTTCGCTTGCGTTAACAGCTTTTCCGTTGAGCGTGAATTCATTTTGAATCGTCTTAAACCGTTCCAAATCGAACAAGGATTTGAAATCTTCCGTTTTTTCGACAACAAAAAACAAGTCCATTGCGGCAAGCCTTTCCAAAACCGTCAAAGCCTCGTCCGCTTTGCCGTTCAGCGTGTAAGCAACCGCCAAATTATAAAGAAGCCTCGCGTGATTCGGTCTTAAATCGCTTGCTTGCTTAATGTTTTCAAGAAATTTCGCGTAATCTTTCGCCTTATAAAATTCGACGGCTTGACGTTCAAATTTCACGCTCTCGCGCATTTCAACCGCAGTTTGAGCGTTAGCAAAAGCCGCGAAAATTAACAGAAAAACTAACGCTAAAGTAAAATTATTGCTTCGTAAAAAAATCATAGATATTCTCCCATTTTAAGATTTGTTTAATTAGAACAAGACAGATAATCGTTTGATTCGCTTTATGTTACCTGAGTTTGTTCGCGCCGAAATTTATTTACAAACCTAAAAAATAACGCAAAATATGCAGATGATCTTCAAAAAATTCGTCTTCCTTTTCGCCCAAAGCCGAAAGCGGAAGCCAGAAGGCTTTTGCCGCGTCGTCGCCGCCTTTGACGCGGGGCAAACCGTCTTTTAAGTTTGATTCGAGTTCGATGAAATAGGCGAAAGTTACGGTTCGTCCGCGCTGTGAGCGTTCGGGATAATCGAAAACGTGCGATGATTTGATGCTTCCGCGAAGGACTTGCGCGGGAACTTTGATTTGCGTTTCTTCTTTTAATTCTTTGATGGCGTTGTCTTCAAGCGTCAGGTTGCCAGCCAAAAACCCGCCCGGAAGCGCGAGCAAACCTTTGCCGGGTTGGTGTCCGCGCCGAATGACAAGAATATGTCCGCTCTGGACAACAACCGCGTCTGTTGTTAAAAATACAGGTTCATAAGGAACACCGACGAAGCGCGTGTCGGCTTTGTATTTTTGCAAGTATTCAAATTCTTTTTGGAGATTCGGAAAATCTTCCGTTTGCTTGAAAACATCGAGCGCGACGGAAACCTGCGATGGCAGAAACTCTTTCCAATCAACGCTTTCCGTAAAATATTTTTCGCGGATTTGCGATGCGTTTAAGTTCAAAAGTTTTTTATCCGTGCAGTAAAACTCTTCAAAATTCCATTGCGGAAAAAGATTCAAATAATATGAACTGCGGTCTTTGAAAAATCCGACAATCGCAATTTTCGCCGATTCCTTTTCTTCAGCAACTTCGGCGACGATATTTTGAACTTCCGCCGTCCAAACGTGGTCGTTATATGGATAATCTCGCACCGAACGAAAAATCAATCTGTCCGCCTCGTTAGGAAAACAAGCGCGGATAATTTCTTCGCGCATTGCGGGCGTAAACGGATTTTTCACGTCGGATGCACTTCGCGCCGAGCCAAGTATGACAATGACTTTTTCGGCTAAAGCTAAACTATGTTTGATTAAATTTTGATGTGCTAAATGGAATGGCTGAAACCGTCCGATGACGATTCCGAAATCATATTTTTTATTCATTTTTCTCAACACTCTCCGTGTTCTAAATTTTCGCCGTTCTTCTTGAACGACTACATTACTTACAAAAACATAATACGCCGAAAATTTCAAATTGGTTCAAAGAAAATTTTGCCTGACGGTTCAATTATCTTTTTTCAATCCGCATCTTCATTCCATATTTCGGGCGCAAAGTAATCATTGGTTGAAGCGCGATTTTTTGTTCGGGCATTAAGTTTAATCGCCAATTTCTGCCCAAAATTGCCAACAATAAAACGCCTTCCATCCACGCGAAATTTTCACCAATGCAGTTGCGAATGCCTTTGCTGAACGGAAAATAAATAAACTTGTTACCGGCTTCTTTGATGGAGAGTTTTTCCCATCTTTCGGGTTGAAAACTTTCGGGATTTTCCCAAAATCTTGAATCGTGGTGAATCACGAATTGTGAAGCAAGAACGAGCGATTTCGGTGCGATTTTATAGCCGTTAAATTCGTGTTCTTCGGTTGCCAGCCGCCCAACCGTCCACGCAGGAGGAAAAAGACGCAATGATTCTGCCAAGACCGATTCGGTGAATTTCAGTTTGCCGTAATCTTCGGGCGTGATTGGTTTATCGCCTAAAATTTCATCAAGTTCGGCGTGAAATTTCTTTTCAGCTTCGGGATTTTGAGAAAGCAGATAAAACGTCCAAGCCAAAGCGTTTGCAGTTGTTTCGTGTCCGGCTAAAAATAGCGTCAAGGCTTCATCACGGACTTGTTTGTCGGTCATCGCATTGCCGGTTTCTTCGTCTTGTGCGAGCAAAAGCATCGAAAGCAAATCACCTTTGTCCTCACTCGATTTTCGGCGTTCATTAATGATTTTATAAATCACTTCATCAAGTGTCTGACGCGCTTTTTGAAGTTTTCTAAGCGGCGGAAGCGGTAATTTTTCCAAGTATTCGGAAAACGGTAAAAGTATGAAATTAAACGCCGAAACAATCGTTGTCATCGCCGTGCCAACTTCGTCCGCTTCGTCTTCGACGTTTGCGCTGAACAAGGTTTTGCCGACAATCCAAAGCGTCAGGCGCATCATTTCTTTATCAATATCCCGCGTATCGCCATCACGCCATTCGCCCGACATTTTTTCTCCGAACTCAATCATCGCTTTGGCGTATTCGTTGATTCTTGCGCGGTGAAACGCGGGCTGAATCATTCGTCTTTGGCGCAGGTGAAACTCTTTTTCGCTCGTCAAAAGCCCTTCGCCAAGCAAAGATTTAGCGCGTTGCAGAGCGCGACCTTTAACAAATTTGCTGTGATTTGTAACCAACAAATCGCGGATTAAATCGGGATGATTTATCAAAAAAACGGGAATTTTACCGATTCGAAATGTCGAAACATCGCCGAGTTTCGACATTTTTGTCAAGAATTCGGTTGGAGCTTTGCGGAATGAACGAAAATGCCCGCCAATCCAATCAGTCGGAATTGTCGGCGGTGAATTTTGCGGTTGCGGTTTCATAAAGCAATTTTAGCAGATTTTTTTACGCAAAGTCTTCAGAAATATTTGCGCGTTTCTCGAAACGCGCAAATATCACTTTTCACCTATCACCTATCACTTATTTCGGAAGAAATTGCTTTACTTTTCGGAATAAGTGATAGGTGATAGGTGAAAAGTGATAGGTTAAGCTCCTTTTGTTAAACTCCACTGAAACCAAATGCGTCTTTGCGTTTAAATTTTCCCGCAAAACTGCTATTTTTATAATTTATGACAGAAGCAAAACCGAAAAAAATCAAACCTGATATACGCGCGATTACGCGCCTTGTGCCGCCAAGCGGCAATCTTGTGCAAGGTCAATCGGAACTTCCGATAAATCCTGAATTGGCTCGCCACGCGGCTGAAATTATCGCCGCCAGTCAGAATCATTACGGCGGTTCTGAGGGCGATGCAAATTTGCGGAAAGCCGTTGCGGAAAAGATTAAAAAGTATAACTCAATTGAGGTTGATGTCGAAGCAAATCCGCTTGAAATAATGATTACAAACGGCGGAACGGGCGCACTCGTCGGCATCGCGCATTCTTTTTTACGCGGCAAATCCGCATTAGTTTTCGAGCCTTATTATCCGTATCATCGCAAGATTTTGGAAGAATTCGGCAGTAAAACTGAGACTTTTGAATTGGACGCTGGATTGACGTTTGAAAAAGATGCGCTATTTCAAAAATGCAAAAAATTAAAAGACCGTGCTGAATTTCCGCTTAAAGCAATTATCGTTTGCACGCCCGCGAATCCGTCCGGCAAAGTGATGACGCAAACCGAACTCGAAGCGATTGCGGACGTAGCGAAAGAATTGGATTTGATGGTCATATCCGACGAAGTTTATGAACATTATGTCTATGGAGAAAATCCGCATATTCCGATTGCGTCTTTGCCTGATATGTGGGAACGCACCGTAACGGTCAATTCGTTTTCAAAATCTTGGAACATTTCGGGCTGGCGGTTGGGTTATGCTTACGGCGCAGGAAATCTCGTTGCGCCGATAAACACGGTTGCAAATATCGTTAATGTTTGTCCGGCAACTCCTTTGCAAGCGGCGTTATCAAAAGTCTTGATGGCGGACGATAATTATTACGGAAATCTGCGCGAAAAATTTGAAGGAAAACGCCGTTTTGTCAGCGAAAATCTCAAAGATTTGGGATTTAAAATTTATGATTCCGGCTCGGCATTTTATATCTGGGCGCGAATTCCCGAAGAATTTGACGATGCACTGAAATTTAACGAAATGCTGATGGAAAAAGCCGGAGTCGGCGCAACACCCGGCAGTGCGTTTGCCGATTCGGACGATTGGGACGCATTTATGCGAATCTGCATCGCCCGCGAAGACGAGATTTTAGAAGGCGCGATGGAAAAAATCAAAGGAGTTTTGAAATAAATTATGAAAAAAATATCTGTCTTTTTATTGATTTTAAGTTTTTTAATTAACGCTTTTCCGACGCTTGCAGACGAAGGAATGTGGACATTTGATAATCCGCCTTTGAAACAATGGAAAGAGCGTTACAATTTTGAGCCGTCACAAGAATGGCTTGACCGACTGCGGCTTGCGTCCGTGCGGCTTGAAGGTGGTTCGGGTAGCTTTGTTTCGGCGGACGGTTTGATTATCACCAATCATCACGTTGCCAGCGGGCAGATTGCGAAACTTTCGACAAAAGAGCGTGACTTGATAAAAGACGGCTTTTATGCAAAAACTCAGGCGGAAGAATTGAAAACGCCCGATATGGAAGCGAATATTTTGATGTCGTTTGAAAATGTTACCGAGCGTGTGCAATCAGCCGTCAAATCGGGTGCAAGCGATAAAGACGCAAACACGCAACGCCGCGCCGCAATTTCGGCGATTGAAAAAGAATCAATCGAAAAAACAGGTTTGAAAAGCGATGTTATTTCGCTTTATAACGGCGGCGAATATTGGCTTTATCGTTTCAAAAAATACACGGACATTCGACTCGTTTTTGCGCCCGAAGAGCAAATCGCTTTTTTTGGCGGCGATTACGATAATTTCACCTATCCGCGTTATAACTTGGACATAACTTTTCTTCGCGCTTACGAAAACGGCGTTCCGGCGAAAACACCGAACTTCTTGAAATGGTCGGAAACCGGACCGATGGACGGTGAATTTGTTATCGCTTCGGGAAATCCCGGCTCGACGGCGCGGCTTCTGACCGTCGCACAACTCAAATATCAGCGCGACACAGGAAATCCTTTGCAGAAAAAGATTTGGGAAACACAACTTTTCGCGCTTCAAAATTATGCAAAACGCGGCGCAGAACAAGACCGTCAATCAAACGGCGCGATTCGTTCGCTGAACAATTCGCTCAAGCGTTTGACAGGACAACAAGAAGGTTTGACCAACCCGCGAATGTTTGCGCGTAAGGAAAAAGAAGAGCAAGATTTGAAACAAGGATTAGCGAAAAATCCCGCGCTTGAGAAAGAATATTTGCCGGCTTGGGCGCAAATCGAAAAAATTTACGCAGATTTGCCAATGATGGCAAAACGTCGTTCTTTTTCGACGCTTTCGCCGTCGCGTATGGCTTCAATTGCTTCATTGCTTGTGCGTTACAGTGAAGAAATCAAAAAACCGAGCGGAGAGCGTTATCCCGAATTCAGTGATGCACGGCTTGAAGGTTTTAAGGCAAATTTGCTTTCGCCCGCACCGATTTACGCGGAAATGGAAGAAGTTTTGTTGACCGCCTGGCTTGAAGAAGCTCGTAAAACTCTTGGCGCAAACGATCCGTTTATCAAAGCCGCAATTGGCGATGCTGAACCTGCGGAAGTCGTTAAACGTGCTATAAATGAAACAAAATTGAAGGACGTTGCAGAAAGAAAATTGCTGCTTGATGGCGGCGCGGACGCAATTGCAAAATCAAACGACCCGATGATTTTGCTTGCCAAAAGAGTCGAACCGATAATCCGCGAACTTCGTGCTTGGAACGAAGAAAAAATCGTTTCGGTTGAAACGAGCGCAGGCGCGAAAATTGCTAATGCACGTTTTGCCGTCTATGGCAGAACAATTTCGCCGGACGCGAATTTCAATCTGCGGATGGCTTTCGGGAAAGTTCACGGCTATGAAGAAGATACGACGCTTGTGCCATATAAAACGACGTTTTACGGTTTGTATGACCGTGCCGAAAGTTTCGGTGAAAAATCGCCGTTCGATTTGCCTGCCCGCTGGCGCGACGGAAGAAATAAATTAAATTTGGCAACGCCCTTTAATTTTCCGTATTCGGCAGACACTATCGGCGGAATGAGCGGCTCGCCAATAGTCAACCGCAAAGCCGAATTTGTCGGCATCAATTTCGACAGCAACATTCAAAAACTTTCTAATCGCTATTGGTATATCGAAGAAAACGAAGGCTCGCGGGCAATCGGCGTTCACAGCGCGGGAATTCTTGAAGCCTTGCGAAAACTCTACGACGCAGGCGATTTGACGAAAGAATTAACCGGAAAATAAAAAAAATGCCTGCGAAACACGAGAAAGACGCGAAAATTTATTGAATTTTTTAGCGTCTTTCTCGTGTTTCGCAGGTAAAAAAATAAAAAATCGGCAAGCCACAGATTATATTCCGTAAATGGAAATTAAACCGTTAAGAACAAAAGACTTTAAAGAATTCAGCGCACGCCTTCAAGAACTTGAAGGCGCAACGGAATATCCTTACGGCGACGATTTTTTTAAATTAAATCACGGTGCGAATTATTTCGCATTTTTCGAGCGGTTAGGTTTGCCTGTTTTTCACGTTGCAATGGAAGACAATCGGGTTGTTGCTTGCGCGGCGGGAATTTTACGGACTTTGCGCGTTGGCAACGAAATTTTTAAAGTTTGGTATCTGTGCGATTTGAAAATTCATCCCGAATTTCAAGGTCAACACATTACTGTCAAACTTTTTATGAAAAATCTGGCGCGAAATTATCTGAAATGTTCGCGTGGTTATGCGATTTCGATGAATCCGACAAACGGTAAAAACGCGGTCGTAAAGTTGATACAGCGTCTGCCGCAAGTTCCGATTGACTATGCCGGACAAATTAATTTTTATAGTTTTGACGAAATTCAAGCCACACAAATTCACGAAAATTTACAAACACATCTCGGAAAAATTTCTTATCTTTCGCTCGAAGGCAAAAAAGATTTGATTATGAAAAGCACGGGCGAACGTCTGCCGCTTTTTCATATTCAACACGGCGCAATGGCGGCGAACGGTGCGGAAAAGCCTTTAGAAAAAGGAACTTATATGATTTGTGCCGAAGCCGAAACTGACTTGGACAAATTACTCAAAAATCATTTTCCGGTTTCCTCTACTGCCGCGATTTTATCGCATCGAATGAAACCGAAGGATTGGAATTTTATTTTGACCAGCGATATTTAAAGCTGAAGAAAATCGGAACAAAGAACAGTAGCGAATTGGGAAATGCCCCGCACCAGACAATTCGTTACGGCTCTTTGTTCTGATTTCGGAAGCAGTAAAACTAAAAAAGGCTGGAAAAATGTAAAATTTACGAATTTACTTTACAATAATCTTGGTTAAGTTCTCTTAGATTTATGTTGCAAACTGATTTATTTTTGAAAGCCGAAATAAAACTTTACTACGACTTATACATTCCTGAAAATTTAGAAAAACCTGCGCCGCTTTTAATTGCCGTTCACGGTTATGGCGCACATAAACGCTATATGATGCGCGAAGCGCGAGCGGTTGCGCCTGAAAATTTCGTTGTTGTTTCAATTCAAGCTCCGCATCAGCATTTTCGCCCGACAGACAGCGGTTATAAAATCGGTTTCGGCTGGCTGACCGATTACAAACCGGACGAATCAATTCCCTTGCACCACAATTTTATTTTGGAAATCATTGAAAATTTGCGAAGCGAAAATGTGATTGATATGGAAAGACTTTATCTTTTCGGATTTTCGCAAGCCTGCGCTTTGAACTTTCGTTTTGCTTTTACGTTTCCATCGCTTTTGCGCGGCATTATCGGTGTTTGCGGTGGAATTCCGGGAGATTTGGAAACAAACGAAATCTATAAACATCTTCCCGCCGATGTTTTTTATCTTTATTCGACGGACGACGAATTTTATCCGCTCGAAAAATACGAAATGTTTAAGGAAAAACTGAAGAAGCGTCTGAATATTTTCACTTCAAAAGGCTATGAAGCAAAGCACGAAATTACTGAAGAAATGCGCGAAGATATAAAAGTTTGGTTTGGCGGAAGGTGATTAAGGGATGATGGACAAGAAATAAGGGACGAGGGATAAGTAAAATTTGTCTTTTACTCACTCGTCCCTTATTCTTTGTCCATCAAATTGCGTTAGCGATTATAACGATAAGTAGTAAATTGCGAATCCATTCTCGTATCTTGTCCGGTTGTAAATTGGAACATACAAGAATCGTCCGTGTAATCCATAAAGTTTGTAATCGGGTCGTTGCCAGCTGAAGAGCAAGTGTTGCGTCCGGTCGGGCAACCGAAAGCAGCTGATTTTTCCGCCGGTGTATCGGCAACATAATCGCCGCCGTTCGTTGTGCTTGCCGCGCATCCGCCCTGGAATGTGTGATACAAGCCCATCCAATGTCCGACTTCGTGCGTGCCTGTGTCGCCAAGATTATAAGGCGCGGCTGTTCCGCCCGGCAGACTTGAATAAAGCAAAACTACGCCGTCTTTTTTCGGTGCGCTCGTATAACTCGACGGAAACGTCGCATAACCTAAAATTCCGCCCGAAGGATTGCAGGTGTAAATATTCAAATCATCTGCCGTGCCTTGCCGCAAAGCATTTTTCATTGTGGTTTCGCTCGAACCATAACAACCGTTATACCAAGTTGAATTGGTTGTATAATCGGTTGAAACAAGGTTGAAATTCCATCCCCAAGGTGAAAAAGCATTACGCAAAACGGTCATTTGATTGGCGATTGCGGTGCTTGAAAGATTACCTTGCGATGCGCTTGTGCCGCTGCGGATAACGTGGAAATAGACGTTAATGGTGCCGCCCGTAACACTCGAAGTTGTTGTGCCGTCGGCGGTTTTCAGACGGTATTGAAAATCGCGTTCAGCCGATTCGATGCGTTGTCCGTTGTGGTCTGTTCCGCACATTCTTTCGCCTTTGGAAATCGTTACACGGCTGTTCATTTCTTCAGCGTCGGAAATTATGACTTCCGCTTCGGTCGTGTGTTGAACTGTCAAAAATGCAAACGCCGAAACTGTGGCGATTGCGGTTAAAATCAGAAATTTTTTCATTTTTCGGTAAAAGCTCCTTCTTTAGAAATTAATTTTTATTTAGGAAAACGTATAAATATATTTGAACCGACTGAAGAATCGTTTTATTACCACACTTTTTCGTGTGCCGAATGCAGTCTTTTCTGCCGAAATATTCGTTCTCATTTTGATAAACGATATTTGGTGCAAAAAAAGGTCATCAAAAAAAAGTTTTGAAATTAACGAAAATTTATGCGATTTATGATTTAATCCTTGTAACAGGCGAAAAGCCTTCAGATGTGTTACTAAAATACAGGTTTTTTCACAAAAACGTCAACCGAACATATAGCAAAAAGAACTTTTCGTTATCAAAAAACTCTTTATTGATTGAAAAATTTGCCAACTTTTGCAACAAAACAAAGGAATCGCCGTCTATTGATGTATGAAATTCGCCTCTCTTTTAATCACAATTTCGTTTTTGGCTTTCGGTTGTCAATCAAATGCGTCAGTTCTTAATCAAATAAGACACACAGAGACCGAAAAAAATACAAAACTGCCTGAAAATATTTCGCCGGAAATAAAAAAACTTCTTGAAAGCGCAAATGAGCAGATAAAAGTTACGAGAAATTACACGCAAGATTATTTCGTAATTCCGTATCCGAACGGCGACGTGCCAATCGAAACCGGAGCTTGCACAGACGTAATAATCCGTGCTTTTCGCAATGTTGGAATTGATTTACAAAAAGAAGTTCATGAAGATATGAAGGCAAACTTTGCGCTCTACCCGACAAAATGGGGAATGGACAAAACCGACCCGAACATTGACCATCGCCGCGTCTTAAATCTGCAAACTTTCTTCACGCGCAAAGGAAAATCTCTGCCAATCACCGAAAAAGCCAAAGATTACAAACCCGGCGACATCGTCGCTTGGGATTTGAATGGCAAAGGAATGACGCACATCGGCATTGTTTCAAACCAATGGAACGAAAAAACAAAAAGATTCTCAATTATCCACAATATCGGCGGCGGAACAAACGAAGAAGACCGACTATTTGAATGGAAAATACTTGGACATTATCGTTATTTTTAAGGTTTGTTTTGAACTTCAAATACAAAAAAGAGAAGAAAGAGAATTGTGAAAATTGCCCCTAACCCATAAAGAAAAGTAAATGCAAAATCCGAAGCCATAATCTTTCTGTCTTTCGGATATTTTCTTTTTTTTCCGTCTTTATCATCTATATCAAGTGGAATTGCGCCAACTACGCTTGAAACTGAAGTGATGTAAGGTTCAGTCCCATTCCATTTCTTAAAAATCCATCGAAAAAATTGAAAATATCCCAATTCAATCAAAGGGCTTAACATAACAACGGCAGTTAAGCCTGTCTTGAATTGAAATAGATTAGTAAACTCAAAAATTAACCCAAAAACTCCCGAAATAATTGAAGCTATAAGACATTTGCTAAAGAAAGATTTTTTCCACAAATAATCAGAACTAGCAAATGCAATTCCTCCAACAATAAATGCAAATCCGAAAGAAATATAGTTTAAGATTTGGATATAATTCATCTATTTTCCAAAATCTCTTCGCTTTCGTTTTCGACTCTGCTTTTTTTGTCGCGGCAGAATTCGGTAACGATTTCGGCGAAAAGTTCGGGTTTTTCTTCTTGCGGGACGTGTCCGCAGTTTTTTAGGACGACGAAGCGCGAATGGATGATTGAATTGTAGAGAGTTTCGCCGTTGTGAATCGGGATCACGGTGTCGTTTTCGCCCCAGATTATTAGTGTTGGATGATTTATCAAATATGCGTCTTCTTCAATGCGGTTTGCGTCCCAATTGCGCGAAGTTTCCAAAACCGAATGATGCGCGTCTGCCGCAGATAACGGGCGAATCACCGATTCTATGCGCTCTTTCGTAATCAAATGATGATTCGCTTCCGCAAGTGTGCCTTTCATACGAAATTTCAAAAACGCTTTGGAATCAACAAGAAAAGGTGTGGCTAATTCACCAATGCCGGGCAACGCGGCGAGTTTTAAGATCGGATGATTTAACGGTTCATCGTTGCAAGCCGCATCAACCAAAATCAATTTTTCGACTCGTTCGGGATAATCCAAAGCCAAAGTTGCCGAAACCGCGCCGCCGTAAGAACTGCCGACAATCGTCGCCGTGCCGATGCCGAGTCTGTCCATCAAACGCGAAACCATCCGTGCTTGCGAAGTGATTTTGTAGTCAAACCACGCAGGTTTATCTGAATAACCGAAACCAATTAAATCAACCGCGATGACGTGAAAACCATTTTCGGCAAACGTCGGCGCAACCGAATGCCAAACGTAAGTCGAAGCCGTGTAACCGTGAATCAGCAAAAGCGTTGGATTGTTTCTATCGCCGAATTCTTGAAAATGAACGGTCGCGCCGTCAATTTCGGTAAATTTTGAATGTTCTGCGTGATGAATTTTATCGGCAACATCGTCCCAACTCACGCCGCCGGCACGAGTCAAAAATTTCCAAGCCACAATCGCGCCAATCGCGCCGCCAACTCCTAAAGCTAAATGTTTCTTTTTCATAATTCCCGTTCAGAGTTCTGCATTTATGCGTAACTCTGAACATTCTACACCAAAACGTGCTTCGGTTGAACAGTTTTTTCGGCTTCGTCATAAAAACCGATTGCCAAAAGATTTTTGCCGTCCGTCAGACGCAAAAAATCGCCAGTGTTTGTTTGATTTAATTCTTTTCGGAGCTTTATACCATTTTTGATTTTGGTAATTTCTTCGGGCGTTAATTTGATTTCCGTAAGATGCGAAATTGCTTTGCTCATCGAAACAATGTGATTTTCGAGCTTGTTTCCCGTAACTTTTTGTTCAAGTTCTTCCAAAGTCAGGGCGTTTTCGATTGTAAATTTTCCGGCGCAAATTCGTCTCAATTCAGCAAGATGTGCGCCGATTTTTAATTTTCGCCCAATGTCTTCCGCCAAAACACGAATATAAGTTCCGGCAGAACATGAAACGCGAATGCTGAATGTTGAATGCTGAATGTTGAATGATTCTTTTAATTCAAGTTCGTAAATATTGATTTTTATAGGCTTTCGTTCGATTTCAATTCCCTTTCGAGCAAGTTCGTAAAGTTTTTTTCCGTTAACCTTTTTCGCTGAATACATCGGTGGCGTTTGCCAGATTTCGCCGCGAAAATCTTTCAAAACTTTTTCAATCTCATCAACCGAAAAAGTCTCCTTTTCTCCCTTTCCCTCTTTTTCCCCTTCTTTCTTCACGCCCGTTCGGTCGCCCGTATCGGTTTCAAAACCTAATTTTACCGTTGCGAGATATTCTTTCACGTCTTTATCTAAAAATTGTGCAAGTCTTGTCGCTTTTCCGACTAAAATCACGACCACGCCTGTCGCAAACGGGTCGAGCGTTCCCGTGTGTCCGATTTTTTTTGTCCGCAAAATTCGCCGACATTTTGCAACAACATCGTGTGAGGTAATTCCTTCGGGTTTATCAATAATTAGAATTCCGTCAAACATATTTTGGATTTTGGATTTTGGATTTTGGATTTGCAAGTCCGCTTTGCGTTCTTTGCCTCTTTGCGGGAAAATCTCTCTATGTTCAAAAAACGAAATTGGCGCGTTAAACCTCAAAGGGAAGATTCGGACGAAAAGCCGAAGCGCGAAATAAATCCCGAAAAAGCCAGACAAAAAACTTTCGACCGTGCCGTGAATTTATTGACATATAAACCGCGTTCGATTAACGAATTGCGGACACGATTGCTCGAAAAAGATTGGACAACGCCCGAAATTGTGGATGCGGTTTTGGAGAAATTAAAGGAATATAATTATCTGAACGACGCTTCATTTGCCAAGAGTTTCGCCGCGTCGCAGATTCGTCAAAAACCAATCGGCAAGCGCGTTTTGAAGCAGAAATTAGCGATGAAAAAACTCGACAAAGAAACCGTTGCCGAAGCCTTGGAAAAAGTTTTGGAAGAAACCCCCGAAGAAGAAATTATCGAACGCGCAATCACGAAAAGATTGCGTTTGAAAGGCAAACCCGAAACACGCGAAGACGCGAAAAAATTTTACGATTATTTATTAAGACAAGGTTTTTCTTATGATTTGGTTAGTAACAAAATGCGCGAAATTGCTTCAGGAAATTACGACGGAGAATAATTTAGAATTCAAATATTTAACTGAAATACTTGGGTTTTATGAAGAATTCGTGCGTCCGTATAAAGGAAAACCGCGCGGTTGTCGTGAATCTGAAATTGAAGATTTGGAAAATCGTTTCGGTTTTGAACTTCCGCTTGCATACAAAGAATATTTGAGATTTATGGGCAAAGATTATGCCGGAATTTTTGTGGGAAGCGAGTATTTTATTGATGATGCCGTCGAAAACACAAAATATCTTCCCGAATTGCTTGCAGAAAACGAAATTGATTTCGCTTTGCCACAAAATTATCTCGTGTTTTTTTCACATCAAGGCTATGTCGCGGCTTGGTTTGAACTTCCGAAAGAAAGCGAAAATCCGTCCGTTTGGCTTTTTGCGGAATCAAGCGAAACAGAACCGCCGAAAATTGTCGGCACTTTTACGGAATTTGTATTAAACGATATGAAAGGATTAGCCGAAATTATATCAAACATTAAATGACTAAAATCAACTACGACAAACGCATTTTCAAATCCGTTTCAAACTCGGAAACCGGCGAAGTTTCGGACGAAACGCGCTTTTTTTATCATCAGAAAGACGCGCTCGTTTGGGCAGAATATAAAGGTGGCGCGATTGTTTTCGGACAGATTGTCGGGAAAGTCTTAGATGATGATTCGCTCGAATTTTGCTATCAGCATTTGAATTTGCAAGGCGAATTGATGACCGGACAATGTTCTTCAATACCGGAAGTTTTACCGAACGGAAAAATTCTTCTGCACGAGAAATGGAAATGGACTTGCAAGGATTTTTCAAAAGGAATTTCGATAGTTGAAGAAATTTAGAACTTGGATTATATTTTGAGCGTATTATTTTTTACGAGGGCAACGCTCGGAAGGTGTTTTATTTGAAAGTCCGAAGCGGTTGCTTGGGCAAAATGCTCTTCCTTCTTGCAGTTTTAGTCGTTTTTGCGGCTGCTGTTTCTATCGCGGTTTTGCTGAAAGTCTCGAAAAACCGCCGCAATCTTTCTACAAATTATCCCGAAAAACTCGAATCGCCTGTCTATCGTTCGCTTTTTGAAGCCGACGAAGCGGAAATTCGTGCGTTTGAACGCGCCCGACTCGAAGCTGAAAAACGCGAAAATCTGAAACAAATTGCAACGGAAAAAGAGGAAAAAGTAAATCAATTTTTAGCGGTTTGGCAAAACTCGCCAAGTCGAAAAAATACGATTGAGCTTCTTTACTTAGCATCGCAAAGCGAATGCGGAGAAATCTATTTTCGGATTACAAGCCGGATTTTGGAATTTTGGAGAGCGAAAAAAATCAACGATTTATCCGCTGATGATTTGGCGGACGTTCTGGAAAGCCATTTTTGGCTTCTTCCAAGTGAACAAAGGACTTGGGGCGTTTCTTTTGGTTTGCGCCAAGAGATTGCAGATTTGCGCCGAAAGTCTTCAAACAAAAAATAATCTGCACGCATTTGAGGAAAAAAAATGGAACAGAATTTATTTGCTTTGGTCATTGTTGGTCTGATTACGCTGATTGGTTTAGGCGTTGTTTGGTATATTGTTACGCGCTTTTTGGTGAACATTGGCGCGAAGGAAGTCGGCATAAAAGAACGCCGCTATTTCGGGCGCAGAATGGCGCAAGGTCGTGTGGTTGCAACAGATGGCGAAGTCGGGGTTCAAGCCGACGTGCTAAAACCCGGACTGCATTTTGTAATGTATCCGATTGAGCGCGTGATTCAAAAAGTGCCGCTCGTCGAAATCGGCGCGGATGAACTCGGCGTGATTGAAGCGATTGACGGCGAACCGATGCCGACGGGCAGAATTTTCGCGCCCGACCGCGCACAAAACGCGCATAATAATTTCCAAGACCCGATTGCCTACATCAAACAAGGCGGCGTGAAAGGTATTCAGTTAAGAACTTTGCCGCCGGGAAAATGGGCGATTCATCCTTATTTGTTCAATGTTTCGATTGCCAAAGCGACGGTTATTCCGCCGGGAAAAGTCGGCGTTATTACGTCTGCGGACGGTGCGCCGCTTGACCAAGGTCGTCTGCACGGCAAGGCGATTATGAATCATAAAAACTTTCAGGACGCGGAAATTTTTATCGGCAACGGCGGTCAGAAAGGTCCACAAGTCGAAATCATTACGCCCGGAACTTATCGTATTCACACCCAGTCTTATCGGATTGATAATGCGAACGACATTCAGCCCGGACTTTTTACCGTGCGGCTTTTTGATGCGACGATGATTACGGAAAATCAAATCGGCTTGGTCGAAGCTCTTGATGGTGCGCCGCTTAATCCGCGAGATTATGTCGCGCAACCTGTCGAAGGACACGATAATTTTCAAGATTCAAATACCTTTATTTCAAACGGCGGACAGCGCGGACCGCAAAAAGATATTCTTCTTCCCGGAACTTATTACATCAATCCGTTGGTTTTCAAAATCATTCCCGACACGGCGAAAGAAGTAAAACCCGGCGAAGTTGCGGTAATTGTTTCCAACGTCGGCAAAGACCCGTCAGCGGAAATCCGCGAAGCGATGGCGCAAAAAATCCGTGAAAAACTTCAACGCGAAGAAGAAGAACAAATTCACCGCGCCGCGACACAGCTTGATAAAGTTGATGGCGACGAAACTTCGATTGAAGAAATCAAAGCCGAACTTCAAGCCGACGGCGACCCGACGGATAGAAGACTTGACCAAGGAGCGCACGAGGCTTACGTTGTGCCGGAAGGTTATCGCGGCATTCAGGAATCAGTCGTCGGACCGGGAAAATATTACGTCAACACTTTGGCAACCACACCGATTATTATTCCGACGACGAATATGACTGTCGAATGGACAGCAGAAAATATCTCGAAATCGTTCGACCCGTTTGCGGTGATTTCCAAAGACGGTTTTACGATGCAACTCGAAGTTCGCGTTGTCTTTCGCGTCAAACCCGAAGACGCGCCGTTTATGGTGGCGAAAATCGGAAGCACCGAAAAATTGATTCAAAACGTGATGCATCCTTTGATTGACTCGATTTTTAGAAATCAAGCATCGGAAAGTTCGGCGATGGCTTATCTGCAAAATCGGCACGAAGAGCAGGAACGCGCCGAAGCAAGAGTCAGAATGCACCTTTTGAAATATCACGTTGATGTCGTCAATGTTTTGATTTGCCACATTCATCTGCCTGAAGAATTGATGAAAACGCAGACGGAAAAAATCTTGGCAGAACAGAAACAATCTATGTTTGACGCACAACGTGAAGCCGAAACGAAACGCATCGAACTCGAAAAGACTCGCGCACACGCCGATAATCAAAAGAATTTGATGGAAGCGACCGTCGGTGTGGAGATTTCTGCTAAACGAAGTGAGCAACGCCAGCGCGAAGCGGACGGCGAAGCGTATTACATTTCTTCGACGGGTAAAGCCGAAGCCGAAAAAATGCGTCTCATCGGCGAAGCGCAAGGCGTTGCATACAAAGAACAAGTCAACGCGCTCGGCTCAAACGGCGTGGCAATCGTTGAAACCTTAAAAGTTATCGGCGAAAAAGGCGTTCGCATCACGCCCGACATTCTCGCTACCGGCGGCAACGGCGAAGGCGGCGGCGGACTTGGAACTTTGTTGCTTTTGAATTTGTTTAAGGAACAAATAAAGAACGGCAATAACGGCGATAAAAGCTAAGACTGGATCACAATCGGCTTGATTGCAAAATCGCGTTTTTCAGCCATGTTGCAATGTTGGCGTAGAAATCAAGTTAATTTCTACGCCAAAGCCTTTAGCATTGCTACGCGAAACGCTTCGCAATCTTGCAATCGAGCCGCTTGCGATCCAGTCAATTTTTATACGAATCGTCAATTTTATCCAATTTCCTGAGCAGTGCCGGAAAAACCAAATCCGCGCTCATTCCTTTTGTTACGGCTTCGACTTGCGCTTTTGCTCCGGCGATAATCGGCGCGGGAACGGAAATTAAATCGTTTCCGCCCGACTGCGCCAAAATCTGAATCCGACACGCGCTTTCCAAAATATACATAAACAAAAACGCTTCCGCCGCGTTTCTTCCGCAGGTCAAAAGTCCGTGATTTCGCAAGATTAGAAAATTATTTGTGCCTAAATCCGCCACGAGTCGCGGTTTTTCGTCTTCGTTGAGCGCAACGCCTTCGTAATCGTGATAGGCGAGATTTGAGAGCGGAAAAATTGATTGTTGCGAAATCGGCAAAAGCCCGTTCTCTTGCGCCGAAACCGCAACGCCGTGAAGCGAATGAATATGAAAAACGCATTCGACATCGTGCCTTGCGGCGTGAATCGCGCTGTGAATCGTAAAACCCGCGGGATTAATAAAATACGGCGATTCGAGCAATTTATTTCCTTGCAAATCAATTTTGACAAGACTCGAAGCCGTGATTTCGTCAAACAAAAATCCGTAAGGATTTATCAAAAATTCGTTGCTTGTTCCCGGCACACGCGCCGAAATATGCGTAAAAACAAGGTCGTCCCAACCGTAAAGCGCAACTAAGCGATAAGCCGCCGCTAATTCGACACGAGTTTGCCATTCTTCCGCCGAAACCATTTCTTTAACCGATGCCGTTTTTGCCTGTGTCATAAATTTTCTCCTTTTTTTATTGATAATTTAACTCATTTTTGAAAATTTCGGTAATCACGCGCATTCGTGATAAAATCACTTTTTGATTTGATAGGGAATTTTTCAACTTATATGAAAGGTAGTGAAATTAGACAGAAATTTTTAGAATATTTTGAGAAAAACGGACATAAAGTAGTCCATTCATCACCACTTTTACCGGCAAACGACCCGACGCTTTTGTTCACCAACGCGGGAATGAATCAGTTCAAAGACGTTTTCACGGGCGTGGAAAAACGCGATTATAAACGCGCCGTTTCGTCGCAAAAATGTATCCGTGCGGGCGGCAAACACAACGATTTGGACGAAGTTGGCAAAACGGCGCGTCATCATACTTTTTTTGAAATGCTCGGCAATTTCAGTTTCGGCGATTATTTCAAGGAAGATGCCATAAAATTCGCGTGGGATTTTCTCGTCAATGAGCTTGGTTTGGAAGAATCGCGCCTTTGGTTTTCATATTTCGGCGGCGACGCGGAAGTTCCGGCAGACGAAGAAGCGCGAGATTTATGGATTAAAGTCGGCGCAAAACCTGACCGTGTTTTGCCTTTCGGACGCAAAGATAATTTCTGGCAGATGGGCGACACCGGACCGTGCGGACCGTGTTCGGAAATCCATTATTATATGGGCGATGAACCCGAAAATGCGGAAAAAAATCATCCGAAATACGTCAACGGCGAAGGCGATACGACAATGGAAATCTGGAATCTCGTCTTTATGCAATTCGAGCGAAATGAAGTTGAAAAAGGTGTTTTTGAACTCACACCTCTGCCCGCGCCGTCGGTTGACACGGGCGCAGGTTTGGAACGAATGGCGGCAGTTTTGCAAGGCGTTTCAACCAACTACGAAACGGATTTAATCAAGCCGATTATCAATAAAACCGCCGAACTCGCCGAAAGATTTTACGAAGCCGAAACGCAGAGCGGTTTTGCAATGCGCGTCGTCGCCGACCACGCACGTTCGACCGCGTTTGCCATTTGCGACGGAATTTTGCCCGGCAACGAAGGCAGAAATTACGTCCTTCGGAAAATTATGCGCCGCGCCATCTATCACGGGCGCGAACATCTCGGTTTTGAAACTTTGTTTTTTCACAAAGTCTGCGATTTCGTCATTGATTTGATGAAAGATGCCTTTCCCGAACTCGAAACCCAACGCGATTTCATCGGCAAAATGGTGCGGCTTGAGGAAGAAAGATTTAGTAATACGATGACGGTTGGATTGAAGAAATTGGATGAACTGATAAAAGGAAGTAAAAACAAATGGACAATAGCAGACTTTCCAGTAATTGAAGTTTCTACAAAGGAACTTGCTATTTTAAACGATACTTATGGAACTCCTATTGATTTAATGTATGTGGTTTTGCAGGATAAAGAAATAATTGATGAAAATACTCTAAATTCAAGATATGTTAGCGATTTAAGCGAAGAAGGGTTCAAAGAAATCATTGAAGCTGAAAAGAAAAAACTTCAACAAACCTCTGAAATTGGCAAAACCAAACAAGCAGAAAAAATCAATCCGATTTACACGGCTTTGGAAAGAACTTCCGTGCGCTCAAATTTTCACGGCTACGACAAAACGGAAGTCGAAGGCGCGAAGGTTTTGGCTTTGGTGAAAAATGATGAACGGGTTGACGCGCTCGATGTTGGCGACGAAGGTTTGATTGTTTTGGACGAAACGCCGTTTTATGCCGAAGCGGGCGGACAAGTCGGCGATGTTGGGGCAATTCAAAATTCAAGATTCAAGATTCAAGATTCGGAAAATCCGTTGTCGGTTCGCGTCCTCGATACTTTTGCGCCGATTGCGGGAATAGTTTTGCATAAATCTAAAGTTGAAAAAGGCGTAATTCGCGTCGGTGATGAAGTTACGGCGACAGTTGACGTTGCAAAACGCGATGCGACGCGGCGGAATCATACGGCGACGCATCTGGTTCACGCGGCTTTGAAGGAAGTTTTGGGAACGCACGTCAAACAAGCCGGTTCGGTCGTTGCACCGAATTATTTGCGGTTTGATTTTACGCATTATCAGCCGATTTCGGAAAGCGAATTGAAGGAAATTGAAGATTTGGTCAATCGTGAAATTTTGAAAAACGAAAAGGTAAATACCGACGTGATGGCGATTGAAGACGCGATGCGTTCGGGCGCAGTTGCGCTGTTTGGCGAAAAATACGGCTCAAATGTGCGAGTTTTATCGGTCGGCGGCGGCGAGTTTTCGCGTGAATTGTGTGGCGGAACGCACGTTCGCGCCACGGGTGACATCGGCTCATTTAAAATCACGAGCGATGAAGCAATCGCGTCGGGCGTGCGCCGAATCCGCGCAATTACGGGCTTTGATGCGTTTGAAAGATTTCGTGAAGATGAAAAATTGATTGCCGAAGCCGTCCAAATTGCCAAAGCACAACGCGACAATTTGCCGAACGCGATTGAAAAATTGCAGGAAGAATTAAAGAAAATCCGCAAAGAAAACGACGAACTGAAAATGAAAATCGCCACCGGCGCGATTGGAAATTCTTCATCGAATGGCGACGAAGCGAAAGACATCAACGGCATAAAAGTCATCGCCAAAATCGTCGAAGGCTTGGACAAAGGCGGAATGCGGCATCTGTCCGATACTTTGATGGCGAAAATCAAATCCGGCGTAGTCGTTCTCGGTCGCGCCGAAGATGATAAAGTTTCGTTTATTGTCCGTGTTTCCGATGATTTGACCGCGAAAGTAAAAGCCGGCGAAATCGTCAAAAACATCGCGCCAATCGTCAACGGACGCGGCGGCGGCAAACCCGATATGGCTGAAGGCGGCGGAACTGATGCAACCAAATTAAACGATGCTTTGGAAGCAAGTTACGGCGTTGTTGAGCAGATGTTGAGCTAGGAGAAAATAATTTCAATGATTTAGCCGAACAATTTTTAGAAATTTTTGAACGATTGCTTAATCGTGAAAAAATAGACGCTTACGAGAAAGATTTAAGTTTTTTGTTTGAAGCGATTGCTCAAAATTTGATTGATTGTCCGCTAACATTTGACGGAGCAACAGGCTTAACTTCAAAAATCAGAAAGCCGCGTCAAATCATTTTTGAAGGGAAAATGTGGATACTTGATCTTGAAAAGGGTGGTAAATAGAATGACCGTTTAGAATCTTTCAGCGCGATTGTTACCGACAAGCGAATAACCAAACAAGGCATTTGGATTAAAATTCAAGTCGGTGAATACTTCGATGAAGGCGAATTATTTGAAACTTTCGGCTAAACAACAAATGCCGTTTGAAGTCTTTCATAAATTGCCACTAGCTTCAGCTAGTGGTCAGCGAAGCAAAGAAAAAGGCTTTAGCCGAATAGGAAATAAAATAAAAATTCCGCTTGGCTTTAGCCTTTTTTGCGCTAAAGCGATAAGGATTTTTATTTATTTTTCTTCTGTTTGGCTAAAGCCTTTTTCTTTCCAAATCTAAACCTCCGGCTAAAGCCGGAGGCAATTTATAAAAGCATTTCCTTTAATTTTGATTAGCTTGAATTACGCTGAAGCCGATAAAGTTTTCGGCGTTCCCGTCGGCATATTCGATTCGTGAATTTCGAGTTTTTCCTCCGAATCTTTATCGTTTTTGTCGTGCGAAGTTATCAGCACGACCGAGCCGACAATGACCGTTGCGCCAATGAGCATTTGTCCCGTAAAACTCTCGCCAGCAATGAGCCAGCCTAAGAATACAGCAACGACCGGATTGACATAGGCATAAGTCGAAACCATTGACGGATTCGCGTTTTTGAGCAACCAACTGTAAGCCGTGAAACCGATAAGCGAACCGGCGATTATCAAATAAATCACGCCAAACCACGAACGCGCCGAAACTTCTGCAATATTAAACGAAGACCATTCGCCCGCGAACAAACTGACCACGAGCAAAACCAATCCGCCCGAAAACATTTGCATTCCCGCCGTTAAAATCGAAGATTTCGGCGCAGGCGCACGAAGTCCGTAAATTGAGCCTGTCGCCCAACTCAAAGCCGCGCCCATAACTGCCAAAGTTCCAAAAAACTGCATTGAACCGGAACTCGCAAAACCGTTCGATTGCCCTTGAATCAAAAGCCATACGCCGAAAAATCCCAACGCGATTCCGGCAACAGTTTTCAAAGTCGGACGCGATTTGCCGAGCCAGAGCCAGCTTAACAAGACAATCCAAAACGGTTCGGTTGCCACGAGAAGTGCGGCAAGACTCGATGAAATATAGTGTTGCGCGAAAACAACGCCGCCGTTTCCGCCCAAAAGCAAAAGAGTTCCGACAATAAAACTCGTTTTCCAATGTGCCGCTTTCGGTTTTTCGTAGTCTTTCGCAAACCGCGCCCAAATCATCAAAACCGCACCCGCAAAAACGAATCTTATACCTGCCATCAAAAATGAGGGTAATGTCTCAATCGCGTATTTAATTGCTAAATACGTCGAACCCCAAAGCAGATAAACCGCCGCAAACGCGGCAATCATTATTGCCAAATTCCGATTATTTATAATTTGCTTTTTCATTACTGCTACCTCCGTTCTGAGTCTCGCCTTTAGTCGGCTAACCGCGAGCGAAGCAACGCGGTTTTTGTTTCCATTCAAAATTCTCGTTTGCCACGAATGGCAAACACATTGCTCCGCTCGTATTTGCGGCACGCTGAAGCGTGGAATCTAAACTATTTTATCGGCAAAGCGTTTGTTTCTTTTATCGTTCCCAAAACGATAGTCGTCCGCGTCGAAGCGACATTCGGCACGTTTTTCAGACGTTCGCGCATCAAACGGGATAAATGCTCGGTGTCTTTAACACGAACTTTTAATAAATAAGAATCTTCGCCGGCTACATCGTGAACTTCCAAAACTTCGGGAATTTCCGCTAAAAAATTGTCGGTTTCATAACAGCACTCGTTTGTCCGCACGGCGATAAAAGCTGTCAAACCGTATTCAACCTGTGCCGCATCGAGCTTTGTTTCGTAACCTTTTATCACGCCGCGTTCTTCCAATTTTCTGACGCGCTCCAAAACCGCCGACGGTGCTAATCCGACCTGACGGGCAATTTCCGCGTTGGCAATTCGCGCATCTTTCTGAAGAATATTCAATATTTGTTTGTCAATGTCGTTAATCATTCGGTCAACCTCACTATTTAAAGAATAATATTCGGTAATTGGTTTGTCAAGCAAAATTTTGTAAAGCAGAAACTCGCGTGTGAGCAAGGAGGCAGAACTTTCACTTAAACATTCTTGCTCACACACGGGTTTCTGCCTTTTTGAGAAATCGGGTAAGCTATTCTTTTGAGGGAAAACAAATGAGCGCGGTTCTTAAAATACAAAACAAAAACGAGGTAATTTCATACAATCCGGCAACGGGCGAAGAATTCGGACGTTTAAATGAAACTTCGGCGGAAGAAGTGCAAATTGCTGTTGAAAATTCGCGTGAAGCATTTCAGACTTGGCGCAAAACTTCTTTTTCCGAGCGCAAAAAACTCGTGATGCGGGCGCGTGAAGTGATTTTAGCCGAAATGGACGACATTGCGCGACTGATTTCCGATGAATCAGGCAAACCCGTCGCCGAATCTCTTTCGATGGAGATTGCGCCGGTTTTGGATTTAATGCAGTATTTTGCCAAGAATAGCGAAAAACTCTTGAAGCCGCGAAAAATCGGCATCGGGCTTTATGGACTTCTTGGGCGTTCATCAAAAATTATCTATCAACCGCTCGGCGTAGTTGGAATCATTCCGGCGTGGAATTATCCGTTTTCGATTCCTTTGGGCGAAGCGGTAATGTCTTTGATGGCAGGCAATACAGTTATCATCAAACCTTCGGAACTCACGCCGTTTATTGGACTTAAGATTGGCGAAATTTTTGAAAAAGCCGGATTTCCCGAAAACGCTGTGCAAATCGTTTCGGGCGCAGGCGCAACGGGTGCGGCACTTGTCGAATCTGCGCCGGACAAAATTATGTTCACCGGAAGCGTTGCGACGGGCAAAAAAATCGCTGAATCTGCGGCGAAAAATCTGACTTCCGTTGTTTTGGAACTCGGCGGCAAAGACCCGATGATTGTGTTTGCCGACGCAAATCTCGAACTCGCGGCAGACGCGGCGGTTTGGGGCGCGTTTTGCAATTCGGGGCAATCCTGTTCGTCGGTCGAAAGGCTTTATGTCGAAGAATCCGTTGCCGAAAAATTGACCGAATTGATTGTCGAAAAAACGCGCAAATTAAAACAAGGCGCGGGAAATGATGAAACAATTTCAATCGGTGCGATGTCATCGGAAAGACAGATAAATATCGTCAAAGACCACGTTGCCGATTTTGAAAAAGAAGGCGCAAAAATCTTAACAGGTGGAAAATCAAAAGATTTATTTTTCGAACCGACCGTGATTTCCGGCGCAAATAATTCGATGCGGGCAATGCAGGAAGAAACTTTCGGTCCGACTTTGCCAATCGCAACTTTTCGCACGGAACAAGAAGCAATCAAACTTGCAAACGATTCGGAATTCGGTTTGACAGCGAGCGTTTGGACAAAAAATCTTTCAAAAGGCAAACGAATTGCCGAAAAAATTGAAGCTGGAACGGTTTGCGTCAACGAAGTTTTATACACGCACGGCATAGGACAAACGCCTTGGGGTGGTTTCAAACATTCAGGAAATGGCAGAACACACGGGCTTGAAGGTTTGATGGAACTCGTTCAACCGCAACATATTCACATTAATAAAATTGCAATTTTGCCCGATGCTTGGTGGATGCCTTATTCGGCAAATGCGGTCGAAACTTTCAAACAATTCGCCAAATATTTTGCGACAGGTTCGATGTTTCAAACGAGCAAAGCCTTGCCGCAACTTTGGAAAAGAATTAAGGAATTGCGACGCAAATAATTTTTATGACTAAAGGTGAAAAACTTCCCGTAATCGAGGCTTCGAGAGTAAATCTGCGTCATATCGAAACTTTCGATGTTTCAAACGAGCAAAGCCTTGCCGCAACTTTGGAAAAGAATTAAGGAATTGCGACGCAAATAATTTTTATGACTAAAGGTGAAAAACTTCCCGTAATCGAGGCTTCGAGAGTAAATCTGCGTCATATCGAAACTGCTGATATTGATTCGCTTTACGATATTTTTTCCGATTCGGAAGCAATGCGTTTTTTTGGTATTGTGCCGTTTGCCGAACGCGCCGATGCAGTAAATTATCTTGCCGATATTCACAAAAATTTTGAAAAGAACACGCTTTTTCAATGGGGAATTTCCTTGAAAACGGACAATAAAATTATCGGCACGACAACACTTTTTCACATTGACGAAAAAAATTGCCGCGCCGAAATCGGTTATGCTCTCAACCGCGAATTTTGGGGCAAAGGTTTAGTTACGGAAGCTGTGAACGCGCTTTTGAATTACGCTTTCACGGAGTTGAATTTGCATCGCATCGAAGCAGATGTTGACCCGCGAAACACGCCTTCGATTCGTCTGCTTGAACGGTTCGGATTTCAAAAAGAAGGCTATCTGCGTGAGCGGTGGATTGTCCAAGGCGAAACCCAAGATGCTCTTTTCTACGGACTTTTAAAGAACGAATGGAAGACCGCCGCCTAAATTTTTGCGTTTTTACTTCTTAATTTTTACTGTTCCGACATCTGTTTTTTTATCTGTGTAATGAATGAGCGAACGGTAACGGCTTCGTTTGCATTCGGGTAAATTTTTAGAAATTCTTCATAAACTGCAATTGCTTCCTTATACATTTTGGCGCGTTCGTAGCAATCGCCGAGCAGTTGATAGATCGTAATTGCGTCAGGCGCACCGGCAAGCTGGGCGACAGCTTTCTTGAGTTCGCCGGCGGCAAGCAGATAATATTCTTTTTCGCTGTCAAAATCGCCTGTCGAGCCGAAACTTTCGGCTTTTTCACGATAAATCATTCCTAAACCTGTGTGCGCTTCAGGCTGAAAGCCTTTGCCTTCGGCGATTGATTTTTTGAATGAAGCGATGGCGTTTTCTTCTTCCGTGGCAGTTTTGTAAATTCTGCCTTCAACGGCAGAGGCTTCGGCGTAAATCGGACGAATTTTTCGGGCTTGTTTGATAGCTTCGAGCGCATCTTCCGTTTCGCCGTTTTCGCCTAAAATGCGGGCGATTTCAACATATGCCTCGGCATATTTCGGACGCAGAGTGATTGCTTTGCGGTATAATTCAATCGCTTTTTCTTCGTCAACAGAAGCCATTTTTTCGGCTTTTTGAAAAGTAATTTCGGCTTCATCAGTAGTTTTTACAAGCGCAATTTTAACATCGCCTTTTTGCGTTGCCGCAAGATTTTGCTTAGTTTCCTTAAAGCCTTCAGCGCGAACGCGAATTGTTTTTACGCCGCCTGAAGCAACATTCAAAGTCAATTTTCCGCTTTTGTCCGTTTTACCAAAACGCACATCATTTATCCAAACCACTGCATTCGGCTCGGTTATAATATTAATAGTTCGCATCGTTTGTGCGAAACTTGCACAGGTAAAAATCAAACAAAGCGAAAGCGCGAAAAAATAGTTTTTGATACTCATAAAATTCCTCTATTCAAGATATGATTGCAAAATGCAGTTCGTCGGTTGCTTACGAAGGTAGAAACGCACTCAAAGTTAGCATCCTCAACTTTGGAATAAACACCTTCGACAATCGTGCGAGTTTCCGTATTTTTTAATAAAATCAACTCGTTGCAATCAATTTTATAATATTTTGCATCATATCACGATGAAAAAGTTTTTTAGCAAAATCTTCAAATGGTTCGGATATTTTTTGCTTGGCATATTTTTGATTCTCGCAGGGATTTATACTTATTTTGCAATGCAGACGGGCAAACCGGCAGAAGCACGCGAAATTTTTAAGAAAGAAAATTCCCGCTTTTTGGTATTCGCACATCGCGGCGGGGGCGGACTTTACCCCGAAAACACGCTCGGCGCATTTCAATATTCGGCGCAAATTGGCGTTGACGTTTTAGAACTCGACGTTCATTCGACTTCGGACGGCGCACTTGTCGTTCTGCACGACAAAACCGTCAACCGCACAACCGACGGACAAGGCGAAATTAATAAATTAACGCTCGCCGAAGTAAAAAAACTCGATGCCGGATATAATTTTTCGCTTGATGGCGGAAATACTTTTCCCTTTCGCGGCAAAGGAATTACAATTCCAACGCTTCAAGAGATTTTTGATGCTTTGCCGAATCAAACCTTCAACGTCGAACCGAAACAAGCCGAACCTTCAGTCATAAAACCTCTGTGCGAAGCGATTCGCGCCCGAAATATGACCGCAAAAGTCATTGTCGGTTCATTTCGCCAAACGGCGATTGACGAATTTCGCGCCGAATGTTCGGAAGTTGCCACCTCAGCCACGCCGCGCGAAGTTTCGCAATTTCTATTGATGTATAAAACCGGAATCGGCGAAAACTACACGCCGCCGATGCAAGCCTTGCAAATCCCGCAAAGAGTCGGCTCGCTCGAAGTCGTAACGAAAGAATTCGTCGAAACCGCGCATAAATTAAACTTAAAAGTTCACGTTTGGACAATCAACGACACGGACAGGATGAAACAACTTATCGAAATGAATGTTGACGGCATTATGACCGATTATCCCGATAGATTGTTAGAAATCACTGGGAAATTGCCGAGGTAAATTTATGAAAAAATACAGCCTTTTAATTATTGCTCTTCTGCTTCTCGGTTTCCAAAATTTGTCTTTTGCCCAGACGAATAAAAGAACGGAAATCCGCCGAATCGAAGCGTATTGCAAAACGATTGATACCTTCGTCAGACGCAACAAAAACCCGCATCTGGTTTTTGCCGATATTTCCGACTACAACGATGATTCCAAATCGAAATGGCGCAAATTCGCTTCCGATAAGGCTCTGGAAAAATTCCGCACAAGGAACGAAACTTACACAATCGCTTATAATTGGCGAAAGAATGGCAAACTGATTCATTCAGCTTTTACGCTTTTCAGTCCTTCGGGCGATTGGGCGCAATATGTCCATCACTATTTTCGCCCCGACGGAACGCTCGCCAAAGTAAAATCCGAACTGCGGACGTTTTACGGAGATTTAATTGTTTTGCAGACGCTCTATTTCAACGGAAAAGGCAGACTCTTACGCAAAACGATTCAATACAAAGATTTACGGACAGGAAAACCGACAAAACCGGAGAAAGAATATCTCGAAGGAACTACGGATTTTGTCAATGGAAAGGATTATTTCAAAAAAGTGAGTAAGTTGCCCTTTGCGAAGTTGTTAAGACAAAAGAGATAAATCTGCTAAAATGAGTTTCGAGGTGAATTTGTGATGAACACCACAGAACAAATCATCGAAAATGTCCGCGCTTTGCTACTGTCTGAAAAACAAAAAATTTTTGATTTTGTAGAAGAAGAAAAATTGAAAGTTCTATCGGAAAAAGAAGCGAAAAATATCGAACTCGAAATAAAAAACGAACGATTTCGCCGCGCTTTGCAATGGATCGAAGACCATAAGGAAGAATTTGACGGTCAATGGGTTGTTTTAGATGGCGACAAACTGATTGCACACGGAAAAGACGCAAAATCCGTCTATGAAAAAGCTAAAGCGAAAGGCATCGGAACGCCTTTTATGGAAAGAGTTAAAGCCAAAGAATTACCTTTCGGAGGTTGGTAAAGGCATCAATATTAAATTTGTTGCAATCAAACCGTCCATGGAGAAAACTAATGTCAAAAAATATCCAAAGAGCTAAGGATTTTCAAAAATTGTTAATTGAATCAAGCGGGGGAATTTGGGATGAGAGTATGTTTAGAGATAAATGGTTTATTGAACCATTTGGGGCAGATTGGGACCAATGGCAAAGCCAAGGTTTAATGCCGATTAACTTCTGTCCGAATTGTGGTGATGATGACCTCTCTGGCGGAACATCAATAACTAAAGCATTTTCAGAACTGAAGGTGCAAATTCCTTTGTGTGCAGATTGTTATGAGGCAAATAAAGATTGGTTGCCTCGTAAAAAAGGGAGGATGCTTTTACTGTCTTGCCTGTTTATTATTGTAGCGATTTTATTATTAATATTATTGATTTTTTATTGGGTAGTCCTCCGATAAATCGTGAAGTCTACATATCCAAATAAATTTGTTTTATGCACTATCACTTAATCGGAATTTGCGGAACGGCGATGGCTTCGTTGGCGGGAATGTTGCAGACGCGCGGACACAAAGTTACGGGTTCAGACCAGAATGTTTATCCGCCGATGTCAACGCAGTTGGAACAACTTGGGATTGAGATTTTGAACGGTTACAAAGCGGAAAATGCGGACATCGGCGCGGATTGCACGATTGTCGGAAATGCGATTTCGCGTGGAAATGCGGAGCTTGAAGAGGTTTTGAATCGCAAACTTTTGTATCGTTCGCAGGCGGAGATTGTTAAGGAAGAATTTATTCGCGGACGGCGTTCGCTGGTCGTTGCGGGAACGCACGGGAAGACGACGACGACGAGTATTGCGAGTTGGGTTTGCGAGGTTGGTGGGCTGAATCCGTCGTTTTTGGTTGGGGGAATTGTGCAGAATTTCGGCGCGTCGTTTCGTGTGGCGGAAAGCGATTATTTCGTCATTGAAGGCGACGAATACGACACGGCTTATTTTGATAAAAAGCCGAAATTTATGCACTATTTGCCCGAAATTGCGATTGTCAATAACGTCGAATTTGACCACGCTGACATTTACCGCGACCTTTGGGAAATCAAATATCAGTTTTCGCGTCTGATGAATCTTGTGCCGTCAAACGGCTCGTTAATTGTCGGCATTGATTCGCCTGTTGCGAAAGAAGTTTTGGAAGAAATGCGCGGCAAACTTTTTACAAACATTGAAACTTTCGGAACTTCGGACGAGGCAAAATGGCAAGCGCGTGAGATTGATTTTTCGGGCAGAACAAAATTTAAAATCTTCCGCGAAAACGAATTTTGGGGCGAATTTGAAACCGATTTAATCGGCGAATTTAACGTGCGAAATTGTCTTGCCGTCATCATCGCGGCGGACGCTTGGGGAATTTCTCAAGACAAAATTCAAGAAGCGTTTGATACATTCAAATCGGTGAAAAGGCGCGTCGAAATTCGCGGAATCGAACGCGGCGTTACGGTGATTGACGATTTCGCGCATCATCCGACCGCCGTTGAAGAAACTTTGAAAGCTCTGCGGATGAAATATGCGGGCAAGCGTTTGATTGCGGTTTTTGAGCCGCGTTCGTGGTCGTCGCGGCTGGCGGTTTTTCAAGAACCTTACCGCAACGCTTTTGAATACGCCGATTACGTCATCATCGCCGGAGTTTATAACACGCAAAAAGCATCGGAATTGGGCAAAGTTTTGAATGTCGAGGAGTTAGTCGAACAAATCAACGCGCAAGGAAAGACGGCTTTCTGCTTGCCCGATGCCGATTCGATTGTCGCCCATCTCGCACCCGAATTGCGCGAAAACGATGTCGTTGCCGTAATGTCAAACGGCGGTTTCGGCGGTATTCACGAGAAGATTTTGAATGCTTTAAAGAACTAAAAGATGCGATAAATCAATACCGCATCTTTTAGTTTTTTTGAGGAGGAAAATTTAATTCACTAAACTCAAAAGATGTCCCATCTGAAATTTCTTGACACTCAAATATTTTTGCGTGTCTTTTGATGGTTCGAATTCAATCGGGACGCGCTCGATGATTTCCAAACCGCCGTTTCGCATTGCGCGGAGTTTGTCGGGATTATTTGATAATGCTTTGACTTTACGCACACCCAAATCTTTCAGGATTTCGACGCATTGGTCGTATTCGCGCAAATCAACATCGAGTCCGAGTCGCAGATTTGCTTCGATGGTGTCCGCGCCTTTATCTTGCAGGGCGTAAGCACGAATTTTGTTAATGATTCCAATGCCGCGACCTTCTTGATGTTGATAGACGATTACGCCGCGACCTTCTTTTTCGATGGTTTCCATCGCGCTTTGCAGTTGCGCTCCGCAATCGCATTTTGTCGAGTGAAAAACGTCGCCCGTCAAACATTGCGAATGAATACGCACGGGAATTGCGGCGTTTTCGTGCAAATCGCCTTTGAAAACACAGACAAATTCTTCATCGCTTGTTAGAGATTTGTAACCCGCAATACGAAATTCGCCAAATTCGGTTGGCAAACGGGCTTCGGCAACTTTTTCGACAGACTTGACGGTCGAAAAACTTCCGGCAAACGGAAACGCATTAATTGTTGTAACTGACGTTGTATCTTTAAGCATAATTTTTCCTGTTTCGTAGGTTAGTTAAGTTTGTATTCGTTAATTTACAAACTTTAGATGCAAAAAGATAAAAATTTTATTGCCGTAAAATCTTAACCTTGTAAATTCAAACGCTTGCCCATTTCTATTCCGAGCGTTTGCAGAGCATTTGCGGGACGAATCATTACTTCAAAATCAATAATTTTTCCGTCATCATTTAGCGAAATCAAATCAACGCCGCGAAGTGTCAAATCGCCGATGCTGGCTTCAAATTCGAGGCAAAAATTATTTTCTTCAATGATTTCGCGGATATAGCGGAAGTTCTCGAAAACCTGCGTAACGGTCATTAAAATATGCGTCGTTACGGCTTTTCCGTCTTTCGGTTTCCAGATAAAAGGCGAGTGAAATTGCACGTCGTCCGCGAGAATTTCGTGCAGAATTTCGGCGTTCGGCGATGCGACAAATTGATGCCAAAGGACAAGGGTCTGATTCATTGTTTGAATATACCAGAAACCACGAAAAGACACGAAAAGAAGCAATTCGTTTCGCGTCTTTTCGTGGTTAAAATTATCCGTATTTATTCACGCAATCGCGGATTACATTCCCCAACCGGAAAGTTTCGGTTTAACCTTGCGGGTTTCTTCTCTTTTTATTGCGTCAACGTCAATTATGCCGCATTCGATAATTGCAAATTCGACAAAATATTCGATTCCGCTTTTGTGCCATTGGCGGTCAGCTTCGGTGAGCGCAAGATCATATTCGCCGCGATACTCGACACCGAAGGCGTTCAAAAGTCCTTCTTCTTCGCCGCGTTGTCCGGCTTTTTGAAGATTAGCGGCGGTGCGCTTGGCGTTTGGAACGCGATTTATTCGCCGATTCATTTCGTATTTGATGTCGTTGGCGATAATTTGCCGTTCGTGCGAATTGCACCGTTTGGAAATGAGTTTTTCAAGCGCGTTTTTTTCGTATTGTTGCAAAAACGGTGTCCAAGGCAAAGGCTGATAATTAAAACCTTCGACTTTTATTAAACGATTGCCCATCTCGCCGTCATATTTTTCATATTCTTCAATTACCCGATAAAGTTCGCGCCACTCGGTTTCCCATCGGACAGGATTGCAAAAACGGCGAAACAAAGGAGCGCGAATCAAATCTTGATTTTGGATGTAATAATCCGTCAGTTCCTTAATACGATTGCGAACCCGTTCCTCAAATGTTTCATTCGGCATAAATGTTTTCTCCTTAATTTTCCTCTTCCTGAATAATAATTCGCGGCGTAATCAGCACCAGACACTCGACTTTTTGCCGAGTGGAACGCCCGTTTGAAAAAAGCAATTCTTTAATAAATGGAATTTGACCTAGTTCACAGCGATATTCCAATTTTTTCTTGCCGCGAAGAAGTTCGCCATCTTTTGGGTCTTCCACATTCTCGGCTTCAAAAATGATTTCGCCATTTTCCGAAACGGTTTTGTAACTGTTTTTCCGCTCGTTTCGTTTGAGCAGGACATATCGTTTCGTATTGCTTTTTTGCGCGAGCAAATCAAACGCCGAAAAAGCTACGATAAAAGAAAACGCCGTTATTAAAACATAGACTTTTTTCATAAAACTAGAATTTTTCATTCTTGCGTTCTCCATCAACAATTGCTCAAAGTCAGATTTACCGTAAAATCGCCTCTTTTTACGGTTGACAACGTAACGCTTACTGAATCATCTTTTGCCAAAGGCGTTTTGAATTTAATTTTCGGTCGTGTGCTGCCGTCGTTTTCAACTGTGTAATCAATTCCTTTTTTCAACTCTTTGCCATTGACCTTGACCATTCCGATGTTCATTGCGCCGGTGTTTTGCCCTTCGCGTTTTTCGATTTCCCCGCAATCGTCACCCGCTTTTGCCGTCGCCGAAGCCGAAGCCGTTCCCGCCAAAACATTGATGGGCGTAAACGCCAAAACCAACAGACCAACCAATAAAACAATGCTGATAGATTTTTTGTTCATAAAATTCTCCTCCGAATTTTACCCAACAGACAATTTTTCAAGTTTGGAGAATTTGACGAAAAAAAGTTCAGAGTTATGCCTAAAGAGGCAAATCTGAACTTTACTTATCAGAGCCAACCAAAATAAACGGCGACCAAAAACGCGGATGTTTGAATTTCCCGTGAAGCATTTTTCGTTGAGATTGTGCAAGAGATTCGGTTTTGTCTTTTTCTTTGAGATTTATGTAAAAATCCTTCATAAATTCAACGGTTGCGGCATCGCTGATTGGTGCAAGACTAGCTAAAACACTGTTTGAACCGGCGTGGAGAAAGGCTTCGGTTAGCCCGATGCGGTCAATTTCGATTAAATCTTCCGAGTCAGCGGAAAAACTTTTCGCACCTTCGCAAGCCGCAATAGTTACCAAATCCGTCTCGATTCCAATTTCAAAAATCTCGCGCCCCATCAAATTTCCGTCATCTTTTTCGGCGGATTTTAAGAGAAGTCTTGAAAAAAGAGGCATTTCCGCTTCGGCAACAGCGTGGGTTGCCAGATGCAGATGCGTGGTTTTTGAGATGGAGTTTTTGAATTCGGTTTCGGTTGCTTGCGTTTCAACTTTTGCTTCGCCCGCGAAGATTTCTGCCACCGCTTTTGATTCTTCAACCGCAAACTTCAAATCTGGCAAATTTTCCGTGTGATTGATGCCGAAACTAACCATTTTTTTTGTCCCGGAATGGGAATTTTTTCTTTGCAGAAATGTTGCCGACAGCGGAAAAAACAAAGTGTAATCTTCAATCAAAAAACGATTTTCATTGCTTATCAGGACGGCAAACGGTAAATCGTGCAAAACGCCGAAAGGCACAATCGCCAGACGATTTTTATCTTTCAAAACGTCCGATTTTTCAAGCGGTTCAAGCAAATTCTCGCGCAAACTTCGGGCAATCGGTTGCCAATCGTCAGATTCGATTTTGGCAAAAATCGAAGCATTCAGAAGTCGTGTTTTATTCCGCAAATTCGAGCGCGAAACAGGTAATAAAAAATGCCGTAAATCATTTTTTGTCAACACTATCGCAAAAACTTTTTCGCCCGCAAAAACATATTCAATCAAAGCCGTTTTTTCGTCCAGATTTTGTCCCGCCGTGTTTAAGTCAACGGGTTGCGCGGTGGTAATCGCTTTCTGAATTTCTTTGGAAAATTGCTCTTTCAAAACCGCATTTTCATAATCGCCGTAAGCCTTTTGGAGTCTTTCTTTGAGTTCTACGCCGTCGTTATTTTTTGAATGGTTTTTCAATTTTTCAATCTCCGCCAGAGCTTTTTTTTCGCCGTTGCCCGTTTGCGCGGAAGTGTTATTTTTACTACTCGATTGCACAATAAAATTGCGGAATGAACGATACCGGCGTTGTTCCAAAAAACGAAAAGCAAGTTTCGTATCATCCAATTTTTCAAGCAAAAGTAAGAAAATTCGGTCATAATCTCGTGCAAGCGGATGAGTAATCAAATTTGTGCCGCTCAGGGCAAAAAGACTCAATTCATTTTCGGCGGCTTCGCGTAAAAAACGGCGTGATTTTTCCGTATCTTTTTGTTCAAACGCAAATTCGGCTTGTGTTGCGGCATAACTCAAAAGCCCTTGAATTATTTCGCCTCGTTGCTCTTTGTAAAGATTTTCGGCTTTTTGCAAAACCTCTTTTGCTTTTTCCGTTTGCCCCAAACGCATAAAAGTTTCGCCCAAAAAAACATAAATCGCCAACAAGGTTCGAATATCTTTTCTCTCGTTTTTGAGTTCCATTTCCAAAACTTGCTCAAAAATTTGGCGGGCATTTTCAAATTCCTCTTTGAGTAAATAGCAATATCCGATTGAGCTTAAACGGTTTTTGGCAAGTTCGGGACTGTTTTTCTCGCGCTCATAAATTTTTTGAAAAAGTTCAATGGCTTCATCGTGTTCGCCGAGTTCGGCATAAACGCCTGCCAAATAAGTTTCGGCTTCGTTTTGCGTCAGCCGAAAGCCGATTTTTTCCGAAAGCGCAACCGATTTTTGCAGATATTCACGCGCTTTTTTGATATTTCTGACTGATAAATATGCCGCACCGAAAGCCCTGTAAGATTCGCTCAATCCGGCTTGGTCTTTGATGTTTTCACGGATTTGCAGACTTTCATTTTGCAGTTTCAGATATTCGTAAAAATCACCTTTGAACGAATAAATTAAGCTAATATTGCTGAGCATCGTCGCTTCGCCGCGTTTGTCTTGATTTTTGCGGTAAAGTTCGAGCGCAGGTTTGTAAAAATCATTCAGCGGACGGTCTAATTCGCCTTTTCCCCACCACAAAACCACGCCGAGATTTCGCATTGAATCGGCAATAATTTGTTCGTCATTCAGTTCACGCCCGATTTGCAAAGCGTTTTCGAGATGTTTTTCGGCTTCATCAAATTTTCCTTTGGCGTGATAAAGAACACGGCTTAAATTAACTAAAATTTGCGCTTCGAGTTTTTTATCGCCAATCAAACGGGCAATTTTTAAGGCTTCCTGATGACTTTCCAAAGCCTTGTCAGGCAAATTTTGGCTGAACAGATTGACTCCGTTGGCATTTAAAATTCGAGAATGTAATTTTTGATTTACGACGGATTCGGCGAGAAGTTTTTCAAATTCGGTTTGAGATTTTATAAATTCCCCAAGCATCTGAAAACAAACGGCTTTTTCAATTCGGACTTTTGTTTTATCCGAATTTAATTTCTCCGCCCACAAAAAATAGCTGATGGCAGATGTCAATTGCCACTCTTTTTTTGCTTGTAAGCCTTTTTGATAGAGTTTTTCACCTATAAATGGGGCGGAAAAATATCCCGCCACCGCTAAAGTTGCTAAACAACAAAACAGCCAAAAATATTTAGAGGCTGAGTTTTTCACTAACTTTAATACTCAAAAAAAATCTTTCTCGGGGTGGATTCTATAATTTTTCCGTCAATAAGTTTTGCCTGAACATACCAAAAACTTTTGTCTTGCTTATTTACTCTTTTGGATGGATACGCCCGTCCGAAATTGAACTTGGTTTGTTTGGTTTGCTCTTGAAAAATAATATCGCCTTTTTCATCGGAAATAATTAGAATGTAAGAACTTGCATCCGAAACTTTTTCCCATTCAAATTCAACAAAAGAGCCTTTGACAACAACACTATCTTCAGGAGCAAGAAGTTTAATTAAGTCTTTGTTTGCCGCGCCGTTTCGCAAAACATCGTCCGAATTTGAAGTCGTTTGATTTCGCAGAAAATAAAATCCGGCGAACCCGAAACAGACAAGCAAAATGGCGGCAAAAGCCGTCTGCAAACGATATTTTCCGAGCCACGCAAATGAAAAAAAAGAGAGGGAATTTGCTTTCGATTTGCTTGCAGGCAGATTTTTGATGGTTTCGGTCAAAGGTTTCGGAGTTTTGAAAGTTTCGGTTTCCTCCGCTTTTGCGACAAAAACCGCGACCAAATTTTGCCGACAATCCGCGCAATCCGCCAAATGCAGTTCGAGCGTTTCTTTTTCACTCGGCGGCATTTCGCCCACAAGAAATTCGCGTAAATTATCTTGAGTTGGACAGTTTTTTTCCGACATTTTTTTACTTTTTACCTTTTACTTTCCTCACCCAATTTTCCAAAACATATAAAACCACTCAGACGGCGAAAAATTTTCGCAATTTGTAAATCGCCGATTTGTGCAAGTTCGTTGTTTCGCGCTCTTCCCAACCGAGCATTTCGGCGATTTCGCCGAGCGTCATCGTTTCTTCATAGCGAAATTGAACGACTAGTTTTTCCCGCGCCGAAAGCGTTTCGAACGCCAATTTTAACTGCCCGAAAGATTCTTTTTTCAGCAAATTTTCTTCTGCGTCAAGAGCGTTTTCGTCAATCGGTTCGATAAAAAAATTGCTGTCTTCGTTTTCCAAATCGAGCGAAAGAGTTTTTCGCATTCGATTCAAATTGCTCATCAAACGCCAGAGTTTTTTCTCACTCAAACGCGCAAAAATTGTTTCCAACGCATCAAAAACATCGCCTACTTCGACCGTTTTATCGTGTTCGAGCCGCAAATTTTCATAAATTTCAAACGGCGTGTTTCCTTGCCAAAAATATAATTGGAAAACTCTCTGTTCACGCGGCGGCATTTCCGCAACAAACCCGAAAAGCCGTTTGCGTCCGTCCACGCTCCAAGCCCAATTTACGCATAAGTTCTTCAGAACCTGCCGCAACCAAGGTGTTAAATCACCGTCGTTTCCGACATATTTTATCGTCTTAAATCGGCGAAAATCTTGTTCGCACAGTTTCTCAAAAACATATACGAAACGCTCCATTGCCTCGTCATAATCAAACCCCGCACGGCGTAAAATTGTATAAATAAAATCCGAATATTTATCGCAAAACAAACTCCAAGCGTGTTGCGGATTATCTTGAAATAACTTCAGCAAATCCGTATCCGTTACGCCTTGCGCTGTGTTTGTTTTTTGCATCAACGCCTTTTTTGGTCGAGAGATTTTACATCAGATATTAAACCACGAATTAGCACGAAAAGAAATTGATTTTTTTAGTGTTTCTTCGCGTTATTTCGTGGTTTAATATTTTTAGATGAGATTCAAATTACCCGAAATTCCGCCGCCGAAATTAATTACTGCGCTGAGAAATTTCAACCTTTTGCCGGCGATTGTTTTTATGCCGACGCGCCGAAAGTGCGACGAAGCCGCGACGGAAGTTGCCGCAGATAAATCACAGAAAACCGATATTGACAAGCAGGAAGAACGGCAGAAGATTTATGAAGAATATTTGGCGGAAAATCCTGAGATAAAAACTCATAAACATCGGAAAATACTGATTCGTGCGGGAATTGCCGCGCATCACGCAGGGCATATTCCGGCTTGGAAACTTTTGATTGAAAAAATGATGTCAAAAGGTTTGCTGAATGCGATTTTTGCGACTTCGACCGTAGCGGCAGGAGTTGATTTTCCGGCGCGAACCGTTGTAATTTCAAACGCCGACACACGCGGAAATGACGGTTGGCGTTCGTTGCAAGCGTCGGAATTGCAACAAATGACCGGACGCGCCGGACGGCGTGGGAAAGATAACGTCGGTTTTGTTATTCTAGCTCCGGCACAATTTCAAAATCCACCAAAGATTGCACAACTTTTAAAATCGCCGCCCGATGCGTTAAACAGTCAATTTCGTGCAACTTACACGAGTTTGCTAAATCTTTTAGACGCTTTCGGAAATTTCTCACAGGTGCGCGAAATCGCCGAAAAAAGTTTTGCGTTTCGTGAAACGGCGCAGCAAATTTCGCAGATTGAAAAGCAGACAGAAAAGCGTCGAAAAGCTATCGTAAAGAAGCTCGAAAATAACGAATTCGGTTTGACAATTGACACGGTGCGAGGTTTTGAGAGATTGGCAAATGCGCGTCAACGTTTGCAGGAAAAACTGCCGAATACGCGGGCGGAAGTTCGCACGAATTGGCTCAGAGAAAACGTGCAAATCGGCAGAATCGTTACGAAAAGCCGCAACTCGAAACGCTTTTTTCTTGTGCTGAATGTTTTCGGTGAAAAGGTTGTCGCAATGCGCGAAGACGGACAAGGCGCGACGCTTTCTCTGCCGCACATCGGGCGCGTTTATGCAAAGGAATATCGTTTGGAGGAACGCTCGCTCGACCTTGCTTTTGACGAAATTCACGAAGGCAAAAATCCGGCTTTGAGCGAACCGAAACTTTCTGCAAACAAAGACGATATGGACGAAGCAGTCGAGATTTTAACTGCTGCAATTGAAACACTTCTACCCGCAAATTTGAGCGAAGATGCCAAAAGACAAGCACATCAGCTTTTGTGGGAAACGGTTTCAGATGCCGAATTTTTGGAAAAAACGGTGCGTGATGTAGAAATTTTACGAAACGAAATATGGTTGCCTTTTGAACGCCGCGCACGGGTTTTGAATCATTTCGGTTATCTCGATTTTACCGCGCAGAGAGTTACTGCAAAAGGCAAATGGCTCGCGGATGTGCGCGTTGACCGACCATTGCTTGTCGGCGAAGCTCTGCGGCACGGACTTTTTGAAAATTTGGAAACAAAACATATTGCCGCACTGATGGCTTCACTTGCCGCCGATTCCGATAGAAATTACGGCGAACTTCATCTTTCCGATAAAATTTTGGATATTCTGACCGAATTTGAAAATATAATCTACGAAGTTTCCGGCGTTGAATTCAAAGCGGGCGTAGCTCCGGCGGACGAAATAAATCTCTCGGCGGCGGCGGCGGCGGAATTTTGGGCGAGCGGTGGTGATTGGCAAGATTTGGTTTTCTATACAAAGGCGGAAGAAGGTGATTTAGTGCGGCTTCTCTCGCGCACGGGCGAAGCCTTAAAACAAGTCGCGCAATTAAACGAAACGCATCCGGCGGCGGCAAAATTAGCGCGTGAAACGGCGGAAATTATTTTGCGTGAACCGATTCGCTAATTATATGAGTGACGGCGGCAGAGCAAATCGTCAATTTGCTTTGTATCAAACAATCCTGCATTTTGCAGATTATCGAAACAGGCGCGTTGATGCGTTGGCGAGATTTTTAGAAGCATTCGAGTTTGGAAGAAGCGAGTTTATGGAGGAGTGAAGTAGATGCGGACAGCGTCGAAAACCGGAGAAAAATGGAAAGCCGAGAAAAGTAGTTTTTTATAAAAATGAAGACAGAATAGCTGATGCTGAGATTTCTCGCGGAGGAAAATCTAAAAGAACAATGAGGATTAGATGGATGAAGTAGTGAACAAAGCAAATTAATATCACGGAAACAAATAACTGCCGTTGAGACAAATTTGTCTGTTCCTTGATTTAGGCGACTTTTACGCCAATCTACAGGAGAAAACAAAATGAAAAATAAATTTTTTATCGGACTAACGACAGCCGTTTGTATTTTGGTTTCGATGGTTTTTATTCAAATAACGAGCGCAGAAAACAACGAGATTTCAGAAAGAAATTTTGAAACCTGCAAAGTTCAGAAAAATAATGCTAATTTTTTTGTGCGGGCAACTGAAAAAACAATAAAGCTGAAGGCTGGAACTTTGCTTTCGTGGACTATTAAAGATATGCACCAAGGACTTATCTTGGTAAAAGCAAAAATCGGCAAAAAATGGGTTCAAGGCGAAATTCTGCTTGACGATACAACTTGTAATTAATATGTTTTGAATCTTGCCTTTATACGGAAAAGCCGTCTAAAGGCAAGATTCAAAATATTTGAAAACTAAATTAAAACTCACCTTACGCAATTTTGGAATTTTAGCTTAGTTCACGAGAATTTCTGCGAATTTGTTAATCGAAAATATTTGCTTGCGATGCGTATTTTATTCTTTTTCCTGTTTCTTCTGTAAAATCTCGCATTATTTGCGGCGTTGTCGGGCGGAAAAGGTCTTAAAACTTGCGAAAGTTCGTCAAATACCTATGTTTATTGAGTTATTTTCAATGTTCGGCAGTAAATTAACGCTGTAAGTTGGTGAACTAACGGCGATAGTTCACCAACTTACAGCGTTAATTCGTCAACTTACAGCGATAGTTCGTCAACTTACAGCGATAGTTCACCAACTAACGGCGAATGTTGATGAGCTTACGGCGTTAGTTCATTAACTTACAGCGTTAGTTGAGTAACTTACAGCGATAGTTGGTGAACTTACAGAGATAGTTGGTGAACTATCGCTGTAAGTTCCGAAACTTACAGAGATAGTTGATAAACTAACGGCGAATGTTGATGAACTAATAGCGAAAGTTAGTGAATTTACGGCGATAGTTGGTGAACTTAAGGCGACAGTTAGCAAACTTACAGCGATAGTTCAGCAACTTTTACCAATAGTTGGACAACCTTTGCCGATAATTCAGCAACTTTTGCCGATAGTTCCTCAGTTTTTGCCGATAGTTTCACAGTTTTTGCCGATAGTTCAGCAACTTTTGCCGATAGTTGGATATTTTTTGCCGATAGTTTGCCGGTTTTTGTTGTTGGAAGCGATAAATCGAAAATTTGCGCTCCGCGTAACGTGAGTTAAAAATAAAACGAAGAAAATATAAATATGAAAAAGAAACTTTCGATAACAGCAACTTTGATTTTAGCAATGTTTTTCAGCATAATCATTTTGCCGCACACAGCATCAGCTAATATGTTTATGGAATGGACACCGATGACACAAGATAATTGCGTCATCATCGGAGATAATAATTTGCCACTTCGCGTTCGTGCAACGCCGGGCGGGAAGATTATAGGAAGTTTAAAAATCGGAACCCAGATTCCGGTTTACAACGCGGTTTCGGACAGAAAAGGAAATTATTGGACTAAAATTAAATTCGGCAGACATTTCGGTTATGTTTCAACTGATTATGTCAGTTGCGGATAAACTTAATTGAAAATCTCTGACTGCAAGCGGGTTCAAGGCGCGAGAACGTAAAGCGTCTCGCGCTTTTTCTCGCTTCTCTGAAAAGACACGAGTTAAATATTACGGTTGACTATAATTTGTCGCAAGAAGTAAAATGGGGCAACCTCAAACCAATTAGAGCCGATAGGAGAAATCAAATTGAATAAAAAATATAAGCGAAAAACATTAAAAGTTTTTATTATTCTCGCGCTTTTGACGACAATTTCGGGTTGTCGAGCTTTGTCCGAAAGTCTGGAACCGGGCGAGGACAAGAATTTAAAAGCCGTGAATCGGGAAAAACCCAATCTGTCCGATGAATCGGCGAAGATTACGGTTGACCCTGATTCGGATAAACTGACGGAAGAAAAAAACGCGCCCGTTGAAAATCGCACTCCAAACACAACGGCAAATAGCAATACTTCGACAAACACCGATCAGACAACGAACGAAACAACGTCTGACGGAAGTTGTTCGGGAAATCCTGCCGAAACCGAAATTTTTGTATATTCGGACGCTAATTTCACGGGAACTTGTGTGAAGATAAATAAAATCGGTTATCAATCACCGAATATGGACAAATTCGGAATTCCGAATGACTCGATTTCTTCAATTAAAGTCGGTAGTAAAGTGCGTGCCGTGGTTTGCGAACATAATGATTATGAAGGCAAATGTCAGTCGCTCTTGGGAAATGAAGGTAATTTGGAAGACACATTTATCGGAAATAATAATATATCTTCAATCAAGGCTCTGGACAAAAACCAAGATATTGTTCAAGTTAATTTCTACAATCAAACCGATGAAACCGTTTTGATTTATGAATTGGTCGGCGGTGTTCACAGTTTTCTCGGAATGCTTGAGCCGGATGGCGCAGGGAAAATTTCAACGACTGTTATGACAACAGTCGTCGCAGGTATAGAAGAAAGCACAGACGGCAAAATATCCAATGGAATTCAAATAAAAGATGCGTCTTCAAAAATTAACATAACGCTTAACGACGACAATCTGATTCAAATGACTCAGACGAAATAACAATAAGTGCGAAGGCAAACATAAAAAAGTAAGAGGCAAAAATAATGACAACAAAAAATATGGTAAAAATGCACAGAGTATTAAATTTATTATTAGTAATCACATTTTTGGCGGCTATTTCAGCTTGCAGAAGCAGTTCCAATAATAATAATCAGACAGTCAGCAGAAGCACGCCGACGATGACGGAGGAAAAACCAACGGCGACACCGAGCAATCCGTCGGCGGCTTTTGCCGGTGAATGGGAAACAAACGACCCGCGGGCTTCTTCAGGCGGTTTTGTCCGTTGGAAATTCAGCGACGGAACTAAAAAGGACAACGGATACACCGGAAAAGTTACTGATGTCGGCAATAATAATCAGGATATTTATAATTACACTATCACGGAAAAAACGATAACTTTAGAAGATTTACCTGCGAGTTCCGGTTCTTCAAAAACTTACGACTATAAAATCACAGACGAAGGCAAAACGATTACGCTCAGCGGCGATAAGCCGATGGTTTTGAGAAAGGGCACGAGCAACGCGGAAATGGAAAGAGCCGCCGGGATTATCTCTGCTCATCAATGGAATATGGATTCCGCTGTGGCGACAAAAATGGGTTTGGCATCCGATACTTATGTCGAATTCGATGCCGCGCAGAAAAACGATAAAGGTTACGGCGGCGGAATGAAGTTTTATGACAGCACCGGCGCACCGCAAAACTTTTTAGCGCAATATGTGATTACTTCCAAAGAAAACGTCATCATTACATTGCCTAGCGGTCAGAAGTCAGGAACTTACAAAATTATGAATGATGAAAAAATCTTGCAGATTGATTTTAATGATCCAACGGAATCCGATTTGTTTTTGAATCGCAGATAAATTAAATATGACACTGAAAAATCTAAGTTTGATGTTGGTTTTGACCTTCTTAATCTTAACATCAGGTTGTCAGACGGCGGCGCATCTGACCAATCCTGACACTTACTCAGGCGACCAACGCGAACCTTGGGAGAAAAATCCCACGCCTAAAAAAGATAAGACGATAGCCGACCAACTTTAGAATGTTCAGAGTTACGGTTTCACACACAGAAAAGCGTAACTCTGAACAAAAGATTTAGAAAATTATGATTTGTCCGAATTGTAACATTGTAAATGATGCAAAACATACATTTTGCACCGAATGCGGAACTGTAATTCCCGAAACTTCTAATGATTACTCTGATGAAGTGGCAACGGTTATCAAGAAACGCGAAGAATTACTTGCGACACAAATGATGCCGAAACCGGAATTACAGCCGACGCAGATAATGCCGAAGCCGGAATTACCGCAACCGGAATTGCCGCAAACAGCTTATATCCCGCAGGAAAAACCTTTGCCGCCGACCCAACATTACTCTGCACCGAATACCAATGAAAACAAAACTGTGCCGCCGACACAGCATTACTCTGCGCCGAATACCGGCGGAAACACTCCTTTACCTCGAACACAAGTCGTTGTGCCGATAGTTCCACCTTCAAATCAACCGGCGAACGCCAAATTCGATAATCCGCCGAAAGATATATTTAGCGTGCCAAATGCACAAATTGAACCGAAAAAGAAATCGAAAGTTTTCAAAATCGGCGGAATTTTGCTTTTACTTTTGTTAATCGGCGGCGGCGTTGCAGTTTATTTTTTAGCCCCGCCGATGCAGTCAAGCAAGTCTTATTTTCTAACCAATAAACCCAATGATTCGAAAAACATTTTGGAGTTCGACAATCAAAACAGAACTTTTCTGATGGTCGGAACAAGTGATAATAATTTTCAAAAATGGCAGATTACGCCCGATCCAAACGAGAAAACTTTTTACCGTTTCGTTAATCGCGGACTCGGCGAAAACCAATCGCTCGAAGTCATAGACGACAATTCGGACTCGTCCGTTTCAATGGCTCAATCGGCAAAAGATGTCGGACAACTTTGGGCGATTACGAATGTCAGCGGCGATTTTTACCGCATTACCAATAAATGGCTCGGTGATAGCAAATCGCTTTCATACACCAAGCAGTATTATAATTTTTTGAGAATAAGAGATTCGGGAAACGGCGACGCACAACTTTGGAAAAAAATCTCCGCGCCAACCGGTCAGGGATTCTATCTCGTCAATAAACAACACGGCGACACAGTATTTTTGCAGGCTCTCAAAGACGGCGAATTCAAGGATAAGCTCATTGTAAAATCGGGTGAATCCGGCAATCGGCAATGGGATTTGAACGATTTGGGAACGGGTTTTTATACGCTGACGGCAGACGGCAAGGCGTTAGATGTCAATGCAAGTAATAAAGACCGTGTAATGATGTCCGCATCGGGAGCTTCATCATCTCAACGATGGAAAATGACACCGGTCGGAGCAGATTATTTTCGTTTGACCAACGAATCTCTCGGCGACGGCAAATCTCTGGAAGCTGTTACTTTTTCCAGATACGTCGTTGAAATGGTCAAATCATCGGACACTGACCCCGCACAGCTTTGGAAACTTACCGGAATAAAATGAAAACCAAGCGAATTTGTTAAAGAGTTTTCCCCTTTTGATATTTTTTAGCGTGATCCGATTCGTTAAGGTTTGCTGTTTAGTTTTTCGTTGCAAAGCAAGATTTTTTCTCGTGCGATGCGGAAATTTTCTTTGTCTTGATAAATTGAAAGGTTTTTTGTTTCTATTTCGGTCAAAATATCAAGGGCGTTTTCGTAATATTTTTTGGCTTTGGCGATTCTTTCGCGGTCGTTTGTCGGAATGGTTTTTATCTCCGAAGGGCAATAAACGCTTTGATTTGCCAAGCCGCCGAACGGCGATTCGGCAAATTTGCAAATGCCTGCGCCGGTTTGTAAATCACCCATTGTCAGATAAAGATTGGCGAAATTTCGCTTACCGTTGGTGTCAATCGTTTTGTTTTCCGAAGTCTTTTTGTAGTAAATTTCGGCTTCTTCAAACATTTTGTTTGCCTCGTCAAATCTGTTCATTCGTGTCAGCAATTTTCCGCCGAGATAATATAGATAAGCGTGAAATCCGTCGTTTCGCGTCGAATTTTTTTGCGTTTCCAGTTCTTCATATTTTTTCCAAACGGCAAGCGATTCGTGTAAAGACTCTAATGCAGATTTTTCATCGCCTAGTTCGTTAAAATTTTCTGCCAATTCGAGCAAAATATCGGTTTGTTGACGGAAAAAGTAGCCGTTCGGAAAACGCGAATTATAATTTCGCACCGTTTCCAAACCAACGCGGTAGGCTTCGTTTGAAGCGCGAAAATCTTTTGTTTTTTTCAGAATTAAACCCAAACTACGCTGTGCCGAAACTTTGGCAATGACGATGTTTTCATCTTCGGGATTTTCACGATAAACTTCGTCGGCGAGGTTTGAAGCGCGGCGGAAATTTTCAAACGCATTCGGAATTTCGTCTAAAAATTCGGCTTGATTCATCGCAATATGCCCGTAAAAATAGACTAATTTCACGCGGTCTTCGGACGTTTGCGCTTTTGGTTCGAGCAATTCGATTCGTTGTTTGTAAAGTTCGTTTGAACGCCGATAGTAAGGCAGAGATTCTTCGCGTCTGCCGAGAAGATTTAGAATCCAGCCGCAATTATGAACGGCGTTTGAAAGATTTCCGAGAGCTTTTGCGTCATTCGGATTTGCGTTGTAAATTTCTTCGCTCAAACGCAGTCTTTCAAAATGATTCCGCAAAGATTCTTCACGGTCGTTTTCGCCGAAATAACCGTCGTATTTTTCCAAACTGCGAATCAATAAGTCTTTTGCTTCCAAATCTTGCGGGTTTTCTTCGATAAGTTGGCGGGCGATTGATTCGGCTTTTTGAAAACTCGTTTTCGCTTTTTCCGCATTCGTAATCGCCCACGAATATTCGTGTCCAAGTTTGAGATAGGCTTCCGCCAATTCTTTCAAAATTTTCGGGTCGTTGATTTCGTTTGCCAAACCTTCGAGATATTCCGCCGAAATATCAGCAATTCGTCCGCGAACTTCTGCCGTAACTTGCGTTTCGGGAATATTTTTGTCCCAACCCGAAACAAGATTTGCGGTCAATTTTCGGATTTCGGTCAGACGGCGTTCGGCTCGCTCGCGTTCTTGTTTGGCAACAGCAGCTTGCCAAATAGCGATTGACAAACCCGCGAGCAAAGCGATGAGCGCGATTGATGCAAAAGAAACTGCTGTTCGATTTCTTTCGATAAATTTTGCCGTTCTGTAACCGAGCGTCGCCGGACGTGCCGAAACCGGCAAGCCGACAAGATGACGGCGCAAATCTTCGCTGAATTGCTCAACCGAACTGTATCGGCGCGAAGGTTCTTTGCGAAGCGACATCAAAACGATATTGTCCAAATCGCCTATTAAGGATTTTGGATTTTGGATTTTGGATTTTGGATTTTTTCCTTCGTTCTTCGTCCTTCGTTCTTTGTTTTCGTCAGTTTCTTTAGCAACGGATAATAGACTGCTGACAACGGACGAAGGTCGAAGCGGTTCTTCGGTGAGAATAATTTTTACAACATCTTCGTAATTTTTATCTTTTGCGGCAAACGGGCGATGACCGCTCAAAAGTTCGTAAAGCAAAACTCCGAGCGAATAAATATCGGTTGCCGTCGTAATTGTTTCGCCTTTGATTTGTTCGGGCGAAGCGTATTCGGGAGTCATCAATTTTGCGCCCGTTTTGGTTTCTTCAACCGTCATTTCAAAAGCGTTCGGCGCAAGCAGTTTCGAAATTCCGAAATCGAGCAGTTTCGGTTCGCCGTCATTGTTGACGATGATATTTGAAGGTTTGATGTCGCGGTGAACGATTAGATTTTGATGCGCGTAAGCCACCGCCGCGCAGACTTTGCGAAACAGCGCGAGACGTTTTTCGATGTTCAGGTTATTTTTTTCGCAATATTTCGTCAGCGTTTCGCCTTCGACATATTCCATCACGAAAAATGGCAAACCGTCGTCCGTCGTTCCACCGTCGAGCAGATGCGCGATGTTCGGATGTTCGAGCTTCGCCAAAACCTGTCTTTCCTGCCGAAAACGCCGAATAATTTCGTCCGTGTCCATTCCGCGTTTGATGAGTTTCAAGGCGACTTTTTGTTTGAAATCTTCGCGTTCCGCCAAGAAAACCGCGCCCATTCCGCCGCGTCCGAGTTCTTTAATTATTTTATATTTGCCGATTTGCCTTGTTTGCGGAATTTCATTTTTAACCAGCAAATCAGCACCGAGGGAGAAAGCATCTTTTTTGAGAAAATCGTTTTGGTCGGCGCATTTGACGGCTTTGAGCATTGCTTCGAGTTCGCCGCGCAAGTTTTTATCGGAAATTTTTCGCACAAAATCGCTCTGCGCCGATATTTCGAGCGCAGACGCTTCGGCAAAAAAATCATTCAATTTTTGCCAATTTTGTGTTTTTCCGTTTTTAGCTTTCATTCGATTCGGTCAAAGTCTTAAAAAGCCAACCGCGTGCAAACGCCCATTCGCGTTCGACAGTTGCCGTAGATTTTCCTGTTGCTTCGGAGATTTCGTCAATCGTCATTCCGCCGAAAAATTTCATTTCGACAATTTGCGTTTTGCCTTCATCAAATTCCGAAAGTTTTTGTAATGCTTCATCTAAAGCCAGCAAATCCAAATTCTGTTCGTCAAAAAAAATGGTTACGTCATCAAGCGAGACTTTTTCCGCCGCGCCGCCGCGTTTTTCGGCGTGTTTTGTTTCGGCGTGATTCACCAAAATCCGCCGCATCATTTTTGCCGCAAGCCCGTAAAATTGCGCCCGATTGCGCCAATCAACACTTCGCTGATTAACGAGTCGCATATACGCTTCGTGAACGAGTGCCGTCGGTTGAAGTGTATGGTCGCCGCTTTCGCGTTCAAGATATTTGGCGGCAATGCGCCGAAGTTCATCATACACAAGCGGCAAAAGCGCGTCCAAAACATCGCGTTTTCCCTTGCCGTAGGAGATGAGCATCTGCGTTACATCGCCAACCGTTTTCGCCATAAATCATCTTTCTGACAAGCGCATTTTACTCTCTTTTCCAAAAAAATCAAACCTTTTTTCAAAACCAGTGATGGAAAAACCCGAAAAACTCGGCGTTAGTAAATAGAGGGAAAATTTAGTCGGTCGGCAAATAAAGAACTTCCAACTAGAAAATTTGGCTGAATGGCAAAGGGAGAAAGAAATGAAAAAAATAGCGGTAAGTATAATTTTTACTATTTTGGTGATTTTGGTTTTTCAAGTTGCATCTGCTTTGGGAGGCGCAACTTTCACGGTGAACGATTCTTCCCGCGGCGATACTTGCAATAATACTTTGAGTTTATGGGAAGCAATGCAATTAGGAAGGGGCGGCAATGCTCTTTCGCGCAATTTGACGACCGGCGAGAAAAATCAAATCAGTGGCGCAACATTTATTATTGCATCCGACGGTCCGCCTGCCGAGTGTCTTTCCGCAATTTGGACAATTGTTGACGGTGCGGGCGCAAATTATGCTGACGATATAATTTTTACGAATAGTGTCGGAACAATTAACGGCAATTTTTTCCTTGGCAAAAATGATGATGTTGACGGGCTGAAACCAAACGGTCAAAAAGTGATTATTGACGGCACGGGAATCGGTGGTAATCCTAACGGCATTGAAATCGTTGATGAAGGCAGTGGTTCGCAAGTGAGAAATTTGGTTATCCGAAATTTTTCCTTAAACGGAATTGTCGGCGGCGGATTAAACGGCGCGATATTTGAAGGCTTGGAAATTTACAACAATGCCGGTTCGGGTTTGCTTATCACATATCCGACAAATCTTTCGAGAAACAGCCGCAATGTCAGAGTCGGCGGCGACCAGCCGCAACATCGAAACTTGATTTACAGCAATGGTCTTTATGGTATCGAAATAAATGCTCTGGTTAATGTTGACCGATTTCCAGATCAAAACATCGTTGTCAAAAACAATTACATCGGCACGAGCAACGGAACATCAGATAACGGCAACAATGATGACGGAATTCGGATTCAAAATGCTTTTGGCGTAACGATTGGCGATACGACCGGCGCAACCCGCAACATCATTAGCGGCAACAACAACGACGGCATCGGAATTCGCGGTGCAAAAGCCGTGAGCAATACTATTGTCGGAAATTTTATCGGCGTTGATTCAACGGGCGCGGTTGCGCTCGGCAACAACGCAAGCGGTATTGCACTTCTGGAAAGTGCGGGCGACGGAGCTGATTTTACAACCAGCACCGCCAACAAGATTGGTCTGCCTAATTTGGGAAATGTCATCGGCGCAAACAATTTCGGCGTGTTTTTGGCTGACGCAAATACTTCAAATAATTGGATTCGCGGAAATTATATCGGCACAAATACGGGCGGCACGATTGATGTCGGCAATGCCTCGGACGGCGTTTATTTTGTCAACGGAACATACGACAACATCGTCGGCGGAACAGGTGCGAATGAAGGAAATCTGATTGCTTTTAACCGCAACGGAATTAGAAATGATAACGATGTCCGAAATGCTTTTCGCCGTAACCGCATTTTCAGCAACGATTTGTTAGGAATTGACCTTGCGCCCGTTGGTGTTACCTCAAACGACACGGGCGATGGCGACACGGGCGCGAACAATCTGCAAAATTATCCCGTGATAACTTACGTCAACGCACAAAACAGCACGACGACGATTCAGGGAACTTTCAACAGCGAAGCCAATAAAACTTACACGCTCGAATTTTTCGGCAACACGGCGGCAGATTCGACAGGTTTCGGCGAAGGCAGAAACTTTATCGGTTCGATAAATGTAACGACGGACGGAAGCGGAAACGCGACTTTTAACGCACCGTTTTCGGTGAGCATTGCAACGGTCGGAACTTGGATTACGGCTACGGCAACCGACCCGACGGGCAACACTTCGGAATTTTCGCAAGCGCGGCATATCTGCGCCGATTTAACTTTGAGTCCGCTCGGATTTTTCGCCGGAAATGCAGGCGGAGCAAGCAGTTTTACAGTAATAAATTCTGTCGGATGCAGTTATTCGGCACAGAGCAATGCGGCGTGGATTACTTTGGGAAGCACTTCGATGGGAACGGTAAATTTCACCGTTGCGGCAAATGCGGGAATTCAAAGAAACAGTTCAATCGGCATTTTCTACAATAACGGCACAAGTTCGACATTCAAAAATTTCAACATCACACAAGCCAATGGATGCACGTTTTCGCTAAATCCAACGAGTATAAATATGCCTTCGACTGCCGGAAATGCAACATTTATCATAAATGCTTCAGATGCTTCGTGTAGTTGGACGGCGGTGAGCAATCTGCCGACTTGGATTGGAATTACTGATGGAGCCAGTGGCACAGGTTCGGGTTCGGTTAGTTTTTCGACTATGGCAAACACAGGTTTTGCACGAAGCGGGACGATTACCGCCGCCGGACTGACTTTCACCGTAAATCAAGCAGGAACAAATTGTTACACGCTTAATACCACCGGACAAAACTTTGGCTCAACAGGCGGAAGCGGTTCGGTTGGTTTTACGGCTTCCAATGGTCTTTGCAGTTGGACGGCAACACCCAATAATAACTGGATTACTCTTACGGGTCCAACCAGCGGATTAGGAGGCGGAAGTGTCAGTTTTTCGGTTGCCGCCAATACAGGACCGACGCGAACCGGCACAATAACGATTGCCGGACAACTTTTCACCGTAACACAGGCAAACGGATGCACTTTTACACTAAGCCCGACAAGTCAGAATATTGCGGCGGCAGGCGGCAACAGTTCGTTTAGCGTCAATGCTTCAAATTCAGGTTGCACTTGGACGGCGACGGAAAACAGTCCTTGGGTTTCGATTACGAGCGGGACAAACGGCACGGGAAACGGCACGGTTAATTTCGCAGTTGCCGCCAATTTAGGAGCGGCGCGAAGCACGACGATTACTGCCGCCGGACAAACTTTTACCGTCAATCAGGCAAACGGTTGTTCGTATTCGATAAATCCGTCAAGTGCGGTTTGGACGGCTTCAGGCGGAAACGGAACGATAAATCTTTCCGCTTCCGACAGTAGTTGCGGTTGGACAGCAGTCAGCAATGCCGCTTGGCTGACTGTTACGGGCGGCGGAAGCGGAAGCGGCAATGGAACTATTTCTTATACTGTTGCCGCCAATGCCGGACCTGCGCGAAACGCGACAATTACAGTAGGCGGACAAGTATTTAATGTTGATCAATCCAGCGGCTGTAGTTATACGTTTTCACCTTCGGTAATTTCTATTTCAGCCGCAGGCGGAGCCGGAAGTTTTTCCGTCAATACCGGAGCCGGATGCACTTGGACGGCTAATATCATTGAACCGTGGCTGACAATAACAAATCCTTCGGGAACCGGTCCGGGAACAGTCAATTTTACGGTAGCGGCAAACTCCGGAAACAGTCGGGCGGCGGCAATCGGCTTTCCAACCGGTGTGTGGGTTAGTGTTCATCAAGGAGCGGGATGCACTTGGACGATTAATCCGTCGAGTATGAATTTTTCGGCAAGCGGCGGTAGCGGTAGTTTTTCGGTAACTAATGCGGCAGGTTGTAGCTGGCAATCTGCCAGAGGCAATTTGAGTTCGTGGATTACCGTAACAAGTCAATACAATAACAATGGAAATCAAACGGTAACTTTCACCGTTGCACCAAATCCGGGGGCTTTCCGAAACGGAAGTATAGTCATCTATGAAGCCTCTATTCCCGTTCGGACTTTTTCGATTAACCAAAGCGGAAAATCTCCTTTTGATTTTGACGGCGATACGAAAACCGACCTTTCGATTTTCCGTCCGACGGGTGGCGAATGGTGGTATTTGAGGAGTTCCGACGGAGGAAACCGGACGTTTCAATTCGGGCAATCAACTGACAAACTCGTTCCGGCAGATTACACCGGCGACGGCAAAACCGACATCGCTGTCTTCCATCCTTCAACAGGGGAATGGTATGTATTGAGAAGCGAAAACAGCACATTTTACGCTTTCCCGTTCGGCATATCGAGCGATATTCCCGCGCCTGCCGATTACGACGGCGACGGCAAAGCCGATGCAACTATTTTTCGTCCTTCGGTTGCCACTTGGTATATTTCAAAATCAACGGGCAATGTAGACATTATCGGCTTCGGGGCAAATGGCGACAAGCCTATTCCGGCAGATTATGACGGCGACGGTAAGGCTGATTTAGCTATTTTCCGACCAACGGGCGCAAATGGCGCAGAATGGTGGATTAGAAGAAGTTACACCGAAACCGTTTGGGCGACACAATTTGGTATTTCAACCGACAAGGCAATGCCGGGCGATTTTACGGGTGACGGCAAAGCAGACGTGGCTTTTTGGCGACCTTCAAACGGAAATTGGTTCGTCTTGAGAAGCGAAGACTTCAGCTATTTTGCATTTCCGCTTGGGGCAAATGGCGATGTTTCGCTTACTGGCGATTACGACGGCGACGGCAAAACAGATGCAGGAGTTTTTCGTCCGTCAAATAATACTTGGTATATCCAACGCTCGACGGCGGGAATACTCATTCAAACCTTCGGCGCATCAGGAGATATGCCCGTTCCCAATGTTTATGTGCCGTAATTGAAAAAAAGCGACCGAACTATTATTTTCGCTTTTGATTTGCTAAAATTTTCACGATGTCGTTTTAAAAAGACGCATCTAATCGAAAGTATGAAAGTTTTACTTGCAGACGAATACGGATTTTGTTTTGGTGTCGAACGCGCCGTTGAGATGGTTGAAGAAGCCTTGGGGACGGGCGATACGGTTCGCACGCTTGGTCCGTTGATTCATAATGAACAAGAGATGCAACGTCTTGGTTCGTTTGGCGTTTCGACGATTAGTGAGCCGGTGCAAATCAAACGCGGCGAAACCGCCGTCATTCGCGCTCACGGTGTAACGCCCGAAGTTCAAAAGGAATTGGAAGAAAAAGCGTCGAAAGTTGTTGACGCGACTTGCCCGTTTGTTACTCGTGTGCAAAAACTCGCGGCGCGGGCGGCAAACGAAAATCGGCACGTTATTATCGTCGGCAGTCCTGACCATCCTGAAATGATCGGTGTTAAAGGTTATGCGCCGAATCACGCTTTTGTTATCAAAGATGAAACGGAAGTTGCCGGACTTCCGCGTTTGAGAAGTCCTTTGGTAGTTTCGCAAACTACAATTAAAGCCAAAACATTTTTTGATACGGCGGAAGCAATAAAAACAAAAACCGATGACGAAGTGCAGGTTGTCAACACAATTTGCTCGGCGACACGCGACCGGCAAGACGCGGCTCGTGCATTGGCTGGCGAAGTTGATGCATTTTATATTATCGGCGGACGACATTCATCAAACAGCCGCAAACTTCTTGCCGTTTGCAAAGAACAATGCGAGAAGAGCTTTTTGATTGAAACCGAAGAAGAAATCAATGCCGGAGACCTACGCGGTGTGAATCAGGTCGGCGTTACTGCCGGAGCATCAACACCGAATTGGTTGATTGAAAAGATCGTCAAAAGACTTGAAGAAATTGGTGCAAATTTTGAAAAAGAAATGGCTTTGAGCTAAAAATTAAAGCGAAATAAATTAGAAAGGCAGATGAATTTTAATATGGTTCATTTGTCTTTTTTTTTGCGTAAAGCAACTATTTTTTGATGTCGAAACATCTTGTAATCAGAAGTTTTCAGAAAAAGGTGGAAACCTGCGCGTAAGCAAGGGTGTTTTAGCGCAAACATTCTGCACCCTTGCTTACGCGCGGGTTTCCGCCTTCGATTTTCAAAAAGGAAGGATAAAAACTATGAGAATTAAACTATTTCTCTCGATAATATTATTGTGTTCAATTTCGATTCCGGCACAGATGCGTTCGACCAAACAGGTTAAACCGACTTTGCCGAAAGCGGCTCAAACAGCGACGAATCAACTGCCGATTCGCCGTGTAATTTTGTATTCAAACGGTGTGGCTTACGTCGAGCGGCGCGGCATTGTTTCGGGCAATGCGGAGGTCAATCTGTCGTTCAAGCAATCACAGGTTGACGATGTTCTAAAATCAATGATTGTGCTTGATTTAGGGCAAGGAAATATCGGCGCGGTTTCGTATAATTCGTCTGCGCCGGTTTCATCGAAGATGTCGGAAATTCCGTTTTCGGTCAACCCTCTGACGGCGGACGGCGGCGGACTCGCGGGCGTTTTGGCGCAGTTGCAAGGAGCGAAAGTTTCGGTTTTGTCAACAAAAGGCGCAGCAACGGGCGCGATTTTGACTGTCGAGCGCAAGCAAATCAAGACTGAAAAAGAAACGATTTGGACAAGCGTTTTAGTGATTGCTTCGGAAACGGGCGAGATTTCGAGTTTTGATTTGAGCGATGTCAAAAGCGTGAAATTGCTCGAAGACGGCACGCGCAAAGATGTCAACGAATTTGCCGACGCAACCGCTTCGACTCGTCGGCGCGATGCGAAAACCATCACGATTACGTCAAACGGCACGGGACAACGCGAAATGATTGTCAGTTACACGATTGCCGCGCCGATTTGGAAAACGACTTACCGCGTCGTTTTGGACGAAGCCGGAAAACCTTTCTTTCAAGGTTGGGCGATTGTTGATAACGTCAGCGACGAAGATTGGGAAAACGTCCAACTTTCGCTCGTTTCCGGCTCGCCCGTTTCGTTTATCCAACAGCTTCAAAAACCATTTTATCGCTATCGTCCGGTTGTCCCGCTTCCGCGTGATTTACAGCTAAATCCGCAAGTTTATGAGCCGCAAAGTAATAATCAAGTGAACAATAATATTAACAAAGAGATTGTTGATAATCTTCCGCAAGGCACAACTTTCAATTCTATATTAAAAGTTACCCCGACGAATCGCCCTGAAGCATTGTCAGGTGGTTTTCAGGTTGATGGAGCAAGCGGTTCGGCAAATACTTTTGTTATTGACGGACAAGAAGTTTCAAATTTCCGAACGGGATCACTTAATTCAAACAACAGTATAGTATCCAATCAAACAACAGTCAGCGATGCTTTGGTGGGGAATAATTCCGGCGTTCGCACAAATACGACAGGCGATGAAATCGGCGATTTGTTTGAATATCGAATTGCTCAACCTGTAACCGTAATGCGCGACCGTTCGGCTTTGATTCCGATTATTCAAACGCAGATGGACGGCGAAAGAGTGGCAGTTTATAACGAAACTGTGCGCCAAGACCGACCTTTCGGCGGTGTTTTGTTAAAAAATATGACGAATTTGACACTCGAATCGGGAAGTTTGACGGTGATTGACGGCAACGCTTATGCGGGCGAAGCGTTGATGGAACGTCTGAAACCGAAGGAGCAGAGGCTGATTTCGTTTGCGCTCGATTTGGGAACGCACGTTCGCGTTCGCAACAATGCAGACCGCGAACCGGCGAAAATCGTCAAAGTCGTCAATGGTGTTTTTCAGGTGCATTATTTTCAGACTTCCGAGAAAACTTATCAAATTTCCAATCAAACCGAACGTCCGAAAGTTCTCTACATCGAATATCCGATTCAAGATGGCTGGGTTTTGAGCGACGATTCGCCGAAACCCGATTACACGACACAGCGATATTATCGCTTCCGCGTTGAGCTTAAAGGTTTGGAAGACAAAGAGTTAAAGATTTCCGTCCGCCAGCCTTTAATGGAAAGTTATCAACTGACTTCGCTCTCGAAACTCGATTTACAACTTTTTGTATCGCGCAAATATATTGATGAAACTACTCGTGCAAAGCTCGAAAAATTGATTGATTTGCGAATGAAAATCGCGGAAATTGATGCAAAATTGGAATCGTTTGATGATGAAATCGAAAAAATCGAAGCCGACCAAAAGCGTCTGCGCGAAAACATCGAAGCGTTATCGAAAACCGCCGAAGCCAAAACGCTGATTGCGCGTTACATTTCTAAAGCCGGCGAACAGGAAACGCGCCTCGAAGAAATGGAGAAAGAAAGCAAAACTTTGAACGCCGAAAAGTTGAAACTCCAAAGTGATTTGGCAAACGAAATTCGTGCTTTTACGATTGAATAAATGTCAGAAAAGCCGCGTGAATTATAAAAAATTCACGCGGCTTTTCTCCTTATTTATGCAAGAATTTAGTTCACCGGCTCAGTCCATTTCGCCATCGAAATTGCTTGATTGAGAACTACGCCGAATTCCGTGCCGGATTTGACGGTTGCTTCTTCGCCTTTGGTAAATTTCTCGCCGAGAAATCCTCCCAATGCGCCGACACCTGCGCCGATTAACGCGCCTTTTGCACCGCCGACCATTCCGCCGATGACTGCACCGCCTGCGCCGCCGCCGCCGATGAAGATAATTTTACGATTCTTCATTTTGTCGCCGGAAGCCGTGCTTTCGTTGTCGCTTTTCGCATCGTCCGAATTTAAATCGGTCAATGAACCATTAATGGCGCGTTTCGTGCCGTTTGGCAATTTAACTTCGATAAAACTTACTTCAATCGCGCCCGGATTGCCACCTTTTTTTGCCGGAACAACCGAATCAACACGCCCGATAATCGTGCTTCCCGCCGGAATGACAATCACGCCCGAATCCGAATAAACCGGTTCGGTTACGTTATTCGTAAATGTGTCGCCGACTTTCGCAGTTTTTGAAGAAATTTCTTCGTTAATGCGAACACGCATACGTTGTCCCACAGGCACAGTGTAAAGTTTGACGACAGGTTTTGTCGGAACCGGTTTTTTGACCGTCGGTTTTTTCTTAATAACCGGTTTTTTCTTTGTTTGTGCAAACGTATCTTGTGCCGTTGCTCCGAAAACGAAAATTGCCGCTAAAAATACCGCTAAAAGTTTGAAATTAAATAACTTATTCATTAATCTTTCTTCTCCCAAGTATGTTAAAAAATGTAGATAAAGCGTCCGAAGACTCCAGCAATCCTTAGACGATTTTCTAAAATCAATCGTTGTCTTAAAAAATTCAAAATCTAATTTAAAGGTTAGCATTTTCCATCTTTGAAGCAAAAATCAAAAGATGCAAAACTTCAAATTTTCCGTCGTAAAAAGATAAATTAAAATTTTCTGAAAAATTTTCTGAAAATCACTGTGATTAGACATATAGTTCAAGCAACAACATAAGTTAGATTTTACAATCCCCGGCTTACGCCTAATCAGTGCAGAAGATTAGGCGTAAGTTAATTAAAAACCGAAGTTTAAATATTTTTTTGATTATGCCGCTAACTACCCAAACACTTTTACTTTTCGCACTTAACTTACTCGATGCCGCTTTGACAATTTATTGGGTTAAAAACGGATATGCAACCGAAGGCAATCATTTAATGGCAACTTTGCTCGACATCGGAATTTTTCCGTTTTTGGCAGTCAAAATAGCCGTTGGCGCGGTTGCTTCCATAACGCTTTGGCGTTGGGGAACTTACAAAATCGCCAAATACGGATTGGCAACAACGCTGGTAATTTATATTTGTTTGATGGGAGTTCATTTATTTACCGGCTTGGTTTCTTTCGGCTATATTTCGGAAGAAGTCGTTACACAATTTTTCTAAAAACTCGGAACATAATTATATTTCTTTGCGTAATTTCAAACGAACGCTTCTCCTCTTATTCAGCATCAAAGGAAGCGAATCATTTTTGAAATTTTAATTTACAGGAAAGAAAAATTATGTCGCAAAAAGCAGTTTATCAATTATCGGCGCGTCAGATTTTATTGCTCGCCTTCGCTTCGGCAATTATTGCCGTGGGCGCGGTTTTGCTGCTAAATAATCTGGGCGGCTTTTGGGCTTCAAAAAACGAAATCAAAACTCTGGCGGAAGAAACCGCCGCACCTGCAAATATCTCCGATCCTTCGACCGTCAGCGATGAACAAAACAACATCGAAGTTTATAAATCGTTGGCTTCGGGCGTGGCATTTATTACTTCAACATCTTATCAGCAAGATATGTTCGGAAACGGACAGGAAGGCGCGAAAGGTTCGGGTTCAGGCTCGGTTATTGATGCAAACGGTCATATTTTGACGAATTATCATGTTATTGAAAACGCGGAAAGTTTAACCGTCAGTCTTGGTGGAAACAAAACTTATCCGGCAAAAATTATCGGCGGCGATCCCGACACGGATTTGGCGGTTATTAAAATTGAACCGGGACAAGATAAATTGACCGTCGTGCCGTTTGGCGATTCTGACAATTTGCAAATCGGGCAGAAGGTTCTGGCAATCGGCAATCCGTTCGGGCTTGACAGAACTTTGACGACCGGCGTAATTTCCGGTTTGCAGCGTCCGATTCGCGGGACAAATAATCGTCCGATTGAAGGCGCGATTCAAACCGATGCGTCAATCAATCCGGGAAATTCCGGCGGACCTCTGCTGGACAAATACGGCAGACTCATCGGCATCAATTCGCAAATTCTTTCGCGTTCGGGCGGTTCGGTCGGCGTTGGTTTTGCTGTTCCCGTGAACATTGCCAAGCGTGTTGTGCCGCAACTGATTCAATTCGGTGAAGTGCGCCGTCCGCGTCTTGGTATTGACGGCGTTTCGGTTGAAAAATTAGTCGAACAAGGCGTTGAATTGCCAATCACCAAAGGCTTGCTTCTGCGGGCGATTGTTGCCAATTCTCCGGCAAGCGAAGCCGGGCTTCGCGGGCTTTATCGTGGCACAAACGGACGAGTTGCACTCGGCGACATTATCACGGCAATTGACGGACAAACGATTAACGATTTAGACGATATTTACCGCTATCTCGACAAAAAGCAACTTGGGGAAACGGTTCAAGTCGAAGTTTTCCGCGACGGAAAAACGGTTAATGTTCCCGTGAAACTTTCGGCTTTGTCGCAAAATCAGCCAAATAATCGTCCGATGAAGTGATTTTATATTTCGGAATCGTCTGCGACGGCGGGCGGTTAAATTGGGAATTTTAGCCGTAGATTACGCGGATTAAATCAAAAAATGTGTTTATATCCGCGATAATCTACGGCTAAAAAAAATAAAACTGATTGTTGCAGGCAGGCAGTTTTGACAAAATGGAATTAAACGATTTTTACAACGATGGTTTCGGTTGGATTTGCAAACATTGTGAACGCGAAATTAAGGAGCAAAACAAAAAAATCAAGGCAAAGCACTCGCGGTTGATGCGCGAAGGCGAAGCCGAAAGCAAAACGCCTATTTTTTCAAACAAGGCAATGGCAAAATGGGCAGACAAAGCGCAAAGAGTTTTGGTGTGTCCGCGTTGTGGAATTACGGAATTAGCTGAGAAGTGAGAAGTAAGAAATAAGAAACATCTTCCAATTAGTAAAATTATTTCATTTAAAGCAAGTTCCCAGTTTTCATTTCTCACTTACAAAATAAACCAGCCAACTTTTTCGGCTTGTTCAAACATCTTTATTATTTGATATACTTTCCACGAGATTTTTCTAACAGAGGATTTTTAATGAAAACAAAAATATTCGTTTTATTTACCGTCTTCGGACTGATGTTAAACCTTGTCAGCACAGCATTTGCAGACAATAGTAAAAATAAAAAAGCCAATGACCTCGTTACCTTGCTTCCGGCTTCGGATGGAATAGTAACAATGGACTCAAAACGCTTTTTCGCATCGGCTTTGCCGCAAATGCTGTCGGGCAATAAAGAAATGCTTGATGAAATCAACGCAAAAATTGATGAATTCAAAACCAAAACGGGCATAGACATTCGCCAATTCGACCAAACGGCAATCGGCGTTTCGGCAAAGGAAATTTCACCCGCAAATACTGATTTTGAAGCGGTTGTGTTAGCGCGTGGAAAATTCGATGCGGATTCTTTGGCGACGCTCGTGAAATTTGCGTCCGAAGGAAAATACCGCGAAGAAAAAATCGGCAATCGCACGGTTTATATTTTCTCGCCGAAGGAAATTATCCAGAAAAACAAAACAGCGGTTAAAAATCCGATGTTGCAGAAAGTTATGAATATGATTTTTCCGGCAATTTCGGGCGAAATGGCGATAACGGCTTATGATGCCAAGACCTTAGCTTTCGGCACGCCCGACCGCGTAAGATTGACTTTAAACACCGACCGACCCGGAATTGATGAAGATTTGATGGCGATGGTCAGCAAAAATCCTACAGCTGTCGGAAGTTTCGCACTCAATATGCCGAAAGGTGCGGCGGGTTTTCTCGAACTCGGTGATGACGAACTCGGACAAAATATCGCTTCGATTCGGCAAATGTTCGGTTATATGAATGTTGTTGGCGAGAATACGGTTGTTTCGGTTACGGCAAAAACTTTGAAGGCGGAAAACGCCGAGAGTTTGAAAACTTCACTAAACGCACTTAAAGTTTTTGGAGATATGCTTGAAGGTTCAAAGCGCGAAGACGAAAGGGTTTATGGCAGAATGGTTAAAAATGTAAAAATTACTTCTGTCGGCAATCAGGTTTCGTTTGATTTACAAGTTCCGCAGAGCGATATAAATGTTTTAATCGGTGCAAAATAATCGTTTTTCACCTTGAAAAAATCGGGCTGTCGGAGAATAATTCTGACAGCCCTTTTTTTCATAAAAGGCAGAAACCCGCGCGTTAGCAAGGGTGAAAAAACTGCGAATCATCCAATGAAAACACAATCGAATCAATTAAAAATCAGCGCACTTTTAACTTTCGCAATCGCCATTTTCGCCTTAAATTTCGGCATTTCGACAGCGGCACAAGAGCAAACAAATCAGCGTGTAAGAGTTATCGGAACGCCTTCGGCAAAGCCGACACCGCAAAATGACCAACCTTTGACGGCTTTGCAAAGTCAGATTCGTTTCATTTTGGCACGAAACGAGCTTCAGCGCGGACAAGTCGGCGTAAAAATCGTTGATTTGAACACGAACAGATCAATTTACGAACAAAACGGCGAAAAATATTTTATGCCCGCATCGAATATGAAAAGCTACACGGTCGCGGCGGCAATCGAGCGGCTTTCGCCGAATTTTCGTTTTTCAACCAGCGTTTATGCGCCGGCGATGCCCGATGAAAGCGGAAATTTGAAAGGCAATTTGACGATTTACGGGCGCGGTGATGTTTCGTTTTCGACGGCTTTTTACGACGGCGATTATTACAAAGGTTTGGACGCGCTGGCAGAAAAAATCGTGCAATCGGGCGTTAAAAAAATCGAAGGTGATTTGGTTGGCGATGACAGTTATTTCAGCGGAAATCCAACACCATTTACTTGGGAATGGGACGATATGCAATGGAATTGGGGCGTGGAAATTTCGGCTTTGAATGTCAACAATAATTCGGTTGATTTATCGGTCAAATCGAGTTCCGTCGGTGCGCCGTGCAATGTTTTGCTTTTGCCCGCGAGTCCTGTTTTCAAAATTCAAAATACTTGCGTAACATCGGCAAACGGAACGCCGCGCAACCTCAAAGTTACAAAAAAACTCGAACAAAATATTTTGGAAATTTCCGGCTCGATGCCCGCCAACGATAAAACTTACACGGGTTACATCGCCGTTTCGCGTCCGGCGGAAATGTTTATCGCGCTTTTGCGTCAGAGTTTGGAAAAAAAAGGCGTGGTGATTACGGGCAGAAATAGTTTGATAAACCCGAAAATGAAAGTTTTGTCGCAAACTGCGCCGATTGAAATCGCCAAAATCGAATCCGTGCCGCTTTCGATTATCGCGCAAAAAACGATGAAACCGAGTCAAAATATGTTCACCGAAACGCTTCTTTGGACGCTCGGCGAACAGCTTGGCGACAAAACAAAGCCGAATTTATCAAGCGCAGAACGCGGCATCGCCATAGTTTCAAATTTTCTGACGCAAGCCGGAATCGCTTCGGATGCGGTGCGGATTTATGACGGCAGCGGACTTTCACGACATAATCTCATCACGCCTAATTCCGCTGTCCAACTTTATACGTTTATGTCAAAAAGCCGTTACGCACAGGCTTGGAACGAATCTTTAACCATCGGCGGAGTTGACGGAACTTTGCGAAACCGTTTCAAAAACACCAAAGCCGCCAACAATGTTCGCGGCAAAACCGGCACGATTGACCAAGTTTCCGCGCTTTCGGGTTATGTTACAACCGCTGTCGGCGAAAAAATCGTTTTTTCAATCATCATCAACGGTGTTGCCGAAACTTCCGTTCGCCAATCAACTATTGATGAAATCGTCGTCGCGCTGGCAAATTTCAACGGCAAACTTAATTGAGAAGGGGAGAAGAGGAGAAAAGGAGAAAGGGAGACAAGAATTTCGGGAAACCAATCTCCCTTTCTCCTTTTCTCCCCTTCTCCCTTTCTTCTAAAAAACTACCAGCGTGAAAAATTCCCGCCGCCGCCGCCGCGACGATCGCCGCCGCGTCCGCCGCCGCGATTTCCGCCGCCGCCGCCGTAGCCGCCGCGATTTCCGCCGCCGCCGCCTTCTTCACGCGGACGAGCTTCGTTGACAACTAAATTTCTGCCTTCAAAATCTTGTCCGTTAAACTGTTCGATTGCCGCCATCGCTTCTTCTTGTGAAGCCATTTCGACAAATCCGAATCCGCGCGAACGTCCCGTATCACGGTCTTCAATGACTTTCGCCGATTCAACCGTGCCTGCTTGTCCAAAATAATCCTGCAAATCGTCGCTCGTAATGCTGAACGACAAATTTCCGACATATAGTTTTGTGCTCATTTTTTATCCTTAAAATTTTTTATTGATTAACCCTATGAAGCAAAAGGCAGGCTGAAAGAAATTGTCTAAACACATTTTCCGGCAATGCGACGCACCCGACTTTTCCGTAAAAAACAACAAGAAACTGCTTCTCAAACTACTAACAAACTCTCTAACCCAAATAAAGCCGTCGCTTATAAATCTTTAACGGACGCATCTCGCCGGAGATACTCTGAGAGCAAAACTGTTGTAATTATGCAGGTTTTTTTAGATTTAGGCAAGGATATTCTTTAAAAAATGCAGGCAAATCTTAGCTATTTAAAGCATCTTAACGGATGAAATTCAACAAATTTCAAATTCAGACATTTGGAGTATGTATTATATGTCAGAAGTAGGACACGCTAAAAACGTCGCAAACTTTGCGACCGCAATCAACATCATCATCGCGCTCGGAGCGGTTTATAATCCGTCCCAAACGCTTATTTTATTGGCGGCTTTGCAAGCCAAATTAACCGAAGCCGAAAATGCAATGGCGGAAGTTGATACGAAAAAATCGGTAGAAATTGATGCCGACAACATCCGTTTCGCTGAGTTTGACGGCATTGACACGCTCGCCACCCGCATCGCCGGCGCGATAAAAGTCAATATCAACGACGCGCTTTTCACGAAGAATGCGACCACGATTATCCGCAAACTTCAAGGCAGACGCATCGGAGATGCACCGGTTGATGACCCGTCAACGCCCGACATTGACGAATCAAAATCGGCGCATTCGGTTTCACAGCAAAGCTACGACAATAACATTGCCAATCTCGCCGCGCTGATTGCGCTTTTGCAAACCAAAGCGGACGGCTACAAGCCAAACGAGGAAGAAGTAAAACTCCCGACGCTCGAAGCCAAACTCGCCACAATGGAAACCAAAAACAACACGGCGAAAATCGCCCAAATCGAAGCCAAAAACGCCCGCGAAGTGCGCGACACGATTCTCTATCACCCCGAAACGGGCATCTTGAATCTCATCACGCTAATCAAAGCCTATTTTCTTTACAACAAAGACATCGGCAAAAACAGCGCGGCATACCAACAGCTTAAAGCTCTGAAATTCAAAAGAGTAAAATAAGCGGGCAAATCAAAGCGTTTTAATCAGTGTGCCAATCGAAATATCGGCGCACCTTTGAAAGTTCGTTTAAAAATAATATATTTGAAATAAATCTATGACCGAAGCCGAAAAATCTTACCTCAAAACAGAATTTCTCGAAAGACTGCAAATTTTCGCGCAAACGCTCAAAGACTATGTTTCTACCTCTGACAATCAATGGACAATCAAAGGTTTCATAGATGTTTTTGAAAAAATTTACACGATTTCCGCCGATACGAAAATCATTTCCAAAATTCTCGAAATTCATCTGTTTTCAAAGTTTTTGGAGTTTGCCGACCAATACAATTACGAAATCATTTTAGCCGAAAAGCAAAATTGGTATCCCGACGTTTCTTTTGTCGCCAAAGACAACTCTGAAATAAAATTTGCAGTTGATTTGAAAACTACATATCGTTTGGAGAGCAATCCGGCATTTTGCAACGGTTTTACGCTCGGCTCACACGGCGAATATTTTATCAATCGTAACAGCACAAAAAACATACAATTTCCCTACAATCAATATCTCGGACATTTCTGTTTGGGCATTTTATATTCCCGAAAGGCTCTGACTTATCTGGAAGAAGCCAAAACCTACAACCGCGAAAACCTCAAGGAAATTCCTTCAGTTATCGGCGATTTTGAATTTTTCGCCTGTGAGAAATGGCGCATTGCCAGCGATAAACGCGGAAGCGGAAACACGGCAAATATCGGAAGCATTACATACATCAAAGACATTCTGAACGGCAACGGAACTTTCGCTAAATTGGGCGAACAATGGTTTGACGAATATTGGATAAATTACGGCAAGATTGTCGTTCCCGACACAATAACCAAAACAGGCAAGCCGCGTTATATTACAAACCTTCGGGATTATCTGAAATTCAAAGGAATGGACGATTCACAGATTGCGGAAAATGTTATACTCAGAACGACAACCGGAAATTTCAGAGCAGATGAATAATAACCATAAAATCTTCGTTCCGCCGATAAAAATTCAAGGCAAAAAGACAAAACTCGTTTCCTTTATCCGCGAAAATTTGCCCGCTGAAAAATTTGAAAGATGGATTGAGCCGTTTATGGGTTCGGGCGTGGTCGGCTTTAATGTCCAACCGAAAAAAGCCTTGTTTGCCGACAATAATCCGCACATTATTAACTTTTACAGTGCCGTCAAATCGGGCGAAATCACCCCAAACATTGCTAAAGAATTTCTCCAAACGGAAGGCAAACTTCTTTCCGAAAAAGGTGTGGAACATTATCTCGCCGTCCGCGAAAGATTTAATAAACATCACGCGCCGCTCGATTTTCTCTTCCTCAATCGTTCGTGCTTTAACGGCATGATTCGCTTTAATAAAAGTTTCGGTTTCAATGTTCCTTACGGTCATAAACCGCAGAGATTTGCCCAAAGCTACGTTACGAAAATCGTCAATCAAATAAAACAGGTTGCGTTTTTTATCGAAAACAACGATTGGGAATTTGTCTGTCAAGATTTCCGCACCACACTTGCCGATTTGGGCGAAAACGATTTGGTTTATTGCGACCCGCCGTATATCGGCAGGCACGTTGATTATTTCGACAGTTGGACGGAAGAAAACGAACGCGAACTCGAAAACCTGATGCACAATTCACGCGCAAAATTTATCGTTTCGACATGGTTTGCCAACCGCTATCGCGCCAACGCCTATCTGCAAACAATCTGGCAAAACTACCAAATCGCCACCACCGAACATTTCTACCACTTCGGCGGCAAAGAACAAAACCGCAACGCCATCACCGAAGCCCTGATTCTAAATTATAAACCGCAACCTGCGGAAATATCGCTCCAAACGGTAAAACAATTTTCGCTATTCGCGGAAGTCTAGATTATAAAATTTGAAATCAAAACGGTTTTCTCAGTGCGCGAATAGAAATATTGGCGCACCTTTGGAAGCTCGTCTTTCAAGAAATGATTGTGAAATTTCAGCCTCGTTCACGAGGCTTTCGCCGAAGGCGCAATTAGCCACGTTGCTTTAGCGCGTGGGTTAAATCGAAAATAATAAAATGAGCGCGTTTTAACGTGCTTGAAAATGGCTTAAGCCAAAACAAAAGGACGTTAAAACGCCCTAAGATTTCTCACGAATTACTGACCACGCGCTAAAGCAACGTGGCTAATCGCCGCGAAACGCGGAAAGACGGCTGAAGCCGCCTGAAATCATATTTTCAACCGTCGTTTAATTTGTTTGAAAAGCTGATGTAAAATGTTAGCTCAATGCTTTTGCTGTAAATAAGCAAGGCACGGCATCAGCAATAAGGGAACTTGACACAAATAGATTTTCGCGCAAAATAGAAAAGCTCGATAAATATTAGAGATTAGATATATTATGACGACTAAACTTCTTAAATTTAAGGTAGATTATTTTAAGTCTATTCAAAATAGTGATTGGATTGAAACTGATAATTGTAGTTGTCTTGTTGGAATTAATGAATCAGGTAAGACGAATCTATTGCTTGCATTGTGGAAATTAAATCCTGCTAACGATGAACCTATAGTTCCTTTAGACGATTATCCAAGAAAAAAATATGTTGATTATAAATCAACTAAAGGTGAAGAAATATTTATTTCTGCCATTTTTGAGTTTGACGATGAAACAACAAGCGAGATAAAAAGGCAATTTGGTAAAAAATACCAATCTAGGAAAAAGGAGGCATTCAAACAGATTCAAATTTCACGTAAGTATAATGGAACCTATTTGGCTGTTTTCGTGGACGAAGAAATAAAGGACATTAAAATTGATGACGAAATTCTCAAGTATATAGTTGGCTTAATTCCACGTTTTGTATATTACTCAGACTATGGAAATTTAGATTCAGAAATATATCTTCCACACGTTATTGATAATCTTAAGCGGGATGACCTTGGCGAAAAGGAAAGAGCAAAAGCTAGAAGCCTCAGAGTGTTGTTTAGTTTTGTAAAACTTTCACCTAAAGAAATTCTTGAATTAGGAGAAGAACAGGGATTTTATGGTGAGAGAGGCAGACCTTCTTCTTCAACAATCGAAACTGAGAAAGAAAGGAAAAAAGAACGAGAAATATTATTACAATCTGCCTCAACCCAATTAACGCAGAAATTTAAAGAGTGGTGGAAACAAGGAAACTATCGTTTTCGTTTTCAAGCAGATGGCAACCATTTTAGAATATGGGTTAGTGATGATATACGAACAGAAGAAGTAGAACTAGAGGGAAGAAGTCGAGGACTTCAATGGTTTTTTAGTTTCTTTTTGGTATTTTTAGTTGAGAGCGAAGATAATCACTCAAATTGCATTTTGTTATTAGATGAACCTGGAATATCGCTTCATCCGATAGCCCAAATTGATTTGATAAAGTTTTTTGCGTCTTTATCACAACAAAATCAATTAATATATACAACTCATTCACCATTTCTTGTTAATCCTGATAACTTATCAGAAGTAAAAGCTGTTTTTGTGGACGAAAAAGGATTGACAGTAGTTTCTTCAGATTTAAGAAAAAATGAAAAAACGGCGGAGAAATCTATTTATCCAGTTCATGCGGCTATTGGTTTAACAATTTCTGAAACATTATTGTTAGGCTGTCAGCCAATTTTAGTTGAAGGACCATCTGACCAAGTTTATTTACAATTAATAAAGAATTGCCTTATAAACAGAGGCGAATACAAGAATAATAAAGAAACTGTGTTTATACCTTCCGGTGGTGTGAAAGGTATGTCTACCGTTATCAGTATAGTTTCAGGAAGAGAAAACAATCTTCCTTATGTGTTAGTTGATGGTGATAAAGCGGGACGTGACAAAGAAAAATCCCTAAAAGATAATCTCTATAAAAATGAAAAAGAGAAAGTTATAAGCATTAGCGAAATTTTAGGAGAGGGTAATTTTGAAATAGAAGATTTATTCCCACAAGATGAGCTAGCAAAGGTTTTTGCTAGAAAGTATCGAGGTAAAGTAACAGAAGATTTTGACTATTTGCCAAGGAGTAATGAAGCAATTATTAAGCAAATGGAAGATTTTGCAGAAAAAAATGACTACAAACTTGAACTTGGATGGAAAGTTGAACTCTCACATGATTTCCAAAGAGTTTTCACTAAAATAATTGGTGGATTTGATAATAGTATTATTAAAAATTGGCAACTTTTATTTGATAAATTGAGGGTGTCAAATAAACTGTGTAAATGAATTTTCTCCAAAGCCACTCATCGGC